>JBQDBM010000010.1:0-19559 GCA_052090925.1 Leucobacter sp. | reverse complement strand
GGAAAGAACACGTCGACAGGTCGCTCGCCTGAGGGAGCCGGCGCTTCAGGAATGAGTGCACCAATGCCGCGCCCGAGGCCGCTCCGCTTCTTCGTCGCCATTGTGTCATGCTCCTTCGTTGCTGTTCAGGATCGAACTCATCATGAGCCCGTAAGTGGTTCAATACTCGTCGCGGCTGTGACTTCCCCTGCGTTGGGGGCCCGTCGCTCCGCAATTTCAGCTGCGGCCTCAAGATAGGCGAGCGCGCCGATCGATGCGGGGTCGTATGCGTGGACCGTTTGCCCATAGCTGGGCGCTTCGGAAATACGCACTGACCGCGGCACGGCTGTGGCGAGGGTCTCGGTGGGGAAGTGCTCCCGCACTTCGTTCGCAACTTCCTGCGCAAGGTTCGTGCGAGCATCGTACATAGTCAGCAGAATTGTTGACACGCTCAGCCCTGGATTCAAGTGCTTTTGAATCAATTGAATGTTGCCGAGGAGCTGACTCAAGCCTTCGAGCGCATAGTATTCGCACTGAATCGGAATCAGTACCTCGCTTGCGGCGACAAACGCATTGACGGTCAGGAGACCGAGCGACGGGGGGCAGTCAATAAATACATAGTGAATCTGCTGCTCAGATTCCGCGAGAAACGTCTCGAGCGCAGTGCGCAGCCGCTGTTCACGCGCAACGAGAGAAACCAACTCTATTTCTGCACCGGCAAGGTTGATCGTCGACGGAACACAAAACAGGCGCTCATTATCGGTCGTGGGCTGTATTGCATCAGAGATCTCGGAGTCCCCAAGCAGCACCTCGTAAATGCTCGTCACTTCGGGCCGGTGCATCACACCGAGAGCCGTCGAAGCGTTCCCCTGCGGGTCAAGGTCAATGACGAGAACATTCGCGCCGCGCCGCGCAAGGGCGGAAGCCAAGTTCACGGTGGTAGTGGTCTTTCCGACCCCACCCTTTTGATTGGAGACGGTGATTACTCGCGTCGTGCTGGGAAGACTTGAAACGGTCTCCTCTAAGCGGCGACGGCGACGCACCTTCTCTGCCAGGTGGTCACCCACCAGCGAGTTCTCAACCTCGGTCATGAGCTCCTCGTGTCGAAACTATTCTCGGTCTCTCGCGTGCCTCAGGAGAGACACACTCTGCGGGCACTGTCGCCCACTACTCTACGACCTGCAGCGCTGACTCGCACCGCTGCCCCGGGCCTTACCCTCGAACAGTCGCACGGAACAGTCGCGTTGACTCTTCAAGTGTGTCCGCTCCCAGCTCCTCAACGGAGACGTCGCCCACTCGGTGCTTACGCAGTACCTTCTCTGCGGCTGCGATCTCATGCTCCACACTGGCGCCCTTGAGGAAGAGCATCGTGCCCGCGTCACGCAGTAGGGGAGCAGTCAGTGGTACGAGCTTCCGAAGCGCAGTGACTGCGCGTGCCGTGACTTGATCGACCTCAAAGGCGCCGTGATACTCCTCGACGCGGCCTCGCAGCACTTCGGCGTTACTTAGACCGAGACGCTCAATCTGTTCGTTCAGCCAGTTACACCGCCGCTCCATCGGTTCAATCAGCTTGAACCGTGCATCGGGCCGAACAATCGCGAGCACGAGGCCCGGCATGCCACCACCCGTACCGATGTCAGCAACAACGGCGCCACTGTCAATGAATGGGGAAACTACTGCCGAGTTGAGGATATGCCTCGTCCAAAGTCGCGGCGCTTCGAGTGGACCAATCAGCCCGAGCTCTTCCCCGCGACGACCCAGATCCGCCGAAAACTCGCGCAATTCGTCGATGCGGTCGCCTGCAAGCGCAGCAGCAACCGACGGTTCTGTCTCGATGACGACTGACGCGTGTTTGGCGTCCCTCTCGGGTTTCACGTGAAACGTTTCCAGATCAGCTGGCGCTGATGACGAGCCGTCGATCCCGACCCTCGCCTCGCGATTCTGAGTGGTATCCTCGCTCCGCGACCAGGTCGTGTACGAGCTTTCGTTCATACGATGACATTGCCTCGAGCGAAACTTCCGTGCGCCCTGCGGCAACCTGTGCCACGGCAGCATCTACCATGCTGCGGAGTTCCTCAGCTCGCGCGTCGCGTGAGCCAGCCACGTCCAGAATCAGCCTGGAGAATCGACCAGTCTTGCTCTGCACGGCCAACCTCGTGAGATCCTGCAGCGCTTGCACGGTGTCTGGAGTCGCGAGACGATCAAGATCCTCCCCACCACCGGTGATGGACACGTAAGCTCGACCATTCGCGACATCCATGTCAAGGTCACCGTCGAGGTCCGAAATGTCAAGAAATGCCTCGAGGTAGTCGGCCGCCAGATCTCCTTCGGCCTCAAGCTCGGCAACGTTCGGCTGCTCGCCATCCGCCAAATCAGCCACGCGTTCGTTCGTCACGGGGTTCTCATTTCTTCTTTTTCTTGTTGCGCTTCGGGTTGACCGGCTGCTGCCGCTGCCCCTGCTGGGCGGCTTTGCCCTCAATGCGTTCGGTCTCGGCAACTTCTTCGTCCGTCAGTTTACCCTTGGCCTTGAGGCGTGCCTGTCGTGCACGCCACGCATCGCTGCCCGGCGTTGGCATGTTGTGAATCACAATGAACTGCTGGCCCATAGTCCACAAGTTCGAGGTGAACCAGTAGATGTTGAGCGCGAGTGGGAACGCGACACCCGAGAAGAGGAAAGCGAACGGGATGATGTAGAGCATGATCTTCTGCTGCCGGTACATCGGGGAGTTCTTCGTCTCATCAGAAATGTTCTTTGACATGATCTGCAGCTGCGTGAAGAACTGCGAGCTGATCATCAGGACAACAATAATGCCGAGGAGAATGACGACCGTCCAGACGCCTTCCGACCATGCTTGGGTGAAGTTCATCGCAAGCGGCGCACCGAAGATCGACGCCTTGTTAAAGCTCTCCGTCAGAGCCAGATCCATAAAGCCGATGCCCTCCCGGCCTTCCGCCGCACCACGCAGCACATAGAAGAGGGAGAAGAAGATCGGCATCTGAATCAGGATCGGCAAACACGAAGCGAACGGGCTCGTTCCGTGCTTCTTGTACATCGCCATCGTCTCGCGGCTCATCGCCTCGCGAGAGAACTGGTCGCTCTTCCCCTTGTACTTCGCCTGGATCTTTTTCATTTCCGGCGCGACGTCCATCATGCGTCGTTGCGACTTAATCTGTCGCACGGTGACCGGAATCAGAGCAGAACGCACTACCAATACCAGCCCGATGATCGACAGCACCCAGGTCACACCGTTGTCGGGGTTCATTCCCAGCGTGGTGAAGAGCTCGTGCCAGACCCACAACACAAGCTCAACGAGCCAGCGCAGCGGCCAGAGTATGGTTTCGATGAAATCCACCTGAGATCAGGCCTTTCGGTGTGTTGGGCGGACGAATCCGCGCGCATTAATCATGAAATGTGGATGGAGCCGTTCGGGTACATCATCGATCCCACCGCTGCTCCACGGATTACATCGTAAAAGACGCCAGACTGTCAGCCCGGCGCCCGCAATCAATCCGTAACGCTGGTACGCCTCCAAAGAATACCGGGAACACGATGGATGATACCTGCACACCTGTCCGTAAAGGGGGGAGATGAGCCACCGATAGAGACGCATGATCGCAATCGCAGTGTTTCGCGGCAGCAACCAACACTCTCTCAAAATGCGCAGGATCATTGCCGCACCTCTTCAGGCCCGGTCTCGGTGAGCTTGGTAAGCGCGCGATTCAACTCGCGCTCAAGTTCGCGATACTCGGCGACTGCGGCGGCGGGCAGCGCACGGAATACGATATCGATGCCGGTCAAGCCCGCTCGGATGTGTCGGTCGGCAATTGTTTTCATCCGTCGGCGCACGAGATTGCGTGTCACCGCACCCCCTACAGCCTTCGAGACGATGAAACCGAAGCGCGCTGGTTGCTCCGGGGCATGGAAAACCGCGTGGGTGATGCAGAATGCACCGCCCACGCGGCGACCGGTACGTACGACGCGTCGGTAATCATCGCCCCGAACGACTCGGTGTTGCCGTGCTGGCACAGTCTCAGGGCCTGATACGTGCTACGCGCTGAGCTTCGTGCGGCCCTTGCCGCGGCGCGCGGAAAGGATTGCGCGGCCTGCGCGGGTGCGCATACGTGTGCGGAAGCCGTGTACCTTGGCGCGACGGCGGTTGTTGGGCTGGAAAGTGCGCTTGCTCATGTCTAGACTCCGTGACTTATGGGAACAAATCCTTGGCACTCGAGGCGGCAAGGAAGTCGGATTTGGGCACGCTAGCGGTGAGCGAGCGCCCATACAAGGTACTTAGTTTACGTTCTATCCGCTGTCGCGTCAATGTGAGTCGCGAGGAGTGGTACTTCCAACGCCTAGCGCACGAGTGACCGAAGTCGACGGAGTGCAACTGACAGTGTGGCCAACAGGTCCCCGTCCGCAGCGCGTGCGGCTCCGAGGGCATCGTTTCGAGCCCGATGTGCGGGCTCTCCGCCCTGTTCAAACCAGGCGGCGATCCGTGATTCTGCACTGTCAGAGAGCGTTGCGCCCGCTACTGGCTCAGTGTGTTCGATGACGGAGGCCGCGAGCGCAATCATTGTCGCGTAGAGGTCATCTCGTATTGCGGCCCAGGCCATGGAGCCCCACCGATCGTCTTGCGGCAGCTCACTCACTCGTTCAAGAAGCTCATCGAACTCCATGCTCGAGGACATCGCGAAGTACACACTTGCGACCTCCTCCAAATCCCAGCCACTCAGGCGCGCTTGTTCAACAATATCGAGCAGTGCAACGGCCGCAATGAGCCGCGCTCCGCGCTCCGCGAGGGCGGGCGGAACACCGGCACTCTCGAGCTCTTCAACGCGCGCCTCGTAGCGTTTGAGGTCATCTCCACGCATCAACTCGTGTAGCCGGGGGGCGAGTTGCTCAACCGGACCACTGAACTGGTCGATTTCGTGCCCAATGTCGACGCCGTCTCGCCGATGCTGCACAAACCATCGTGCCGACCGGTCAAGAAGACCGCGGAAGCTCAAATAGAGGTCCGTCTGCAGGCTGGTTGGGACGATGTTGTCGGTCGCCTCAACATCGACCACAAAGCCACGGAGGTCAAAGACCTCACGCGCCACCACGTACGCTCTCGCGATCTGCTCGCTTGTGCCACCGGTCTCGTCAGCGGCCCGGTACGCGAATGTGATCCCGCCTCTATTCACCATGGAATTCACGACCGTGTTCACAATGATCTCGCTAGCGAGCGGGTGCTCGGCAAGATCGTCTGGATACTGCTCACGGATCGGTTCCGGGAAGTATTCTGCGAGCGTGCGAGCAAACCACGGGTCACTCGAGAGATCCGTTTCAGCGAGATCCGTTTTGAGTGCCAGTTTTGAGTACGCTACCAACACCGCGAATTCTGGCCGCGTAAGCCCAGTGCCCTCGGCGATCCGCTTCGCAATCTCAGTGGTGCTCGGAAGTGATTCAAGCTCACGATCAAGCTCATCACGCCCCTCAAGCCACTCTATGAGTCGCACGTGCGACGGCAACATTTCGGCCGCATTTGCGCGGGAGTTTCCAAGAAGTACGTTTTGTTCGTAGTTATCACGGAGTACCTGGTGTGCGACCTCGGCGGTCATAGACTGCAATAGCTCATCACGGGCCGGGCGCTCCAATCGCCCATCACGAAGCGCCGCTCCCAGCAAGATCTTGATGTTCACCTCTCGGTCTGAGGTGCCAACGCCCGCCGAGTTATCGATTGCATCGGTGTTGATGCTGATTCCTGACAGTGCGGCCTCGATACGGCCACGCTGGCTGACGCCGAGGTTTCCGCCCTCTCCAACCACACGAACTCGTAGCTCATTACCGTTCACCCGAATCGAGTCGTTGCCGCGATCACCAATTTCTGCATCGGTCTCGGTGCTCGCCTTGATGTACGTTCCGATTCCGCCGTTCCACAGCAGATCAACGGGGGCGAGGAGCACCGCACGCTTCAACTCGGCCGGGGTCATGGTCGTCACTTCTCCGCCAAGCCCCAACGCTTTCCCCATCTCGGGGCTCACCGGAATAGACTTGGCGGAGAGCGAGAAGACGCCTCCCCCCTCCGAAATCAGTGCCCGGTCGTAGTCGTCCCACGAGGAGCCAGGCTTTTCATAGAGACGAAGCCTCTCCGGGTATGACGTAGCTGCGTCAGGGCTTGGGTCAACAAATACGTGGCGGTGGTCGAAGGCCGCTACCAGACGGATGTGTTCGGATCGTTGCATGCCGTTTCCGAATACATCTCCCGACATGTCACCGATGCCAACCACCGTGAAGTCTTCGGCCTGTGTATTGTGTCCAAGCTCACGGAAGTGTCGCTTGACCGACTCCCAGGCGCCGCGGGCCGTAATACCCATTCCTTTGTGGTCGTAACCGGCCGATCCACCTGATGCGAATGCATCGGCCATCCAGAAGCCGTACTCCTCCGAGATTTCGTTTGCGGTATCCGAGAACGCTGCAGTGCCCTTGTCTGCGGCGACGACGAGATATGAATCATCCCCATCGTGGCGCACTACACGCTCTGGCGGAACAATAGTGGTTCCGCTCCGGTTATCGGTGATGTCAAGAAGGCCCCGGATAAATGTGCGGTACGCAGCCTTTCCACCCTCCAGCCATGCAGCCCGGTCTGATGGTGGCGGAAGTGCCTTTGCAACAAATCCACCCTTTGAGCCAGTCGGCACAATGACGGCGTTCTTTACCATCTGTGCTTTGACGAGCCCCAGCACTTCGGTGCGGAAGTCCTCTCGTCGGTCGCTCCAGCGCAATCCACCTCGTGCCACAGTCCCAAACCGCATGTGCACACCCTCTACTTCAGGTGAATAGACCCAGATTTCAGCCATCGGGTGTGGCTTCGGGAGCCCAGGCACACGCGCGCAGTCGAGCTTCATCGACACCCAAGACTTTGGTCCGCCGCCTGCATTGTGCTGGTAGAAGTTTGTGCGCCACGTCGCATCAATCACCCCGATAAACGAGCGAATGATCCGATCATGATCAAGGCTCGCAACCTCATTAAGATCTTGCAGCAGTGCCTCGTTTAGGCTGGCAGCTTGTTGCCCACGGTCTCCCTGCAAGTCAGGATCGAACCGAACCTCAAACAGCCGCACGAGTCCGGACGCGAGAACAGGGTTCTGAATCAGTGCCTGATCAATGTACTCGAGAGAAAATGCGGAGCCGGTTTGGCGTAGGTACATTGCGATTGCGCGCAGAATGACTATTTCTCGCCAGCTCAACCCGCCAAATAGCACGAGTGAGTTGAGTTTGTCGCTCTCTGCGTTCCCGGTCCAGGCTGCTGTAAACGCATCTTCAAACGCTGCCGCCACCGCTTGGTCGCCCCACAATTCAGAGTCAGTCACGACGACGCCGAAATCAGAGATGTACTGCACCGTACCGTCGGACATGTGGATCGCATATGGGCGTTCATCGACGACGTCGACGCCCAAGTCCGTGAGAATTGGGAGGACCTGGGTGAGTGGGTACTGCTTCGGGGTGACCATCGTCACGATTCGACGCTTTGGGTCGCCCTGTTCCTCGTCCTCGTAGAGGCGGACGGCGAACTGATCACCATGAGCCAAGGCCTCGAGTAACTCAATATCGCTGATCGCATCCAGGACGGAAACGTATTCCTTGTACGACTGGGGGAACGCAGTGCCGTATAGGGCGAAAAGCCGGGCTGCTTCTTCTTCACCGTACTCATGGTGGAGCGCGTCGACCAACGACTGGCTCCAGCTGAGTATCGCAATTTCTAGTCGTCGCTGGAGGTCCACCTCGTTAACATCTGGGACAGACTCGCCCTTTGGCATCCGCAGGACAAAGTGCAACTGTGCAAGTGGCGATTCGCCAACTCTTGTGGTGTGATCCACCTGTTCGGCACCAAATACCTCGCGGAGGAGTGCCTCGAGTCGCAATCGTACAGTGGTGTTGTAGCGATCTCGTGGGATGAAGACAAGCGCTGATACGAAGCGACCGAACTCGTCCTTTCGCAAGAACACGCGGGCACTTCGGCGCTCATGCAAGCGGGTAGCCTGCATCGAGACTTCAAAGAGGTGTTCAGGGCTGTCTTGGAAGAGTTCATCTCGAGGGTATTCCTCCAGAATCTGGAGCAAATCTTTCCCGGAGTGCGAATTCGGTGTGAAACCCGATCGGGCAAGAACGTTGCGTACTTTATCCGAGACAATAGGCAATGTCGTGACCGACGAGGCGTAGGCGACCGAAGTAAACATACCGAGGAATCGGCGCTCGCCGATGACCTTGCCATGGTCGTCGAACATTCGCACACCGACGTAGTCGAGATACACGTCCCGGTGCACGGTTGCCCGCGAGTTGGCTTTGGTGAGCGTCAGAAGCCTGGGCTCTCTCGCCGTGCGCTGCGCTTCTGGGCTAAGGGTTGCAACGGTCGACGCTGTCTTCCGCAGAATTCCTAGGCCGGTGTGCGGAAGTGAACGCAACACCTCGTGCCCGTTCTCGTCGGTCTCGAGTACATGCTCTCGGTACCCAAGGAATGTGAAATTATCTGCAGCAAGCCAATTCAGAAACTCAATGGTGGGGTCAATCGTGTCGGGGTCCACTGTCGCTGGGGGAGCTGTCCGTAGATCAGTGACGATATCGAGGCACGCACGCTGCATGGACCGCCAGTCTTGAACTGCGGAATGCACATCGCCGAAGACCTTGCGCAACCGCTCCTCGAGTTCATTTCGACCGTCCTCCGTGGGAACGCGGTCTACCTCAAGGTGAATCCAGGACTCCAATTGTCCGCCGGCGGCGCCAATCTCGAGGAGTTCCCCTTGGTCGTCCCGATGCACCGAGATGACCGGGTGCATCAAGAGATGCACGGTCAATCCTTGCCGTGCAATCGCCATTCCAACGGAATCAACGAGAAAGGGAGCGTCGTCTGTACAGACATTGATGATTGTCCGTCGTGAGGTCCAACCATGCTCGCGCAGCGTCGGCGTAAATACTGCGACGTGCGTGTCTCCTGGGCTTCGGTTCGCCGCGAGTGCCCTCATTGACATCGCGGCACCAGCGATGTCCCGAGGCTCTCTCTTGGCTACATCATCGGCACAGAGCTGTTCGACGATTTCCTCCAAGCCGCGTCTCAGCTCTGGATCAATGGCCTCAAGCGCATCTTGAGCGATTGTAGATTCTGTCTCAGCACTCATGAACTACTGTGTCCCGTCTTGATAACCATTACTGATTTACCCTGCCCGGCTGTGCCCAATCCTAACTGGGCGCTCAATGGCTGGCCAGCATACGCCGCTCGAGTGAGTTCGTGGCGCCAACTCACTGCTGGCTCTTTGTGTCTGCGGAACCTTGTAGGATTCGTTTGCAGTTTGCCTGTGTACAAAACTGTGACTAACGTAGTTCGCGGCATCGCTCGCGACGCATAGTTATCCACATTCTCTGATGATCACGCGGATTCTACCTGTGGATATATCTGGGGATAACATTTTCTACCTAGAGAGTATGCTGGGTCAAATACTTAAGAACTAGGTTGGCTGTGACTGAAGAAGAAGTACAGAATGTGTGGGCGAAAGTGACCCATGCGGTAATGGGGAACCCTGAAGTAGGTCCAGCGATGGGCGCGCAATTGTCCCTCGCCGTGCCGCGAGGAGTGGCTGCGGGGACCTTGTATCTCGCGGTGCAACACGACTTCACCCTGAAGCTGCTGGAGAATCGCCTGCGCGCAGCCATTATGGCTGCCGTCTCTGATGTACCCGAAGCGCACGACATCAACAATTTTATTGTTCTGGTGGACGCCGACGCTCAGCCCGCACTCGATCCGGCTCCAGCAGAAGAGCGTTTGTCGGCTGGCCATGCACACACCCCGGTGTTTGATGAGCGTCCGCTCGATGCCGGAGGAGGCCGCCATCGTGATCAAGGCCGATATGGCGTGCGTGAAGAGGTCGAAAGTACCCTAAATGAAAAGTACCGGTTTGATTCGTTCGTGATTGGTCAATCAAACCGCCTCGCCCACGCAGCGGGTGTCGCAGTTGCAGAAGCTCCAGCTCGTTCCTACAATCCGCTGTTTATCTACGGCGATTCGGGGCTCGGAAAGACACATCTGCTGCATGCCATAGGGCATTACACGCGGGAACTCTTCCCCGAAGTGCGAGTTCGATACGTCAGCTCTGAGTATTTCACGAATGATTTTATTAATTCGATTGCAAACAACCAGGGATCGTCTTTTCACTCTCGATATCGAAGTGTGGACATGCTTCTGGTTGATGATATTCAGTTCTTGGAAGGCAAGGCCGAGACCCAGGAAGCTTTCTTCCACACGTTCAATACCCTGCACGATCACAATAAGCAGGTAGTGATTACCAGTGATGTGCAGCCGAAACATCTACGTGGCTTCGAAGAACGCATGCTCTCCCGATTCGAATGGGGACTCCTCACCGATATCCAGGTCCCAGATCTCGAAACGCGCATTGCGATCCTGCGCAAGAAAGCACAGCGCGAAAGTCTTGAGATCGATGACAGTATTCTGGAGTTCATTGCTTCAAAGTTCACCTCTAATGTTCGCGAGCTCGAGGGAATGCTCATTCGGGTCACCGCATTCGCGAGCTTGAATCAAGAGCGCATTGATATGGGCCTTGTCCAGTCCGTACTCAAAGATCAGATTTCATTGAATGATGACAATGAGGTCCAGCCCTCGGACATCATCAGTCGTACCGGTGAGTACTTTAATCTTGCGATTGATGAGCTTTACGGACCCTCCCGTGCTCAACAGATCGCAACAGCACGCCAAATTGCAATGTACCTTTGTCGCGAGCTGACGCCCTTGTCACTGCCGAAAATTGGGCAGCTGTTTGGGGGCAGGGATCATACGACAGTGATGTATGCGCACAAGAAGATTGCGCAGTTAATTGCTGAGCGACGCTCAATCTACAACCAGGTGACTGAACTGACGACCCGCATCAAGCAGGGTGACCGGTAAGCAACGTTTCTCCACAATCAACACCCCCCTGTGGATAACTGGGGAGAACTCCCCTTATCTGTGGATGGATCGGCTCAGGCTGTGGAAACTTGATTTTTGCCCCAGATTGGCGTGTTCTCGCGGTTCCTCATTAATCCTAGGGTCTTCAACAACTCACACCGTTGTAGTTTCCTAGGCCCGTATGCTCAAGAGCAACTTATCCACAGTCTCCACAGGTGTTACTACTATTACGATCTCTAAGTATGTTTATCGGGCATTCGATCACGCTGAGTGATTTGCCGAACCTTCTAGTTTTCAAGCCCGTAAAAACTTGAAAGCCGCGCGGTTACAAATTTGGAAGTGCTGTGTCGCGTGGATTGTGCAAAGATTGTGAGGCGCACTGTCCTTGTGCACCGTGCGCTCTTCTTGTGCTGAGCATAAGCAAAGAGACCCCAAGCAGTTTCGAGGAGCCCCGATGCGATTCACCGTCAACCGTGACGTCTTTAGTGAGGCTGTATCGTTTGCCGTGAAGCTTTTACCTCAACGTCCAACCCAGCCCTTGTTGAGTGGCGCATTGCTGGAGGTGGCCGACGGGCAGCTCACCATTTCGTCATTCGACTATGAAGTATCAGCGAGAACTGGCGTTTCGGCGGAAGTGGCTGAACCTGGACGTGCGCTTGTTTCAGGCCGGCTACTCGGTGAAATTGCCCAGCGTCTGCCACACTCTGATGTTGACATCACCCTTGTCGAGACTCGTGTTCAAGTTCGTTGTGGGTCAGCATCATTTAGTTTGCCTGCGATGCCAGTTGAAGAATATCCCCAGATTCCCCGGGTTGATGAGGTCTCGGGCTCAGTTCCTGCTGACGTGTTTGCTGAGGCTATCGCTCAGGTATCGCTTGCGGCTTCAAAGGATGATGTGACCCCGGTGATTACCGGCGTTCAGTTCGAAGTGACCGAGAACTCGCTCACGCTGACTGCGACTGATCGATACCGCGTGGCTACTCGTGCGATCGACTGGGAGAACCAGGGGGGCGGAGACTCGCTGACAGCGCTGGTTCCTTCAAAGATCGTTACAGAGGTTGGAAAAACCTTCGCGCATGACGGCCAGGTCCAGGTCGCAATTGTGAAAGATGGAGAGCGGGAACTGATCGCGTTCACGGGTGGGAACAAGACGGTCACGTCGCTGTTGATCAAGGGAAACTACCCGCCAGTTGGACGCCTGTTTCCGACAGAGATTGATAATTACGCTGTGATGAGTACCTCCGAGCTTGTGGAAGCCGTGGGCCGCGTGGGGCTTGTGCTTGAGCGCGAAGCTGCGCTGAGGTTCTCGTTCGCGGAAGGCACAGTCACTCTCGAAGCGGCTGGCACAGAAAGTGCTCAAGCTGTGGAGACTGTCGATGCACACCTGGTGGGGGACGAGATGGTGGTCTCGTTGAAACCGCAGTTTCTGCTCGATGGATTGCGCTCCACGCACTCCTCATTTGCCCGAATTGCCTTTACCCGAACAGATAACCCAGGAAAGCCTGGCCCGGTGCTGATTACGAGTCAGCGCAGTAAGGATGAGGCAGATCTTGAGGGCTTTAGGTACTTACTGCAGCCGAACTTGCTGCTCCGGTAGGGGTACGAATGCGGGTGGTGCATCTTTCGCTCACCGATTTTCGAAACTATCGGCAGGCTGAGCTTCCATTACTTCCTGGCCCTAACCTGATCATAGGTAGAAATGGACAGGGAAAGACGAACCTCGTCGAAGCTATCTCATATTTTGCGACTTTGAGGTCTCATCGGGTGTCAACCGAGACGGCCTTGATTCGAGCCCACGCAGGCGCAGCGGTCGCACGAATGCGGGTAGAAGCTGTGGGTCGCGAGGCTCTACTCGAAGTGCAACTGAATCGAGACAGCCCGAATAGAGCACAACTGAATCGCGCAGGGACGCGAGTTCGAGAATTGACGCGTTGGTTCTCGTCGGTGTTCTTTGCCCCGGAAGACTTGAGTATTGCGCGGGGGGACCCGTCTGGGCGGCGTCGATTTCTCGATGAGGCGCTCGTGGCACGTAATCCGTTGATGGCGGGCGTGGTAGCCGACTATGAGCGTGTGGTGAAGCAGAGGACCGCACTTTTGAAGTCGGCGAAAGCCAGTGGAGCCCGATCTGCTGTGGATTCGACGCTGGCGGTGTGGGATGAGCAACTGGTGGAGTTGGGGACTCAGATTATGATCGCACGCAGGCAGCTCGTCGCTGAACTCAGTGTTCCACTTCAGGATGCATATGCGGCGCTTGTGGAGCAAGATCACTCTCCCGCCCTAAGTTTAAGTGAGTCCGTTGATGGTGCGTTTGGTTCTTCGCGTGTTTCACGTGAAACATTTGGCAGTTCGCGGGATGGCGACGTTTCACGTGAAACACTCCAAGGTGGATTCCACGCTGCATTGAGGGAAGTTCGGTCACGAGAGATCGAACGAGCTGTAACGCTCATCGGGCCTCATCGTGATGATTTGATCTTGGAGCTGAATGGCTTGCCTGTGAAAGGGTATGCGAGTCACGGGGAGACCTGGTCATTCGTGCTGTCATTGAAGGTGGCACTCGCGAATCTCTTGCGGGAGCAAGCAACGACCGGGGATCCTGTCATTATTCTCGATGATGTCTTTGCGGAGCTCGACACGAAGCGCAGGAATCGCCTCATGGCGAGTGTCGGCGACTTCGAACAGGTGATCGTCACCGCCGCGGTAGAGGATGACGTTCCCTCGGAGTTAGCGTGGCACCGGGTTGAAGTTGACGATGGGACGATCAAGCGCGTTGGCGACAATCGTCAAGGGGGAGCCTTAGGCGCCGAACTCCGTACCGATAAACATGTGAGTGGCACATGAGGCCGAGCGGGGATGTAGGATTTGCCACCGAGATGTATCTCCACATGAAAGCGGTCTGGCGTGGAGTGAAGCCGAAGCGGCGCCAGCGCTCTCTAGTATCGAGCGGCGAGGGTGCCCCGTTTGGGAAAGGGCGAGACCCGCGGGCTCTCAGCGATGTCCTATCGATAACAGCACGAGATATGGGATGGAATACGGAGCTTGACCAGGCGAAGCTCATCACTGAATGGGCAGAGTTTGCGGGTGAAACTATGGCCGAACATACCGAGGTTATCGAAATCCGAAATGGCGTGCTGCAGGTGCAGGTTGACTCGACTACGTGGGCGACCGAGCTACGGCGTCTTCGCGGACAGATTCTGACGCGCATCTTAAATGATTACCCGGAGGCTGCTATCTCAGATCTGAGGTTTTTGCCCCCGGGTGCACCGAGCTGGAAACGTGGTTTACGAAGCGTACAGGGGAGGGGTCCTCGTGACACGTACGGGTAGCGCTTTCACACTCTATTCCGAGACCATTCGGACACTAGTTTCACGTGAAACTTCGACCATCCCGCCGCCATCTGGACCAGTGGGGACGTTCCTTAGGTAAATGTGGGTCTTCCCGGCTCGGGAACGCGCGCTGGAAGCCCCTTCGTTGATAGGCTGGTGGGCGGAAGTGCCCGGGGTTATGAAATGCCCCCAGAAGCCTACAGAGAGATTATATAAGGCATGAGTTTAGAACAGGCTGCGGCTGCGAATGAGTATGGTGCCAGCGACATTCAGGTGCTCGAAGGTCTCGAAGCGGTTCGCAAACGCCCTGGTATGTACATTGGCTCCACCGGTCCTCGCGGGCTCCACCATTTAGTGTATGAGATCGTCGATAACTCAGTAGACGAGGCCCTCGCCGGCTATTGCGACACTATAGACATCACGATTCTTCCGGATGGGGGCGTTCGGGTTATCGATAATGGGCGAGGTATACCCGTCGATCCTCACTCAAGTGACCCGACTAAATCATCGGTTGAGGTAGTTCTGACTGTGCTCCACGCTGGCGGTAAGTTCGGCGGTGGTGGCTACGCGGTTTCAGGCGGGTTGCACGGAGTGGGATCCTCGGTGGTGAATGCGCTTTCGAGCCGTTTTGATGTACAGGTCAAGCGTCAAGGTTTCACGTGGAACATGTCGTTCACGGATAGTGAGCCCGATGCTCCGCTTGCGAAAGGTGAACCCACTGAGGAGACTGGCACCCAGATCACTTTCTGGCCGAGCCGGGATATTTTTGAAACTGTCGATTTTGACTACACCACCATCCGAACCAGGTTCCAACAGATGGCCTTCCTCAATAAAGGCCTGCAGATCAATATCACTGATGAGCGACCTCAGGACCCAGTTGAGGACGCCGGGGGAGACCTTACTGCCCCGCCCACGCTGCATGATGAGTTCCTATATGAGCGCGGTCTCGAGGACTATGTTCAACACTTGAATTCGACGAAGCGGACTGAGCTCGTCAACGACGAAATTATTTCCTTTGAGTCTGAGGACACTGAGCGGAAGATTGCCGCGGAAGTTGCGATGCAGTGGACGACCTCATACTCAGAGAGTGTGCACACCTACGCCAATACGATCAATACCCACGAGGGGGGCACACACGAGGAGGGCTTCCGCGCAGCGCTCACCACACTCGTAAATCGGTATGCACGTGAGAAGAACATTCTTCGCGAGAAAGACGAGAATCTTTCAGGTGATGATGTCCGTGAAGGCCTCACCGCAGTTCTCTCAGTAAAGTTGGGCGAACCCCAGTTCGAGGGACAGACCAAGACCAAACTTGGCAATACGGAAGCGAAAGCTTTTGTGCAGAAAGTGGTCGGCGACTGTCTCGGTGACTGGTTCGAGCGAAATCCTGGCCCAGCCAAAGACATCATTCGGAAAGCGATTCAGGCGGCCACTGCACGTCTGGCAGCGCGGAAAGCGCGCGAGACGGCAAGACGCAAGGGTCTGCTTGAGTCAGGGGGCATGCCGGGTAAACTCTCGGACTGCACCAGCAAAGATCCCACGGTATCTGAAATTTTCATCGTTGAGGGCGATTCGGCGGGTGGCTCGGCAAAAACAGGGAGAAACCCCGAGACTCAGGCGATTCTGCCACTCCGAGGTAAGATTCTCAACGTCGAAAAAGCTCGACTGGATCGTGCACTCAATAATGCAGAGGTCCAGGCAATGATTACGGCTTTCGGCGCAGGCATTGGAGAAGACTTCGACCCTGAGAAAGCTCGCTACCACAAGATTGTTTTGATGGCCGATGCTGATGTTGACGGACAGCACATCACGACGCTGCTGTTGACATTGCTTTTCAGATACATGCGGCCCCTGATTGATCGTGGGTATGTTTACCTCGCCCAGCCGCCGTTATACCGCATTAAGTGGACGAACTCCGACCATCAGTATGTGTTTAGCGATGAGGAGCGCGACTCGGCCATGACGACCGGAAGCGAAAACGGTTGGCGCCTCCCGAAAGAAAGTGGCGTGCAGCGCTATAAGGGCCTGGGCGAGATGAACTATGAGGAGCTGTGGGACACCACCATGAACCCTGAAACTCGAACACTCCGGCAAGTAACCATGGATGACGCCGCGATTGCTGACGAAATCTTCGCCACCCTCATGGGCGAGGATGTCGAGTCACGTCGTACATTTATCCAGCAGAACGCGAAGGACGTGCGTTTCCTTGACATCTGAGCACAATTCTCCCAAGACCGAGGCCTCGGAAACCCAGACAGCCGAGAACCATGCCCTTCACGGGAAGATCGACCAGGTCGACCTCCAACTAGAAATGCAACGCTCCTACCTCGATTACGCCATGAGTGTGATCGTTGGCCGCGCATTGCCCGATGTTCGTGATGGGTTGAAACCAGTCCATCGACGCGTCATCTACACAATGTACGACGGTGGCTACCGTCCGGATAAGGCATTCTCAAAGTGCACACGCGTTATTGGCGACGTCATGGGGCAGTTCCACCCGCACGGGGACAGCGCGGTGTACGACTCACTCGTGCGTCTCGTCCAACCATGGTCCATGCGTTACCCGCTCGCAAACGGGCAGGGCAACTTTGGGTCTCCCGGCAACGATGGTGCCGCGGCGCACAGGTATACCGAGACCCGCATGTCTCCCCTCGCAATGGAGATGGTCCGTGATATCGACGAGGACACCGTTGATTTCCAAGAAAACTATGATGGCCGGACGCAAGAACCAACCGTACTCACTTCGCGTTTCCCGAATCTCCTGGTAAATGGATCTGTCGGTATTGCTGTTGGTATGGCTACCAATATCCCACCGCACAATTTGCGTGAGGTCGCTGAAGGTGTCACATGGCACCTGGAGAACCCTGATGCCACCAATGAGGAGCTGCAAGAGGCACTGATGCAGCGCATCAAGGGACCCGACTTCCCGACGGGCGCCCAGATTCTTGGTACGCGGGGAATCTCGGATGCGTACCGCACTGGACGTGGATCAATCACGATGCGCGCGGTTGTCAATATCGAGGAGATTCAGGGACGCACCTGTCTCGTAGTCACTGAGTTGCCTTACCAAGTGAACCCGGACAATCTGGCGATAAAGATTGCCGATCTGGTTAAGGACAACAAGGTTCAGGGCATCGCTGACATTCGTGATGAGACGAGTGGCCGCACGGGCCAGCGCCTCGTCATTGTGCTGAAGCGCGATGCTATCGCCAAGGTTGTGCTGAATAATCTCTACAAGCACACACAGCTGCAAGACAACTTTGGTGCCAACATGCTCGCCATTGTTGACGGTGTTCCGCGGACACTATCAATTGACGGTTTCGTCACGGCATGGGCTCGCCATCAGGTTGAAGTCATCGTCAGACGTACAGAGTACAGACTCAGAAAAGCTGAGGCTGAGGCACACATCCAGCGGGGATACCTGAAAGCCCTCGATGCTCTGGATGAAGTAATCGCACTCATCCGACGTTCATCTACCGTTGATGACGCGCGCGAAGGCCTGATGAGCCTTCTCGATGTGGATCAGTTACAGGCAGATGCGATCCTGGGCCTCCAGCTCCGCCGACTTGCGGCACTTGAACGGCAGAAGATTCTGGATCTTGCTGCAAAGCTCGAGATGCAGATCAAGGAATTCGAAGCAATTCTCGCCTCGCCGACACAGCAGCGCGGGATCATCGTCGAGGAACTCACCGAACTCGTTCGCAAGTATGGGGATGAGCGTCGGAGCGAGATCCTCCACGGCTATGACGGTGACATGTCGATGGAAGACCTGATTCCCGAAGAGGAGATGGTTGTTACCGTCACCCGCGGGGGGTACGTGAAGCGCACCCGAATCGACAACTACCGCTCGCAGCACCGTGGCGGCAAGGGCGTGAAAGGCGCGCAGCTACGCGCAGATGACATTGTCGAACACTTCTTCGTCACCACGACGCACCACTGGCTGCTCTTCTTCACCAATACTGGTCGTGTATATCGCGCGAAGACGTACGAGATTCCGGAGGGGGGCCGTGACGCCAAGGGGCAGCACCTGGCAAACCTCTTGGCACTTGCACCCGATGAGACGGTCACTCAGATTCTCGACATCAAGGACTTTGCTGACGAGTGGTTCCTCGTACTCGCTACACGCGAGGGGCTCGTCAAGAAGACAGCGTTGAAAGAGTACGACACAAACCGTACCGGCGGCATCATTGCGATCCGGTTGCGCGATGGCGATGAACTGATGTCAGCGTTTATCGCCAATGCCGACGATGACGTGTTGCTCGTCTCGAAGCACGGTATGTCGGTCCGATTTACTGCCTCTGATCGGGCACTTCGTTCAATGGGCCGCTCGACGAGCGGTGTACGGGGCATGAAGTTCCGCGACAAAGACACGTTGCTGACCGCCAGGAGGATCACCGAGGGCGGACACGTATTTGTCGTGACCGAAGGCGGGTACGCGAAGCGCACTGATGTCGATGAGTACCGGGTTCAGGGGCGCGGCGGATTCGGCATCAAGGTCGCGAAACTCGCAGAAAACCGCGGCGATCTCGTTGGAGCCCTCATCGTCGATGAGACGGATGAAGTACTCGTTGTTCTTGCGAGCGGTAAGGTTGTGCGTTCGGATGTTTCCGAGGTACCAGCCAAGGGACGGAATACTATGGGTGTCGTATTTGCACGATTCCCAGAGGGGGACCGTATTATTGGCATCGCGCGAAACTCGGAGCGCGGTCTCGAAGAGGCAGAGCCCGAGACCGAAGGTGCCGAGCCCGCAGAGAACAAGGAAGACGTGAATGAGTAACACTGTCGCCGACAAACTTGCAAAGAAGACACGCAAGAAGGCCCCCTCCAAGCAGGTTCGCCTGAAGCTCGTCTATATCGACTTCTGGTCGGCAGTGAAGTTCTCCTTTCTCGTGTCGCTGTGTCTTGCCATTGTGAGTGTGGTTGCGACCGTGCTGATCTACACGGTGCTGTTGCAGACCGGAGTACTGGCGCAGGTCAACGAGCTCTTTATGGACATTGTCGGCGAAGAGAACAGCCTGATGACGATCCTCGGCTTCCCGCAGGTGTTCGGCTTCTCAATTGTTGTCGGGATCCTGAACATCATTGTCGGAACGGCGCTGGGTGCCGTCGCCTCGCTCGTGTACAACCTGCTTGTGCGCATGTTGGGTGGATTCCAGCTCGGCTTTACCAGCAACTAGATTGGTGCGTAGCGGAGTTTAGGATCGTATCGATTTCGGATTTCGCCGCTCATCCGGTAAAGTCGTTTCTTGGTCAAGGGGCTATAGCTCAGGCGGTTAGAGCGCTTCACTGATAATGAAGAGGTCCCAGGTTCAAGTCCTGGTAGCCC
>JBQDBM010000009.1:0-77918 GCA_052090925.1 Leucobacter sp. | reverse complement strand
TGGCGTCCCGCACCAAACACATTGAGGTCGGTACCGGCGTCATCGATATGCGCTACGAGAATCCGCTGTACTTGGCGGAAGAGGCGGCGGCGCTCGACCTGATCGCCGATGGTCGCATCGCGCTCGGCATCAGCCGCGGGTCACCCGAGCCGGCATTACGCGGGTGGGAGGCTTTCGGATACACCGGGTCGGAGGATCCGCGTGGCGCGGACATCGCACGCGATAAGTTCGAACTGTTTCTGCAGGCGATCGAAGGGGACAAGGTCGTCGAGGGAGATCCTCAGCAGTTCGGGCCCGGCCAGCGGCTCGCCATTGAGCCTCGATCAGCGACCCTGCGTGACCATATTTGGTGGGGTGCCGGGTCGCGAGAATCCGCCGAGGGCGCCGGGCGCCAGGGGCTCAACCTCATGAGCTCGACCCTCCTCACCGAGGCGACCGGCGAGTCATTTCATGTGCTGCAGCGGCAGCAGATCGAGCGGTTCCGCGCCGCGTACAAGAATGCCGGTCACACTGGGTCGCCGCGTGTCGCCGTAAGCCGCAGCGTCTTTCCCATCATGAATGAGCAAGACGAGATGTATTTTGGCCTCCCGTCACGCGAGAACCAGGATCAAATAGGGATCATCGACGGTACCCGCTCGACGTTCGGGAAGACGTACGCCGATTCCCCGGACCGTTTGATCGACCAGCTTCGCGCTGACGAAGCGGTGATGGCCGCCGACACGTTGATGCTGACGATCCCAAACCAGCTCGGCCCCGAATACAACATGCACGTGCTTGAGTCGTTTGCTAAGCACGTGGCGCCAGCGCTCGGCTGGAAACCGAATACCGACGGGCCGGTGCAGGGTGACGCGATCTAACGTACGGGCCTTGAACGTGTGAACTCGTCAGCCTGAATCATTGTGAAGCCAGCTGCAAAGGCCATGTGACGGAAAATTTGCTAGAATTTCGACGGTGGCCGCGCTGCTCAACAGCGGCGCCGGGCACCAGCATGAACTGCCCCATGGACGCGAACCCTACAAGGACTTCCCATGATTTCACTTGTAGGAGGAATCCGTGTCACCACATATTCGTCGGCTCATCTATGTGGTTACATACGAACTGATTGCTGTACTGCTCGTCACTGTCGCCCTTGCATATCTCGGTTTCAGTAGCGGTGGCTCTGTTTTGGTCGCCGTAGTCTCATCGACGATTGCTCTCATCTGGAACTATGCCTGGACGACGGCATTCGAAGCGTGGGAGAGGCGCCAAGCTTCTCAGAAGCGCACGATCCCCCGTCGAATAGCTCACACAATGGGGTTCGAAGCAGGACTCATTATTCTTCTGGTACCAGTCATGGCCTGGATCCTCCAGATCACCCTCCTGGAAGCGTTCATTTTGGATCTCGGTTTGCTTGCGTTCTTCCTCATATACACGTTCGTTTTCGCCTGGCTCTTCGATCTCGTACTTCCGCGTCGAGTTCAGGGCAACCAGGTGGAGTCGACATAAGGATCAAGCTCAGCGTGAGCTTGTCATCATGGATGAATATGTCAGGCATTTGGCCAAAAGGGGTGCATCTGTCTTCCGCGGTGACATCATTGGAAGACTGTGAGCGCCACCCGCGCCCAATAAGTATTGGAGAAACTCGATGTTGGACCAAGCCCAGGTCCTTGATACGCCCCACTGGGTAATCGCTGTACTCGGGCTTCTCGTATTCGCGCTTGTAGTGAACGATGCGTGCTTGGGGCATCGCGCATACGCGAAATTTATTCGAACGGTGACTGCTGCGCCTGCGGAACGCGTTCCGCAGCTTCGGGCTAGATTCCTATTGAACTGGGCCTGGCAGCCTTGGGTACTGACCGTCATTGCGATCGCTTTTGTGTCTCTGGCACCCGGGATCGAATTGCGTAATATCGGGTTTGCGTGGCCTGATTTCTCAGGGATCATATTGGTGATCGCAGATGGCGGCGTACTCGGCGGCGGATTACTCGGCATGCTAGTCGGAGTCGGCATCCTGCTGCTCGTGATCCTCTTCACGCCGCTCTTCAAGAGCGGGCACCAACCGGGGGCCAGATGGGTGAACTCAAAACTCTCTGCGATGCTGCCGACCGCCAAAGAAGACCAGCGCGCTTGGCTACTTCTATCGACCACCGCAGCCACCACCGAAGAAGTAATGTACCGAGGTCTCGTGTTGATCACGCTCACTCTGCTGCTGCCCTCGGCCCCAGACATTCTCCTCTATGTGCTCGCAGTCGTATGTTTCGCAGTGGCCCACATCTACCAGGGGTGGGGCGGCGTCATCACGACCGGGTTGTTAGGCGCGATGTTCCTCGCTCTGCTAGTCGCGACGGGATCTCTCTTACCCGGGATCATGCTGCACTTCATCGTTGATGCCCGCGCTGCAATCTTTACGCCGGCTGCCTCGGGGAAGCGGTAGATACGCTTCTCATTGCTGCAGACACGCCCAACTTCGAATCAACTCTCTGACCAGAGTGCAGCGAGCTCGTCAAGAGAGTCGAGCATGAGATCAAAATGATCCGCCTCATCGAGATCATCAGTATGTGGTCGCGGAAGGTACACGGTCCGAAACCCCGCTTTCGCAGCGCCGCGAAGATCCCACGGGTGCGCGGCCACAAACAAGGCCTCCGCCGGATCAATGTGCAGCAAATCTGCCACTAGAGCATAGGCTTTCGGGTCTGGTTTATACGTGTGTGCGAATTGTGAACCGAGAAGTGCGTGCCATTGAAGACCAGTTCGCGCCGAAGCTTTGCTCACTTGATCGAGTGCGCTATTGGTGAGCCCCACAACCATCGTGTGTTCGACGAGCTGCGCAAGTTGCCGCGGAGCTTCGGGGAACGCATCGAACCGCTCACCAACAGTAACGAGCTGGTCTATCTGTGCTGGCGTAGCACTCACCCGATGTTGCTGGAGCACCTGCGGAAGTGCATGTCGGAGAAGGTCCGTTTCGAGCGAGAATGGTTCTTCCCCGCGACTCATCCGGCCCATGCGCTGGTTCATCTGTGCTGTGACCTCGTCTGCAATACGGCTGATCGTATCCTCATCCGTAGCGCTTCGGAGGACTCGCTGAAACTCTGCCCTGGTTCCATCGGCTGAGTTCAACAGGGTGCCGCCGATGTCGAACACTATGGCAGACAAGCCGTCGGTCACCGTTGTGCGCTGCATAGCTGATACTCCCCTCGATTCTGTGTCAGAAGCTTCACGAAAATCACCGTGTGAACCCTGGTCAACCTTTCTACTAGTGAGACGGGTCCCGACATCAGGGGGTTGACGCGCCCTATCCGTCACCTCTGCGCAGTGATCACACCATGGGGTCGCGCATTGGGCGAGCGGCGGATTTCGGAATCGACGATAGTGAAGCCCGCGCGCTCGATGTGCTCAGACAGTGCATCGACCGACCAGTAGTACGCCGTTGTCACTGCGTGGTCGAACGACTCTCGCGCCGGGCCATCAAAGAATCCGACGACCAGGCCGCCGCCGGGCGCGATACAGCGAGCGAATTCGGCGATCGGCGCATCGATCGAGTCGGGATCCGTGTGAATGAGCGAGTACCAAGCGAGCACTCCACCAAGTGATGAGCCACCGACACCGAGCTGCTCGGCGCTCGCTACCCGATACCGGGCTGACGGATACCGTGCCAATGCATCCTCAATGAACGCTACGACCGGGTCGACGCCCTCAATGTCCACGTCCTCGTGGTGGAGGAAGTTGGTCCACTGTCCAGGGCCACACCCAACATCGAGAACAGGCCCGCTGAGCTCCTTCGCCCAGGAGAGCACGTAGTCCCGGTCTTCTTGCGCAGCGTGTTCGATCTTGCCAACGACACGAACGTATTCGTCGGCCCGAGCAGAGTACGCCTGTGTCACACCGTCGCTCGTCATGATGCCCACTCTAATTCGTGCGACACTGCATCGATGAGACACAGATGCGCCCATCAGCCACGTGAAGGGCGCATCTGTGTCTCCTCGATGGACTCGGCAGGTCGCGAACAGCTACATGTGGTGAGCGGCCGAAGAACTTAAGCGTTCGTGTGCTTCGAGATCACCGACAGCGCCGCATCAACACCTGCGCCTACGTCGACCGATAGGCCGAGGTCTTGGAGACTACGACCCAACGCCGAAAGTCCAACAATCGGGTACATGCCGGTGGCGCTCGGCCCCATGTGTGCCAGGCGCATCAGGTTACCCGCCCCTTGACCGCTCGAGAGCATCACGCCGTAGCGCTCGCGCACGTGGCTGCGCACGGTGAGGTGGTCAATGTTGTCGGGGAGCCGGATCGAGGTGACACAGTTTGCGGCAATGTCCACACTCGCAGCCCAAAGCTCGAGTCCCATAGCCTGCACGCCCGCTCGTGTGGCCTCTGCGGCATTCGAGTGGCGACGGATCGCGTTGTCGAGCCCCTCCTCGAGTACCTGGTCAAGCACGGACTCCACACCGTGTACGTCGGACACCGAGGGAGTGAACGGGAATGCACCACCCTCGAGCCACTTCTCTTTCCAGTCGAGAAGTGAAATGTATGAGGCACGGGGGGCATCGGGGTTACTGTCCATGCGCTCCCACGCGGCCGGGCTCACTGACACCAGTCCAACTCCGGGAGGGCCACCGAGACACTTCTGCGCACCGGTGATTACGACGTCGAGTTCCCACTTATCTGTCTCGAACTCGAGGCCACCGATGGAGGATACCGCGTCGATCAGAGTGAGCGCACCGTGGCGCTTTGCGATCGGACCAATCTGCTTGCAGTCGGTCACGGTGCCAGAGGGTGTCTCCGAGTGGACTGCAGTGACGAGGCCCGTATCGGGGTTTGCTGCGAGGAACTCTTCAACTGCAGCAGGATCAACTGCCTCGTTGTATCCCACCTCAATTTCATGGACGTCAGCGCCGTAACTCGCAAGCCAGTAGCCCATGCCCTTGCCAAAGACGCCCTGCACGAGGTTCAGAACTTTCATCCCCGACACCGTCATGGCCCGGGCTGCACCCTCGAGCGCAACGATGGCTTCGCCCTGCATCATGACAATGTCATTCTTCGTTCGAAATACCTCAGCTGCCTTTGCCTGGGTGCGACGGAACGTATCGAGAAACAGTGGGTCGTAGTGGTACACGATCGGTTGTCCGAGCGCAGACAGCGTGCGGTTTGTGGCCATGGTTGGTCCGGCCGACAGGGTAAATACTTCATTATTCGTCATGGAGTTGTCCTTTCATCGTTGATGTCCGGTCGTATCGATGTCCGGTGTAATCGAGGGGATAGAAACAGGAGGGTGGCGCACGCAGCTCATCGAGCACCCCGCACGTATGCTGTTGCGAGTGCCGGAGGGAGCGCGGAGCGCCGTGCGAAGAACGTGAGAACGATCATCACCGCAACAAATGGCATCATCGTCACCACATCGTTCGGAATATTCAGGGTGGTGAGCTGCAGCACCGTGCCCATGGCGACAAAAATTCCATAAATGAATGCGATGAGCACAACCCACAGAAGCCTGCCACGTGCGAGCATCGCCACCACGATCGCGAGGAAGCCCATACCGTGGGTCATGCCCGGCGTATAGGTACCAGCCGAGATCAGCGCGAGGTAGGCACCACCAAGCCCTGACATCGCGCCACCAAATAACACTGCGAGAGAACGTGTGAGCATGACACTGCCGCCCGCGGCGTCCAGCGACGCTGGCTTCTGGCCTGCAGAGCGCAGGCGCAGCCCCGGCGTGGTGCGGTACATCCAGATCGAGACGCCAATCGGGATGAGTAGCGCAATGTAGAACATCCCGGGTTGGGCAAATAGCGCGGGCCCAATGACGGGGATATCACTGAGAAGCGGAATGGTCCAGGGAGTATCAAGGCCAAGGCGTGGCTTCGAGTCGGCAAACTGAAAGTTGTAGAGCACACTGCTCACACCGGTACCGGCCAGAATGATGCCAATACCGACAACAATCTGGTTCAGGCCCAGCCACACGCACAAGATCATCAGTATCGAAGAGAGCAGTATGCCGGCGATGGCTCCGTAGAGGAAGCCGATCCAGAAACTGCCCGTCGTGAGCGCGCCAAGGAACCCGAAGTAGCCGCCAACGAGCAGCAAACCCTCGATACCAATGTTCAGCACACCGGCCTGCTCACCGACGGTCTCTCCGACGGCCGCGAGCATTACCGGAAACATATTCGCCAGCACTGCGACGAGAAATGCAATCAGAAACGACTGACTGAAAAATTCGATCATTACTCTGCGCCCTTACTTCTTAACCGACTTGAACAGTCCGGACGGGAGATAGCTCTTACCAAGGTCACGGCGATTGCCCAGATACTCAATGACCGTCATGAAGAACAGGATCAGCGCGACGATGATAAGCAAGAAGTCAACCGACAGGCCCGCCTGCTGCGCGGCGATCGTGCCACCGGTTGCGAGCACTGCGTAGAACGCGACAAGCGGAATGGATCCGAGCGGGTTGAGTCTCGCAAGGAAGACAAATGGCAGGATCTTGTCACCATAAACCGGGTTCCAGTTGGTACGCATATACCCCCAGAGCCCCAGCATGTCGATGGCTCCCGCCAGCGCAATCATGCCGGTCGAAAGGAGGAAGACAATCATGATCATCTTCTTCGAATCGATCCCAGCGTGCGTCGCTGCCTTCGGGCTCGCACCGAGAATGTCGACCTTGAGACCAAACGATGACTTCGTCAGAATGAGATGGAAAATCACCACGATGAGGATGGCGATCGCGAACCCGATATGTATGCGGGTGCCCGGAATGTAGGGCAGCATGTACTCGATATCAAGCACTTGAGTCTGCGGAACGGTGACGCCCGCGTCTTGAAACGGCCCCTTCACCAAGATGTTCGCAAGACTGATGGCGATGAACGAGACCATCAGGCTGGTAATAATTTCGTTCGTCCCGTACTTTGCTTTTAGGTATGCCGGCAGTGTGCCGAGGGCGACACCAATCGCAAATGCGAGCACGAAGAGAGTGAGGATTCCCACTCCCAAAGGCACCGCACGCATTAGGTCGGGGGCAATACCTGCCACAATCGCGGCAGCAAGAAGATACGCACCGCTGTACCCCAGGTTCCAGAGTTGGGCACGGAACGCAATGATGAGTCCAAGCGCCACGATTAAAAGTGGCGCCATCGCGGTGAGTGTGCGCTGCCAACCCATCCCAGCAATGCCGAGATAGAAAATGTCACCATAAAATTTGATCGGGTCGACGCCCATGCTCCAGATAATGAGCCCGCCGACGACGAGTGCGAGGATCACGGGGACGAGTGTGCGGATGAGCACCTCGGCTCCCTTGCTCAGCTTGGTCTGCTGTGGGCGGCGCACGGCCTCGAGCGCAGTCGTTTCAGGGCCAGCTTCGGGAATGGGCGGCTGCTTCGGCGACCCTGTGCTGTCGTTCAGCTGCTCAGTACGCTCGCTCACTGTTCTCCTCCGGTTCCAGACAAAGCTCCCCGATGGCCGACCATAATTTCACCGATCTTCTCTGTGATGCGGTCGCCATCATTCTCGACCTCGCCAACGATGCGTCCGTTCGACACGATCACGATCCGGTCGGAGAGCTCTGCGAGCTCATCGAGATCTGTCGAGATGAGCAACACGGCTCCCCTGTCCTGTGCGAAGTCGCGCACTGTCTCACGAACCTTGAAGACAGTTTTCAGGTCGAGACCGTATGTCGGCTTGTGGAAGATCACCACGCTCGGGTCGTGTGCCAACTCTCGGGCGAGCAAGATCTTCTGAATGTTGCCGCCTGAGAGCGTGCCGGCTCGGGTCTGCTCTGAGGGGGTCCGAATCTCATAATCGGCAATTCGTTCGTGCGCCTCGTTCAGCACGGCCGATTTATCCATACGTCCGAACTTCCAATATGGGCGTTCGCCCACTTTCTTCAACACGAGGTTGAGTGCAACGCTGAACGTGCCGATGATGCCCTCGTGCAACCGATCATCAGTGACATAGCGCACGCCCAGCCGCTGACGCTCTTTGACTTTCTTCTTAGTGACGTCGCTTTCCCCGAGCAGCACGCGTCCCTCGCTCGGGCTACGTTGCCCGGCGAGTGCTTCGGCAAGGTGTCGTTGTCCATGGCCATCGATGCCGGCAACGCCGAGCACTTCGCCCTCTCGAATCTCGAGATTGACATCAGTCAGGGGAACCTCGCCCGATTCGGAGACGGTGCTCAAGCTTTCGGCGCGAAGCACGATCGGTGCACTCTGGCTCACACCACGCTTGCGCTCTTCGGTTCCCAGGCCCGCAGCCTCGGCTTCCTCTGCCGAGAGAGTTTCGGGGTTGGTCCCAAACATGGCTTCGAGAATCTGGTCTTTCGCTTCGGCCTCCGTCATGGCATGCATTTCGGCGGGCGCGATACGCCCGGCCACACGGCCACCACGAAGCACGGTGACTGCGTCACCGATCGCATACGCTTCGTGGAGTTTGTGCGAGATAAAGATCACCGCGAGGCCTTCCGCTTTGAGGCGGTTCACGCTCTCCACCAGACGATCAATCGCCTGTGGGGTGAGCATCGAAGTCGGCTCATCGAGAATGAGGACCTCTGACCCTTTCCACATCGCTTTGGCGATCTCAACCTGCTGCTGTTGGCCGAGGCCGAGGTCACCCGTCTGCAAATCAGGGTCAATCTCTGCCCCCAGCAGGTCACTGAGTTCGGCGAGACGCTCCGTAGAGCTCGATCGGTCAAGCCAGAAGTTCTTCTCGTCGCTGAGCATCAGGTTCTCAAGCACTGTCAGCGTTGGAATGAGGGCAGAGTGTTGATAGACGACACCAATGCCTTTTGACATCGATACGGCTGGTGAATTCAGCACCGTGGTCTCACCCTCGACCTCAATGGTTCCCTCATCGGGTTGCTGCAGCCCGGCAAGGATGCTGATGAGCGTCGACTTGCCTGCACCGTTCTCACCAAGGAGGCAGTGGACCTCTCCGCGCCGAATCTCAAGGGAGATCGAATCGTTTGCGACGATGCCGGGGAAACGCTTGGTGATGTCAGTTAGCCGGATGATGACGTCAGATTGCGCACCTGAGTTTTGCATCGTCGCTGAGACCTGTTCTTCGGACAACAGTGTCCTCCTGATAGTTGGAGTGGAATGCGTACTCAATGTGAGTGCGCCCCGAGCATATTGATCAGGGCGCACTCACGAGTACGGGATTATTCGCCCTTGGCGTCGATGACCGCCTGGACTTCATCCTGGTCGGTGGCGCGTTCAACAGTCACGCTACCGTCCTCGATCGCAGCCTGAGCCTCTTCGACCGCGGTCGCAATGTCACCGCTGAGGTTCTCGGACTCCTGCAACGAGATGCCACCGTTTTCAACGGTGAGCTCATATGTCTCTTCACCGAACGTACCGGCTTCGATGTCTTTGACCGCCTGCACATACGTGTCCTTGAAGTTCCACAGCACCGAGGTCAGCACCATCGCTGGGTCATCGACAATCTCTGTCACGTCACCGATCGTGGCGATGTAAGAGAGATCGTAATCGGTGTCTGCGCTCTCCATGGCCTGCAGGTATCCAATGGTTGCACCGTCACCCATGCCCATGATGACGTCAGCACCCGCTGCGATGACCTGGTTGGTCACGCTCGTACCACCGGCAGAGTCGCCGTATCCGGCCGGACCAACGTACGCGATCACGACGTTGATGTCAGGGTTCACACTGTAGACACCCTGCGCGAAGCCGCCCGCCATGAGGAACCAGTTCAGGTCCTCCGCGGAGGCGACGATGCCCACCGTGTCAGTCTCAGTCTTCGTTGCTGCGGCAACACCCGCGAGATACGCGCCCTCCTGGGCCTGGCTAATGACTGTCGCGACCTCGCCAGGCTCGTTCATCTCGAAGTCGACCACTAGGGTGGGAACGCCCGTCTGCGTCCCAACACGGTGCCCTGCGGTGTTGAACCCACTCGCGTGCGCAATGACGAGACCGTTGCCCGCTTCAGCGACCTGGGTCAAGATCGTCTCCGTGTTGTCATAGCCAACATCCGAGTTGTCATCGAGTTCGATCCCGAGCTCTTCAGCTGCTTCTTGCGCAGCCCAAATGCCCTGCTGGTTCCAACCGTAATCTGATTCCTTCTCGGGAGTCACGATTGCGAATTGTTCGACGGTTTCGCCTCCACCACCCGATTCTTCGCCACCGGTGTCACCACCGCGGCTTGAGCAGCCCGCCGTCAACACGAGACCCGCCGCGGCGACCACTACTAGACCGGTGCGGAGTCCTTTCTTAACTGATGTCTTCAAGAACATACCTGTTCCCTTTCATTTGACTCACCATTGAGCAGCACCGCAAGATGCGATTCACTACATCCGAACTTATCACTATGTAATGTTCCTCTATCCAACTATAAGAACTTTGTGGGTGTCAAGCATTTACAACGTCCGATATCACAGCGTTACCCGAGTCTCAGGAACGGCGTTTTTGGGTCTCCAAACTGCCCGATGAACCCAGCTGACGAGCGCAACTACAGCGTCGCCTGATCGGACACCACAATGCCTCTGAACCAATCACGTCAGGGGCGAGAGGGCGAACTACGCTGCGGTCCCTGCGCCCCCATACTCTTGTGCGAGCAGCATTTCGCTAATCTCCGCGGCCCCCTGTTGTACTTTCTCAAGCAGCACCTCGCGCTGACCATCTGACAGTCGGAACTCGAGGCTCGCGATCGAGAGCGTCGCGATCGTCCGCCCCTCGACCATGATGGGGGCGGCAACCGCATAGATTCCCTCATCCACTTCAGCGGATGAAATGGCGTAACCCTGCTTCGAGATGAGCGCGAGCTCATCTCGAAGCTTCTCCGTCGACTCGGGACCTAACACGGCCTCCAGCTTGCGCAGGTGCCGTTCACGCTTGTCCGCAGGGGTCGCCCCAAACAAAATCTTGGGGCCCGCCCCGCGGTGCAGCGGCATGAGGTGACCAGGTTTAAACGAGATCATCGCGAGATTGTCTGGGGTTGCGGATGCGACACACACTGCCGAGTCTTCAATTCGACGAAGAATCAGCACGGTTTCACGGGTCTCCTCGCCTAAGCGATTGACGACGGGCGTACCCAGTGTGCCGATGTCGAGCGATGATTCCGCGACCGCAGCAAGCCGAAACACTTGAGGCGTGAGCGAGTACGTTCCACGCCCACGTTCTTCGATGAGATACAGCTCGCGCAATAACGAGATGTAACGGTAGGCACTCGGCACTGAAATATCGAACTGCTCGGCAATACTCCCGACCGTGATCTCCGGTGTCGAGTCTTTGAAGCCCAGTAGGATCTGCAGCACCCGTCGGGCACTGTCAACTCCTTTAGCTCGTTGACTCTGCAAACGCTCGCCTACTTTCTCAACCTGATAACAGTTACGCCATCATACATTCGTCATTCAACTGGGCCCGCGGCGCGGGGCGCCCGCTCTCACCCTATTGCTGATAGGTACCTACGAGTCGATTTTGCTCCACAATTGCGTCCGCGTAATCTCGCAGAAACTCCTCGCGACTCGGGGTGCCCTCTACCGGGCGGTCGAGCGCATATACCCAGAAGTAGTAGTGGTGAAGCCCGTGCCCTGGAGGAGGCTGCGGACCGCTGTACACGGCCTCGCCCATGGTATTCGGGCCCAGCTTGCCAACCTCGACCCCTCCACCGAACGATGTGCTCGACGGGTCGATGCCGTAGACGACCCAGTGTGTGAAACCGTTGGGCAGAGGAGCGTCAGGATCGTGCAAGATGACTGCGAGTTCAACGGCTTCAGCTGGCACACCCGAGATCTCAATCCGTGGTGTCTCATTTCCCGTGTCCGCCGCAAAGCGAGCGTCAATTGCTCCCTGATCCGCAACGTCGGGGCTCGAAATTGCGAGGTCTTGAATGTTCAGTCCCATGATAATTTCCTCTCCTGTTTTCTATAGTTGTTCGATGAAATTGGTAACGAGGTCGGCCACTGCTTGTGGTTCTTCCTCCGGTACGTAGTGATCGGCACGCGGTGTGACCGAATACTGCAGGTCGGGGCGAAGCGCTCGTGACTGCTCGAATGCCCGCTCGGTGACGAGCACGCTCTCCGCTCCGCGCACTACCACGGTGGGCACCCGAAGGTCGCGGTAGTAATCACTGAGGTCGGCGCGCAAACCCTGGACGGTCTGAAGCATCGCATCGGGATCAGCAAGCGGAACATAGCTGCCCCTGACCAGGTGATAGCCGTACTCTGCTCGGCGTCGCAGAGCTTCGATCGGAATGTTCACGTAGCGCTGCTGGAGGTACGCCTGAATCTCGCCAACCGAGACGAACCGCTGATTACCGCCCGACACGCGCGCTTCGAGCGTATCGAACACCTCATCCTCAATAAACGGGGTGAAGTCGATCGCGACGACCCCCGATACAAGCGCCGGAAATCTGGCCGCCGTCACGATGGCATTTCGGGCACCGAGTGAGTGGCCGACGAGGACGTTGCGCCCCGACCCGCCCAGCTGCTCGACCAAGCCGAGAACGTCTTGGCTGTAGTGCTCTGCCGAATACTCTCCGAGCGGCTTGTCGCTGTTCCCGTGCCCGCGCTGATCGACAGCAATCACTCGATAGCGGTCGGCCAACGTGGCCTGTATGGGTGCCCACACTCGATGGTTGGCGGTCACCCCATGAAACAGAAAGACCGTGTCATCGCCCTGCCCCGCCTCCGCATACGCGATCCTGACACCATTGACGTCAGCAAGAGTGTGCTCAGTCACTCCGGGTACTCCGCTCGCTCACGCTGCACCAGGCCTCAAACCTGGTCGCTGCTGAGTGGTTGCGGCATCGACTGGCGCACGTTGATGAGCTGCGAAACGATCTGTGCACGCTTCGCTGCGACATCACCTTCGCCATACTCGAACAGGCCCTTGCCCGACTTGAAGCCAAATGTGCCGGCTTCGATGTTCTCCGTGATCATCGCTGGCACCCCATCGGTCTTTGACAGGTCCTTGTTCAGATAGCTCGCCACATTGTTGTACGTGTCGAGTCCTGCCATGTCGAGGAGGCGCATTGGTCCAACGACAGCCATTTTGAAACCAATGCCCCAGCGGACACAGATATCCATGTCTTCTTTCGAGATCACACCCTCGTCGACGAGCGCCAGGCTCTCGCGCATGATCGCGTAGAGAATGCGGTTCTCAACAAAGCCGGGAACCTCTCGTTCCACAACAGCTTCATACCCGAATGAATTGGATACCGCGATCACCGTGTCCCGCGTCGCATCGCTGGTACGGTCACCCGGAACAACTTCGATCAGAGGAATCACGTGGGGTGGGTTTGACCAGTGCATCCCAATGAATCGCTCGGGATGAGCCATATCTTCCGCCAACTTGGTAATTGGAATGCCTGAGGTGTTCGAAGCGATGATCACCTCGGGGCCAACTATGCCTTCGATTTGTGCGATGACCTGCTTCTTCAGATCTTCCCGCTCCGGGACAGCCTCAAGTACGTACTCGGTACCCGAAAGCGCCTGCTCCACGTCAGTGGTAAACGAGATCTCGCCCTTCTGCTTGCCAGTGGCAGCGCCCAGTTTGTCGAGCACTGAATCGGCGAGCTTTACGCCCTCGGCCGCGCGCTCGAGTGCATCTTCGACGACGTCGTACACAGTGACATCGGCTCCGGCGCGTGCGAACACGGCCGCGATGCCGGGACCCATGATGCCGGATCCCATAACGGTGACCTTGCGTGGTGTTGACATTTCATTCTCCTTCGAATGGGTAACTTCGTACGTCTGCGCCGGGCCTCAGATGGGCTGTGGGTCGCGACCTTCTGTGCGGTCGAGCAGGCGATTGAAGTACTTCCAATAGTTCTCTTTGGCCGGCTCGGGGTATATGCGGGAGTGCTTCTCAATACTCTCTGCGTGCTCTGGGATCTGGAACGTCGTCCCCGACGCTTCGAGATCAATCTGAAACTTCGCAGACCACTCAAGAAATACGCCGCACAAGAGCAACTCCCGCACGTCGCCGCCGGTGAATGCGACCCCGTGATTTGCGAGCAGGATCGCCTCAGCTGCACCAAGCTGCTCCGCCACCGCAATACCCAGTGGCACCGTGGTGACGATGTGGCTCGTATCCCTGAAGAATGGCACGCCCTCTCGGGCGAACCAGACGCCGTGATTGCTCACGGGCTGCAACTCGCTGCGGCCGGCAGCGAAGACAGTTGCGTAGTGCGGGTGGGAGTGACCGACGAAGTTCACGTCTGGGCGAGCTTTGAAAATCTCTGCGTGCAGTGGCCACTCGAGGTGCCGGAAGCCCTCGCCCTGCAGTACGTCGCCGTCGAGCGTGACAAGAAGATAGTCTTCGGCGGTGACTTCGGACAGGGCCAGGTGGCCCCGTTTCAGCCACATCCCTCGACCCTCTGGGTCACGGTACGACATGTGCCCCATTGACATGTCACCGTGTCCTTCGATCTCGAGGATGCGGTGCACACGCGCTAGGTCTTCAAGCGCCGAGCGAATCTCGGGCGAGGGATTGAATGGCTCACGCATTCGATACTCCTTTGTATATTCCTGTGTCAGGTGATGATGTTGTGCTGAGTCGGACGTCGTCGGTGCACTACCCGGCCAGGCGCTCGAGCGCCTCGGCTTTCGTCATGCCGCCGACACGAGCAAGTGGACGTGGTCCGCTCGATACCGCAACGCAGATGAGCAACTCATCCGGTTTCGGCGACTCATCTACGTGCAGCGTAATACCGTCGTAGTAGTCGCGAACGTACACCTCGTCCTTGAATGCGAGCGGAATATCGATCGCAGCTCCGGGGGCCGATACCTTGGTCACTGATGAGATCCAGGCTTTCCCGCCACCGACGGCGTCGCGGAATCCATCACCGAAAACGGTCGTGACGCAGGCAACCACGTGTTCTTGTTCGCCGTGAATCCCGGCGACCCCGCCCTTGCCGTATCCCTCCACCTCGCGGCCGCCGAGGAGCTCTTTCGCGCGACGCCCGAGCTCGGTACCGATTGCGCGGCTCGGGGTGGTGAGAGCGCTGAGATCCTGGTGGAATGCGGCCCCTGCGAATGGGTTCCGGATCACGACCCCGACCGCAGCTTTCACCAGTGTCTCGTCGAGCTGCTGGCCCGCGATCTCGACCGTCTGCACAACAGTCGAGTGCCAGGATCGAACTTCGTAGCCTTCGAGAGTGTCAGCCATTGTTACTTCCCTTCGGTCGGATCATACTTTGCGGCCTCGAGCACATCGGGAGTGAATTGGTTCCCTCGCGACATGTTCCGCGTCTCCGCGTACCACGCTGATTTGGCTTGGCATCGGTCGGTAATGCCGCGCTCTTCCGACTCCCAGGCCTGCAGCGTTGCCGGGAGATCCTGTGCGCCCTGCGACACCGCCATGGCCATGGAATACGCATTTGCCATCGCGGTACCCGCACCCTGGGCGAGTGCCGGGCACATTGCGTGAGCCGAGTCTCCAATGAGCACAACCTTGCCGTTCGACCACTGCGTCAAGACGTTGGTCTGATAGCCGTCATAGCGTCCCTCGAGCTTCGCAGCCTCGCGCAGCACCGGCGCGAGATACGGATGACTCTCGGCCCACACATCGAAGTTGATCGGCACAGCCGACCCCTCCTCGTCTTCGATCGGAGCCATCAGAGCCAGGTACAGTTCGTCATCATTACAGGGAATGTAAAGCACACGGAGTACTCGGGGTTCGAAGTTCCAGAAGTCGATCACGTTGTCCCACTCGTCGCCTCCGCCAAGTTCTTCCTTACACCGGGGCACGATCAGGCGGGTGACGCCATCTTTCGAGCGAGTGCGCTCCTGCTCAAAGCCAATCGAATCGCGGACCTGAGATGTCACACCGTCCGCACCGACAATCAGGTCAGCGCGGCGCACTTCGCCGCTCTTGAGGGTCAAGCTGCCTGCAGGATCAGCCGCGACGACCTCCGAGTTGACGAAAATTTGAACGCCGGCATTTCGTGCTGCATCGGACAACGCCTCGTGCAACGCCCTCCGGGTCATGGTGCGCCAGGGCAGCCCCCCGAAGTCTTCGCGAGACACTGTCTCGTTGTGAATGCGGGTCTCATAGTAGGGCGGCACCATCGTGTGAGGGAGGAGGCTGTCGTACGCGCCGATCGCTTTGAGCACTTGCAAGCTGTTGTTCCACAGCAAGATCCCTGCGCCGAATGAGCGGAGCTCATCTCCGCGCTCGTGGAGCGTGACGTTCCATCCCTGGCGCGCGAGCGCAGTGGCCGCAACCAGGCCCGCAAAACCGGCACCCGCTACTTCGGCTTTGAGGCCGTTACTTTCGGACATAATTCTTCCTTTCGAAGATGGGCCGAAACCTATCCATACTTCGATATTGATGTTTCACAGTGTGAGAGAGAATATTTTTGGCAGCACAGTTCCGGTGCCCCTCGGGCTTTGTGGGTGTCGCTTCCAGTCTCAGATGCGACACCCACACACGCTCGCGAGCTAGTTGCGGGTGTGCCCGCCGTCAACCACGACCAGCTGTCCGGTCACCCACCGAGCTTCTTCTGTCGTGAGGAACGCGACAGTCGGCGCAATGTCGTCCGGCTGCCCCTTGCGATCGAATGCCTGCATCGGCACAACATAACCGAAGCCGTCGTTGTGCGGACCCTCTTTCACACCCTCACTCTCGGTAAGACCCGGTGCCACCGCATTCACGGTGATCCCATCCTTACCCAATTCGCTGGCGAGCGAACGAGTGAACCCGACCATCGCGCCCTTGCCGGTCACGTAGTGGTTGCAGTTGGGGGTTCCTGCGACGAATGTGTTTGAAGCGATGTTCACAATGCGTCCGTAGCCGGCTTCGGCCATGACTTTCGAGACCGCCTTGGTCATGAGGAAGAGACCGTCAACGTTGACGGTCATGATGCGTCGCCACTCCTCAAAGGTGAGGTCTTCCCAGGCCACGAACGGCACGATCGAAGCCGTGTTGACGAGAATGTCGATGCGACCGTACGCAGTGACCGTCTCTTCAACGAGGCGCTCCACAGCATCCGCGTCACTGATGTCCGTTTGCACAAAGAGCCCGCCGAGGCTTTCTGCGACTTTCTGTCCCTTGTCTGGATTGAGATCAGCCACGACGACAGTGACGTCATTCTCTGCGATGCGGCGTGCGATTGCCTCACCGATGCCCTGCGCTGATCCTGTGACAATCGCTACTTGTTTGTCGAGCTTTGCCATTCTTCTAAACTCCTTGTGTCAGTAGTGGTTTGCGTTACATGCTGCGCGTCGATCGCGAGCACACGTGTCGTCTCTAGTTGCCGCCGTAGTACTCTGGCGCTTTCTTCCAGGTGAGCCACGGCTCCATCTCGTGTGACGGGTAAATATCGGCACTTCTCGTACGGCTCACATACGCGAGCTTGCGGAGCGAATCGATCGAATCCTCGGGACTAAAGTGGAAGCCTCCGACGATCTCTTCTTCAACCGCCTGGTGGGTATACGCAGCGTCGCCTGCAAAGATCATCGAGCGGCTGTTCTCCATCTCGACCACCATCGAATAGTGGGCGACGGTATGGCCCGGAGTCTCGATGAGCGAGACCCCCGGAACAATCTCGTACTCGCCAGAAATGAACTTGTACTTCGACTTATCGAAGTCAAACGAAAGGTCGGAGTAGCCGAGGCGCTCGTATGGCTCAGGCACCAGCGCGTGCCGAAGTTCGCTCTTGTGCACTAACACCTGGGCATTGGTGAGGTACTTGTTGCCACCGACGTGGTCAAAGTGGAAGTGGGAGTTAATGACGATGTCCACGTCTTCAGGCTTGTATCCGCAGAGCTCGAGCTGAGCCGGAATGGTCTGCTCAGGCGTCTGCAGTGGCTTCTCGAACGGCAAGACTCGTTCGACATGCTCTTTATCGAAGCCGGTATCAAACAGGATCAATGGGCCGCCATCGACCTCCACCAGCACGCTGTACACCGGGAAACGAACCTCAGTGCCGAGGTTCCGGTGCCAGTGCACCTGTGACCCATCGATCACGAGACTTCCACCATCTAACAGATACACCTTTGGGTCAGCCATACATTCCTCCTCTTTGAGATATAGCCGGCGATCTAGACCACCGTATCGCCGTCACCACACATATTTGCTATCACACAATGTGAAGTGTCTATCATGTTATGAGAAATAACCCCGCTGAGTCAAGATCGCAGTTCTCTCTATTTCTCACATCTTAACATTTGTGTTGCTGCTGGTGATAGAAACGCGTAACAATGGTGAGTACGTCCAGATTACATAGGAGTGCATATGACGACATATCGAATCACCCGCGCTGGCTTCATTCTGGCCGCCAACGACGTTCCCGGCCTGGCGGAGTTCTACGAGGAGGCCTTTGACTTTGAAGTGGCCGCCACATTCGAGGATCCGGCCTACGTGATTCTCACACGGCAGGGGATGCGGCTCTCCCTGACGGAAACTGGGACGACAGGCGAGGACCTACCTGACTTTACGTTCCGCGCCCCGCCCTCGACAGCCGAGCGCGCCACTTGCATGGTGCTCGAAGTGGACGACTGCGATGCGGCTCGCACAGAACTCTCGAAGCGAGGCGTGACTCTCCGCTCGGAGACATTCCGACCGCCATGGGGCGGCGCGCGGTTCTTCTGTGCGGACCCCGAGAACAATCTGATCGAAATTGAGGAGTTTGCATGAAAGCCGTGATTCTCGAGGCCGCCGAGCGGATCGAACTGAAAGAAGTCGCACAGCCAACCCTTGAGGCAGACAGCGATGCCATCGTGCAGGTTGCATACTCGGCCGTCTGTGGCGCTGACCTCCTTCCGTATCACGGCCACACTCCCGGCTTCGAGTTCGGCATGATCCCTGGCCACGAGTTCGTCGGCACGGTGGTGGAGGTTGGCTCCGCGGTCAACGGGGTCGCAATTGGTGAGCGGGTCGTCAATACGAGCATGACAAACTGCGGCACCTGCGGCGCCTGCAGCAAGGGTCGGTGGACCCAGTGCGAGACGCGCAGCCTCTTCGGGTACTCGGGCGTGTACCCCAAGCTCGACGGAGGCCAGGCGGAGTATGTCCGTGTGCCACATGCATCGCGCTCGCTCCTCCCACTTCCCGACTCAGTCGCCGCCGAAGACGCGTTGTTTCTCGCCGACATCTTGCCAACCGGCTTTGCAGGGGTCGACAACGCAAACGTTGGCAACGGAGACCTACTCGTAGTGCAGGGCGCTGGTCCCGTCGGACTGATGGCGGTGATCGTCGGCGTGAGCCGCGGGGCCCACGTTATTGCGGTCGACGGAGTGGCCGCACGACGCGCACTCGCAGAGAAACTCGGAGCTACGAGCGTCGACCCGCAAGGGGCCGCGGCCCTGATTGCGGACCGCAGCGACGGAGACGGCGCCGACTGCGTCGTGGAGGCTTCAGGGAGCATACCGGCGTTGAAAGACGCCCTGCACCTCGTGCGACCGCAGGGCACCATCTCGGTCGTCGGTGCACACTTCGAGAATGATTTTCCACTCGACAACGGCACGATGTTCGAGAAAGAACTGACAATTAAGTTCAGTATTGGCAACCCATTTGAAACACGTGAGATGCTTCTCAAGATGATCCAGGAGGGCACGCTCTCCCCCGGAGAAGTGCTCACCCACGTACTGCCAGCCGAACGCGCGAGAGAGGCGTACGAGCGATTCGATAATCGCGACTTCACGAAAGTAGCCCTCACGTTCTAGCTGGGCGCCACCTCACTAGACCGCGACACTACACCGCGACATGCCCGGGTTGATCTTCGAACTCGGGCATGTCGCTGTAGAACGCCCAGAGGTAGCAATAGTCAGTGACGGGGTCCGCGGTTGGGTCACCGATACAGATCGTGTCGCGATATCGATCATTGCCGTATTCCTCATAGTGCATGCGGCAGATCACTCGAAACTGGTTGTCGTCAATCATGTTGTCCGACGGCTTCCAGCATTCGACCTCAGTGACCTCACTGTCGATCTCTGAATCGAGTGGGGCGATCTCTGTGAGCTGGGAAATGACGTGCCGATCACTGTCAGTCAGCAGCTCGGAACTCGCACAGGCCGGCGCGGCGAATGCAATTGTTCCGACGGTCACCAATGCGAGCCATGTGCGCACGTTCGAGGACCGCATCCGAACCACTCTTTCTCATAGACCAATAGTTCGGAATCAATATATCAAGATATGGCGCTCCCGAGATGCCACTCTTGACTCACTGGGTATTGGTAAATCTAGGTTGCATTTCTGTTGCAATTCTCGCGCCCAATCACGTGAACAATCAATCAATCTGACATCGATGTCAGATGTTCCTCGATGGGATTTCGCCACTTCCACGCTCGATGAGCGTCGTGCGCAGCACGGTCTTAGCGGGGGGCTCAGCGTTACCGTCGAGGCGCGCGAAGAGGCGCTCGGCGGCGATGCGGCCCACGTTTCGCGGATCCTGAGCGATGACCGTCAAACCTGGCTTGAGCATGTCGCCCAGCAACACATCATCAAAACCAACCAGCGCAACATCGCACTCTTGACCCAGCTCGTGGAGTGCCTGCAACACACCAACTGTCACGAGGTTTTGTGCGCTGAAGATTGCCGTCGGCGGGTCATCTTGGCGCATCATGTGGAGTGTTGCCTCCCGCGCCGCAGCAGAGCCGTGGAGCCCGGCTGCGACAAGTGATGAGTCGGCCTGCACGCCACCTCGCGACAGCTCATCGAGATACCCCTGTTTTCTGGCCTGCATGGTCTGCAATGTTGGGAGGTCTCCGAGGAATGCAATGCGACGGTGCCCGTACGAAAGTAAGTGGCGAACGGCACGCGACGCCCCCTCCAAGTTGTCGGCGACGACGCTGTCAGCCGCGAAGCCCACGGGTTCGCGATCCACAAACACAAACGACATTCCGCGCGCGAGATGGGGGCCCAGGTATGCCTGACTTTCCGCCGCTGGCATCATGATGAGGCCATCAACACGGCGTCTCGTCAGTGCTGCCACAACCTCGCGTTCACGGAGAGGATCATTGTCAATACTCGAGGCGATCACAGCGGCCGAGTGCTCTCGGGCCACGTCCTCAACCATCCTGTGAATGACGCTGGAAAATGGGTTATCAACACCGCTGACTAGCAGCCCGATCGTACCGGTGCGGCGGTCTGTGCGGCGGAGGTTGCCCGCAAGTAAATCAGGATGGTAGTCAAGCGTCTCTGCGGCTTCCCTCACACGCTCGGAAGTCTTCTCCGCAACGTAGCGTTCACCATTCATAACTCGCGACACAGTCTTCGCACTCACGCCCGCTACCGCGGCGACGTGATGGATCGTCGGTCGCGGGCCAATTGGTCTGCGAGGGGATGATTGTTCTGACATCGATGTCTCTTTTTGGTTACGTACGGAAAGGTGGCTTGACTAGAGGCCAGCATATCGGACAAGATTACAGCCGACACCGTTGTCCAGAGACGGATGTCTCGACCCACATTATGAAAGGCGTTCGAAGATGAATAAGCCCAGAAAGTCAGCGATGCGGCGATTTGCCGCCATCGCTGGAATGACCGCAGCTGCGGCCCTCGTAGTGACCGGTTGCTCGTCAGGTGACAGCGGCGGTGGCGACGGTGGTGGCGACGGTGAAGAGGTCAACGTCTCGCTGATCACGAAGACCGATACCAACCCGTTCTTCGTATTTATGGCTGAGGGCGCGACCGCAAAGGCTGAAGAGCTCGGCGTGAATCTGACGCTCGCTGCTGGCCGTGAAGACGGCGACGAGGAAACCCAGATCCAGGCAGTGGAGAACGCTGTGTCCAGGGGCGACCAGGGCATCCTGATCGCACCCAACGGCCCAGCTGTTGAGGACTCGCTGATTGCCGCTCGTGACGCCGGCGTCTTCGTCATCGCTCTCGACACGCCTCCCGGCAACCTCGACTCAGTTGACATCACCTTTGCGACGGACAACCGCAAGGCCGGTCAGCTGATCGGCGAGTGGACCGCTGCTGCGCTTGACGGCGAGAAGGCTGTCATGGCAATGGTTGACCTCCACGATGACAAGCACGTTTCAGTTGATATCAACCGTGACCAGGGCTTCCTCGAGGGCATGGGTATCGACGTGAAAGACGGCATGGTCATCGGTGACGAGGACAAGACCGGTGAGTACAGCGGTGGTGAGTACGAGATCGTCGGCCACCAGGCTTCACAGGGTGCTGAGTCCGAGGGCCGTACCGCAGCCGAGATGCTGATCGCTCAGAGCGACGACATCAACGTGCTCTACGCGATCAACGAGCCCGCTGCGTACGGTGCGTTCGAAGCATTCACGGCAGCAGGCTACACGGGTGACGACCTGCTCGTCGCTGCGGTCGACGGCGGTTGCGCTGGCGTCCAGGCGATTCAGGACGGCATCATTGATGCCACGAGCCAGCAGTACCCAATGGCGATGGCTGAGCTCGGTGTCCAGGCGATTTATGACCTCGTAACAACCGGCGAAGCACCCGAGACCTCTGAAGGCCTCGACTTCTTCGACACCGGCGTTGAGCTGATCACGGATGAGCCCATGGACGTAGTCGAGTCGATCGACAGCGCCGAGGGCCTGGAGCTCTGCTGGGGCTAAGCCCTAGCGGCTAACCCGGTACGTCCTGCGCGGGGAATCACGGTCTTGACCGGATTCCCCGCGCAGTCCGTCCCGAGTCGCCTCCATAATTAACCCTAAGGAGTCATTACGTGAGTAATACCGAGAATTCTGCAAAGCAGGATCCCCCTACGTCTACACTCGACCTCGCCGACGAGTTTCTCGACCGGTCGACACCGCTGAGCCGTCTCCGCAATCTCTTGCACCGCTACCCGGCCCTGAGCCCGGCCGTGGTGCTCGTCCTTGCGGTCATCGTGTTCGGCTTCCTCAACGACCGCTTCATCACCCCGGGCAACCTCTCACTGATTACTCAGCAGGTCGCCGTCGTCGGTACGTTGGCGCTTGCACAAACCCTTATCATCCTCACCGCAGGTATTGACCTGTCGGTTGGTGCAGGAATGGCGCTGTCGTCGATGGTGATGGCGAACGTCGCCGTCAACAACGGGTTCGGAGCGATCCCGTCTCTCCTCATTGGCCTGCTCGTAGGACTCGGCACGGGCGCATTCAACGGCTTCCTCGTCACCAAGATGGGGCTTCCTCCGTTCATCGTGACCTTGGGGACGATGAACGTCTACCTCGCGCTGACGCTGCTCTATTCCAAGGGTGCCACTGTTCGCGGCCCCGAGATGCCGGCGCTGCTCACCTGGACCGGTGAGAGCTTCAACGTTGGCGGCGTGAACGTCACACTCGGTGTAGTCATGATGCTGGTGCTGTACTTAGTGATCGCGCTGATCCTACGTAATACCGCGTGGGGCCGTCACGTCTACGCAGTCGGCGATGATCCCGAGGCCGCGCGCCTGTCAGGTATTCGTTCAAACCGTGTACTGATGAGTGTGTACCTAGTTGCTGGCGCAATCATCGCAGTCGCCGCATGGATTCAGATTGGCCGCGCAAACGCTGCGTCTCCGAACGTTGCAGCAGAGCTCAACCTTGACTCCATTACCGCTGTGGTCATCGGTGGTACCAGCCTCTTCGGTGGGCGCGGCCTCGTATGGGGAACGCTGCTCGGTGCACTCATCGTTGGTGTGTTCCGTAATGGTCTCTCGCTCGCGGGTCTCGATGTGCTGTGGCAGACGTTCGCCGTCGGCATGTTGATCATCATCGCGGTTTCGGCCGACCAGTGGATCCGGAAGGTGAAGAAATGAGTACCGTAACTGATACGGCGGGCACTGCGCCCGCAGCAGATGCTGAGGAGACGCGTACGCCGATCCTGACAGCAAAGCGTCTGGTGAAAACATTCGGTCGCGTCGTGGGCCTCGACGGAGTGAGCCTCGAGCTTTACCCCGGCGAAGTGCTCGCAGTAATCGGTGACAACGGCGCCGGTAAGTCGACTCTGATTAAGTGCCTCACCGGTGCTGAGGTCGCCGATGAAGGCGAGATCACACTGGAGGGGAAGCCGGTGCTGTTCCGTGGTCCGCAGGAGGCTCGCTCGGCGGGTATTGAGACGGTCTACCAGACCCTCGCGGTATCCCCGGCTCTTGATGTCGCGGAGAACCTTTTCCTCGGTCGCGAGGTGCGCAAGAAAGGCATCCTCGGGAAGCTTTTCCGCATGGTGGATCGCAAGGGCATGCGCGAGCGTGCCAGGGCGGAGCTGAACAGGCTTGGGATCACCACTCTGCAGGATGTCACGACGCCGGTAGAGAACCTTTCAGGTGGTCAGCGTCAGGCTGTTGCCGTAGCGCGTGCCGCAGCGTTCGGTTCGAAGGTTGTGGTTCTTGACGAGCCGACTGCCGCCCTGGGCGTGCGCGAGTCGAACCAGGTGCTTGAGCTGATCAAGCGCCTCCGCGACGAGGGGATCCCCGTGATCCTGATTTCGCACAATATGCCGCAGGTATTCGATCTGGCCGACCGGATTCATATCCAGCGGCTCGGCAAGAAAGCTGCGACGATCACTCCGCAGTCACACTCGATGACTGATGCGGTCGCGATCATGACGGGTGCTGCGACCGCGTAAGCGGTAGGTGCTCGAGGAACTGTCCCCGGTGGACCGCGTTACGCGGAACCACCGGGGACAGTTTTATTTCGGGCCGCATGGCCCACCAAGTCGGTGCCGCCGCGCATAACGCGTGCCCGTATCCACTACGAGGCCTGCACAAAAAAGGAGATCTGCACAACATCGGACGAGAATCCTGAAACTCGTCCGATGTTGTGCAGATCTCCGTAGTTGCGCAGAAGCTGCGGGACTGGTGCTGGGGCGATGCCGCCTCAGCACCAGGAGAGCGACCTAGCGGCCCGGCTCCACCACAGCCTTGAGGCAGTCGGGGGCGCGCAGCGCGTCGAGCGCCGCGTCGTACTCGTCGAGCCCGAAGCGGTGCGTGATGATTCCGTCGGTCTGGATCTTGCCAGCTTTCAAAAGGTCGATCGCACGCGCGAACTCATACGACTGCGCGAACGAGCCCTTGATGTTGATCTCGCGACGGAAGATCTCGAACGGGTGGAATGCGACGGTGGCCGTCTCACTTGCCATGCCGTAGATCATCAGCGTGCCGCTCGAGCGCACGTGCGGCATGATGTTATCGAGAATACCGACGACGCCAGTCGCCTCGATCACAACGTCGAAGCCGTACGGCGCGATTGCGTCGAGCTCATCCTTGGAGGCGGTAAAGTCGCCCCGGTCGAGCAGCACAGTGTTGTTGACCCCGTGGCTCTTCGCGAGATCCAGCTTGTACTGAGTGGGGGCCGCCATCGTCACGGATGAGGCGCCACCGTGCACCACGAGCTGTGCGAGGATCTGACTCGTCGGGCCCGCCCCGGTAATGAGCACGTTCTGTCCGGGCTTGAGCGCCAGGACGTCCAGCCCGTGCACGACGCACGAGGTGGGCTCGATCAGAGCAGCGGCCTCCCACGAGAGGTCACCAATCGGGTAGACCTTTGCAGCGGACGCGATCGTGTACTCAGCAAACCCACCGGCCGCCTGCACACCGAGCGCGACACCGTTCTGACAGAAGTTGAAGTTGCCCCGCTTGCAGTCGTCACAGGTCATGCAGTAATTCGTGTTGTCGATCGAGACGCGGTCGCCGATCTGCAGATCTTTTACGTTCGCGCCGAGCTCGACAATCTCACCGGCAATCTCGTGCCCGGGGGTCAAGGGGTACTTCGGGCCAAACTCACCGATGTGGAGGTGCTGGTCGGTGCCACAAATGCCGACGATCACGTTCTTGACGCGCACCTGGTCAGGTGCGAGTGGCAGGTCGGCGACCTCTTCGACACTGAACTTCTCTGGCTCTTGGTAAACGACTGCTCGCATAGTTTTCTCTCTCGTTCTCGATAGCTGGAATTAAACCGACAGCGGAAGGGTGATCTCGCGGCCCTCGGCAAGCGAGCGCTCAATCGCGACCTGTACCTCGGTGACTGCCAGCGCGTGCTCAGCGCTCACCTCGGGCTCCGACTTACCCAGGATATTGTCTGCAAATGCGTGCGCCATCCACGCCGGGAAGCCGTGGAACCGGCCGTCTGCAGTCGGGAAATACGTGCGGGGCCAGGTGTAGCCTTCTGGGCCACTGATCTGAACTGACTGGTTCGTCTGGTCAATGTAGACCGAACCAGTCGTGCCACGCACCTCAAAGCGGAATGGGAACGGGGAGGGCAGATTGTCTGGCAGCGCCCAGCTCGAATCGAGCACGGCGGACGTTCCGTCTTCAAAGGTCAGGATCGCCTGCACGAAGTCGTAGGTATCAATACCCATCTCGACCAGCACCCGCTTGGAGCCACGCGCATACACTGCCGTGACTTTCTTGTTTGCGAACATCATCGAAAGGTCGACGGTGTGCGACATGAAGAACCACGTCGGCGACGTCTTCGCAGCCCACGAAAGCATCTGGGTGGGCACGCGCGTGGTGCTCGAAAGAAACGCGGACTGGGAGATCACGTCACCGACCTGGCCACGAGCGACCGCCTCTTTGGCCTCGAGGAACGCAGGGTTCCAGCGGTTCTCAAACGCTGCTACTACGAGTGAACCCGACTTTTTGGACGCGTCGACGATTGCCCGGGCCGCCTCCATGCTTGTCGCAAGGGGCTTCTCGATGAGCAGGTGAATACCCCGCTCGGCCGCGGCGACAGCTGGCAACTCGTGAGCAAAGTCAGGCGTCGCGATAATCGCGGCGTCAAGCTTTTCAGTGTCGTACAGCTCTTCTGCCGAAGAGTAGGTAGGACGTCCAAATTCTTTTGCCCAGACGCCTGCAACCTTTTCACTCGGCTCCGCCGCACCAACGACTTCGATCTCCGGCACCTGCTGCAGAGCGTTCGCGAACATACTTCCACGGAGGCCTGCGCCCACAATTCCGATTCGCACGTACTTCCTCATTTCATGAGTGCTGGGCCGCAAGCGGCCAGAGATTGATTCGACTTTACCGTTCAACCGGCATAATTGGTTCCTGACAATCAGGTCCAGAGTCCATTTTGGGCCACTATTGGCTCCCGTAACAGATCCATTGCACTGCTATTGGTTCGCTGTTCCCGCTGCGCAGTCACACAAGCTGGGATGCGGCGAGCGCTGCGCCGATCCTGCCTGCGCTATCGCCAAGGACGGAATCCACTACGCGTGACCTCGCACCCCACCTGGTGTCTCTCAATACCTCCCGGTAGCGCCGTGCGACCAGGCCGTTACGCGCCATAATTCCACCGCCCAGCACAATGGTATCGGGGGCCAGGATCGCGCAGATATTATCCACTCCGCGTCCGAAGATCCCAGTAGCAGTGTCAATCACTCGCATGGCCTCTGTGTTACCACGCTCTGCACGTTCGATGAGGTGCTCGAGCGGCGAGGGGTGATCCGGGAACATCTCTGTCGAAACCCGGTGCAGCGCTCGGCCGCCGACGAACCGTTCCCAACAGCCAGCGCGGCCACACGTGCACGCGGGGCCCGCCGGATCGATCACCATGTGCCCTACTTCCCCAGCATCACCGGTGCCTTCGAGGAGCTTGTCTCCGATCACGATGGCACCCCCGATGCCGGTACCCACCGTGAGTGAGAGCACCGTGTCGGCACCAGCCCCAGCTCCCACCACCGCTTCCGCTAGACCCGCCGCACGGGCGTCGTTCAGCACGATAGCCGCCCCGTCGACGCTCTCCCGCAGCTGCTCACCAAAGTCGATCTCTTGAATACCGAGATTCGCCGACCAGGTCAGCACCCCGTCTCGCACGGTTCCCGCGATCGCGAGCCCGACGCCGTCGACCTCCGCGCGAAACTGTTCGGCAACACGCACGGGGAGGAGCGCGCGCTCCTCGGGCGCAGCCGGCAGCACCTCGGAGTGAGACGACACGATGTTCCCCGAGGTCGTGACAATCGAGTACCGCAGGTTCGTGCCACCCATGTCGATGCCGAGAAAGCGTGCGCTGCTCGGCGGTTCCCCACTAGACAATGGTGCCCTCCCCGTGTAGCGCGTCACCGAGGCTGCCACTCGTGACCGCCCGCTGATCATACTGCGCCCAGGCTCGCGCCAGGCGGTCCACGCCGTCGGCAAAGACCGCAGCCTCCGCACCGAGTGCCACCCGGAGGTAGCCATCGCTCGCACCTCCGGCCGAAAGCGCGGCCCCCGGCACCACGGCAACCCCATACCGTTTCGCCATCTCGACAAACGGCCTGGAGGCGCCACGCGGCATTTTCAGCCACAGCACCCCACCGCCATCGACCGGCCCACACTGAAACTCGGGTAGCCGCTGCTGCAGCACCGCGAGGGCCGCTTCGCGCCGCGCATTCAACTCGTACACTCGTGTTTCGCTCGCCTCATCCAAACGTCGCAAGAGCCACGCCGCAACGAGCTGACTGAGCATCGGTGTGCCGAGGTCGGCGCGAGCCTTGACTCGTGAGAGGCGCAGGATCGCGTTCTCGTCACCCCGCACCCACCCGACCCTCAGGCCACCCCAGAACACCTTGCTCATTGAGCCGACCGTAAGCACGCTCAGGTCAGGTGCGGCACGGGCGAGGAGCGATGGGCGATCGTCACGTCCCAGCAGGTACCGTGACCCGATGTCTTCGACGACCACGCCCGAGTAGTCACGAAGACCGAGAGCGAGAGTTCTGAGCTCGGTCTCGCTACACGCGCGCCCCTCAGGGCCCAGTGCCGGAAAGATGTAGGTGAGCGCAGGATGAGATTTGTCGATGAGCTCGAGCAGGCTGCGCGCACCAGCACTCGAGAGCGACGGCGTGCTGCGGATCGCTACCGGCGCTTCGTGCAGCAGGTCAAGGATTCCCGGGGAGGTCGGATCTTCAACGACCGCGGTGTCTCCGAGACTGAGGTACTGGCTGCAGATCAGTGAGAGCGCCTGCTGGTCTCCCGTGGTAATCAGGATCTGGTCGGGCGTAGTGGGGAGCCCGTCGCGCGTGAACACTTCGGCGACTGCCCGCCGCAACTCAGGCAGTCCCAGCGCCGAGTATCCGCTCGTTGCGAGCAATTCGTCGAGCAACGCACCACCTACGGCGTCGAAAGCCTCTCGCACGAGGGAAGACGCTGGCAGCGACGCCGTAGCGAGGTCGATGATCGGGGTGTCGAGATCCTCAGTCATCGATAGTGCCGCGCCCCGAAGTGACTCCTGCGGAGCGCCCCCGTAGGCGGTCGATCGCACCGCGCCCGCAACCCAGGTGCCACTGCCCTGCCTGCTCTCAAGCAAGCCTTCTGCGCGCAGCAGGTCGTACGCTCCCACCACAGTGCTCCGCCCAAGTGCGAGGGACTTCGCCAGGTGGCGTTCCGCGGGGAGCGCGGTACCGGGTGGAATCTCACCGTTCGCGATGGCGCGCTGAATGGCCGTAGCGAGACGCCTGTACAGCGGCCCGCTGTGCATCGACCAACCACCCAGCACATCAAAAATATTCATGAGCGCCCTTTCTGGCACATGATCATGGATCGGGCGGACCACAATTTGATCCAATTGGACAGCAAATGGCTCTGTGATGGAAACCGATCTGGCAACATCATGGCTATTGGTGGCTTAATATTGCAAGTGATTCGCGCATATTGGGTCCAATTACCAGTCTTTTGGTCCCGGATCGGCCCGATTATGGGTTGTACCGCTTCCAACCACAAGGAGTCGAACGCACTATGTCGCAACCTGAGACAGCCCACACCGAGGCGGCGCAGCCCGGGACGCAGTCGCCAATGCAGATCGGGCTCATCGGTCTCGGCAAGATGGGCGGCGGCATGGCGCTACGACTCGCGGGTGATGGCCATGACGTGGTCGGGATGGACCTCAGCGCTGAATCGCGGGCCCGTGCCGAAGAAGCCGGTGCTCGAACAGTTGGGTCATACACCGAGTTGGTCGCCCAACTGCAGGCACCCCGAGTGCTTTGGGTTATGCTCCCCGCCGGCGAGATTGTGCGTGGCGCCGTCGCGGAGCTTGCGCAGCACCTCTCCCCCGGTGACCTGGTGATTGACGGCGGCAACAGCGACTTCCGTGATGCATCGGAGAACGCGCGCGTGCTGCAAGTTGCGGGAGTGCACTTTGCAGACATCGGGGTGAGCGGCGGCCAGTGGGGCTGGAAGAACGGATACGGGCTCATGGTCGGAGCCACGCCTGATGATTTCGCGCGCCTCGAGCCGATCCTGACCTCCCTGTCAGCTGACGGTGGCTACCGCCACGTCGGTGGCGTCGGTTCGGGCCACCTCGTCAAGGCGATCCACAACGGTGTGCAGTACGCGATTATGCAGGCCTACGCTGAGGGGTACGCACTGCTCGAAGCGCACCCAGAGGTCGACAGCCTGGCCGGAATCTCGGCCTGGCAAGAGGGCAGCTCGATCCGCTCGTGGCTTCTCGAACAGACCATCGATGCGTTGAACGACAACCCCACCCTCGAGGGCGTGAACACCGAAGTGTCTGACTCGGGTATGGGACGATGGACGGCGGAGGAAGCCATCAGGCTCGCCGTCCCAACCCCCGTTCTCACGAGCGCGCTGTACGCACGCTTCACCAGCCGTGACGACCGGGTCGCCAACAAGGTCCTCGTCGCGGCGAGGGGTCGCATCGGAGGTCAAAAGTCATGACGGAAACACCATCGTCCCCCACAGGTGGGGGCACTGACGTAAGTACAGGTCTCGGGTCGCGCGTGCGCGACTACGCTGCAGCAAACGCACGCGAGATCCAAGCAGTGGTCGACACGCTCGACGCGCAGCACGACGTGCTCGACGAGCTGGTGAAGCTGATCCTGAACGCACAACGCGTCTACCTCACAGGGGCCGGCCGCTCTGGGCTCGCGGCCCGTGCAATCGCGATGCGGCTGATGCATACGGGGCTCGATGCTTTCGTAGTAGGCGAGACCTCAACGCCCGGCATCGGCGAAGGGGATCTGCTGCTCGCGGTCACCTCAAGTGGTCGCGGAACGATTGCGAACCAGGCTCGCATCGCTGACGATGCCGGTGCCTCAGTCGCAGCGATCACCACGCGTGCAGACGGCGACCTGCAGACCCTCAGCTCTGCGACGATCGTGCTCCCCATCCGCTCCGATATCACCACCGAACAGCATGCGGGGTCGCTCTTTGAGCAGTCGGCTCTCGTGATCGGCGACGCCGTGTGTCGCATCGTGCAGGATCACCTCGGCGTGCCGACCTCCGTACTCGATGAGCGGCACGCGAATCTCTCATGAGCACCATTCTTGCTGCCGCGGGCACGCGTTCCTTCGCGGAAGCACTCTCGGGTGTCGCAGCTGACCGCATCGTCGCCTACCACTCCAGCGCGTACCGCAAACACGGGCTCCCTTCTGTTGCGGGCCTGCTGCCGTGGGCGAGCGCAAACGAGCAGACGCTCGAGATGCTCCCTGAAGTGCTGGCGGGCGCAGGCGAGACCCCCGTTGTTGCGACGGTGTGCGCGAACGACGGCCTCATTCGACGTGCTGAGATGATCACCCGCCTGAAGGCTGCGGGTGTCGCCGGTGTGCTGAACGCTCCGACGGTCGGTCTCCTCGAGGGCACTGTGCGCGATGTACTCGAACAGGCTGGTCTCGGCATGGAGCCAGAGATTGCGCTCACCGCCGACGCGGTTGCTGCCGGTCTCGAGAGCTGGGTGTATGTATTCGATCGGTCATGGGTACGAGGGGCGGCGGACGCGGGTGCGACGGGGGTCGTGATCCACCTCGGCATCACGGGCTACCCTTCCCCGGTCGACCTCGAGGAATGCCTCGCGGAGGCCGCCGAGCGAGGCGTGACAGAGGTACTGCTGCACGGTGGATCCCTCACCACACCTGAAGCTGTCGAAGCCACAATTGCGTCGCTCCCGCCTGAGCTCGCCGCGACCGTCACCGGCTACATGGGTGCGAGTGTTTTTGAGCGCGCTGACGACCTGCCGAGTACCATGCAACACTGGCGGAATGTGCTGGCCGGGACCGATACTGCGCTGCCTGCTGACCGCAACACACACGCACACGCACACCCAGCAAGCCAACAAGCCAATAAGGAGCAGTGATGAGTGCCTCACAGTCCCCCGTCATTACCATCGACGAGCTCGAGCGCTACGACGGCCCCGAGTTGTTCCTTTTCATCGGCATCAGCACCGCAGGTTCCAGCGTGCATTACGTGTTTCCGAGCTGGGCGCCGCTCGTGCGACCGGGAAGCGTTTTGCGCGGCGTCGATCTGCCAGAGGATGCGCCAGCGGAGGAGTTTCAGCGGCTCGTCATCGCAATGCGCGACAACCCTCGTGTGTGCGGGGCCGTTGTCACGAGCCATAAGCTCCGCCTCTACCGATACATCAGCGAGCTGCTCGACGCCGCGGACCCGCTCGTCGGCATTACGCACGAGATCAATTCGCTCGACACCCGTGATGGGCGGATCGCCGCCTATGCGCGCGATGCGCAGTCGCTCGACATCGTGCTCGACACAACCGGCACTGAAGAACCACGACCCGAGCGCTCGATGGTCTGCATCGGCGCCGGAGGATCAGCCATTGCCCTCATGCTCGCGATGGGTCTCGACATTCCTGCGACCATTGCAGGTGGGGCCCCGCAGCGGCCGCCCGCAGGCCGCCGGCGAGGGCACCTCACGATCCTCGGGCGGCGCGAAGCAGCTCTCTCGGAAATCGCTGACGTGCGTGACCGCGCTGCCATTGACCCCGATCAAGTACAGCTTGTGCTCGCCCCGTCTCCCGAAGCCGTCGCCGCGGTCGTGACTGATTGCACGCCCGGCACGGTCGTCGCGAACGCGACGGGTCTTGGGAAATTCGAGCCAGGATCCCCGCTCCCAGGGCCTGATGCGTTCCCCGCGGATGTGCTTGCGTGGGACTTCAACTATCGGGGCCCGTTGACGTTCCTCGAGCAGGGACGCGAGGCGGGCGCCGCCACCGAGGATGGCTGGGACTACTTCCTCGCCGGGTGGGCCGCGGGGCTCACCGCAGTCAGTGGTGTGGAGCTCACACCCGAGCTGTTCGAGCGCTTCCGCGAGGTTTCGGGCGAGTTCCGTCCCTGAACTTGCGGCACCGTCACGACTTGCGGCACCATCACGACCTGGGGCACCGTCACGACCTGGGGCAGCAAGATCGCCGAAACGAGCAGCCCGGCAGCCGGAAGAAATGACGCCGGCGACGCCAACCCCGTAAGCAGTGCCGTCACGACACCCGCGACCGCAAGCAGGACACTGAGCGCCGCCGCACCAGTCACTCCAGCCGCGCCAGTCGCTCTCACCGCTCCACCCGCAGTGACGCGCCCGCGGTGCTGTGTAACCCACCGGGTGATCCACTGCTCAAGCCGCGCCAGAACTGTGACTGCCAGAATCACGCTCACGGCAACCGCGAGCAGCCATGGCACGCGGGTTGCCCACCACTCGCCAGTATGAGGTGCCGGTAGGGGGAGCCCGACAGCCCACACTCCCGCGACCAGCAGCAGAATAACCGGCATGTGCCACAGGTAGATCGTCATGGCGTGGGCCCCCGCCCGCGCGGAAATCCTTGTCGCAGTCTTGCCACGCATGGCTCGGTCGAGGTGCGGCCGAATGAGCTGCAGCATGAACAACTGCGACGTGCCGAGCAACGCAATGGCTGTGGTGGGTGGGTTGAGGTTCTCGATCATGTCGGGCGACGCACCGTTCATTACGAGTATCGCGAGCACCAGGAGCGGAGCGACGACTCCAATGACAAGGCGCCGACGTGACTGCACGCTGTGCCTCGCCGCGGTTCGAGTACCATCAGCACCAATACCGCCGGTAGCACCAACGCCGCGCCTGTTACCGTCAAGCAGCACAAAGCCGAGCTGCTGCATCAGCAGCCATACAAACAAGAGATTCAGGTAGCCGACTTGAGTCACCGACAACGATGCGAGTACATCGATCAGGATCACGCCCGCCACAAGTCCACCAAGCGTGAGCCCCGGGTGCCGGTCGTGGAGCCACACCATGGTGGGAACCAGCGCCGTCACCCCCAGGTACACCGCGAGAAACCACAGTGGCTGGCCGATGCGCATACCCGCCTCCGCGACGAGCTCGGGGCTCATCCCAAACGCTCCCGCTGCGGAGAGCACTCCTCCTACGACGAGGATCATGAGGCCGGCCGGTAGAGCGAGTCTGCGCACGCGGCCCATGACGTATTCGGATGCGCGGGTGCCGCGACCTTGCATGCGTCGCCACTGAGATAGCGCCGCGAATCCGCCCGCAATAAAAAACAGTGGCATGACCTGAAACACCCAGGTGATGGGTGCGAACCATGGGTTGCCGGAGAGCGCGACACTCGTGGTGAGAGTTCCGTCGTGCGAAACTTCGACGCCCACCATGAGGGCGTGCAAAACGACCACCGCGCACAGGCATGCGGCGCGCACGGCATCGATCGTCGCATCGCGGTGGGGTGGGGTGGCTCGGGCTGCGGCATGTTGGGTACTGGCACGTTGAGTGCCGCGGCCTAGAGCGGTGAGTTTCGGTTCGCTCGTGGTCGGCGGGTGAATGGTGGTGGTCATGTCTGCTCCTTGTGTGCGATACCAAGGAACGTACGGGCGAAGTGCAAGCGTGGGCATCGCCCTCGAGAATGAATCGCGATGCTACTCGCGGGCTGTGCTCAGCGGTCCGTGTTTAGCAACCAACAGGCATTCACCGACCAGCAGGCTTTTACGACCAGCAGGTTCTAACGACCAGCAGAGACGAGTCCGGATTCGTAGGCGGCAACGACGATCTGTGTGCGGTCGCGGAGCCCCAATTTGCTCAGGATCCTCGAAACGTGTGTTTTAACCGTCTGTTCGGAGAGGAAGAGGCCGTCTGCGATCTCGGCGTTGGACTGTCCGGTCGCGACAAGACTCATGACCCCAACTTCTCGCTCAGTAAGCTCCGAGAGTACCGTCGAGGTCTCACGCGGGGCGGGGCGGTTCGCGTAGTCCGCGATGAGCTTGCTCGTGATGGACGGTGCAAGAAGCGCTTCGCCAGCAGCGACGACGCGTACGGCCGAGACGAGATCCTCCGCTGTGGCATCTTTCAGCATGAAGCCGCTGGCCCCGGCGCGCAGCGCGGAGAATACGTACTCGTCCGCATCGAATGTGGTCAGCATGAGCACTTTCGGGTGGTCGAGCCCGGGCATCCCGTGGATCGCACGGGTCGCATCGAGGCCGTTCATTTTTGGCATGCGGATATCCATCAGCACCACGTCAGGCCTCGCCCGGCGGACGAGCTCGACCACGTCGGCTCCGTCCGCAACGCTTCCCACTACCGAAATATCATCTTGGGCGTCGAGGAGGGCACCAAACCCTTGGCGAACCATCGCCTGGTCATCGACGATCACAACGCGGATGGGTGATGCATCGGTTCCAGTCTGCGGCATGTCACCGATAATAGTCGGGCGACCGTGACCACCGAATCACCCTCCGGTATGACGCCAAATCACTCCCCAGTACGATGCGCACGGCGCACCAGCTTCTTACCGTGGGGGTATGTTCATCACAGCGATCGTCCTGGCCTCCGTCGGTGCCATCGGCCTTGCGGTCGGGACGCACCTGCAACACCGAGCCATTCAGGAGCACCGAGCCATTCAGGAGCACCGGGCCATTCAGGAGCACCGGGCCATACAAGCACCGCGTGCCACCCCCGCACCTGACTTACTTCAGTCGCGCGGCGTCGCTCGTGCGTTCACCCACCCGCTGTGGCTGCTCGGCATGGCGATCATCGTCATCGCCACAACACTCGCGATCATTGCTCTGGGCTTCGCCCCGGTTGCCCTCGTCCAGCCCGTCGGTGCACTTGCGCTCGTGTGTGCCGTGCTCATCAGCGCAGTCGCACTAGGAGTCCCCCTGCGACGCGGACTGATATTGGGGATCGCCCTTGCGGTGATTTCCGTCGTGATATTCGTCGGCGTCTCGGCCGGGTATGCACTCGAGACTCGCGCTACAGATGCCACGGTGGCCCTGCTTTCCTGGTTATTGCTGTGCCTCACGCTAGTTGGAATACTGACGGCACACCGCCGCACGGGTCACCTCATGCGTGTCGCGTGCTCCGGAGTGATTTTCGGTGCCGTCGCCTCTGCCATTCACGTGGTCGCGGTCGAGGTGATCGCGACCTTGCACATCGGAGGTGCTGCAGCCGGCACTGTTTCGAGCCCGCGGCTATGGGGACTCGTCGTGCTGCTCGGTCTAGCTGCCTTGGTTGGAATGTGGCTTGTGCAGACCGCATACGCGAGCGGGCCACCGGAGACCGTGCTCGCAGGGCTCACCGTGATCGATCCACTCACCGCCGTCGTGATCGGCGCCATTGTGCTTGGAGAGTATGTGAGTGTTCCACCGCCAGTTGCCGCCGTGCTTCTGGCGAGTAGTGTGGCCGCGTTTGTGGGCGTAGCTCTGATCGTGCGACACCACCCAGCGCTCGAAAGCCCGACGCGTACTGCGGAACCTACACCTGCGGCGTCAAGTGCTCAACTCAGTACCCCCGGTGAACCCCCGAAGATCTCGCCCATCAAGCACGCCCTGAACGGCGATGCACATTTGCAAACTGTCGACACTGATGGTGTCGCAGCCACAATTAGGAGAAGCTGACATAGTGAACATCTCAACCGCGAAGCCCCAGAGACGACTGTTCTCGCTCACTCAGCTCGGGAGGGATTACGCGTTCGTTCTCCCGGGCTTCTTCATCTCACTGTTCGCATTCGTGATTTTGGTGCCGCTGACTGCACTATCGGTCGGCACGCTGATTATCTGGATCGGCGCCCTCCTGCTGCCGCTCACCCTGTATATTGCGTCCGCGTTCGCAGAGCTCTCTCGGGTACGCGTGCGGCACTGGGTTGGGCATTCGGGTAGGCATCTCTTGCCCGTAACATATGCACCGGCCACCCCGGGGGTCATGGGATTCATCAAACAAATGGGGGATCCCCGGCGCTGGCTCGACCTCGCATTCGAGACGCTTGTCGCGTTCCCGCTACGCACGTTCACGTTTGTCGTCGCAACGACTTGGACGGCCGGTGCCGTCGGTGGCGTCACATATTCTTTCTGGGGCATATTCGTTCCGCGCGACGAACACACGCTGATCGGCGTGATCCTTGAGTCCGCCACTCACGGCACGGTGCCCCATGCCGTCGCGCACTCGTTCGGACTCGATGCCGCGTTCAACTTTTCGTGCGGCATAGTTTTTCTCGTCACGCTCCCGCTGGTGATGCGCTGCCTCGCCCACCTCGACGCGGCGGCTACGACAGCGGCGCTCGGTGGCTCCGAGGCGTCGAGCGCTCCAGAATCGCCCGGTGACTTCGAATCCCCCGGCACTGCCACAGGAGTTCACGCCGCAACAGGCAGCACCGCGGGATCAGCCAGAGACACCCCTACAATCGGCGAGACTCGGCCCGCGAGAACTTCGCACACCGTGAGTAGCGCCAGGAGGCCCGAGGGATCCGTGTCGGGCGTCGGATGGGCATGGATCGCGGTCGTCACCACCGCGATCGTTTCCATAGCGGTCAGCTGGCCGACTCTCTCGGTGCTGTACGAGGTGCATGCCGCACTCGCCATGTGCCTCGCACTCAGCTCTGCCGCAGCCCTAGTGCTCGTCGTTCGGTGGCCTTTCGCAGGCATCGCGTTGCAACTGCTCGCCTTGGTAGCGACGGCGATCCTGACCTCAGGAGCTTCTGACCCATTTTGGCCATGGCCCTGGCCCGTGATGGCACTCATTTTGCAGACGATCCTCGTCTTGGTGGTCTCTCTCCGGCACTCATGGCTGCAAGCGATCGCAGCCTGGGTTGTCCCGCAAATCGGCGTCTTAGTCGTGATGCTCGCGATTGGCGTTTCCCCCGGAGCGGTCAGCAACATGATCGTGTCCGCTTCTGTCACGCTCGGCACCCTCGCTATCGGCTTCACCATTAGGCAGCTCGTCGTGAGCCGCAGCGCCCTGCGAGAAGAGCAGCGAGCAAGCGCGGACCTCAGCGTACAACAACGCGAGTTGCAGGAGCGTAATCGGATCGCCCAAGAGCTGCACGACGTAGTTGCCCACAGCATGTCAGTGATCAGTGTGCAAGCCACGACGGCGAAGTACCGTCTCCCAGGGATGGATTCTGAAACAGAACAAGAGTTCCAGTCGATCGCCGCCTCGTCGCGGCAGGCTCTCACCGAGATGCGGGGCCTGCTCACTATGCTCCGCTCCCCCAACTCCGAGGCGGCACTCGCGCCACAGCCAGAGCTTGCAGACATTCCGGCACTCATCCAAGCCACAGAAAGCTCGGGTGCGCGCATCATGTTCAATTCCGAGCCGAGCGAGGGTGCCTGGGCGTCGGTCCCATCCACCACCGGGCTTGTCGCCTACCGCATCGTGCAGGAGGCCCTGAGCAATGCGGTGCGGCACGCGCCGGGTGCGGAGATCACAGTGTCAGTGGTCGTCGCGGAGGGGCACATCGCGGTCGACGTCATCAACGGGCGCCCCGCGGGAGGCGCCCCCGCTGAGCCCGCGCCAGGAGCGGGTCTCGGACTTTCGGGCGTTCAAGAACGAACGGCCGCCCTCGGGGGAAGGGTCACTGCTGCACCCGATGCGTCTGGCGGATTCCAGGTGTCGTCTGTGCTTCCGCTCACTCCACACGACGCACCCAACACAGACACCACGAATCGCATGTGAGCCCTCCTCCCCTTGCGCGTACCCCGTATGTGTGACGTACACTCGTGGGCGTGAAGATCTAACGCAGCCCAAGTTCCGCCATCTGGTTTCGCCAAGGCGCTGGAAACGCTGCGTACTCACCGCGCTGTGCATTTGATTGCTCGTTCGTGACGTCACCATACGCACCGACTGTGCTGATTCTGCGCACTCATGAGCAGTTCAATGCGCATAGACAGCAACGCACGAGCACCGGCAAACACCTGCGGAACACCATCTTTTCAACTTGAGAGTCGGTCATGATGCCCGCAACTGTCCACACATCCATCGCCCCTGACGCGACCGCAGCGACCCGCGCCGCGCATGAAGCCCGAGGCGCGTCGACGCGCTCCAGCCACCTCGCCGTCCTTGGGATCGCATGCTCCTACCAAGGCCGCCGAGTACTGAGCGACGTGTCATTCACTGTGTCGCCCGGCGACCGACTCGGCCTGATCGGCGAGAATGGGACTGGGAAGTCCTCACTCCTCCGGATCCTCGCAGGCGTCCAGACCCCCGATGCGGGCACCGTCACCCTGCCCGGAAGTGTCGGACTCCTCGACCAAGAACTTCCCTACGCCGGTGACACCCCAATCTCGCGGGTACTCGACGACGCCCAGAGATCCTCTCTTGAGGTGCTTGCTCGGCTTGAGCAGCTGAGTGCCGAACTCGCCAGCGACACTGTTGGTGCGGCCGATGCATATGCGTCCGCGCTTGAAGAGGCAGAGCAATCGGGTGCCTGGGCTGCTGAGGCTCGGCGCGGCGAGATGCTCACGGGGCTTGGTCTGGGCAGGATCCCCGAACATCGTCACATCGGTGAGCTCTCCGGCGGGCAGCAACTTCGCCTCGCTCTCGCGGCACTGCTCCTTCGCGCTCCGCACACACTGCTCCTCGACGAGCCGTCGAACCACCTCGACGATGCATCTTCTGTCTATCTCGAACGGGTACTCCACGACTGGCCGGGAGTCGTGATCGTCGCAAGCCACGACCGCGCACTGCTCGAGGCTGTATCCACGAGGATCATCGACCTCGATCCACTTCCCGTCGCGGCCAGCCTTCTCCCCGATGCTGCCGACGTCTCTGGCGACCACGCGCGCAACAACTCCGTCGCGGTCGACAGTACTGACGGGGCTGCTGAGACCGATGATGCAGGATCAGGTCTCGGTGTGCGCGTGTGGGGTGTCGGCTACTCGGCCGCCCGCGCGGCCCGACTCGCTGAACTCTCGCGATGGCGGTCGCAGTACGAGGCGGAACTTGAAGAACGCCGCGCTCTCGCGCACGAGATCGAAGTTGGTTCACGCGAAGTCAACCGGAAGACTGAATCGAAATCGGAGGCGAAGATCACTCGCAAGTTTTATGCGGACAAAGACGCTCGTGTGACTGCGCGCCGGGCCCGCAACGCGCGAGTACGACTCGAGACGCTCGACCAACAACGGGTGCGCCGTCCGCCGGAACCCCTGCGTTTCAGTGGGTTCACCGCCGCCGCGATCGGTGTGGCTCACTCGCTATCGGCAGGGAATGCCCCCACGAACCTTGGAGCACCTCTGCCCACGCCCTCAGACACCTCAACGGGTGGCGCTCCCGTGTTGCGAACGAGCCGTATCGCCCTCACCGGGAGGCTGCAACCTGCTTCGCTGGATCTGCCTGCGCGAGGCAGACTCATGCTGACAGGCCCAAATGGTTCGGGAAAGTCGACGCTCCTCGCGATCCTCGCGGTCCGCTTGGAGCCTGACCGGGGCGAACTTTCGCGAGACCCCGCTGTTTCTGTCGGCTACCTGCCGCAGGAGGCGTCGTTTGATGACCCGAGCCTCACCGCCTGTGAAACGTACCGCCGCGCGGTCGGGACAAACGTCGCCGACGCAGTACCGCTTACGGCGACGGGTCTACTCGCACCACGAGACGCTGACCGGCCGGTTGAGCAGCTGAGCGTGGGTCAGCGGCGCAGGGTCGCACTCGCAGCGCTCGTCGCAGACCCTCCTGACGTGCTACTCCTTGACGAGCCGACGAACCACCTGTCATTGACTCTCGTAGAAGAACTCGAGGAGGCACTCAGGAGCTTTGACGGGGCGCTCGTGATCGCCACCCACGACCGCTGGCTTCGTTCCCAGTGGGAGGGCGCGGTTCTCAACCTCGATGGGCCGGGGCCGGGACTGGGACCGGGCGACAGGTGCCTCTGCTCTGCCTGACTCGCTCTGCCTGCCCTGCCTTGGAGTTCGCCAGGACGAACTCCAAGAAGCGGCAGCGCGAGGTGCGATCCTGGCTTCTCTCTCGCCGCGGAAGCTTGCTACTGTTGCCAGTTGGCCACGACAGCGCTAGGACTCACCCCAGCTACGCGCCTCAAAAACAACTCGCAACACAACATCAAGGAACAACGTGCCTGACTACGACATCTCCGAGCCACACGAGTACGACCATCAGCACGCGAACGTCTCGTCGGGCTGGCTGCGTGCCGCAGTGTTTGGTGCAATGGACGGGTTGGTGTCGAACATTGGTCTCATCACCGGGATCGCGGCCGCTGGTGCGAGCTCAGGCATTGTCGCCATCACGGGTATCTCTGGGCTCATCGCCGGCGCAGTCTCAATGGCGCTCGGCGAATTTACATCGGTGCGCACCCAGAACGAACAGCTCGAGGCTGAGGTGAATACGGAGCGTGCTGCACTCAAACGGAACCCGGCGGGTGAGGAAGCTGAGCTTGCAGCGCTGTTCGAGCGTCTCGGCATGCATGGCGGAACCGCACGGGACGCAGCGGCCGAAGTGCACACCGACGGCGAGCGCGCGCTGCGAGTACATCTTGCTCACGAGCTGGGCCTGAACATCGAGGAACGTCCGTCCCCGTTGGTCGCGGCCCTGTCATCGCTAGCGTCGTTTAGTGTGGGCGCGCTGATTCCGGTGCTCCCGTTCCTGTTGGGGTTCGGAACGCTCTGGTGGGGTCTCGCGTTCGGCGGGGTTGGGTTGCTCCTCGCGGGCGGTCTCGCTGCACGCTTCACACGTCGAAACCGCCTCACGGGTGCGATGCGGCAGCTACTCTTTGGTGGCATCGCGGTGGTTGTCACTTACGCAATTGGCACGCTACTCGGGGTGTCTGAGTTCGGGTAGCACCGCGTACGCAGATCACGTATCTACCCGACGAGCATCGGCGTCACGATGACGCCGTGTTCCGCTCCGAGGCTGGTCGCCAAACGCTCGGCGGCCAGTTCCGCACCAGCTTCATATGCCAGCCAATAGTCGGGTGCTGGACCGCTCAGTGAGAACATTTCTGTGATGACCGCCGACGCGGTCTCAGCATCACTCGCAGGTAAGATAAGGACTGGCCTGAACCGCCGTCGGTCAATGCCTTTCACAAGGTCCAACCATCCCAGCGGCCCCAGGTCGCCCGTAGTGACCCGCACAGGCAGCAGATGCGGACTGGTCGGTAACTCAGCACTTTGAATCACGTTGTGCTCCTGACCGAGAGCTGCGATGCTTCGGAACAGATCGGCACGTCCCCCAAGATTCTTCACGAGGAGTGGCGTGATGCTGAGCCGTGGCATCCGCTCACGGTTGAATACCGCTCGGCGGTGCACTGCGAGCAGTTCGGCACCCAGTTCCGGCACCACCGTCACCCGCTCGCGCGCCTCGAGTTCCGGGCGCTGGCCCCTCCGGTAATCCGCTGGTGACTCACCGAACCACGCGCGAAATGCTCGAGTCAGATACTTCACGTCCGAGAAACCGCATGACTCCGCGAGCTGCACCATCGTCTCATCAGTTTCGAGCAATTCAATCTCGGCTTGTGCGACACGCATGAACGTGAGGAGGTCACTGAAGCTGACTGCACTTGCCTCGCGCACAATCCGAGACACCGACCCTTTTTGGTAATGTAACGTCTGTGCGATCTGCCGCAGGACATCCTTTTCTGCTAGCTGATGACGCATCTCCGATAGAACAAACCGGAATTGATGACGGCGCGCCGAAGTAAGCAATCTTTGACGCTCGTAATAATCCTCGAACGCATACCCATCGGCCAAGTCCTGCAAAACTCTCCGCGATGCCGACCACTGTTGCTGGCCAGAAGTCCCAAAAATATCCAATAGCCGCGTTCGCAATGAATTTTCAGTTCCGCGGTATCTCGCCAGATCAAACGACTCGCAGGCGAATATCACACCGTTGAGCCCCGGGATATCCTCATCGAATGCCGCAAGCCGAAGGTGCAAGAGTCCGGTCACATTGTCTGATGACCCTGTGAGCTGATGCGGATCTCCAGCATTGAGTACCGCATAATCTCCCTCGACAAGAGCAAAGCGTTCGCAACTCACTCGTACGTCAAGTGTGCCTCGCAGCACGACTACTATCTCGAGCACGCCAGGGTGGCGGTGCAGAGGTGTTCGTAATACCTCCGCAAATTGCGTTCTGACATCCGCGTCGTCCTTGCTCATACTCTGATCAGCATACGATGCTTTTGGTCACCAGACGAACTCCCCATCACGGACCGTGAGTTTTCCGTCGCAATACACCCGATCGTGATTCCGTACATCATAGATAACCTCTGCATCTCGAGTAGGATCGACGCGCAGCACGAGCATGTCAGCAAGTTTGCCTTCCTCGAGTGTCCCGATCATGTGCGACATCCCCACTGCCTCTGACGAAACTTGCGTCGCCGCGTTAATCGCCTGCGCCACCGTCATTCCACATTGCACGAGTGCTTTAAACTCAAGAGCACTGTACTCCCCATACTTTGTCAGCGGCTCATAAACAGTGTCGGAGCCGAGCGCAATCTTCACACCTGCGGCGAGCGCGGTACGGAAGCTCTGCTCAGCTGCCTCACCATATGCCTCACCGAAGCTCTCATCGCGCTCATCGTAGAGGTCTCGATACAGGAATGCTTCGGGCCGAACTGGCGAACGCCCCTCACCGCTTAACGGTATGAAGTCTCGATACCAGTTGACGATGAGCTGTAGCGTGGGCACCAGAATTGTACCTCTCTCGACCATCTTCTGAGCAAGGTCACGATCAATCTCTTCTCCGTGCTCGATAGTGTCGCACCCTGCGTCTACCGCCATATCGATAGCTTCCCGATTTTCCGCGTGGGCAGCGACTATTGTGCCTTTTTGACGGTGCGCCTCCTCCACACACGTGCGGAGCTCGTCCATAGAGTAGTGAACATCCTGGATTCTGTCGTGGGGCCAATTGTCCCCGCCACTCACCCAGACTTTGATCGCGTCGGCGCCCTCACGTAGATTTCTACGCACGGCTTTCCGCACCTCTTCCTGTCCGTCCGCGACTACTCCCCACACTGGGTTTTCAGCTACATAGTCGGGACTGAACTGAAATAGATCCCCGTGTCCCCCCGTGCGAGTCAGGCCCGGGCCACAGGCGACAATCTTTGGTCCGGGCAGCTGTTGCTCAAAGAATATCCGCTTCAGATACAGCCCGTTCCAGGAGATATCACGCACGGTAGTGAATCCACGTTTCAATAGCTGTTGCGCCTCGTAAACGGAACGCATGGCTTTCAAAAGCATTGGCTCCGCAACGACGCCGATCTCCTGATCATCAATTTCAGCTCGACCGCCCGAGAGGTGCACGTGCGCATCAATAAGTCCAGGCATGACATACCTGCCCGGCAAACTCACCTCTTCAGCTCCAGCAACCGGCGTATATTCCACCATCTTTCCGATAGCAACGACAGTGTTGCCGCGCACCTCAATGAACGCATCGTTCAGAGTGTCGCCGCCCGTGCCGTCCACGACCGAGATATCGCGCAACACAAAATGGCGGTCCTTGCCCACATCAACCACTGGTTCCTCCTATATTCTCTTGCACACGATGCACACATTCTTCGGACGCATGACTGCGTGGGGAAGCGAATTTTCTGAGACTAGACACCGAGGACTTTAGAGAACTCGGCGATGTAGGTCTTCGTCTCCTGGCTGTCGAGTGCCCGGAAATCGTAAATACGCTCAGCGTCCTCATCGGTTGGAAAGAGCATCGGGCTCTCAGCCAAGTGCGGGTCGATCTTCGCGAGTTCTTCCTGTGCACCGACTACCGGGGGCACCGTGCACGTGTACGCGATTACCTCCGCAGCGATATCTGGTCGATAGTAGAAATCGACGAGCTTTGCAATATCATCCATGCGCTCGGTTCCATTCGGTATCAGGATTGAGTTGACATACTTCGTCCCCCCGGGTTCCGGAATAACAAATGCAAACAGCTCTTCCCCGGCTTCGTCGTTGAGCACCTGAACATCTCCGGACCAGCACATCGCTGCCCAGATATCACCGTTCTGGAGGTCCTGCGTGTACGAGTTGCCTTTGATTTGTGCATACTGCCCGCTCTTCAACCGTTCGTCGACCTCCGCGAGTGCCGCATTGAACTCGGCCTCTCCCCAGTCACTCGACGGGTCTACACCTTGATCCAACATCGTCAACCCAATGGTGTCGATCATCTCGGTGAGCACGCTCACCCGCCCGTGAAGATCTGGGGCGCCAAGGTCTGCGACACTGCGAACACCCTTGGGGTAGAGCTGCGTATTGTAGCAGAGACCGGTCATTCCGCCCTGCCAAGGGATGCTGTGCCTCCGGCCGGGGTCATAGAGTGGATCAGCCATGAGAGGTGACATATTCGTGAGGTTCGGTATTGCAGAGTGGTCGATCTCCTGCACCTGGCCGTTCGCGATCAATCGCGCGGTGAAGTCGTCTGCGAAATTGAACATGTCGTAGCCTGGAAACTTGTCCTGCTCCAATTGTTCGCGGATGGTGGCAAAGAACGAGGCACTGTCGTTGATGTCCTCGAAGTAGTCCACATCGATACCACTCTCCTCGATGAATGCTTCGAGTGTGGGAAACGTCTGCGATTGGTCGTCGAAGTCGAGGGACAACGTCCAGTTCGCCCAGACGAGCGGTGAACCTGCACCTGCTCCCGAGCCCGCACCCGCACAGCTCGCAAGCCCTGCTATTCCGAGCATTCCCGCTCCGAGGCCACCCAAGCGCAGTAGGTCTCGGCGGCTCATACCCGTACGGGATGTTTGGGGAAAACTCTTCATTTCGCCTACTCCTCAGTATCTCCTCAAGCGCGAATCTCCTCAGCGAGATTCGGTGATTCTCAGAGTAGGCCGAACAGGTCCGATTACGACATGATGATCCGCACAGAAGCTCATGACGATGCGCACCGCGTACGCTTAGACCGTGCCACATCCTGAGTTTGTCGAAGCGGTGCTCGAGACCGTCGAGCAGATCCCCGCGGGTCGCGTCGCTACCTACGGAGACGTGGCGTTTGCGGTCGGCTCGAACTCGCCTCGCGGCGTCGGCCGGGTGCTCGCACTCTTCGGTCACGCGGTGGCGTGGTGGCGGGTGGTGCCCGCGAGCAGCAAACCACCGCAGGGCCATGCGAGGCTCGCGCTGCCGCATTATCTCGCGGAAGGCACGCCGTTGCGGAACCCTGAGGATCCCGACAATTACCGCATCGCGTTGAGTGCGGCGCGGCTGAAGTACGACCACGAAATCTATGCGGAGGCCCATCTGTGAACCCCGAAGATTCAGCGTCACCCAGCACCGATACCGAGGCTCAGGATCAGCTCACGCCGGGCTCCCAACCGACGCCGCTACGGCTCGGGTTTGCGCGCGGAATCGCCCCCAATAAGTGGGCGAAGCGGTGGGCCGCTGCTCGGCCACTACAGCCCCTTGAACTCGTACCTGTCGCGGTTCTGTTCGGTGGCGAACCGGACCAACGTACACGTGGCAGTCGCGCAGAATCATCCCACTCAGATCTCGCTGCCGCACCCGTTGATGTGATGCTCGAGCGTGCTCGCCCCGGCGCCCGCCCCACCGCCGACCACTCTCTTCTGCTCTACCGGGAGACGATTGCACTTGTCGTCGCCGTTGATCATGAGCTCGCCGAAACTTCGACAGGCCGGCGTGCGCCTGCCATCAAGTTTGATGTCGCCGACATCGAGCTCGTGCACCTGCTCGACCACCCCGAACACGCGTCCGAGTGGCCGAAGCCAGAGCCCTGGGCGGATCCTGCTCATGCACCCTCCACGGTGGGAGCTGCACTTGAACTTGTGTCCTCGGGGCTTGGCGCGATCCTGCTCCCGCTCCCACTGGCGCGACACCTCACCGACAAGCGGCGGCACGCAATACTCGTGCTGACCGGAGACGAGCTCCCGCAAAGCACTGTATGGGCCAGCTGGTCGGCGGACCGTGACGATGACGATGTGCAGCAGCTTGCGGGGGTTCTGCGAGGGCGCACCGCGCGGAGCTCTCGAGCAACGCACGACGCAGCAGCGAACAGGACAGCACCGAGAAACACAGCACCGAGTGGCCACTCTGAGCAGGACGCACACCCGCCCAAACCTCAGAAGAAGAAGCCAAAACTCAACCCGAACAGTCGCGGGGCGCAGCTCGCCGCGGCCAAGGAGAAAGCGGCGAGCAAGGGATCCGGAAAGGGGTCTGGGAGGGGCTCCCATTCAAGCCCCGGCAAGAAGTCACATGGCTCGCGCCGCTCCAAGAAGCGCAGCGGCTAACCTCCACGTATTAGTCTACGAAGCGGTCGGTTGCTCGGATGAGTGCGTCGACGATGCCCGGTTCGTTTGCGGCATGACCAGCGTCCGGGATCATCTCAAACTCGGCTTCAGGCCAGGCACGATGCAGGTCCCAGGCGGTGCGCGGCGGGGTACAGGCGTCGTATCGTCCCTGCACGATGACGCCAGGAATACCGGCGAGCGACTCTGCGGCATCGTGGATCAGCTGCCCGTCTTCTAGCCAACCGCCGTTCGAGAAATAGTGGTTTTCAATCCTCGCAAATGCGACGGCTGACCGCTCGTCACGTCGCGCTTCCGCTATCAACGCGTCATCCGGAATCAGGCGGATCGTCGAGTGTTCCCACACCGTCCATGCCACCCCCGCAGGGGTGTGGACTGCGGGATCTGAGTCGAAGAGCCGTCGGTGGTATGCCGCCACGAGGTCGGCACGTTCTGCTTCGGGAATCGGTGCGAGGTACTCTTCCCACGCATCAGGGAACAGGTTCGATGCTCCCTCTTGGTAGAACCAGCGGATCTCGCTGCGTCGCAGGGTGAAGATGCCTCGAAGTACCAGCTCAGTCACCCGCTCGCTGTGGGTTTGCGCGTAGGCGAGCGCGAGGGTCGACCCCCACGACCCACCGAACACTTGCCACCGGTCGATACTGAGGTGCTCGCGGAGCCGCTCAATGTCTGCGACGAGGTGCCAGGTGGTGTTTGTTGCGAGGTCCGCATCGGGTGCGCTCGCGTGGGGCCTGCTGCGACCACAGCCGCGCTGATCGAAGAGCACGACCCGGTACTTGGCTGGATCGAAGTACCGACGATGGTCGGGGCTGATGCCGCCACCAGGTCCACCGTGGAGAAACACGACGGGTTTTCCCTCCGGGTTTCCGCACTCTTCCCAGAAGATCTCGTGCCCGTCGCCAACCGCGAGGAAACCAAACGCGTGAGGTTCCACTGGTGGGTATAAGGTTCTGAGTTCGCTCATGCTCCAAGCCTACGCCCGCGCATCTGTGCGGCCCGGCCACCTGGCCCCGACACTCACCCACCCAGCACTCACCACCCGGCACCCTCCCATTCCCGGGAACACAAAACGAGGGGGCGGTTTAGCGTAGTAAGACCGTACGATACTGCACCAAACCGCCCCCTCGTTTGCGAGCGAACCTCAGTCTCCTACTTCTTCCGCTTGCGGAGATCCTTTTCGTGGATCGGCCACGTGCCGGCCGCGATCTCTGAGTCGACGTAGGCCTGAGCCTCTGCCTGACGTTCGGCTTCGATGCCGGTCGCGATCTCGGCGCGCAACAGCTCGGGTGACAGGCCGAATGCGTCGACGAGGTCGATGGCGTGGTGCCTGATCCGTCCCATAAGGCGGTCAATGTATGCGGAAACGGCCTCCGCGCGCTGGCCCGACATGCGCCCGTGGATGAGATACCACGCCGCGTGCTTCTCAATGAGGCCGAGGCCGAAGAGGTCGCGCAGCCACGTCAGCACCTGACGCGTACCCTCATCGGAGATGCGCTCGAGCGCAGCGGTGAACGACTCCCACTGCAGTAGCTCACCGTGTGCGCGAGCGGCCTCAATGAGTCGGTGCTGCTGCATGTTGAACGCGGCCTCACCTGCGATCGCGCGTTCTTTCTTGCCGGATATGTCCTTAGTCGCGTCTCGCATTGCGAGGGCGACCTCCGCGACCATGGTTTCAACACGGTCGGTCAGGAGGGCCTGCTGCGCCTCCGGCTGGCGCATGCTCTCTACGGAGCGTGCCACCTGTCCGAGATCTGCAACGCTCTGCGCTAGCTGGTGCAACCCAAACCGGGTGAATCGCTCGCCGACCTGACCCGCGACGGCCTTGACGATCGCTGCACGATCGGCGTCCTTGAACCGTGAAGCGTAATCGGTGAGCAGTCGTTTTCCGACGAGCTGCAGCAGCACGTTGTTGTCGCCCTCGAAGGTCACGAAAATGTCGAGGTCCGCTCGCAGTCCTGTCAGCCGATTCTTCGCCATATATCCGGCGCCACCGCAGGCCTCGCGCGTCTCCTGCAAGGTGTCGAGGGCCGCCCAGGTTGACAGTGGCTTCAGGGCCGCGGCAAGCGTCTCGAGGTCTTGCCGGTTCGCATCGGTGTCGCGCGCCCCTGAGAACACCTCATCGAAGACGGTGAGGAGTCGCTCTGAAGCGAACGCCATCGCGTAAGTCTCCGCGAGTCGCGGAATGAGCCTGCGCTGATGCTGCCCGTAGTCGAGCAAGACCACCTCTCGCCCGTCGGCCCCGGGGAACTGCCTCCGCTCGTTCCCATACTTGAGTGCGATGGACAGGGCAGCCTGCATAGCTTTCACCGCTGATCCGTCGAGCGACACGCGTCCCTGCACGAGCGTGCCAATCATGGTGAAGAAGCGACGCCCCGGGCTTTCAATGGGTGACGTATAGGTGCCGTCGGCGGCCACATCCCCATAGCGGTTGAGGAGGTTTTCCCGCGGGATCCTGACCTGCGTGAAATGTAGGCGCCCATTGTCGATCCCGTTGAGCCCACCCTTCACCCCATCGTCTTCGCTCCCAACACCGGGCAGCAGCTCTCCCTCGGGCGTACGAATCGGCACATAAAACGCGTGCACGCCGTGACGCACTCCGTTCGTAATGAGTTGAGCGAAAACGACCGCGGCCCGGCCGTGTAACGCAGCGTTCCCGAGGAACTCCTTCCAGGCGCCGCGGAACGGGGTGTGAATGACGAATTCTTCGGCTTCTGGATCATACGTCGCCGTCGTGCCGACCGACGCAACATCAGATCCGTGGCCGATTTCGGTCATTGCGAACGCTCCGGGGATGTCCAGATTGAGCACGCTGGGCAGCCACTTCTCGTGGTGTTTTGGTGTACCAAGGTGCAGGATCGCCGCACCAAAGAGCCCCCACTGTACGCCGCTCTTGATTTGTAGCGAGGGGTCAGCCAGCACGAGCTCTTGGAAGGCCGCAATGTTACCGCCGTGGTTGTCTGCGCCGCCCACGTGGGCCGGAAACGCCCGCTGGATCGCTCCCTCTTCCACGAGCACACTGAGCTGCTCAAGCACACGCTCGCGATACTCGTCCATCGGCGTTCCCTGCTCGGTATGGAGCCTCGGATCTGCCGCGAGCTTCCGCGATTCCCTGCGCTCTTCTTTCCACTTGCCGAGCAGCAAATCTTCGAGGAGTGCAGTGTCGACCTTGATGCCACCGGCAGTGACCTCTGGAGCTGGGTTATCTGCGGAAGTCGATGTTGGTCCGGTGTTTGCGGCTGCTGCTGGTGTTGCATCACTTAGCTGAGTCATCGCTTCTCCTTCGAGCTCTTGCGTGGTTGCCACTGCGCCGAATCACGGCACGGCACACTCCATGAGGTTGATGTCGCCAGACTAAACCGAGGGCCTAACACCATCAAGCACAGGGCCGAAACCCCACAAGCCACCTCTGCTACGCACCCACACCCAGTTGTGGAACCCCTCTAAGTTTCGCCGCATGAGAGTTAGGTGTGACACAAACGTAGTGGTGAATCCAGTGGATCACACGGGCCTCAACTCACTGTGCTCAGCGGCATTACCTAGTCGGTCCCACCGGACTCGCCGACCTCAGGGCAGCTAGCGGTCCTCACGGATATACGGAATGGCCAGCCGCAGGTTGAATACGCGGCTGTTCGCCTGCGCTGTGCCCATGATGGCGACTACGAGGTGCGCGACTCCGGCAATGAAAAATAAGAGAAATCCCGGGATCACAAAGGCGAGCCCTACGTCGCCGTTGCCGGTCAGCTCTTCCTGGGTCACCCCGACGATGACACCGACAATGATGAGCACGATCGAGGCGGCCTGCCAGGTCAGTACAGTGAGAGCCCAGTTGGCGGCCCACCGCGCATTCTCCCGCACGAGCGGAAACGGGTTACGACGCTCGGTTGAGCAGAGCACGATCGCGACGATCGGGGCCACCAGAAACCCGACATACGGGATGAAGAACAAGAACAGCATCGCCCAAAACTTCTGGCCACCCGCCCGAATATAACCGTATGGAAGCGGTTGCGGCGGCACTGGTCCGTAAAGTTCCGCTGGGTAGTAAGGCTGTTCGTAGCCAGGCGCGGCACGTTGCTGGGGGTGGGCGTCGCCCCGCGTGTACTGCGGCTGATACGGCACCTGCTGGGATGGCGTGCCATAGTACGTCGGCGGGGCATAGTGCGGAGGCGGCGCATAGCGTGGTGCAGCCGCGGGCGGGGCCTCGGGGGCACCGTCGTCGCTGGGTACTTGGTTCGGATCAGACACTCATCGTCCTTTTCATCGCGGCCTCTGTCGCAGCCCGGCCTAGTGTAGCCACGAAAGTTTCATGCGCGCTCAGCGGGAGCCCGCGGGCACGAAATCACCAAAATATGCAGGATCAATCTCCGCGGCCTGGAGCATCTCTCGGGTGCGCGTCTGCCGGGTGCGCGGGATCACCGTGACCACGACGCCCTCCCGACCGGCGCGGCCCGTGCGACCGGCGCGGTGCAGATAGGTCTTGTAGTCATCGGGCGGGTCCGCCTGGAGCACGAGGTCAACGTCGTCGACGTGGATGCCTCGGGCCGCAACGTCGGTAGCGACGAGCACCTGGGCTTTTCCTTTCGCAAACCGGGCGAGTCCGCTCTCCCGCTTCGCCTGGCTGAGATTTCCGTGCAGGGCCGTGGTGCGGAGCCCTGCACCGTCGAGAAGCTCGGCAATCTGCTCCGCATAGGCTCGCGTGCGGCAAAACACGAGCACGCGATCGGCGCCCTCTGCGAGTTCGACGAGCGCGCGATTCTTGTCCTCGCGCATCACGACGAGAACGCGGTGCTCGGTTCGGCCCGCCGCCCCTTCATCATCAACGACTTCATGCACGGCAGGGTCACGCAAGAACTCAGACACAAGCTGCGCTACCGCCTGGTCAAGCGTTGCCGAGAACAGCAGTCGCTGCCCGCCACTCTCGGTACGACGCAGGATCAGCTGCACAGGCTCTAAGAAGCCAAGGTCACACATGTGATCTGCTTCGTCGATCACCGACACAGCGACCTCGCTCAGGTCGAGTTTGCGTCGCTGGATCAGATCCTCAATCCGCCCTGGAGTCCCGATCACGATGTCGATGCCACGCTCAAGCGCGTGCAGCTGCGGTTCGATGGGCACTCCGCCGACTAGTTGGGCCGTGTACAGACCAACCGATCGCGCAATCGGCTGCACCGTACGGTCGATCTGCAACGCAAGTTCACGAGTGGGTGCGAGGATCAGTGCCTTGGGTTTGCGAGTGGGCCTCGCGGGGGATCGGCGCTGCCGTTCACCACGTCGTGGTTTTGAGTCTGCTTGGTGGTCCTGCGACACTTTTCCGGCCGCTTTCAGCTGCAGCAGCCGCTCCACGAGCGGTGCACCGAACGCGATCGTTTTGCCCGACCCCGTATGCGCCCGCGCGAGGACGTCGCGACCAGTCAATATATCTGGGATTGTCGCCGCCTGGATGGGAAACGGGCGATCTGCACCGAGTTCGGTGAGCGTGCGCACGATGTTACCGCCGAGCCCGAGGCCCGGGAACGTCACTCCTGCAACATCGGCCGCCGAAGTCTGTGTGGCGTCGAGTTTCTCGAACGTCAAGTCCACGTTGCGGGCTGGGCGCGCCTGTCGGGCTGGACGCGCCGGCCGCCCTTGCGAGTGCTGGCGATCCTGAGCCGGTCGCTCATCGCTGCGCCGGGCCTTGTAATTCGAGCCGCCTGGCGCAGTACCGCGACGCTCGCCGCGCTTCGACCCCTGTGACCCGCCCGTCTCGCCCCGGCGCGGCTTTTTGCCACGGTTCGGTTCGTAGTTGGCTGCGACGCGGTATCCGCGCCTGCGCTTTTGTGCCACGGGGGCCTCTCTTGGTTCTCACTCGGAAGTGCTTACTTGTCGGCGCCTAATCGTATGTGTCTATTCGTGCGTGCCTATTCGTCACGCTCCGGGTTCATTCGGAGCGCTCCGGCGGTTCATCGGTGTCCGTCGATGGTGCGGTGCCGTTGCCGCCCTCGTTGGCTTCCTGATTGGGTTGTGCAGGATCAGTACCCTGTCTCACCTGTCGCATCATTTCGGTCCAGCCGAGCTCGCCCGTCACGGGCGGCGGTGGCTCAGATACGGGCTGGTTGATTTCAGTGTGTTCCGGACCAGCAGCAGAGTCTGGACCTGCGGCTGTGTCCGAACTGGATTCTGTTTCTGTCTCGGCATCTCCTACCGTACCTGCATGGTCATCCGGAGTGACCTCAGTGCTTGGAGCCGGGACCGTCGGCGGCAGGATCAACGGCGTCGCGTTTGAATCCTCCCCTGCGTCAGATAGGTCGACCTCAGGGTCGGGTGCTGCCTCAGTCTTGTCATGCTCGTCGGCGTCATCTTCGGCATCCCAGGCACTCGACACGGGTAGGCCGAGGGCACCGAGCAGCTCTGCGAGTTCGTCCGAGATCTCGCCGGAGGCATCGTCATCGTCTGCTTCTATCTCTGCGTCTTCGCCCCTGTCTATGACGGCGTCGACACCACCATCTGCGGGCACTGGCCCATCTGTCCCCGGCCCTGCGAACTCCGAGGCCTCGGTATCTGAGGCCTGAGCTTCTGGCATCTCATTCACCGGAACGCTGGCCGCTGAAGCACCATTCACAATGCCCTCAACCTCAGCCTCAGCCTCAGCGCCATCGGGATCGGGATCGGGATCGGGTGTAGCGTGCCCCGGCTCACCGCTGACTGGCACACCTGCAACAGGCACCGCCGGAACAGGTGTATCCGGAACAGGTGTACCAGGAACAGGTGTACCAGGAACAGGTGTACCAGGAACAGGTGTACCAGGAACAGCCGCGCCGGCAGGAGGAACCACTGTCGTAGCCTGTGGCCGGCGCCGCAGGAACCCGCGCGAGCGTGTGGCCGCGCGGCGACCACGACGAGGCCCGGGCGCCGGTTCAGTTTCTTTCTCAGCCTGGCCCACAACCTGGTCCTGGTCCTGGTCCTGGTCAACATCATCCGCCACGAGAGTGACGCCCGGAATCGCTTGGAAATCAGTTTCTTCCTGAGGCGCGACGAAATCTTCAGTCATCTCCGAATCCGCTGGCAGAGGAGGCTCGTCCGGCTCAACGAACCCCTCGGGTTTGATGGGCGGCCCGGCAGGCACCTCGGATTCCGCGGAACCCCCAGAAATCCCCAAGCTTTCATGGTCGGTTTGTGCGGCGGGCGCGGCTCCAGCACCAGCACCTGCTCCGGCTCCGGCTCCAGCTCCAGCACCAGCACCAGCACCAGCGAACGCAGCAGCCCCACCGGTGAAACCAGCGACCGGCCCCCTGTCTCCGCTCCGGCGCGCGATCCGGCGTTCGCGGCGCTTCTCGCGACCACGTTCTACTACGTAATACAGCGTCGGCAGCACGACCAGCGTGAGGACAGTCGATGAGAGCAGGCCACCAATCACGACCAGCGCAAGCGGCTGCGAGATGAAGCCTCCCTTGCCGGTGATCCCGATCCCCATCGGCGTGAGCGCCAAGATCGTCGCGAGCGCAGTCATGATGATCGGTCGCAGACGAAGCAAGGATCCCTGCACCACGGCGTGACGCAGAGGCGCGCCACGTTCTCGGTATTGATTCACGAGATCCACGAGCACGATCGCATTCGTCACCACCACACCAATGAGCATCAGCACACCAATGAGTGAGGCCACACCGAGCGGGATGCCCGTCGCGATGAGCAGCAAAATCGCTCCAGTCGCCGCAAACGGCACTGACACCAGCAGCAGCAACGGTTGCAGGAGGCTCTTGAACGTCGCCACCATCACGACATATACGATGAGGATCGCCGCGAGCAGCGCGATCCCGAGCTGCTCGAATGCTTCCGATTGCTGAGACATCACGCCACCGATATTTGCGGTGGCGCCGGCGGGGAGTGCGACCGTGTCGAGTCCGGCAGTGATCTCAGCGCTCGCGACGCCCAGGTCGTCACCATCGGGAAGCGCAGAGACAGTCACCATGCGCACGGCGTTCTCCGTTTGCACGGTCACTGGTCCGTCCGCGATCTCGACCGACGCGACCGAGTCGAGGCGCTGCTCACCGTCGGCGGTCGGGATCATGAGCGCGGCAACGCCAGCCACGTCCTCCGGCTTCTCCCCCTCCGAGAGATACACGTTGATGCTGTTCGCGTCCATCGTGATCTGCCCGACCTGCGTGGGCTGCATACTCTGAGCAGCCAGGTTGGCGACGGCGGCCTCAGTCAACCCAACCTCGGCGGCCTCCCCCCGGTCCACCGCGATGCGCAGGTACGGACGCGAGGTGGCGAGATCGCTCTCCACTTGCACCAGGCCCGGCCGGCCCTGCAGCTCTGCGACGACCGCGTCGCTCGCCTCAGTGAGCGTCTCCTGATCCTGAGCCGTTACATAAATCTCGATCGCGGTCGACATCGATACGCCCCCGTCGGACATGCCGAGCGAGAACTCACCCGCGTCCTCGAGGCTTTCGACGGCGTCGCGGATCTGATCTTGCACTTCAGACTGCGTCGCCTCGGGGTCCGTCGTCACCGAGTAGTTGATGGTGCCGTCGCCACCAGAGCCGAAGAGTGCAGCCATGCCATCACCCGACGAACCGATCGTCACCTGCACGGTTTCAACAGCGGCAACGGTCGCGAGTGCCTCCTCGGTGCGCTCTGCGTGCTCCAGCTGGGTACTCAAACTGGTGCCCGGCTCGAGTTCTTGCGTCACGCCGACCGAGTTCTGCTCGTTGCTGCCCAAGAAGTTCGTCTTCATCAGCGGGCTCACCATGACGGTCAGGATCAACATCAGCAGTGCGAGTGAGAGCGTGGTCTTGGGCCACTTCAACGTCCAGTCGATGATGGGCCGGTAGCGGCGCTGGAGTGCGGTCGGAGCGTCGGGGTCCGTCGACGGCGTCGCGCCTTTCCGCGTGAGAAACTTTGGCCGGCGCGATTCACTCGCGGGCTTCAAGAACCAGTAGGCGAGCACCGGAACGATAGTGAGCGACACCACGAGCGATGCGGCGAGCGCAAACGCAACCGTAAACGAGAACGGACGGAACAGCTCACCGATCATCCCGTCGACGAATGCAACCGGCAGGAACACTGCCATGGTCGCGACCGTTGACGCCGTAATGGCTCCAGCCACCTCTTTGACCGCCTTGACGATCGTCTCGGCGCGGTTCTCCTCGATGGTGAGGTGTCGCTTGATGTTCTCGATGACCACAATCGAGTCGTCCACCACGCGGCCGATCGAGATCGTGAGAGCGCCGAGCGTCAACATATTGAGCGAATACTCGGCGAAGTTCAAGCCGATGATGGTGAACAGTACGGAGGTCGGGATCGAGATCGCGGTCACCAGCGTGGCGCGCATCGACATCAAGAAGACGAGGATCACAATCACTGCGAACAGCAGACCGAGGAGACCCTCGGTGCTCAGCGTCTCAATCTCTTGCTCGACATACGGGGCCTGGTCAAAGATGACCGTAAGGCTCGCGCCCTCGAGCGCGCCTTCGAGGTCGGGAAGCAGGTCGTCGACGGCATGCGAGACGTCGACGGTGTTTGCCGCCGACGTCTTCGTGACACCGATGGTGAGCGCGGGTTCCCCGTCAACGCGAGCAATACTCTCGACGGGATTCGGTTCCAGCACCACATCTGCAACCTCCCCGATCGTGACAGGCGGTGGCAGCGCCGGCGCCTGTTGCTCAGGTGATTGCTGGTCAGGAATCTGCTGGTTCGCGCTGGGGTTTTGCTGGGAGGGATCCTGCATATTCGGATCCTGCATTTGCTGATTCGGTTGCTGCCCCGGAATCTGCTGCATTTGCTCGGCCTGCTGCGCTGCCTGCCAGGCCGAAATATCTGCCGCGCTCCTCACAACTGGAAGCTCAGCGATCTCCTCCGCTGAGTTCACGCTACTTCCCACTTGCGCGGCAAGCGTGTGACCGTCTTCTGTGACGGTGCCAGCCGCGATCAGTACGCCGCTCTGCTGCAGCGTGTCGGTAATCGACTGGGTGCTCACACTGTGCTCGTCTAGGGAACCGTCATTCGGTGTGATGGTGACCCGGTCGCCCCGTGCACCAGACAGTTGTGCCTCACGCACCCCATCAATGTCTGAAATTTCAGGGATCGAGATGCGCTCAATGAGCTTCGCGGTCTCTTCAGGATCACCATCCTCAGGCGGGGTCACCGCAATCTGAATCACGGGGAAGTCGTCGATGCTTCCCGACATCACCTGCGGGTCAGCGGTTTCGGGCAGCATCTGCGAGATGCGACTGATCGCGCGTTCCGCTCGCTGCTCGGTCGCCGGAATGTCGACCCCGTACGTGAACTCGGCTACCACCATCGAGGCACCGGTGCTCGACGTCGCGGTCGTGCTCTCGAGGTTTGGTACGCTCCGCAGTGCGGTTTCAATCGGCTCCGAGACGTCATTATTCACCACTTCGGGTGAGGCGCCGGGGTAGCTCGTGATCACGGCGATCGCCGGGAATTGAACCGAGGGCATGAGCTCTTGCTTGAGCGAACCTACGCTGATGACGCCGAACACCGCTGCGACAATTGTCACGAGTGCGATCAGAGCGCGGTTCTTCAGGCTTGCAGCGGTGAAGAGATGCATAGGCGCGATTATCCCATGCCAAAGTGGGCGGCGCTGCCATCAGCGGTCGCGGGCCGGTCTCAGGTCAGAGGACGATAATAGAGGGATGCCTTTGCTTCCCGTTCGTGCCGCTTCGTCGCGGGCACGCACGCTCGGTGCCGTCACCCCAGCTGACTTCGAACGTCTCGCCGCGCTGCGCCGCATGAAGGCGATCGCGCTCGGCCTACTGGTGGCAATGGCGATCCTGTTCGTCGTCTCGTTTGTGCTGCAGGATCACTACCCCTGGCTACACTACGTGCGAGCCGCGAGTGAGGGTGGCATGGTAGGCGCGCTTGCCGACTGGTTTGCCGTCACCGCGCTGTTCCGGTATCCGCTCGGCATCAAGATCCCGCACACCAACCTCATCTCTGCGAAGAAAGCTGACATCGGTGAGGGTCTCGGCTCGTTTATCGAAGAGAACTTCCTCGCCGAAGACGTCGTGCACAACAAACTTGCCGAGATCAGCGGCGCCCGCCTCGCAGGTACGTGGCTGTCAGACCCGCGCAATGCCGAACACATCGGTGAGCTGGTGTCGAGCACCGGGCTCGGCGCACTCACCGTGCTTGACGACAACGATGTGCGCGATCTCATTGAGTCGCTCGTGCGCAGCCACATCATCGAACCCGAGTGGGGGCCAACCCTTGGGAGGGTCACCGCATCATTCATCGACGGCAACCACCACGACGCTCTGCTGGACATCGCGGCTGAACGCTTCGAGGAGTGGCTTGTCGCCAATCCAAAGGCGTTTCACCGTGTCGTCTCAAACCGTCTGCCCAGCTGGGTGCCGAGCGTCGTCGATCGGTTCGTCGATAATCGTCTGCACACGGAGGCCGTGCGGTTTACGCAGAACGTCGCGGCCGATCGCGAACACCCATTTCGCCTCGCGGTTGCACGTTTTCTCACCGATCTGTCGCACGATCTTGAGGAGCGTGACTCACTGCAACAGCAGCTGGAGGAGTTCAAGCACGAAGTGTTCGACAGCCCTCGGATTCGTGCACTCGCCGCGAGTACGTGGACCGCGGCACGCGCTGTGCTCGTCGAGATGCTCGAAGACCCACGCAGCGAACTCCGCGTCCGCCTGAATCGTGCGGTACAAGACTTTGGGAGCCGCCTACTCAACGACTCCACGCTGCAGTACAAGATCGACGTGTGGGTAATGAATGCGGTCGAGTACCTCGTGCGCACCTACCGGCACGACCTCGCGAGCGTGGTGACCGAGACCGTGCAGCACTGGGACTCCAGGGAGGCCGCGGAGAAGATCGAGCTGCAGGTGGGCAAAGATCTGCAATTCATCAGGATCAACGGCACCGTCATCGGCTGCCTCGCGGGGCTTGGCATCTACACGATCGCGGCCCTCGTCATCACACCGCTCACCGGCGGATAGGCAACCTGCCTGCGTTACTGAACAAACGCGACGGGCAGCTGCATGTCTTGCACACGGTCCGCGCTCGCGGTGTGATCGGCTCGAGTCGTCACGGCGCAGCGTTGCTCCAGGCAATTGAGTCCCTCGACCGTCGGTTGTGGCACCGTCATGAGCGCGGAGAATGTCCCGTCGTCAGCACTGTCGTATCTCTGCGTGGCGAATGCTCGCCACGCCCAGTCGTTCGTGATCCACACGCTCGATAGGCCCGTCTCTCCCTGCGCCTCGCCGCTTTCCGCGCCCTCAGGGATCTCGCCCAGGCACGGCGTCGGGCGCTCCCCAGCCTCGTCGGGAATCGCGCAGATGGCCACGTATATGCCGATGCCGGCATCGAAGCCTGCGCCCTCGACCACAAGTTCATCACCCGGCTGCAGCGCAGACAGGTCGACCGCGTCCCCCGTCACTGTTTCGGCTTGTAGCTCACGCAGACGACCGTCGCTGCCCTCAGCTTCGACCTGCGAGACAAAGGCGTCGGGAACCATCTGCCCTGAGCCGCCCGCACTTTGGTGGGTAAACATGGGCAGAGTCGCCGCCACTACCCACACCAACACCAGCACCGCGATCCCAAGGAGCGAGAACAGTATCACTCGGACCGCGCGCGTGCGTTTGCTCGAACCAGTCACACTCATCATGCTATCTGCCGCGATTCTCATCGCCCTACGCCCGTGAGAGTTCGCTGGGAGCACACAGTCCACCCAATCAAGTATGTGACCGGATCGTGATAAGGTAAGGCCTATACGTCAACTTGAATAAGAACCTGCCTCGCGGCTCATTTCTCGCGAGGCCCGAATGTGTAAGTGAGGGGGTCACGCATGGGGCGCGGCCGTCAGAAAGCAAAGCACACGAAAGTCGCACGGGAACTGAAGTACTTCAGCCCGAACACCGACCTATCGCAGCTTCAGCGGGAACTCGCATCCGCATCGCGGAGCGAGTCGAGCGAAGACGCGTGGGCGGAGTACGCCGATAAATACAATGGCGACGACACCGAAGAAGACACCGACCACTCAACTGGTCGCTAACTCCTCGGCACCCTCTTCGAGCCCGCGTTCGATCCGTCTCGAAGTGTCGGGCTTGTGGGATACGATAATTAGATACGCGCATTCGCTGCGCTCATTCGTTTGAAGTAGTCGAACCGGAAGTGAGAAGACGTGTCAAATCTCCAGGCCTCCCCAAAGTCGGACGAAGCTGCGGACGCTTCGTCACCTTTTGCTGCTCCCAAGCAGGCACGCCCGGAGTTCGGTACGATCCTGCGCTTCATCATCTCCGCCATCTTGTCGTTTGGCGGCATCTACCTGATGGGCGCGGCGTTCAGCGTTCCCGGCTGGGGCCTCGTCATGTTTAGCGCCGGGCTGCTCGCGGCAGCTGTGGGCTTCGGAATTGCGTTCTCGCAGCGCGCCAGCGATCGCCCATCACGGTCGTAGCGTTTCTGTCGCCAGCGTAGCTTTGGCACACAACTCGCGTGCGTTCTCGGCGCACCGAGTATTAGCTTGCGTATGACCCGACGAGGCGAACAGCGCCACCGTCGACACCTTTCGCACGCTGCTCGAACCCCGCGAAGTCGCGCGACGCCATCGAGACCGCGCCCGCCTGCCACACGTCGAGTCCCTCACTAGTCAGTGCCGCTGCGACGTGCGGAGCACGGGCCCCGTCAACGACGGCAAACATTCCGATGCCAAGGTTCCAGGCACCCTCGAGGCTCTCAAGTGAGTGACCGCCCAGATCGGCAAGGTGCCGGAACACTGGGGGCGGTGACCAGCTTGCGCGATCCACTTCGACCCATGACCCCGCGGGGAGTACACGTGCAAGGTTGGCTGCGATCCCACCGCCCGTCACATGGCTGAGTGAGTGAATCGCACCGTCGAGCTCAGCGTCTTCGAGAACGCGGAGCAGGGGTGACGTGTAGAGCGCGGTGGGCGTCAGGAGTGCCTCACCGTAGCTCGCACCCAAGTCCGCGCTGTGATCCTGATATGAAATGTTGCGCTCAGCCAGAATGTGGCGGACGAGAGAGAAGCCATTTGAGTGCAGGCCAGACGCAGCCATCGCGAGCACGACATCGCCGTCCTGCACACGTGACGGCTGCAGCATCCGATCAGCCTCGACGACGCCCGTCGCGGCACCCGCCACGTCATAGTCGTCGGGCCCGAGCAGGCCAGGGTGCTCAGCGGTCTCTCCGCCGACCAGCGCTGTGCCGGTGGCTTCGCAGGCCTCGGCGATCCCGCGCACTATGTCGGCGATGCGTTCAGGTACGAGCTTGCCGCACGCAATGTAATCGGTCATGAAGAGTGGTTTCGCACCGACCACGACGATGTCGTCGACCACCATGGCGACGAGGTCTTGGCCGATCGTGTCGTGCTTGTCGATGGCCTGCGCAATCGCGACCTTGGTGCCGACGCCATCGGTAGAGCTCGCGAGGAGCGGCCGCTTATAGCCGAGCAGTGCGGAGGCGTCGAACATCCCGGCGAATCCGCCGACACCACCAATCACCTCGGGTCCCTGAGTTCTCACCACAGCCGACTTCATCAGTTCGACGGCAAGGTCGCCGGCAGCTGTGTCGACCCCGGATTGGGCATAGAGCGAAGTATTTTCCGTCACCACGGCATTCTACTCGCTCACGCGCACCACACGGCTCACGGGCCCAGCTTCATGTGGGAGACTTATATCCGCGCCGCAGCGGCGCATCGCTTACTCCCAGGGAGCATATTTACAGCATGTGCGGCATCGTCGGAATCGTCTCATCCGAACCGGTCAACCAGCAGGTGTACGACAGCTTGCTGCTGCTGCAGCACAGGGGGCAAGACTCCACTGGGATCGCGACAGCCGAGGGCGACCGCTTCCACATCGTGAAAGCAAGCGGCCAGGTGCGTGAGGCATACCGCACCCGAGACATGCGAAACCTCCGTGGCAACATCGGCCTCGGGCACGTCCGCTACACGACGCACGGAGGTGCGGAGCACGAGGAAGAGGCGCAGCCGTTCTACGTTGGCGCCCCCTACGGCATCATTCTCGTGCACAACGGCAACCTGACGAACACACGCGAACTCACCGCCGACCTGTACAACGTCGATCGACGCCACCTCAACACTCACTCCGACACCGAGCTACTTCTCAACGTGCTCGCGAACGAGCTCCAAGCGGGAATCACGGGCCTCTCGCTCGACAAGGGTCAGGTGTTCAGCGCGGTCTCCCGTCTGCACGAGCGTGTCAAAGGCTCGTACGCTGCGATCGCAATGATTGCCGGGCACGGACTCCTCGCGTTCCGCGACCCCCTCGGGATCCGGCCGCTCGTCTTGGGTCGCCGTGACGCGGCCGGAGGTGGCGACGAGTGGGTGGTTGCCTCGGAGTCACTCGTGCTCGAGTCTGGTGGGTACGAGGTCGTACGCGATGTGGAGCCCGGTGAGGCGATCCTGATCTCACCTGACGGCTGGATGTATTCCCAGCAGTGCGCACCGACCCGTCGGCTGGTCCCGTGCGCTTTCGAGTACATTTACCTCGCACGGCCCGACTCAGTGCTCGACGGGATCGCGGTGTACGACGCGCGGCTGCGCTTGGGCGACGTCCTCGCTGAGGAGATCATTGAACAGCTCGCGCACGTCGATATTGACGTAGTGATGCCGATTCCCGACTCGGCACGCCCCAGCGCGATGCAGGTCGCTCAGCGCCTGGGCATCGAGTATCGCGAGGGCTTCTTTAAGAACCGCTACGTCGGCCGCACATTCATCATGCCGGGGCAGGCCGTTCGCAAGAAGAGCGTGCGCCAGAAGCTCAACGCAATGCGCATCGAGTTTCAGGACAAGAACATACTGATCGTCGATGACTCAATCGTGCGCGGCACCACGTCACGCGAGATCATCGAGATGGCTCGCACAGCCGGCGCAAAGTCTGTGACGTTCGCTTCGGCGGCGCCTCCCGTCAAGTTCCCCCACGTCTACGGCATCAACATGCCGACCCGCCAAGAACTCGTTGCGCACGACCGCACGACCGAAGAAATTGCCGCTGAGCTCGGTGCGGACCATATGGTCTTCATGTCGGTGGAGGGAATGAACCGGGCAATACTCGCGGGGCAAGATCACGTGACCGAGCTCGAGCAGAGCTGCTTCACAGGCGAGTACATCACCGGCGACGTCGACCGAGAATACCTCGACTGGGTAGAGTCCACGCAGGTGAGCTGAGCGCGGCACACGCTACGGATACGCGTGTACCACACAAGAATCCCCTCGCAGCAGGAGCGCTTGCGAGGGGATTTTGGCAGGAGCGAGTGAGAGCTATGAGCTCGAGCTACCGCCCTTATTGTGATCGTGGGGCGCTGCGTCTGCGTTGGTGTCGGAAGCGCTTGAGTTCTCTGCAGTTCCTGTGGAGCCAGACGCATCGGCGGACCCAGAGGCACCTGAGGAGTCAGCAGTGTTCTGCTCGGCACCCTTGCCGTCTTTTGCTCCTTTGGCGTCGTCGTTCGAGACCTCTTTTTTGAGGATCTTCATCGACTGACCCAGGCTCTTCGCAAGCCCCGGCAGCTTCGGTGCACCGAAGAGCAGCAGGACTATGAAGAGAATGACTATGAGTGTCGGACCGTTGAGGTTTCCTAGCATCGCGAGAGTGCTCCTTTATCGAGATGTTGAGATTATCGCACGTCGACCTGGGTAGCGGTGCCCGTGCCGCGCTGTCGCTTCGCAATCGCCGAGAGGACGAGCCCCAGAACCCCGCCGAGTGTGAGTCCGAGCACGGCTCCAACCAGGGCCATGAAGCCGACAACCTGAGGCATCGTGAACTGCGATTCTTCGGTGATCGGAAAAGTCAGGCTAATCATCGTCATTACAACGACTCCCACAATGGCGCCAACGATGAGCAGCCGACTGAAGCGCACGGAACGCTCGAGCTTGACCTCTACCTCGGACTCCACAATGGTAGGTTCCTCGGTCTCAGCAGGCTGATCAGGTGGGGTGCTCGCGTCACGGCCGGCGAGGTCGGAATTGCTCATGGTGTCTATTCTCTCAGGATCCGCTGAGCGCGAACCTCACAGCCGTATAACAGGCAACAATCCGTGGAGGTTCGCCCGCGCACCCGATGCGGTGATCTTGCCGCCTGCGACCGCTTCGCCCCAGTCCAATACGCCGGTTGCGACCGCCACCCACGTTTCGGGGTCGGTTTCGATGACGTTCGCGGGCGTGCCCCGTGTATGACGCGGGCCCGCAACGCACTGCACCGCCCCAAACGGGGGCACGCGAACCTCAACAGAGTTGCCCGGCGCAAGTTCGGCGAGCTCCTCAAGCAGGTACCGTACGGCCGTCGCAAGCTCCGAGCGCGATGGCGCCGCGGCCCCAGTCCCGGCCGCGGCCGCACGAAGTGCGCTGAGCCCGTCATCGTGGGTGATCCTGCGCTTTGCCATGCGTCTCAGCATAGGCCCGCATGCTCCATCACATATGAACCGTGGCTCGACCCATTCGATGCCGGGGCGCAGGTTAGGCTGGAGGAGTGAAGATCCTGGTACTGGGCCCCGGCGCCCGTGAACACGCAATTGTCCGCGCGCTCCTGGCAGAAGAGGCCGGCCACGAGGTCGTCTGTGCGCCAGGCAACGCCGGTGTCGATGCAGCGGGAGTCGAGACTGCCGCACTGAACTTTACCGACCCCATCGAAGTGCTAGAGATGGTGCAGGATCGCGGCTTCGACCTCGTCGTGGTCGGCCCCGAGGCGCCGCTTGTTGCGGGAGTTGCAGACCCGTTGCGCGAGCGCGGCATCCCCGTGTTTGGCCCGGGAAAGGCCGCCGCCCAGCTCGAGGGATCCAAGGCGTTTGCGAAACGCATCATGGCCGAGGCTGGCGTGCCGACAGGCGGCGCACAGCGCGTCACCTCGGTCGCTGATGCGGCAACGGTGCTTGACGCGTTCGGCGCACCCTACGTGGTGAAAGCTGACGGCCTCGCCTCGGGCAAGGGCGTGCTTGTCACCGAAGACCGGGCCGCTGCGCTCGCCCATGTCGAAACCTGGGTGTCTCACGGCGACCTCCTCATCGAGGAATTTCTCGATGGGCAGGAGGTCTCACTATTCTTCTTCGCTGACGGGCACGACGTGGTGCCGCTCAGCCCGGCGCAAGACTACAAGCGCATCTTCGATGGCGATGAAGGCCCGAACACGGGTGGCATGGGCGCCTACTCGCCAGTCCCCTGGCTCCCAGACGACTTTATCGACGAGATCACCACGACCGTCGCACTCCCCACGGTCCGCCAGCTCGAAGCTGAAGGGACTCCGTTCATCGGGCTGCTCTACTGCGGACTGATCGTCACGGCCGATGGCGTGCGCGTCATCGAGTTCAACGCCCGCTTCGGCGATCCGGAGACACAGGTGGTGCTCCCCCGACTCACCTCGTCCCTGAGCCAGTACCTCCTTGCCGCTGCCTCGGGCACCCTGTCGACGCTCCCTGACCCTGAGTTCACGGACGATGTTGCCGTAGTCGTGGTCGTCGCGAGTGAGGGGTACCCAGGCGATCCCGTAACTGGCCGCGAGATCACGGGCTTGAGCGAGGTTGAGTCACTGGCAGGCGTGCACGTCGTGCACGCGGCGACTCAGCGAGAAGCGGACGGTTCGTGGATCGCGACCGGCGGACGTGTGCTCGGCATCGTCGGCGAGGGCCCGGACTTCGCCACCGCGCGGGGACGTGCTTACGAGGCAATCCAGCTCATCGGCCTCGAAGGTGGGCAGCACCGCACCGACATCGCTGCCCGAGTCGGCTAGCGTCGACGTGGTGGCGGAGACTATTCTCCGCGGAGCACCCGCTCAAAGTCGCGCTCGGATGTCTCACCAGTGCTCGTCTCACCTGTGCCTGTCTCACCAGTGCTCGCCTCACCAGTGCTCGTCTCACCAGGGCTAGCTTCGTCCGCACTGAAAGCGTCAGAGGGCTCGGCCTCAACGCTCACTTCGGGTTCCGGCGCGGGGTCAGGCTCCGGTCCGGACGCCAGCTCGGGCTCCGGCTCGTACGCTGGAGGATCCGGAATCACATTGCCTGACGCCTCCGAAACCGCCGCAAGATCACTCAGAAGCAGCCGCCACCCCTCTTGGGAAGACGCCGCACGATCAGCCGCATCAGAGAGCGCATCGAATCCCATCTCTGACACGGTCACCGCGGTCTGCTGGTCGGCGCTGCGGAGCGTGACGAGCACCGCCGTCTGACGTGAATCTCCGGCATCTTTCCAGCGGAACCCGAGAGCATGTCCTTCGATCAGCACGTCAATTTCCCCCGTTGCGTCCCGACTGACGAGGTCATCGCCCTCGCCCTCAGACCAGCACTCGGTGACCACACCACCGAACCGCGGGTCAAGACTCAATTCAGGCCACCAGTCGGCCCGCAGATCCGCACGCACAAGATGAGCCCAGACAGTAATACGCGTCGCGTTCACTTGAGTCTTGACGACCACGGGGCCCAACGGAACCATTAGCTGCTCTCCCTCACGCTTATCCAGCCAGCCTACCGCTCCACGCCTGCAATTGGACTGCGATGTCTGTTCACGAAGCTTCTCTTCAGGTACTGGCCGACGGGGCTGAACACCGGCGCACTGGTAGTGAGAGAATGGGCGGGTGACTTCTCCCCCTGCACCCCTCCAGCTCGATGGCTGGCAGCACCAGTATTCTGGCAAGGTGCGCGATCTCTACGTGCCCGCATCGGACCCAACTGCAACTGAGACTGTGGCAACGAGCCACGCATACCTGCTCGTTGTTGCGAGCAACCGCGTGAGCGCGTTTGACCATGTGCTCGAGCCCGCGATTCCCGGCAAGGGGGCGTTGCTGACCGCGCTGTCGAACTGGTGGTTCGATCAGATCGACCTGCCGAATCACCTGGTGCCACAGACGCCTGCCGCACCGCTCGTACCTGAGGAGGTCGCGGATCGGGCCATGCTCACGCGGCGCCTCGATATGTATCCGATCGAGTGCGTCGTTCGCGGCGCGCTCACGGGCTCGGGGTACGCAGAGTACTCCGAAACGGGGGCAGTTTGCGGCATTGAGCTGCCCACTGGTATTCAAGATGGGGATCTGCTCGACACCCCCATCTACACGCCCGCCTATAAGGCACCACTCGGGTCCCACGACGAAAACATCACCTACGAACGCAGCGTCGAGCTCGTGGGTGAAGACGGTGCAAGCGCACTGCGAGAGGCCTCACTCGCCACGTTCACCGCCGCGAGAAACATTGCGGCCGAACGCGGTGTCATTCTTGCTGACACCAAGTTTGAATTTGGGCAGGATCCACACACCGGCGAACTCGTCCTCGCCGATGAGGTGCTCACGAGCGACTCGTCTCGGTACTGGGATGCGGCCGCCTACCTTGACGAGCGGAATTCGCGCACGGAACGCCTCGCCTCGTTCGATAAGCAGATCGTGCGCAACTGGCTCGCCACCCACTGGGACCGTACGGGCACACCACCCCCGCTCCCGTCGGAAATCGTTGAGCAAACGTCCGAGCGATACCGGGAGCTCTTCACCCGACTGACCGGGAACGAGCCTCCACATCGGCGGTAATTGAGGAGTTCCTCACAAGCCGTTGAGTGCCATGTGAGTGTGCGAGAATTAAACCAGTTGTATTCGAGAACGGAGACCCCGGGTGCCCACGATTGTTGTTGACGTCATGCCGAAGGCTGAACTGCTTGACCCGCAAGGCAAGGCCACAACGGGTGCGCTGGATCGCCTCGGGCACGGCAAGTTTCAGAACGTGCGCATCGGAAAGCGCTTCGAGCTCAGCGTTGACGGCCCCGTCACTGACGAGGTGCTCGCAGAGGTACGTCAGCTTGCAGACGACGTACTCTCAAACTCTGTGATTGAGGATGTCGTGTCGATCTCGGTCGACGACGGTGAAGCTCACGCTTCTCAGGGTGGGGTTCAGTAATGGCGCGCATTGGCGTCGTCACGTTCCCCGGTTCCCTTGATGATCGTGACGCCCAGCGTGCGATCCATCTTGTAGGCGCAGAGCCAGTCGCACTCTGGCACGCCGACCACGATCTTCAGGGGGTAGACGCCATCGTGCTGCCCGGTGGGTTCAGCTATGGCGACTATCTGCGGCCCGGCGCCATCGCAGCCGTGTCACCCATCATGCGCGAGGTGATCGACGCTGCGAACACTGGTCTTCCCGTGCTCGGAATCTGCAATGGGTTCCAGGTACTCGTCGAGTCCCACTTGCTCCCCGGCGGTCTGATTCGGAATGCTGACCAGCGTTTTATCCGTAGGGACCAGATGTTGGTCGTCGAAAACGCGAGCACCGACTGGACGAACGAGTTCGAGCGCGGCGAGCAGATTGTCATCCCCTTGAAGAACGGTGATGGCGGTTACATCGCGAACGATGAGACGCTCAAACGGCTCGAAGGTGACGGGCTCGTGGCGTTCCGTTACGCCGGAGTCAACCCGAACGGGTCACTGAACGACATCGCGGGTCTTACCAACGAGCGCGGTAACGTCGTCGGTTTGATGCCGCACCCCGAGCACGCGGTCGAGGCCGGCTTCGGCCCCGACACACCCGCGGCGATGCGCTCGGGCCTCGACGGGCTGAAACTCTTCTCGTCGGCGCTCACGGCGCTTGCCGCCCGCGTGTAGTCGCTATACGGGGTCTCCGCTACTCCTGGGCCTCTAGGGCATCAGCGAAGCTATTCAAGAATTCCGTGTAGGACTGTATGCCTAGGTTCGTGTATGCGCCCGTCGGCATGTAGACAATTTGTCCCTGCTGCATCGCGGTCACATCTGCGAGTACCTCGGAATTGGGGAGGGGCTCGCTCGTCGGAGCACCGGCGGCGTCGCGATCCATAACGAACAGCCAGTCGGGGTGCGCGGCGGCGAGCTCATCGCTGCCCAGTGTGTCGCCAGCTTCATTCTCGCTCGACCGCTCCACTTCGAGTGCGGGTGTCAGGTCGAGCACGTCAAAGAGCGGCCCAAACGTGTGCCCATTCCCCGCGGCTGAGTGGCCGACCTCACCGTCCGAAATAATGACGGCTAGCACGGTGTCTTCCGGATCATAGGCCGCTTTCACCCGATCTATCGCGGCATCAAACTCGGTGACGAGGTCGGCTGCTTCATCCTGCTTCTGGAAGATTTCCCCGAGTACCACTACTTGTCGTCGCAGCTCATAATCGAACGGTTCCCCGTCGCGGGGGTTCACATCCAGGAGGGTCGCCCCTGGTGCCGCATCTGCGATCTCTTCGCGGTACTGCGCGAACTGCTGCCCTTCGATAACGAGGTCTGGGCGTACCTCCGAGATGATCTCGAAGTCGGGTTCAGGAGGGCCTATGTCTTCGCGCTCCTGCTCCGGCCGCGAAGTGTCCAGACCCTCCGCGGTTGTCTCGCTTTCGCTATCCGCAGCCGCGTCTTCGTCGTTGCTCGGTGCCGTACTGCGGAGCAACGAGTTGCCATCCGCGCTGAGTTCCACTCCCCAACTCTTGAGCATTTCAACGGTTCGGTCGTCGAGTGCCACCACTGAATTTGGTGGCACCTCGATCGTTTGCATCCCAGTATTGTCGGTGATCGTCACCGTGCGCGATTCAGGTGCTTCTTGCGTGGTGGATGCTGGCTCTGCTCCACACGCGCTCAATAACAGTCCCGCGGCGAGCGCGAGCGTCACCGATGCGACGAGGCGCGGCATTCGACGAAGCGCTACTGCCCGGGCCGCTGAAGCACCGAGAAGTCTGGCTGACCGTCGGGTCCGGCCGGCAGTGGCCTGCCGTCCGCAAACGTGGGCCACGGCAGCAACTGCTGCGGCGGCGCTTGCTCCTGTGGAGCGTGCTGAACCTGTTGCGGCGCCTGCTGCTGGTGTTGCGGATGCTGATTCTGCTGCGGCGCATGAGGCAACGGCTGATTCTGCACCTGAGTGGCGGACGCAGCGTTCAGACGGCGCTCGGCTTCGGCGCGCGCCTTGCGAGCCGCGCGAATGTCTGCACTGTAGTACCAGCGCAGCAGCAGCGTGATCGCAAGACCCAGCGCCGTCAGGATCAGCGTGGCCGTCGCGATCTTCCAGTACAGGTCAGGTACATTCACGTCGAATGACTCGATGCCGACCGGTGCGGTGAAGAGAATTCCAGACAGTACCGCGAGCACGCTCGTGGAGAATGCGAACCGAGTCACGAGCGCGGGCAGGTGTTCGCCGAGGCGCAGCAATAGCTGGCAGCACAGGATCACGGCTCGAGTCACCACTATGACGAGGAGCGACTTCCAGAAGATCTCCCACCCAAGTGTGAACGGGTGGTACGGGGTCATCCAAATGACGATGAGAAGAAGCCCGAGAATGTAGGCGTTTGCGATCAGCGCGACCGGCGCGTACCACTCCGACTTCTGCTCACGACGAGTGTCGAAAGCCGTAAAGAGCACGAATATTGCGAACAGCACAAACGTGGAGAACACGCGCTCGAATCGACCCTCAAAATCGCCAATGAACAGCAACGAAATCGACGCGAGCGATACTGCGGAAAGCAGGATGATGCTGACTTTGAGGAACATGGAGAGCTTGTTCTGCGGTGCCTCTGCGACAGCCCCGCGGGGATCCTGCTGACTGCCCCCGTACGAAGCGGATCCTTGTTGCTGGCCCTCATGCGGTGGCGGCGCTATCGGCGGCCGCTGGCTGCCGCTTTGGTGCTCGCCTGTCTGCGGATCCTGAACCCGCTGCTCAGGTGCGTGTGATTCAGCTGCGTTCGACTCAGGTGCGTGTGATTCAGCTGCGTTCGACTCAGCTGCGTTCGATTCAGCTGCGTTCGACTCAGCCGCGTGTGATTCAGGTGCTGGCGGCGCTGGCGGACGCGGTGCCGGAGACCCTGAATCGCGATCCTCTTGCTCAGGCGGAGTTGGGGGCAAGACAACGGCTGAACGGGCCGGCTCATCTTGGTGGTTCGCGGGGGGTGTCGTCCGACCCTGCGCTGAAGAATTTTCAGCAGGATTGGATGACGTTGGCTTCCCATTCGGAGTACTCATGGCTCAAGTGTTCCGTGTCCACCTGAGAAATTCCACCGCACGCGAGCACAGGCGAGACACCGTAGACTGGAGCACAGGTTTCTGGCCCAATTGGGGCCGCGTCATCACGGGCATTTGCCCCCGAGCCTCCGGAGTACACAGAGCGTGACTGAACACACCGCCGTCGCGGCCCCCGATACTGTCGCCAATGCCGTTGCCACTCCCGAGAAAGTCCAGCCGTATGACGCGCTCGGGCTCAAAGCGGATGAGTACGAACAGATCCAACAGATCTTGGGCCGCCGCCCTACGTCGGGCGAGCTCGCCATGTACTCGGTCATGTGGTCAGAGCACTGCTCCTACAAATCATCAAAGGTTTACCTTCGCCAGTTCGGCCAAAAAGTGAACGACAAGATGCGTGAGCGGCTCCTCGTCGGCATGGGCGAAAATGCGGGCGTCGTCGACGTGGGTGAGGGTTGGGCCGTCACGTTCAAGGTCGAAAGCCACAACCATCCCTCCTACATTGAGCCGTTCCAGGGCGCTGCGACCGGCGTCGGCGGCATCATCCGCGACATCATCTCTATGGGTGCGCGCCCCGTCGCGGTTATGGATCAACTTCGCTTCGGCGACATCGACGACCCTGACACTGCGCGCGTCGTGCACGGCGTCGTCTCTGGTATTAGCTTCTACGCGAACTGCCTCGGCCTCCCGAACCTCGGTGGCGAGACCGTGTTCGACGGGGTGTACCAGGCGAACCCGCTCGTGAACGCGCTCGGCGTTGGTGTGCTGCGTCACGAAGACCTCCACCTCGCGAACGCGTCAGGCACTGGCAACAAGGTCGTACTCTTCGGCGCACGCACGGGTGGCGACGGTATCGGCGGTGCGTCGATCCTGGCCTCAGATAGCTTCAGCGAGGGTGGCCCGACGAAGCGCCCAGCAGTGCAGGTGGGTGACCCGTTTGCCGAAAAAGTGCTCATTGAGTGCTGCCTCGAACTCTTCCAGGGCGAGCTTGTCGAAGGTATCCAAGACCTCGGTGCCGCCGGCATCTCCTGCGCCACGAGTGAGCTTGCCGCGAACGGCGACGGCGGCATGTTCATTGAACTCGATAGCGTGCTGCTGCGCGATCCCTCGCTCACCGCCGAGGAGATCTTAATGTCTGAAAGCCAGGAGCGCATGATGGCGATCGTGGCTCCCGAGAAGCTCGATGCGTTTCTCGAAGTAACGAAGAAGTGGGACGTTGAAACCAGCGTGCTCGGTGAGGTGACCGACACCGGGCGCCTCGTCATCAACTGGCACGGCGAGGAGATCGTGAACGTCGACCCGTCGACCGTTGCCGTCGACGGCCCCGTGTACGAGCGTCCTGTCGCCTACCCGACGTGGATCGATGCCCTGCAGGCTGACGGGGTGCGAGCTGCCGGCCTCGCTCGTGCGACCTCGGGTGACGCGCTACGGGAGCAGGTCATCACGGTGGCGGCCTCCCCTAATCAGGCCGACCCTTCGTGGGTGACAGACCAGTACGACAAGTACGTCATGGGCAACACCGCGCTATCGTTCCCGGACGGCGCAGGCATGATCCGCGTCGACGAAGAGTCGGGGCTCGGCGTCGCCATCGCCACCGACGCAAACGGCCGCTACAGCCAGCTCGATCCCTATGTCGGTGCGCAACTCGCGCTCGCCGAGGCCTACCGCAACGTCGCCACCTCCGGTGCAACCCCGGCTGCCGTGACGGACTGCTTGAACTTCGGCAGCCCCGAGAACCCTGAAGTGATGTGGCAGTTCTCGCGCGCCGTCGAGGGCCTGTCAGACGCCTGCCTCGAGCTTGAGGTGCCGGTAACCGGCGGCAACGTGTCACTCTACAACCAGACCGGCGACACCCCGATTCACCCCACCCCCGTGGTCGGTGTGCTCGGCATTATCGATGACGTGGCGAGGCGTATACCGAGCGGCTGGCAAGATCAGGGCGAACACCTCTACCTCCTCGGCACGACTCGCGACGAGCTTGACGGCTCGGCCTGGGCTGGCGCAGTGCACGACCACTTGGGTGGCGTGCCGCCCGTAGCTGACCTCGACGCCGAGCGACGCTTGGCACAGTTGCTGCATGCGGCATCCCAGGGCGGACTGCTGTCTGGTTCGATCGACCTCTCCGAGGGAGGCCTCGCGCAGGCGCTCACGGAGGGCGCACTGCGCTTCGGCGTCGGGGCGCGCGTATGGATCGACGAGATCGTCTCGCGTGATGACGTCGATGCGACTGCGGCACTCTTCTCGGAGTCACAGGCGCGTGTACTCGTCGCGGTTCCTCATGAGGAGGAAGTGAAGTTTCGCGGCCTGTGCGACGGACGGGGGTTCCCCGTGCTGCGCATCGGTGTCACGGACGGCACAGGGGACGCTGCCTCGATCGAGGTGCAGGATCAGTTCACGCTGCCCCTCTCCGAGCTGGGCGCCGCATGGCGTGCGACGCTCCCCGAGAAGTTTGGGGCCATCAGCGGCGCTGACATCGCCTAAGGCGCGGCTTCAATCTGCGCAACTGCGGCGATCTGCACAACTGCGGATCACTTTGGCCGAAACTCTCCGTTGTACTGCAGATCTCCGCAGTTGCGCAGATCCTCCCGCGAAGTTTTGGCAGGAGGATACAGCGTGCGCGTAAGTCGCGAGGTTTCGTCCTAGCTGATGAGGTTCACGACCCGGGTGACAATTGTGTCGTGGATATCTTGGGTCGCGCGGCCCGCGTCAACCACGAGGAACCGTGTCGGCTCAGCCTCCGCCAAGCCCCGGAACCCTTCGCGCACTGCGTGGTGAAACTCCCGCGCCTCTGACTCGAGACGGTCGGCGGCCTTGCCACGCTGCGCGCGTCGGCGCGCCGAAACTTCCACACTGACGTCGAGGAGCACGGTGAGCTCTGGCCACAGGTCTCTACTCGCCCACGCGCTGATGTGACGAATCTCGCTCTGATCCAGCACCCGGCCTGCCCCCTGGTAGGCGAGCGAGGAGTCGATGTAGCGATCCTGCACGACGACAGCCCCGCGCTCGAGCGCTGGCCGCACCACCTCAGCAATGTGCTGCGCGCGATCGGCAGCGTAGAGGAGCGCTTCGGCACGAGGGTCTACACTTTCGCCGTGCAGCAGCAGTTCGCGCAATTGCTTTCCGAGCGGGGTGCCACCGGGCTCTCGTGTGCGCACCACCTCTCGCCCTCGGCTTACCAGCCAATCTTCAAGAAGCTCGGCCTGGGTTGTCTTTCCGGCACCGTCACCGCCCTCGAGGGTGATGAAGAGGCCGCGCACGCGCGTCACTCCCCTGATTTCGCCGTGGCTTCCGCAGCAGCACGATTGGCAGCCCGGGTTGCAGCCGCTTTCTTCGCTGCCGCCGAACGCGCGGGATCAACCGCTTTCTTGCTGCTCGCGGCCGTGCTCTTTGTTGACTTCGCCCGGCTGGTCGTCTTCTTCGCGGGCGCCTTGCGCTTCTTCTTCGCAGGCCCCTTGGCTCGCTTGATGGCAAGCAGCTCAACGGCGCGCTCAAACGTAATGTCTTCAACGCTGTCACCGCGCGGGATCGTCGCATTGGTTTCGCCATCAGTGACGTATGGGCCGAAGCGACCATCGCGCACTTTCACCGGCTTGCCACTCGCGGGGTCAGCATCGAACTCTTTGAGCGCACTCGACGCACGGCGTGCTCCGTACTTCGGCTGTGCGAGGATCTCTTGCGCTCCAGCGAGATCGATGGAGAAGATCGACTCTTCATTCGGCAGCGTACGCGTGTCGGATCCCCGCTTAAGATAGGGGCCGTATCGTCCGTTCTGCGCCGTAATTTCGGTTTCGGTCTCGGGGTCAACTCCGACCACTCGCGGCAGGTCGAGGAGTGCCGCGGCTGTGTCGAGTTCGACGGTCGCGGGATCCATAGTTTTGAACAGTGAGGCGGTGCGGGGTTTCTTACCCTTTGGCAACTCCTCACCCTCGTCGAGCAGCTCAGTGACGTACGGACCAAATCGTCCGTTCTTCGAAACGATTCGCTTGCCGGTTAGAGGGTGCAGGCCAACCACACGATCTTCCGCTGGCTCAGCTTCTGCGAGTTCGTGCGCCTTGGCCGGCGTCAGCTCATCGGGCGCCATCCCGTCTGGGATATTCACGTTGCGCGGCTTGAGCGCACCGTCTTCGCCTACCTCGCTTTTCTCGTCGAACACCTCGAGGTAGGGGCCGTACTTCCCGTTGCGCAGCGATATTTGATCATCGATACGAATGGTGTTGATCGCGCGGGCATCAATTTCGCCCAGATTGTCGACCACTCCACGCAATCCGGGGTGCGAATCGCTTCCGAAATAGAACTCGGTCAACCAACGGCTCCGGTCAGCCTCGCCGGCGGCGATGCTGTCGAGATCGCTCTCCATCGAAGCTGTGAAGTCGTAGTCGACGAACTTGGTGAAGTGCTCCTCGAGCAGCCGGATGACTGAGAACGCGATCCAGCTCGGCACGAGCGCCTGACCTTTTTTGGCAACATAGCCACGGTCCATGATTGTGCTGATGATCGAAGCGTACGTCGATGGGCGCCCCACACCAAGATCCTCGAGTCGCTTCGTCAGGCTTGCCTCGGTGAAACGGGGCGGCGGGCTCGTCTCGTGGCCCTTTGCTTCTGGCTCAGTGATATCGAGTGACTGGCCACTCGTGAGCTGTGGCAGCGCTACATTCTGTTCCGACTCGACGCGCTTCTCATCGCGTCCTTCTTCGTATGCGAGGAGGAAGCCGGGGAACGTGATGACCGTGCCACTCGCGGTGAACTCAGCCGCAGTGCTCGCGTCCTGGTCCGCTTCTTGGACGCTCGTACGCAAGGTGACCGTATCCGTGGAGCCCTTGGCGTCGGCCATCTGGCTCGCGACCGTACGCTTCCAGATCAGCTCGTAGAGCGCGTACTCACCCTGGGACAGCTTGCTCTTCAGCACAGTCGGCCGCTCGAACACGTCACCTGCAGGCCGGATCGCTTCGTGGGCCTCTTGCGCACCTTTCGATTTGCCCTTGAAAATACGGGGCTTCTCGGGAAGCGTCTCGGTGCCATAGAGTCCGGCTGCCTGGGAGCGGGCCGCTTGAATGGCCTGCTGCGAGAGCGTTGGCGAATCCGTACGCATGTACGTGATGTGCCCATTCTCATACAGCGATTGCGCGAAAGACATGGTCTGCCGCGAGCTGTATCGGAGCTTACGGGAGGCTTCCTGCTGCAGCGTCGAGGTGGTGAATGGGGCCGCAGGCCGACGCGTGTGCGGCTTTGTCTCAACCGAAGCAACCTCGGCCGAGACGCCTTTCAGGAGGTTCGCGAGCTGCGTTGCGCGCGCCTCACCCAGCCCGAGCACGCCGGCTTTCTCTGCTTTCGCAGTGGGCTGACCGTCGTCACCAAAGTCGGCTCCTGTGGCGAGACGCTGCCCGTTGAGCCGAACCAGTCGTGCGGCGAATTCCGTCGCATCCGCTGCATCAGCGAGCGGATTAAACGTGGCGCTCAGGTCCCAGTATTCAGCGGGTGTGAAAGCGAGGCGCTCCCGCTCGCGATCCACCACGAGTCGCGTCGCGACCGACTGCACGCGGCCGGCTGAGAGCTTTGGGGCGACCTTGCGCCACAGCACCGGTGAGATGTCATAACCGAAGAGCCGGTCGAGAATTCGACGAGTTTCTTGCGCGTCAACGAGCGCCAGGTCGATGTCACGAGTGTTTTGCTTCGCCTGCTCGATCGCGTCACGCGTGATCTCGTGGAACACCATGCGGCGCACCGGCACCTTGGGCTTCAGCACTTCGAGAAGGTGCCAGGCGATGGCCTCACCTTCGCGGTCCTCATCAGTTGCGAGCCAGAGTTCGTCGGCACCTTTCATGGCGCGTTTCAACTCGGCGACGGTCTTCCGTTTATTGTCACCAATCACGTAGTAGGGGTTGAAGCCGCTCTCGACGTCGACCGCGAACTTGCCGTATGGTCCCTTTTTCAACTCGGCGGGCAGCTCAGATGGCTCGGCGAGGTCACGAATGTGACCGACCGATGCGATTACCTCGTAATCATCACCGAGGTACCCACTGATCGTTCTTGCCTTGGTTGGCGACTCGACAATAACGAGCTTCTTCGTACCCTCCACGGGGCTCCTTCTCTTCTGCCTATAGCGGCTCTGCAACGCAACACTACACACTCTGACATGAGAAACCATGCCACAGCACGTCTCGAAGCGTCTGCACGAAGTAAGGTTACTGCCTCTGCGGTGGCCCTGCACGCGCCCGGATCTCGACTGGACCAAGCGGTGTCCATTCCCGGACCGAGACCCGAGCTGTGGCCGTTGCCTCGTCAACGTCGCACTGTGCCAGGTGTGCGTTTGCTGCGGCTGCCACCCCTCCCGCGATCTCGCACGGAGTTCCATTAACCCACCCGGCTGCTGCATCAGCAGCGGCGAGCGCTGCGGCATCAGCTGCTCCTGCAATTCGGTGCCGCGCCTCCAAGTGCATGCCGGCGGCTAAGACGGGGAGACCGAGCGCGAGCGCCACAATGGAGCATGCGGTAACGACTGGTGCGCTCACGTCCCTCCCTCCACTGTCTCCTCGATCCGAGCTGCGCAGGCTGACACCGACACTCCAATATTTGCGAGCAAGCCTGACCCGGGGCTCGACTTGAGCCGCACACACAGCAATCCACCGCGGTGTTCCCGGCTCAGGGCAATCCCACCACCGAGTTCCGAGACTCGTTGCTGGGCAAGCGAGACATCACCCCGGGCTTCAAGCCTGACGATGTCGGCTGCCGCGGAAGTCAGTACGACCCGGTGGGATGCGAGGAGCACCCCACCGATCACGAGGCTCAGCACGATAAGCACGGCGGGCAGCACCACCGCGAATTCGGCAGACACTGCTCCCCGATCGTCTCCGCGAAGTGAGCGGATGGCTGCACATGACACCTGACGCTCACTGACAATTACCCGGCGGAACCGAGCGCGGACTCGACCAGCCCCACGAGCATCCCTCGGATCTCACCCGAGCTCATAATTGCAACGAGCAAGCCGGCAAACGCCACAGCCGCCATGATCACAATCGCGTATTCAGCCGTCACTGCGCCACGGTCACCGGCGAGTA
>JBQDBM010000008.1:0-78258 GCA_052090925.1 Leucobacter sp. | reverse complement strand
ATCTGCTCGGATAGCCAGGATCCCCGAGACTTCGATTCGGGAAAACCCGAACGAGGGTGCCATGCAATAGCAAAGGACTCCCCACCCCTCGCAAAACTCCGTAGGCTGCCGCCGTGGGCGGCACTGAGAAGTCCGCAATCGCCATGCGATTGCAAAGGACTCCCCACGCACCCGCCAGAGCCCCGGTACCCTTGCTGCATTTCTGCCCTGGGGGAGTTCCCGAAGATGACGCCACGTGGGGAGCCTCACACAGCTTACCGGATCAGTCCGAGCGCTCCGAATCCTCGCCGAGCGCAGTCATTCCACCGGTAACCACCGGAATAGCTCCGGTAGCCGCCGCCGGTTCTCCGGTCAGCAATTCCTCGACGTGTGCCTCGTCTTCTTTCCCCGCAAACTGGGCCTGATAAAGGTTGAAGTAGGCGCCGCGGCGCTCCAGGAGTTCTTCGTGAGACCCCTGCTCCACGATGTGCCCCGCCTCCATCATGAGAATAGTGTCAGCATCTCGAATCGTTGAGAGCCTGTGAGCGATCACAAATGAGGTGCGATCAGTGCGGAGGGCTTGCATGGCCTGCTGCACCAGTACCTCGGTACGCGTATCCACGGACGAGGTCGCCTCGTCGAGGATCAGTAGCGACGGATTCGAAATGAACGCCCGCGCAATCGTAAGAAGCTGACGTTCACCGGCAGAGAGCGACGAGGCATTCTCCTCAATCAAGGTGTCGTAGCCTTCAGGCAACTGGCGTACGAAGCGGTCCACCATCGTGGCGTTCGCTGCTGCGACCACCTCTTCGTCTGTGGCATCGAGTCGCCCGTAGCGGATGTTCTCGCGAATGGTGCCACCAAACAGCCACGCATCCTGCAAGACCATGCCGACGTGGCTACGAAGTTCCGCGCGAGACAGGCGAGTGATGTCCACGCCGTCGAGGGTGATCTTGCCCCCGTTGAGCTCATAGAAGCGCATGACGAGGTTCACCAGCGTGGTTTTACCCGCGCCGGTCGGGCCCACGATCGCTACGGTTTGACCCGGGGTCACGGACAGCGACAGGTCGTCAATCAACGGCTCGCCCGCCACATATCTAAACGACACGTCTTCGAATGCGACGCGCCCCTCGGTGTGCTGCGGCAGCGACTCCGCAGCGTCCTCCGGATCTTGCTCATCGGCATCGAGGAGCTCGAATGTGCGCTCCGCGGAGGCGACACCCGACTGCAGCATATTCGCCATACCGCCCATCTCTGCGATGGGCTGCGCGAACTCACGCGAGTACTGGATGAATGCTGTAACGTCGCCGAGCGTCAGGTGTCCACCCGTGACGCGCAGCGCACCCACAACAGCGATCAGCACGTAGGTCAGGTACTGCACGAACTGCATGCTCGGCATGATCGCACCCGAGAGTGCCTGCGCCTTAAACGATGCATCAAACAAGTCCTCGTTACGGCTATCAAACTCCTCGCCCATTTCGCGGTCCCGGTTGAAGATGCGTACGAGCTCATGCCCAGTAAACGACTCTTCGATGTGACCGTTCAGAGCGCCCGTACTCTTCCACTGCTTCACGAACAGCTTCTGCGCACGCACGCCGACAATACCGACGATCACGGCTGTGAGTGGGAGCGCGATCAGGGCGATCAGGGCCAACTGCCACGACACGATAAACATCATGACGCCAATACCAATGACCATCAGTAGCGACTGCACGAGCTGCGAGAACGCTTGCTGCAACGCCTGCTGAATGTTGTCCACGTCATTCGTCACACGTGAAAGTAGGTCGCCTCGTTGACGCGTGTCGAAGTAGCTCAGCGGCAGGCGGTTGATCTTCGCTTCGATGTCGCGGCGCAGTTTGTAGACGATGCGCATCACAAGGCGGTTGAGAATGTATCCCTGCCACCACATGAGGATCGAGGCGACCACGTAGAGGGCGAGCACCAGCACGATGAGCCGACCAAGCATGCCGAAGTCGATACCCTCACCAGGCACAGCACCCGAACCAGCAAGCATGTCCGCGAACTGGTCGTTGCCCTCCGCACGAGCACCCTCAATGATTTGGTCGAGTGGTACGCCGGCTGGGAGATCCTTACCGAGCACCCCATCAAACACGACGTCCATGGCGAGGCCGAGCACCTTGGGTGCGATTACTGTAAGAAGGACTGACCCGACGACGAGCAGCACGACGAACGAGAACAGCACCTTTTCAGGCGCGAGTAATCCGATCAATCGTTTCGCGGCAGGCCAGAAGTGCTTTGCCTTCTTGGTGGGTTGGCTTCCGGACCAGTCATCACCATCTGGGGTGTAGTCATCAGGCAGCTCAAAGTCTGAGGTGTCGGTCGTTACCGTGTCACTCGCAGCTTTGCTTTCCGATTTCGCGTGTCGCTTCGCCATTACGCCACCTCCCCACTCGCGTCCGCTACTTCCATCTGTGATTGCACAATCTCCTGATACACGGAGTTTTCTGCCAAGAGTTCCTCATGCGTGCCGCGCCCGACGACCTGACCATCGTCCAGCACCAAGATCTGGTCGGCGGCAGTAATTGTCGAGACTCGCTGAGCGACGATGATGGATGTTGCTCCCTCGGTCGCTTCAGGTAGCGCGGCACGGAGCCTCGCATCGGTGGCGACGTCTAGCGCCGAGAACGAGTCATCAAACAGGTAGATGCGAGGTTTCGCCACGAGTGAGCGTGCAATCGACAGGCGCTGCCGCTGACCTCCCGAAACGCTCGTGCCGCCCTGGGCCACGGGTTCGTCAAGCCCCAGTTCCCTCCCCCGCACAAAATCGTCACCCTGGGCAATGCGCAAGGCTTCCCAGAGCTCGGCGTCGCTCGCATCCCCGCGGCCGAAGCGTAAGTTCGTTCCGATGGTGCCCGAGAACAAATAAGGACGCTGCGGGACAAGGTTTGCCGCTGCCGCCAGTTGCGCCCGCGTGAGGTGTTGCACGTTCGCGCCGTCAATGGTGACGCGACCCTCTTGCGGGTCAAAAAGTCGCAGTACGAGGTTGAGCAGCGTGGTTTTACCCGCGCCGGTCGACCCGATGATCGCCGTGGTCTGCCCTGGTTCTGCAACGAACGACAAATTTTTAATCACTGGCAACTCGGCACCCGGAAACCCAAAGGTGACATCGTGAAACTCGACGCGTCCCTCAGTAGGTGTTGGAACACTCGCCTCTTCGGGAAACGTCAGTTCTGACCGAGTATCAAACAGTTCCCGCAAGCGTTCGGCGCACACCACGGCCCGCGGGATCATGATCGTCATAAAGACACCCATCATGACTGCCATGAGAATCTGCAAGAGATATTGCAGGAACGCGGTCAGTGACCCAACCTCGACGAGCCCAGCGTCGACGCGGTGCCCACCGAACCACAGCACGGCACCGGTCGCCAGGTGCAGCACCATCATGATGATCGGGAACATCAAGACGAAGACGTTACCGACTTTCACGGATACGTTCGTGATGTTGCGGTTCGCAACCTCGTAACGATCAACTTCAAAGTTCTCGCGCACGAATGCCCGCACGACCCTGATGCCCATGATTTGCTCGCGCAGCACACTGTTGATGTCGTCTACTCGATCCTGCATTTCCCGGAAGAGCGGAAGCAGAAGCCACACGAGGAAGCTCACGATCACCGCAAGCACCGCGACGGACACCCAAACCAGCCATGACAGGCCAGCATCTTCACGCAGTGCCATGATGATGCCGCCGATTGCCATAATGGGCGCGGCCACCATGAAGTTGAGGGTCATGAGTACGAGCATCTGGACCTGTTGCACGTCGTTCGTGCCTCGGGTGATCAATGTGCCCGCACCGAAGCGAGTTGCCTCAAGCGTGGAGAGAGAATCAACCTTGCGATATACCTGGCGACGCAGGTCTCGCCCAACACCCATTGATGCGCGCGCACCAAAGTACACTGCTGCCACCGCAGTGACGACCTGGCAGAGCGCGACGATGAGCATCGTTCCGCCCGTGCTCCAGATGAATTCTGTATCGCCCTGGGCGATGCCCCGGTCGATGATCTGTGCGTTCAGACTGGGTAGCCAGAGCGCCGCAATGGTTGCGATCAGCTGCAATACAAGCACCGCCAAGAGGAAGTGCCAATATTTCTTGGCGTGCAGCACCGTCAGTTGTATGAGAGCCAACACAGTCCTTCCGTGGATCACGCGGCGCATTTTGGCACCGTAATATAGACCACCGACATCAAGGTGAACTCGGTTCGGTCTCGTTCACAGACTCAGTAGTTGCGCCACGAGAGCACCGGTTAGAGAGCGGTGATCATGGAACTCGCGCAATTGCGCAGCCGGAAAAGCGTACCAGGTTACAACCCACTTTGGGAATCAATTCTCACCCTGTTCGGGTCGCGACGATGATGTCGTTCTCGTTCGAGATGCCGGTCTCAGGATCAATGATGCATGTGATGAGAACAACCCGGTTTGAGTCATGTTCCCAAATGTCTTGGTTGGCGATTTCCGACTTGTGGATCTCGAGTTTCCGCTGCACCACATACGTCTCACCCCGGTAGGTAAAGTCGTCCCCCGCGACTAACGGGAGGAGCTGATTTCCCGCACACTCGCGGTCATGACATGCGTGAGCGAGCACATAGTCAGTCCCGCCATCTTCTGGATATCCATACTCAGCATCAACGATCTGCCAGAACCCCTGACCCTCATCTGGCGGATCCCACACTGGCGTGTACTCCATGAAGCCCGTCGATGCAATGTTGACGTCGGCTGGAGGTTCCGGCGTTGGCGTCGGAGTAGGAGTGGGTGTTGGCGTCGGAGTTGGCGTCACTTCGACCGTCGGCGCCGGTGTAGCATCCTCGCTTGCGGGAGCAAAGACTCCTGCGAGCGCGGCAATGATCAACCCAGCGGCGACTAACACGATGACCGCGCCGCCCGCGAACCACGGCCACCGGCGCTTCAACACTTCTTTGAACGTCATATTCCTTTGAGACTATCCCGTAAATAGAATGCGGCGGCCCGGTATACCGATGCCGCCGCACTTCTACTTAGAAACTTGGAGCTTAGAGACCCGTTTCGATACGAGCGGGCTTCGTCGGAGCGACTGGACTATCGGAGTCGCCACCGTCGCCATTGTCGCCATTGTCGCCTGAGCCGCCACCCTGGTCGCAATCAGTTCCGAAGTGGTAGGTGTTTCCATCGAAGGTTATCGAGCTAATAACTGAGCCAGGTTGGCCAGTAAATCCAACGCCAAGAAGCTCGAAATGATTCATAAACCCATCATCGATGTGCTGTTGCATTTCAGCGTAAAAGTCCTCGAGTGTGTCACCATTGCTCCAGCCATGATCCTGGACAAACGTGTCGTTAATCAATGGTGTATCTAACGAGATTGAATGAGTGCCTGGCCCAAATGCAGTTTGGTTTCGGAAGGTACCTGCCCAATACTCAGTATCATCTGTGAGCTGTTCAAATACAGGTAGCTGTAGAGTAACGCTTCCCGACTCAACTACAATCTGGAGGTTGTCAACTACTGCCTGCATGTCAGTTTCGCTTGATGGCCGACCATCGATCGGATAGCCTTTCATGACTTGGGTCACCGATCTCTCGAGAGGATCCAGTGTTGTTATCGAACATTCATTAAACTCTAAACTGACGTCACTGGTTGCACTTGTATCTACTTTAACGTTACCAATGTGCCACTCGTCGTAGTTGTACCCGTCGGTGCCCTCAGCGCCGTCTTCATATCCAGCGATGTCCTCCGGCCCGAGATACACATCGGCCGCAAACGCTGGCGTCACACTGCCAAATACAAGAGCTGCGCTCGCAACGGCCGCCAGGCCAAACTTTAATCCGACGTGCTTCGTCGAGTGATCTTCACTGGTCTTCATGCCCTAACCCTTTGAACGATGATGGAGTTCTTGATACGAACGGGAACCCAACCGCAGACCACTTACGCGACCACCGATGCTTAACTCCCACTAGACCGTAACCCAGAATATTCTTCATTGCAATGTCGCGACGCATCCAAGTTCCAACGTTTTGGTCACGCTGCGATGCCTGCACGGAGTTACACGCAACAAAAAGGGCGGGATCGCCCGAAAGCAACCCCGCCCCAACTCTCCTCAGAAGAGTTCAGAAACTTACGAGAGTTTGACGCCCGCGCCTGCCTCTTCGAGCTTCGCCTTTGCAGCCTCAGCGTCTTCCTTGGAAGCGCCCTCGAGGATCGGCTTCGGTGCTTCCTCAACGAGGGTCTTTGCCTCGCCCAGTCCGAGTGAGGTCAGCTCACGAACAGCCTTGATGACCTGGATCTTCTTGTCGCCAGCCGACTCGAGGATCACGTCGAACTCGGTCTGCTCCTCAGCAGCCGGGGCGTCGCCACCGGCAGCAGGTGCAGCAGCAACCGCGACGGGAGCAGCAGCGGAAACGTCGAATGTCTCCTCGAATGCCTTAACGAACTCCGAGAGCTCGATGAGGGTGAGCTCCTTGAACTGCTCAAGCAGCTCTTCAGTTGAAAGCTTAGCCATTGTGTTTCTCCTTATTTGTTGCCCGCAATGCGAGCGAGTGTTTGTAAACCGAACCTGCGTGAGCGAGTTCTAGGCGTCCTGCTTCTCCTGCAGTGCACCGAGGCCGCGTGCGACCTTTGCGGGCAGTGCGTTGAAGAGCTGTGCTGCACCAATCAGCGAAGCCTGCATTGCGCCAGCGGCCTTAGCCAACAGCACCTCGCGGCTCTCGAGATCGGCGAGCTTGCCTACCTCAGCGGCGGTCAGCGGGTTACCGTCGAAGTAACCGCCCTTAACCACCAAAAGAGGGTTTGCCTTAGCGAAGTCACGCAGAACCTTTGCGACGGCGACGGTGTCACCGTGCACGAACGCGAGTGCCGATGGACCGGTCAGCTCGTCGTCGAACGTGGTGATGCCGGCGTTGTTCGCCGCAATCTTGGTCAGCGTGTTCTTCGTCACAGCGTACGTTGCGTGCTCGCGGAGGCTGTTGCGCAGTGTCTGCAGCTCAGCAACCGTGAGTCCGCGGTACTCGGTCAGCAGGACGGATGACGACTCTTCAAACTTCTGCTGAAGATCGGCAACCGTAGCTTCCTTCGTAGCCATGGCGCTCCCTAGCTTGTCGTAACCCGTGAGGCGGTTGCCTCACGGTGGCCGGCGCCACCAGAACTTTCGGTTCATATGACGGTGCACATGAAAAAAGCTCCGGCGCGCACGCACGGAGCTTCACAAACAAGGTCGAAACCTTATGTTGGAAAAATCGTACCTGCGCTGGTCTCTACATTTCTCGCGAACGAGATCCGTAGACGTTCCGAAATCCTTGCGGACTCTACCGGCGGTCTTGGGCCAAGGGAAAATCTATCACGGACGCTATGATCCCCGCAATTCCAACAGCCGCACCGGCCAACCTGCGCGAAACAAACCTCTCTCAGTCTGCAGCCTTGATCATGTACCCCACGCCGCGCACTGTGTGCAGCATCGGCGCGCTGCCCGTATCGATCTTCTTGCGCAGGTACGAAATGTACAGCTCCACCACGGTGGGCTTCCCCGAGAAGTCGTAGCTCCACACCCGATCCAGTATCTGCGCCTTCGAGAGCACGCGTTTCGGGTTGCGCATGAGGTACCGGAGCAGTTCGAACTCGGTGCTTGTTACCTCGATGACTTTTCCAGCACGCTCTACCTCGTAACTGTCTTCATTGAGGGTGAGGTCGCCAACGCGCAAGATCGGATCAGGCTGCTGCGCGAGCACCAATTGCGAGCGGCGCACCAATGCGCGCAACCTCGCTATGAGCTCTTCAAGACTAAAAGGCTTGACCACATAGTCGTCGCCTCCCGCAGTGAGCCCTTTCACCCGGTCATCAACTGAGTCAAGTGCCGTCAGAAACAGCACCGGGAGCATGTGTCCATCCGAGCGAACCCGCGACAGCACCTGCACGCCATCAAAGTCAGGCAGCATGATGTCGAGGACCGCCACATCGGGCTCAAAGGTACGGAATTTCTCGAGCGCTTCCGCCCCCGTACCTGCGGTTTCAACGTCCCATCCCTCGTAGCGCAGGGCCATGGCGATGAGCTGCGAAATCGACTCCTCGTCGTCGACGATTAGTGCGCGAATCTTCTCCCCATCGGCCCGCAATAACGTCGTAGCAACCATCTTTCGAGAGTACACCTCGCGTCTGAGCACTCCAGCTGTGGGGTGAATTGTCAGGCCACGGTGCCCACCGGTTCCGGGCATCGATCAGGATCGCCGACCCCGGTGGCCCCTCCCCGCGAGAAAGGTGCGACAATAAACGACGATGTACGATCTCGAACCCGCCTACCTCAGTCGTGTCGTCACCGACGGCACTGACCGGATGGCCTGGCTCCGCGCGCGGTCTCGCGGCATTACCGCCACCGACGTCGCAAAACTCTCAACTCCCCGCTCCATCAACAGCGTGGCACACGCGAAACTCCATGGCAGCAGTTTCACCGGCAATGTGTACACGGAGCATGGGAAAACCAGGGAGCCGGTGATCGCCGCATGGGTGCAGCGCGAGTACAGCATCAATCCGAGCCAGGCGCTATTTCACGCCGAGCGAGACCTACGACACCTCGCAACACCCGACGGACTCGCGGCGCGCGAGAACGGGAATCTCGAGCTCGCCGAGATCAAGACCACGAACAAAGAGTGGCGCTCAATTCCCCGGCATTATCTGCGTCAGATTTGGTGGCAGCAGTACGTGCTGGGGGCCGAGCGCACACTGATGGTGTGGGAGCGGCACGACAACTTCGTCCCCGTCGGTGATCCAGAATTTCGCTGGATCGATCGTGACGAGAACGAGATTGCGCGTCTCGTGGACCTCGCGGGTCGCCTGATTGAGACACTCATCGCGCGCACCTCTTAACGGGGATTTCCGTTTAGAAACGTGCCCGGGTAGACGCCGGCCGTTCCCCCGAGTTGTTGACTCGCCTGTTGTTGACTCATCAGCTGCTGGCTCATCGCTTGCTGCGTCAAAAACTGCTGCGCCATCGAGCTCGCATAGTTGCGTTCCATCAGATCCTGCAGCGCGTCAACCACCTCCTCGACGCCCGGCACGTCACGCAACACGGTAACTTCAGAGCCGACAAGCAGCTCGATGTCACCCGAACCAAACATGCGCTGGATCAACCCGCGGCGCGACCGCACCTCGCGAACGCGACTCAGCGCCACTTCGGTGCGGTGCCTCACAAAAAAACCGCGGCGCAGGATCACGCGACGCGTCGTCACCGTCGTCCGCTGCGCGAGCCACGCAAAAAGCGGCAACAGCACAAGCAGCAGCACGATCCCGGTGGCCCCCGCCCCCGCAGCAACATTCATCCACGCCTCGGGCAGCGTCCCCACCCAATACCCCGCCGCCGCCGCGGCACCAAGCAGGAGCAGTACCGGGAGCGTGAGTCTGCGCGCGTGCCGACGCAGGCGCAACACCACGGTCTCCGGCCGCTGGTTTGCAGGGGCCGGAGCAAGCAGTGGGTCCACCTCAGCGGAAAGCTGAGATGGGTTGGGCCTACGAGGGGTCATGCCACCATTGTGCCGGGTTACGCTGCAGGTTACTCGCCACTCGCCTCAGTATTTGTTGAATGCGTGTTTGTTGAATCCGTGTTTGTTGAATGCGCATCCTCTGAGGACGAGCTGGCCGTCCCAGTGTGATTCGCATCAGACGGTTCAGCTGCGGGGCGCGCTGCCTGATCGTGCTCAGACGCGGACGTGTGGCCCGCAAACACCGATGCGCCCGCTCCGTTCGCGGCTCGCCCGGCCGCGGCCCCGGCGGCGCTTCCGGTCACCGCACCATTCAGCATGCCGACGAGGTCGATACCCACGGTGTCGCGCGCCATGTCGAGGAGGCCCTTGATGTTCCCCATTGCGTCGCCCGCAACTTTCGAGGTGCCATCGGCCGACACGACGGTCATCGTATCGATCGCACTGATGGCCTGCGCGTACTCGCCCGCAATCTCAGGAAGCAGCTGGATGAGCTCTTGTGCGAGCACCGCCTGTGACTGCGTCTCGAGTGCACGAGCCCGCGCATCGATCGCGTCGGCCTCTGCCGTACCTTTCGCACGCAGCGCCTGCGCCTCAGCGTCACCCTCTGCGGCGAGCGCCTCAGCTGCAGCGATACGGGCGGCGCGGCTCGCGAGCCCCTCTCGTTCCGTCGCCTGCGCGCGACCATCCGCAGTAGCAACTGCCGCCGCGGCGTCGGCTCGAGCGAGCTGCTCGACTCGGTATGCCTCAGCTTCGGCAACGGCTCGAACGTCGGCGTTCAGCTGCTCCGTGCGAAGCGCCACCTGCTTCTGCGCGGTGATCTGCTGCTGCTCGACGATGCTCTGCTGCTGAATCGCTTCCTCAAGCGGCTGTGCTGCGGACGCTCCCGCCAAGGCCTTATCCGTCTCGGCCTGAACCGCGGCCTGCCGCAGCTGGAGCTCACGGTTGCGGTCAAGCAGATGCTGCTCGGCCGAAATTTTGGCTTCCTGCGAGGCCTGGTACGCATTGGTCTCGGCAATGTCCGCGGCCTGCCGCACCTTTGCTGCCTCGGGGCGGCCGATGTTGGTGATGTAGTCGGCGCCGTCGCGGATCTCCTGAATCTGCAGGGTGTCAACGACGAGGCCCTGCTTCGTCAGTGCTTCTTCCGCGGCCTCAAGCACGCTCTGCGCGACCACAGCACGATCCCGAATGATCTGCAGAACCGTCAGACCACCGATGATGGAACGCAGCGAACCCGAGAGTACCTCTTGGGTCGACTCATCGATCTCGTCTGAGTTCGAGAGGAAGCGTTGTGCTGCGGCGCGGATCATCTCTTGACTACCACCCACTTTGACCACGGCGACCGCCTGCCCCTGGATGGTTATGCCGTCGGTCGTCTGCGCCTCAGTTGTAATCGCAAGCCGGCGGGAGCGCAGCGAGATCGTGAACGACTTCTGCACGAACGGGACAACAAACACGCCACCACCGGTGACGACTTTCTGCCCCGAAAGGTCCCGCGTCTCGATTCCACCCGCTTCGATGATTTTCTTGCCTTTGCCACCAGTGACAATGATCGCCTCGTCCGGTTTCGCAATGCGGTATCGCTTGATGATGACGAGTGCGATGAGCACGAGCGCAATCACCGCGCCAAAAATACCGACTATCGCCGGGGTGGCAAACAACATGTAAATCTCCGATCAATGACGGTTCGTCGAGTGTGGGGTGACGTTCATAGCTCTGGTGTTTGAACGTCGGCCTCTGGTCTGAGCGGTTCAACCTGAACCGACGTAGCAGTAATAGTTTGGGTGATGCGCACCCTGTCTCCACGTGAGAGCGCAGTGGCGGATGTTGCGGACAACGATACGCGTTCTCCGTGACGAATGAGCGCGACTTCGCCGAGCCCGCCGCCAGGAATCGCAAGAACCACCGAAGCCTCTAGGCCAACGAGTTCACCTCCCGCCACAGCAGTCGTTGATTCCGCACTCTTGATGAGACGAGTGAGCCACCACGCCGCGGCACCGCCCACCACACCGGCGAGTGCGCCGAGCACAGATGCGACTGGCGTATCCACCCCTGCACCGATACTCGCGAACGCGGTGAATCCGAAGATCGCAGTAAACGCGGCAATTGTGGTGAGACTCAGCGGTCCGTCACCAAAGTCGAACGCCTCAAACACGCCATCGAGCACCAGGGAAATCACGAGCAGCAAGCCCCCGGCAAGACCGATAATAAGGAATATCCCCCCGTCAAAGAGGGACCCATCGAGGAGGGATTCGATCCAGTTCGTAACGCCGTCCACGTGACCTCCTCTCAGTCGGTGAGCATCGGCTTGTGGCCGTGTCAACATTCTACCCGTCGCAGAGCGACAGCCTCGCGACGATTATCGCGAGCATCGGGCAAATTCCCCGGGGGCTCGCGGCTAAACTGGTGTCGTGACCAGCATGACCGATCAACCTCAATCTTCACGGGCGCGGGTAACCCTGACGCTGCAGCTCGCGCGCACCCTGTTCCACCTCATCGCAGTCGCCTCAGTCACCGTGTGGGGGTTTCTGGTGCAGCCGCTCCCGTTCCCTGGCGTGTTCACCGGAGTTGGGTTCCTGGTACTGTCCGTCGTCGTCTGGGCACTGTTCCTCTCCCCCAAGCCGATGTTACGCACTGAAGCGTTCGGGGAGGCACTCATCGAACTGCTGCTGCTTGCGGCTGGCGTCGCTGCGCTGCTCGACTTCGGCATCTTTTGGCTATGGCCCGCGCTGTACGGTGTGGCTGCCGCCACGGTCGGCTACACCGTTTCGATTCGCCGCAACCGCTAAAGGGACGCTGCAGTTGGGGGTAGAAACACCTCGCCGGAATACTGCATCACTGCCGCCGGTTGGACAGGGCATGAGCTCACCATTGCAGGCCATCCCAAACGCACGGCCCGATCAACTCATTCTCGGACTCGACACGTTTGGAGATGTGAACCTCACGCTCGACGGCACGCCCGTCTCCCAGGCACAGGTGCTCCGCGACGTCGTGGAGCAAGCGGTACATGCTGACTCAGTCGGCGTCGATGCGGTGACCCTCGGCGAGCACCACCGCGACGACTTCGCGCTCTCGTCCCCCGAGATCGCACTCGCGGCAATTGCGTCACGAACGAATCGGATCTTGCTCGGCACCGGTGTCACCGTTCTGTCGAGTGACGACCCGGTCCGCGTCTACGAGCGCTTTGCCACACTCGATGCCGTGAGCAGTGGTCGTGCTGAAGTCATTCTCGGCCGCGGGTCGTTCACTGAGTCATTCCCTCTGTTCGGGTACGAGCTCTCCGACTACGACGCACTCTTCAGCGAGAAACTCGACCTCTTTGCGAAGCTGCGTGCTGAAACCCCCATTACGTGGTCGGGTGTGCACCGCTCCCCGCTCAACGACCAGGAGGTGTTCCCCAAAACGGAGCAGCCAAATGGGGTACAAGCTTGGATCGGGGTCGGTGGCAGCCCACACTCCGTACTCCGCGCCGTGCAGGCCGGGATTCCGATGATGCTCGCCATTATCGGTGGGGATCCCACTCGGTTCCTCCCCTTTGTTGATCTCTACCGCCGCACACAGGCTGAAGTGAACCGGGATCCGATGCCGCTCGGCATGCACTCCCCGGGGCACGTTGCCCAGACCGATGCGGAGGCCCGCGACCAGCTGTGGCCGCACTTCGCCGCGAATCGCAATCGTATTGGTGCCGAGCGTGGCTGGCCCGAAACGACGCGTGCCGAGTATGACCGCGAGGTCGACAGTGGCTCACTCTATGTTGGGTCACCCGAGACTGTCGCACGGAAGATCGCGACCACCATTCGCGCTCTCGGCGTCGACCGCTTCGACCTGAAGTACGCCAACGGGACGATGCCGCATGAGCTGCTCATGGAAAGTGTTGGGTTGTACGGGCGCGAGGTGATCCCACGCGTCCGCGAGCTGCTCACGGACTGACCCAAGCCCAGGTCATTGCAATCCTGTGCTCGAGGTACCGACGCTCACCTCGGCGCTGAAAGGCGCGGCTCTGCGGTGACCCTCGCCGGATCCTGCCCCATAATGTCGAGCGCGCGCCGCAGCACTGTGCTTGAGGTGTGCGCGGTGTAGGGGAAATAGACAATCTTGACGCCTACTCGGGCGAACTCTCGCTCCAACTTCAGTGCTTTCCCAGTGCCGCGCCAGTCGTCACCTTTGAAGAACCGGTTGAAGCCCACATCCCGCCAAGCATCCATCTTGTCGGGCTTGTTCTCGACGTAGACTTCGTCGACGAATGAGATGTGGCGCACAATATCTGCGCGCTCCGCGGTCGGGATCACCGGGTTCACTCCTTTGACCTGGATGAGCATCTCATCGCTAACGACGCCCGCGATCAGAAAGTCGCAGGACTTCCTCGCTTGCCGCAGCAGGTTCAGATGACCCACATGGAACAGGTCGAACGCACCGGCTGCATAGCCGATGCGTCTAAATGTGCTCCGCATTTTCCCCTCCGAGCGTTCACCCACTTTCCTCGTTGAAAGCGGGTCTTTCCAGTCAGCGTATGCAACTATCACCCGCAGTCCATCAGTGGGAATTACGCACTTTTCGCGGCGGAGCGTTAGGCCGCAGCGGTCAGCTCTTGCAGGAGCCAGCTCCGCCGCTCGGCGAGTCTCCGATTCAGGGATCGCCGAGCCCCCGGGAGGTGCCGCTGCAGTGCACGCCGGAACCCCTCGGAGAACTCGTCGAAGCGCCAGATCTTCTCCTCTGGGCTGAGGTTATGATCGACGGAGAGCGCGGTGATTCGCATTGCGGGGGTGCCGAGGAGCTGCTCCGCGAGCCGAGAAAATGCAACCGCCTGCTCCGTATTTCCCCAGGAGGCGCGACGCCATGTCTTCGAGGCGGTCACCTGTTCTGCGTGCAGCCGGTAGGCGAGGCCCGGGTAGCCGATACGTCGCAGTCGAGCACCCTCCGTCGCCATCCGTATCCAGAGGTCGTAATCCTCAGCGGGAAGGTCTCTATACCCGCCCACTCGAATCACGGCCGCACGACGGGCAAGCAGAGTCGGGTGGGACACCGGGTTCGTGAGCAGCAGATGCATGCCGAAGTCTGAGGGGGCGATGCCGGTGGGTCGCGGAAGCCCTGGCACGCCAGATCCGAACGTGAGAACCGTAGTGAATACGGCGTCAGAGTCTCGGTCGAGCGCCCGCAACTGTGCGCCAAAACGGCCAGGCAGCACCACATCATCCGCATCCATGCGGGCGACCAGCTCGCTGTCAGTCACAGCGAGCAGCTCGTTGAGTGTCGCGGCGACCCCTGCGTTGGGCTGCGAGATGATCCGCACACGGGCGTCGGGAATCGCAGCTACCCGCGCCGCCGTCCCATCATCACTGCCATCGTCGAGCACCACCACCTCCGCGTCGCGGGGTAAGTCGCGCAGTGTCGAGCGCACCGCCGCCACGACGGTACTCTCCGCGTTATACGCAGGAATCAATACCGAGAGCCGTGGCATACGGCATCACATGCCTCGGCCGCGACGATTAAGTGCCGCGATGACTCGTTCGCTCGACAACACACCGAAGCCGACAAGCAGCGCGAGATATGCGCGCATCTGAAGAGAGTCATGCGCGATCGCACGTCTCGCCCAGGCACGTGCATCACCCCGATTGCCGAGCGCTCCGTGCGCAAATGCGATCTGTCCCTCAATACGTGCTTGACCTTCGGCGCTACGCGTGAACTCTGGGTGCTTGCCGAGGAGATAGCTGAGCCCGTCGACGATTCCTACCCATTTCTCGGTGAAGTACGAAGTACGGTCCCAGTGAATCACTGTGTGGGGCTCAGGAACGGCAACGATACGCCCTGCCTTCGCGGCCCTCAGAAGCAGGTCGTAGTCCTCTCCATACGAGGCGGGAAGCTGCTCGTCCACAAGCCCGACCGGCCCGTGTAACGCAGAGGCTCGGAGCACGAACGAGGACGGATGTAACTCGGTGATGCGAGACCGCAGCAAATCGTCGAGCGTCGCGGTTGTCGGCGCAGGGCGCTCGTGCACACCCCCGGCGGAGTGTATTTCGATACCCGTCGCCACGAGCACGGTCTCAGGCGCCTCGAACAGCCGGAGCTGGGCCTGCAGCTTGCCTGGCTTCCACTCATCGTCATCATCGCAAAACGCGATCAGCGGCGCGGACGCAGCGAGGATGCCGGTATTGCGAGCGCCCGCGAGTCCAGGCGAGCGCTCATTCACCATCGCCCGCAGTTTGTGCTGGCCGAGGCCGGACTCACGCAGTTCATCTGCCCGAGAGAGGCCGGCTTCGTCGCCATCGAACACAAGCACGATCTCCAGCGGGCCGACGTTATCCTGAGCGAGAATCGACGCCACCGCGCGGCGCAGTAGTTTCGGACGATCACGCGTCGCGATGACGACACTGACTATTGGCTTAGTCATGTTCTCCCCTTGCACCTACGAGCAAACCCCGCACCCGGATGAGTCCATGCGGATGCGCTTCCATGCATCATCGCTCAGATCGAGCGGGTTTTCATCGGTGCAAACCACGTATGTTCGTTGGTCGTTCACGTAGTGCCAGTGCAGCAGCGATGAACGACAGGATGAGCCCGTTGGGCAGCACGCCGTAGTAGAAAATCTCGACGAGGATGACGAGTTGCACCGTGTGCATGATGAGCATTGTCGTATCTCGCGTGCGCAGCGTCGCGATGACGAGCCAGACGAGCGCGAGGACGAAGCAGATGAGTGCCGGGAAACCGTGCGAGAACATCACCATCCAGAGGTGACCTTGCGTGCCGGCGGAAGGCACGCCCTCAGTAAGCGAAGGTCTTGGCGCCCCATATCCGAACAGCGGCGACTGCAGCGTCCGTGTAATGGTTTCCTCGTACAGGTCGGCTCGATCCTCTGTTGAACTACTCGTCTCTACCCGAGAGCTGACGCGATCTACGAGATCCAGCGCGACAGCGGCTACAGCCAACAGGATGCCAACCGCGCAGAGCGAGATCGTTTCACGGACCCTGCCAGCAAGGAGAAATCTAATGAGTAGATACAGTGCAGCGACACCGAGCCCAAGAAACATTCCGCGATTGAGGGTGAGGATCGCTGGCACGAAAGACACCGGGATCGCGAGTGCTACCAGCCAGAACTTAAGTGTGCGCGGAATCGATACCAAATAGGCGACGACCATCGGCAGGGTCAGCGAATACACGTTTCCCCACTGGTTCGTATAGAGGAACGGCGCCGACGGGCGAGGGTCGAGATCGAACCACCCTTCGGGGTCGTACTGGGTCAGACGAGGCTCGATCATTTCGCGCACGACCTCGTTCGCTTTCAGGCTTTCGGGCAGTACGGATCCGAGGGGGGTGTGAAATGAGAACGTGGGAAAATAGACTCCAGCAAACCCGCCGACGACGGCGTACAGCCAAAACACGGTCACGACACCCAGTGCATATCTGGTCGTCAGCCGTTCCCTAGCGTTATAGACGTAGATGAATACCACCGTCACCGCGATATACAGCAGAGCCCGGTAGACGAAACCGATGAGCCGTCCGGTACTGTCGATCCCGATCACGGAGACAAGCATGAGCAGAATAAAAAGCAGCCAGAGCCCAAATCCACGAGGCACCTGGATGCTGCCGCGTCGCACCAGAAGCACCGCCATACACAGTGCCAGCGGGATCCACGCCATCGTCCCAAACCCGAGCGCCCACCACAGTGGATAGAGCGCGAGCATCGCGGTAAACGGCCAGCGAGGCAGCGGAGTGGGGGTAGCAACAGGCACGCGGCGACGTGCAGAATCCGCGTTACCCGCCGTCAAGGCGTCTAAACTGCGCGTCATCACCCCTCCCCTCATCGGGGTCTGACCTTTAGGATAAGCACATACCCGCCTGATCTGTGCTGCTCACGGCCGCACAGATCGGCGCGAGCGAAAGGCACCGCGATGAGCGAGCAATGGCAAGATGAGCAGGACCGCACGGTATCGCTCGGCCTGGAGCACTATGTATTCGTGCTCCGCAAGCAGTGGCGGGTGATGGTACTCATCCTCATATTGTCCATTGTCGTCTCCGGAGCGTACCTGCTGCTCACACCCCGCCTGGCCACCGCCACAACGACACTCAATCTCAATGTCATCACCACCGAACCGTTCAACCCGCAACGGCCCGCGTCTGGCATGCTCGATGAGGCGACTGAGGCAGACATCGCACGCTCCCACGTGGTCGCGGTGCGAGCCGCGGAGCTTCTCGGCGAGGATACGACCGCGGCAGAGGTTCGAGAGGCGGCCGGAGTCTCGACGTCGCCGGGGGCGACCGTTGTGAAAGTTTCTTTCAGCGCCCCGACCGAGCAGGAGGCGATCGACGGTGCGAACGCTGTCGCGGAGGCCTACCTCGAGTTCCGCAGTGATCAGGCGACCGAACGTATCTCCACGATCCTGGCGATGCTCAGTGAACAGGTTGACACTCTCAACGAGGCACTGCTGGAGGCGAACGCCACGATTGCACGTACCGAGACCGATACCGAGCAGATACAGGCCACGACTCAGCAGCAGCAGATCCTGACCGAGCTCGAGAGTCTGCTCTCCGAACGCAACCTATTGCGCAGTGTCGACACGACGAGCGGTATTGTCCTCTCCGCGGCCGAGAATAATACGGTTCAGTTCCTCCCCGCCCGCACAAGAATCCTCCTCACCGGCATCGCAGCGGGTGTGGTGCTCGGCGTCATCGGAGCGTTCGTGCGGAACGCGTTCGATCACCGAGTACGAAGTACCCGCGAGCTCTCCCGCTTGCTCCGCGCGCCGGCGCTCACAGAACCGGGTGGACAAGGCGCGGCAACCGCGGAAATATCGCGCACCACGCTGCGTATCGCGCGAGAACGGGTGCTCGCCGCACTCGCCTCCACCGACGACACACTCTTGATCTTGGACTTAACAACCCACGATCCCCCCTCGGAGGTCTCGCAGAGGTTGCACGACCTACTCGAGGAATCAGGCCGGGGCCTCGAAGTCATCATTCGCAACACCGAGGATCCGGCGGAAATACTCGAGGCCTTGCGGCTCGTGACCGGGGTCGTATTGATATTCGACATGAAAACCACTCGCATTGAGACAGTGAACTGGTTGCGACGAGAGATTACCGCGAGCGATACGCTGCTGATCGGGTTTATCCAGGTTGCGGAAGCGGATAGTGTGACCGTCTAAATAAAGTACCTGCTGGCTCGAGTCAGGCGAACCCCGGTCACACTCTCGAGAGACGACCCAGCTCTTGCAACCTCGTGTACTTGCGACGCATCGAGACCACGGCATGGCCAAAGTTCAGGCCGAATAGCACGACGTAGAGACCGCCGAATATGGCCGGGGCGCCCCAAAACAGAAAACTCCAGCACAACACCCCGGTGTCGGTGGGAAGCAGGAGGAATGACTGAGCAACTCCACCTCCCCTTGTGGGCGCGGCATCTTTCTGTACCTGCTCACGGTTTCTGACGAGTTGCTCCGCAAGGATCTGACTGGTGAACTGCCCCGAGCTGAGTACTGCAAAACACAGTGCACACACGACCAGCCAGAGCGGGTCAGGGTGATGCAGCATTAAGGCGACAGCTACGCACACGTGGACGGTCGGTGTCCGCACGGCGTCGACCACATGATCGATCCACTCCCCCGAAGGACCGCTCACACCTGTCAGCCTCGCGAGCTGCCCGTCGGCGGAATCAAATGCAAACCCGAGTGCGAGGAGCACCGCCGCGACGACACCGCTCACCACGCTCACCCCGGCAATGAGGATCGTTGCGAGACCCGCAGCGGAGAGCAATGCGCTGAGTGTCGTCACCATGTTCGGGGTCAGACCAAGCGTTGCCGCGAATGCCGCGATGCCTCTCGCTGAGCGTCGATTCACCCACCTCATGTAGGCGGGAACCCCTGCGCCGCTTTTCTGTGCTCCCTCCAACTGAACGAGACCGTCTCGAAATCCGATCCGCGGTTGCTTATCCATCATCGTTCCCCTCGTACTGCTCTGAGCCGGTGCGTGTCACCTGCTCACTCCCTCGCCGTCTCTCGGCGAGGTTCCGGCTCCTGGTCTCCCGCGGACTCCGGAGGGAGAGCAGGGTTCGACTCAGGACTCGGATCCGGCTCGACCTCCGGTTCGGGCTTGGGATCGGTCTCTGGAGTAGGAGCGACGTCGGTGCTCTCCGGGGGTGCACTCTCCCGCATCAGCTGCTCCGGCACTTGCTGCGTCTCAGGATCAGCTTGAGGCCGGGCGGCAAGGGGCGCTCCACCAAGCAGCGCCACGGCTTCGAGTTCAAAGCTGTGACTCGATGTTGCCCGATAGTTGGAATGCACCGAAGCGGCGATCACATTGGTTCCGGCAACGAACATTTCGCCTGGCACGGTCACAGTGACGGGGTTCGCCAGCACATGCGCCGCGTTCACCGCAGCGTTCGCATAGGTGCCGACACCGAACGGGCCGTCATCAACGCGAACACGCTCCACCTCCGTACCATTCACGAATAGCACCAGGCCATCATCAGCCCGTGTGGTAATCTCCACCTCCTCGATTGCGGTGCCCGGTTCAATGTCGAACGTATTGCGGTGAAGCGAAACAATCGGCTTCGGCGCCGGTGCATCGAGCACGGTGTCGATTCCAGAATGCCCCCAGCCCAGTGGTGCATTCCCCTCATCCCAGTCGGAATCATCGAAACCCACCGACATCCAATCTTCCTCGGGTGCAGTGCTGCCATACAGGTATGACCAACTCGAACCGGCCCCCACGATCGTTTCCAGCTGTGACGGCTCGGGCTCCTCAGGTGGCTCAGGAAGGGGCTCGCCACCTCCACCGAGTGTGGCCACGGCCTCGAGTTCAAAGCTGTGACTCGGTGTCGACCGGTAGTTGGAGTGCACCGACGCCGTCACCACGTTTGTACCTGCGATGAGAACATCTCGGGGCACGGTCACTGTGACGGGGTTCGCCAACACGTGTGCCGCGTTCACCGCAGCGTTTGCATAGGTGCCGACGCCGAACGGACCATCATCGACACGCACACGCTCCACCTCCGTACCGTTGACGAATAGCACCAGGCCATCGTCAGCACGCGTCGTGATTTCCACGGACTCCACATCAGAATCGGTCGAAAGCTCGAACGTATGTCGATACATCGACACGATGGGCTTCGGTGACGGCGCATCGAGCACAGTGCCGAGCCCGGTATGCCCCCAACCGAACGGAGCTTCTCCGGTCAGCCAGTCTGAATCGTCAAAGCTAGCCTCCAACCAGTCCCCGTCGGGTGGCGTACTGCCATACAGATATGACCAGGTCGATCCCGGGGCGATGAGCACATCGCTTTCGGGCGGCTCAGGCACCTCCTCGGCAACCGCGGCAGCAGTCGAGCCCGACTTGTTACCCTGAGCATCGACGGCACGCACGAAGTAGCGCGTATCAGCGGGTACAGGCTGCAACCTCGCCGTGGTCTCAGTCACCGTGGCGACGACGCGATCGTGACGCAGCACCTCATAGGCCGTCACTCCACGATCGTCGTCAGCACTGTTCCAAGTGAGCGTGACTCCCTCAGGATCAGCTGCCGCTTGGAGCCCACCGGGTGCGGTTGGTGCCGACGTATCACGTGGCGCGTGCCTGATGAACCCACCCGACCACTGCCGCTCGTGCCCTTGCCTCTCAGAGTAGGTATAGTCACCGCCCTGCCAGAGCGTGCCACCGGAGTCGACGAGCAACGCCCAAGCCCCCGCACCGTTCCGGGTATTGAAGTTGCCGCTGAACGCAGGAATCGCATTACCAGTCGCTGCACTCCAGGCTCCCGTGCCGTCGATGGCATTCGCCTCCGTCCACGAGCTACCCACATTCGGCCAGTTCCTCGCTCCCTCGTACTGCGTCTCGAAGCAATGACAGCCGCCGTACACGACGTTACCGTCGCTCGCGATTGCCTGGAAGTCGCCTCCTGCCTTACCGATCGTCGTACTTAGCAGCGAGAAGTCGTCGCGTGAGTAGCTAAAGAGTGAGTGCTCAGAGCCGCCGAGCCACACGCGATCCCCGACCTCGAGCACCGCCTGCTGATATCCCGACCGCTCACTGCTCGAGATCACTACTGGCCAGGGAAAGAGCTGCTCGCTGTCGACGGCTATGGCCGCGCCTTTTGACGCCGATCGCCCTTTTGATTCGGTGAAATAGCCAGCGAAGTAGACGCGGTCCCCGCGATCCGACGCATCAAGGCTGACGACGGTGCCGTTGAGTTCGGGGTTCCACGGCTGATGAGCCGTGCCGTCAGCCACGGCGAAGCGTGCGGCTGCTCGCGTGTACACTTCTCGACTCTCAGTGCCGCCGGTCGAGTGGGTGAACGTGCCACCCGCATAGAGCCACCCGTCCTGCACATCGAGAGAACGCACCACGACTGCGCTGCCTCCGCTCAAGTAGTTGATGAGCCGACCAGTGAACCCGGCGTCAATCTCACCGGTCTGGGCATTCAGCACAACGAGCCCGGCACGAGGCTCGCCGTTCACCTGCGTGAAGTAGCCCCCAACCGCGATGCGGCCGCCGGGCATCGCGGCAATAGCTTTCACCTGATTGTTGAACGTCGGCCTAAAGCCAGGCACCCACTCGCCCGTGTCTTGATCGAATGCCGTGAGGTAGGGCTGCTGTTGCGCCCCTGATCCGCCCGCGCTCCGCTGCACCGTGGTGAAATTACCGCCGACAAAGACCTTGCCGTTCGACTCTGCGAATGCCGAAACCTCGTTGCTGCCCTCGATTGAGGCGGGACCGGCACCGAGGCCCGCTACGCCCCAGCTCTGCGGAAGCGCGAAGCTGTCGGCAACATCAGTGCCTGTGACCGCCTCAGTACCGTCGTTCGGGATCGCCGAGTACACGTCGGCGCTCATCAGTTTCGGCCGGATGAACACCTGGGTGAATGGGCGGGCGTAGCCCGTCGATGTGTTTTTCGACCAGATATGGCTGGTGGAGTTGTTTTGGCCGCGGATGTTGCTGCCGAACCCAAACCCCATGTGCCACCCCTCGTACGACCCAGTGATCGTACGGACGCGGTCGTAGTTGTTGTTGCGCCCGAAGTTTGCGGTGGTGCCACCCGAGAAGGACTGACTGCCGATACGGTAGTTGCCGACTCGCTGCTCGTTGTTGAACTGCCAGGTCCAGTCCGCCCTTGGCGTCGAGAGCTTGAACGTCATGTCATGCCACTGTGTGCCGTTTGTATTTTGAGCGCGTACGAGCCTGATGCCGTCATCGAGGCTATCAATGCGCTCGTCGTTCACGAGCTGACCAATGAGTTCGCTGGAGAGCTGGCGTGGGACGAACGCGGCCGGCCCGGTGACCTCCTCCCGCACCTGCTCCGGGCTACCAGATCCGGTGTTTGACACCGACCATGCTTCCCGGCCGCGGCCGATGAGTACCCATCCGCCACCCTCGCGCTCCTGGTCGCAGTAGAACTGCTCAGCGCCACCCATAGCCGGTGTCGCGATCCAGTATGTGCCGCTTTCCGCCTCGGAGTCGTTCTGCTTAATCTCCCAGCAGGATGCGGCAGCGGTCTCCTCGGTGAGTCCGTCAGGGGCCGGAATCACGGTCTCAGCGACGGCGGGCGACGGTGCGATGAGCGCTTCGAGCAGGAGCGCGGCCACAGCCACGGCCCCAATGGCGAGCGCTGACATCCTTCGCCTCAGTGCCGGATGCTGCTCGAGAGTCTTCGAGTGATTCATGGTCTTGGTCTTTCGTGATCGTTGAGGTGTGGACTGTCTGGTGGGCTGAGAGGGCTGGTGCGGAAGCATCATCGAGCTCAGCATTCGGGATCATCCGGGAACGAGCGAGAGGCGATGCGCCAGTGTTCGTCGGTTCCCTGGGTCAGTGTGAAATGTTGCAGGGCACGTGGAGTGAGCCCCTCCCCGAGGGGGGCGCCCTCGGCGTCGAGCGTCCGCACCGCGGAAGAGTCGACACAGGCAGTCACGTTGGCGCTCAGGGCACCATCCGATGATCCGAGCTGGGACACTTTCGCCGAAACAACCTCAGGTTCACCTGTGATGCTCCAGCCATTCGTCACGAGTTCTTGCCACTGGGCTTCCAGCTCGGCGAGGTAGTTTGTCTCGGCAACACTCCCCATGCGCGCCCGAAAGTCCTCCGCGGTCTCTACCGGCTTAAACGGTACGGCAAGCACGTGCTGAATCACCGTGGCTGCCTCGTCGTCGTCGAGCTCTCCGTTCCCGGTGAGTGGTGCTGCGGGCACGGGTTCCGGAGGCGCCTTGGTTTCCTCGGCTCCAGGGAGCAGGCTCGTGACTCCGGACAAACCGACCCCTGCCACACCCACCGCGGTAATGCCGATGAGGCCCGCCGCAAGCACGATCGCGCCAATCAGCACACGACGGCGCGAGGTCCGGCCGTGAGAAAGCGAGCTTTCTTTGTCGTTTTCTTCCGTATCTTTCTCAGACATTTCAGTTCCCCTTTGAACCTGTTTGTTCTGACTCTGAATTACGCGGTTTTCCAGAAGCGACCGGACGTCGTTCCTCTCTGATCCGCAACGTCAATCCTGCGAGCTGCAGCCTGTTCCGGTCCATCCGACACCAGGCCAGAAACAACGCACCGCCAAATGCTGCTGCGACGCCGAGACCAATCCAAGTGGCACCAAACACGAAGCGACAGGCGACCGCGGGCGCCCCCACGCTGACAATGCCCACGAACAGCGGGTAGAGGCCCGCCGCAGGTGAGATCTGCAGCCGCAGTATCAGCCGCACTTCAACAGTTGCGAGTGCTGCGTCGAGCACGCACGCGATGCACCATGCCACGGCCGCACCTACGATGCCGTGTGCGGGAACCAACAAGTAGAGCAGTCCGATGTTCACTGCAACGACGACCGCTTTGTTTGCTGCCGCGAGTCCGCTATGGCCACTCATCAACAGCACAGAGTGGATGTTGCCCGCAAGAAACGTAATGAGCGCACCCCCGCACATGATCGCGAGCACCATTGCACCCGCGACGAAAGAATCTCCAATGACCGACAGGGCGACGGGGGCGAACACCATAAGCAGCAGGTAGACGGGGGCGCTGAACAACACGAGCCAGACCGTCGCAGTGCGGTAGATTTTTTCGAGCCCTGGCCCGTCGCTACGATGCAGCAGACGACTGAACATGGGGGCAACAACAACGCGCAGGGCCGAGTCGACGATCATCCCCGCAGCGATGAAACGGCTCGCCGCACCATAGACGGCGGCCGCAACCGGGCCCGCGATTCCTCCGACCACGATCACAGCGACCCAAAGCAGCAACTGCTCGAGCGATGAGGAGACGAGACGAGGCAGCGCATACGACAGAGCACGGCGCGAGGTGCCTGCTCGACGGGGTCCCCAGACCCCACCGGGGCTGTGCCGCCGCGAATACGCGGCGAACACTGCGAACGCGGCAATCATAGCCGGGGCGAGGGGAAGCGCCCACGCGACTGCCGCCCCGGTGAGGCCGGCTCCGAGGCCGACCGCCGTCACTACTGCGATGGGTCGCATGATAGGGACAGCTATGTTGCCGACAAACACGTATGCGGTCACACGGCCAAGGGCGCGTGTGACGGACAAAGTTGTCAGCAGCATCGAGGCGATCGGGAGGAATAGTGCGGTGGCGCGCACGGCTTCGGCGACGGGATCACCGGGGTTCGCAGTCCCCGCGAGATGCGCGCTGAACAGCAGTACGCCTGCGGTGAGAGCACCGGCTACACCTGACACGGCGATGAGAAACCACGCGGTGCTGCGAACCTGAGCGGGGTCGTCGTCGAGTTGTCGCGGCAAGATCCAGATCGCAGTCGAGTCCATGCCGAAGCGGGCGACGCCGAGTGCGATAGTGAACACAGCGATAACCTGAAGCACGACGCCGGTACCAGCGTCTCCAAGCATCCTCCCGAGCACCACAATGAGCAGAAGCCCCATCACGGCGCTCGTGGCGGACCCCACGAAGCTCAATGCGCCCCCGCGCGCAAGTTCGCTTTTTCCGAGCGTATCTGTCGTCAGGTTCACGGTCGTACCCCGCCCCGCAGGCGTTGCAAGGTGACAGCTCCGATGAACGACGGATTGCCGAGAATGTACCGCCTCGCCAGGCGCCGTGGTTCGATCATCAGTCTCCACAACCACTCAAGGCCGGCGCGGATCATCCAGCCAGGCGCACGCCGATGCGAGCTGCTCAGCCAGTCGAAGAGACCCCCGCAGGTGAGCACGGCCGGGGGAAGCCGATCCGCATGGGCCGCCACCCAGTGTTGCTGCAAAGGATCACCCATTCCGACGAAGAGGATACCCGTGCCATGGGCGGCGATATCACGCAGCACAGCATCCGTTCCCTCACCGGAGAAGAAACCGTGATGCGTGCGCAACGAGAGCCCCCGTATCCGCTCGCGCAGGCGCACCGCCGCGCACTCCGCCACCCCATGGGCACCGCCCAGAAAATACACGGGGATGCGTGCGGTCGCCGCCGCACGCATCACGGGAACGGCAATGTCGGTCGTCGCCAACCGCTCCGGCAACCAGCCTCCGAGCCACCTCGCCGCCCACACGACGGACTGCCCATCGGCATAGGTGATGCTCTGGGCGAGGAAGTCGTGAAGTTCGGGATCGCGCCTCGCGAGATTGCACACGTGAGCGTTCACTCCGACGGCAACATCGACGTTGCGGGATCTGGCGCACTCGATCACCCGCTCAACAAACGACTCCTCGGTGAACGAGTCGACAACCACCCCGGCGACTTCAACCGACGAGTGAGCATGAGATCTCGCCGCGGGGCGGGCCGGCGCGCCCCCCGCGGATCCGGTGGCGAAAGATCGTTCAACCTCAGTCATGTCAGTACGCTCCGTCTGGCCGCACCATCGCCCTGGCCGTCCGCCACATGATTTGCAGATCATTCATGGGAGACCAGTTCTCGACGTACCCGAGATCCAACCGCACACTCTCGTCCCAGCTCAGGTCACTCCGCCCGCTGACTTGCCAGGGGCCAGTGATGCCCGGCTTCACGTAGAGCCGTCGAACCACTCTCCCGTCATAGGCAGTGACCTCGTGTGGCAGAGGCGGCCGGGGGCCAACAACGCTCATATCTCCAATGAGTACGTTCCAAAACTGCGGAAGCTCATCGAGGGAGAACCTGCGCAGCACACGCCCTACCGTGGTCACGCGTGGGTCGTCCCGCATCTTGAACATCGGCCCCGATCCCTCGTCGTTCTCCTTGAGCGCGGCGAGATCTCGTTCCGCAGTTGTGTGCATCGAGCGGAACTTGAACATTCTGAAGCTCCGCCCATCCCTCCCCACCCTCTCCTGGCTGAAGAACACCGGGCCGGGGGAGTCGAGTTTGATGAGGAGGGCGAAGAACACGGTCGCGAGTGCGATTGGTACGAGCGCGAGTGCGGCGACACAGATATCCAGCCCTCGCTTAAAGAGGTGTCGGCCACCCTCATAGCTCGGAATCTTGATGTTGAGAAGCGGCAAACCGTCGATCGGGCGGAATGAGATCCGCGGCCCGACGACATCGGTGACCCGGTTGGAGAGCACGAGCTCAGAGGCTGTCCCCTCAAGTTGCCAGCTGAGCCGCTTTACGAAACCCGTGGAACGACTCGGCCTACTCGCAACAATGATGGTGTCTGCACCGACCTCCGAGGCGACCGCTGCAACGCTGTCCACATCACCGAGTACCGCGAAACGATGCTCAGCGATCTCAAGTACCTGCGTATCACGATCAAACAGCGTGGTCGCGATGACATGCAGGCCGTTCTCACCGCTCACGTGAAGTGATCGAATCACGTACTCGACGTCGTCGGCATTGCCGACGACAAGAGTGCGAGAGGTGTACTGACCGGCGAGACGTTGGTGCTGCAGCCAACGTCTCCAAAGCCAGCGGCCGATGAGTAGTGCAAGACAACCGGCAGGCAAGGTAACGCTGAGCGCCGTCCGGAGTCCGTCCCACTCCAGGAAGATACCTGCGACCACAAACAAACCAAACGCGAGTCCACTCGCGTGCGCAACTCGGAGATACTCGGCGGTCCCTGAACCGAACACGCCGGACTCCCTGCTCCGTGTGCCGGCGAGCAGAAGATTCCAGAGAACGGCGATGAGGCACGCGTTGCGCAGCGCGCTGAACGCTTCGAATCCAGCTAGCACCTGCGTCCCCGCACTCAGACCACAGATCAGCACGATGACATACGCATCCGTGATCCGCAGACGTCTGCGGAAGCAGCGCTCCCAGCGACGGCGACGCTCCAGTGTCGTCGTGACTTTGGGAGCGCTCACAGCGCTCATCACATGAGACATGACCCCTACTTAGTACGCATCGAAGCAGAACATTGCTCGATGTCGCTCATGCTAGGAGTCCGCTACGCTGTGGCTTGCAAAATTACGCAAGGCGTACGTAGTCACCACTACTTGCAGCTATTCGGTGAGTCTTTCGTCACGAAACCAGCGTCGCAATTCGTCCCGATTGGCGGTTCCGAGTTTCGTGAAGACGTGCCTCAGGTGAGTCTCGACGGTACGCACGGAAAGGTGAAACTGCTCCGCGATCCATCGGCTCGAGTACCCGAACGATGCAAGCAAAGCAATCTCGCGCTCCCTCGAAGACAGCTGCGGGGTCTGCGGCAAGGGCATCCACACTCCCAGCTCAGCCAGCATCCGAGCCGCTGGGCTTTCCCAGGCCGAAACCCCTTTCTCGATCTCCTTGATGTGCGCCAAATACGCGGATCCCATCGGAGCGTCGACCGCAGCCGCCAGCACTTTCACTCGTGGCAACAGCACCCGGGCAGCCGATGGTTCGGCGATCACCCACGCGTACAGAGCTTGCAACTCTATGAAATCGAGCTGTTCGCCGGCCGCCCAGTTCGCCAACTGATCCGCCCGCTCCACAATGCCCTCGGACCCGTTCCACTGCCGAGCCTGTAGCAGCAGGCTCCGGCGGGTCCCTGCCAATGCCTGCGACAGCCCGGGGATAGGCGTCTCCGCGGCTCGTATCGACTTGTTCGCTGCATCCCGTTCACCGAGAGCCGCAAGGGCGAGTGCAAGCGCAGCATGTACCAGCGGCAGGAGGCCAAGAGAATCGTGCAGCGTCAACCGCTCCTGTACTCGCGCGGCATGCTGAGCGGCCTCACGCCACCTGGCATCACTCAGTGCCAGCAGTATTGTTCCGGTCTCAACAAGCCCCGTGTGGTGCAGGTTACTGATCGCGCGATCTTCGAGGTTCGTGAGTAACGACCTGGCAGATTCGAGTGATCCTCCCGCCCAATTCCCCACGAACCAGCAGAATCCGAGCAACTCGGCAAGATGCTCCTGCGGCCGTTCCCCCAGCAAGGCGAGGGCGTAGGCATCCTCTGCGACGCAGATCGCATCAGAGAATCTGCCGCGCTGCTGCAGCACGAGGGAGGAGATCGCGCGAGCGGGCGCACGCCCCCACTCGACCGTGATGTCGTCACGCGAGTCGTCATCGGGGGTCTGTTCGAACGCCTGACGCACTTTTCCTGTTCTGGCCAGGAATGTCACGCGGCCGCTGCGCACTTTCTCAGCGACAGCTCCGTCGACAGTCAAATACTCCCGCTCAAGGTTCTCAATCACATTGAACGCCTCCGAGTACTGCTGCCGGTCGAGCGTGAGGTGGTCCACCCACTCAAGCTGGAGGCTCACTCGAAGTGTTTCTGACACTCGAGGAGCAGAGCTCCCATCCGGCCAGATCACGGACCGAATGTGTTCCATGGCCACACGCAACGCGGTTCTATCCCCGAGCAAGCGTGCAGCTCGGCTCGCCCGCATCGCGGCGATGCCGATGTGCTCGGGGTCAGCTTCGCCGTGCGCAGCGATCGCGAGAGCAATGTTCAATGTCAGACCGTGTTGTCTACCCCTCACTAGAATTTCAAAAGCGGCCCATAACCAGTCGAACTCCAGGTCGCGCCCTGCTTCAAGGCCGAGCACGACGAGCCGGATCAAGCGCTCCGGGAGGTGGACCGGATTATGGAGACCGCGATCCTCATCGAGGATGTTGAACAGTTCCTCGCAGATCTCAATTTTTTGCGCGGGAGCGACCTGGGACTTCACGGCCGCTGTCAGCAGCGGACTGCTGAGCATCAGCGCGACTTCCCCACCCTGGCGGCTACGCCCCACAACCAGGCCTAAATCCTGCAGCTTGGACAGATCCTCCGCGTCGAGGTGCCGGAGTAGCGCTGCCTCGGACATCGGTTCCCCGAGAGCAATTCTTTGCAGTGTCGTCAACTGACTTTCGGAACACGCGGAACGCACGAAGTCGAAAAACTCCTCTGGGATAGCTTCCGCACCTGGGAGTTCCCAGATCATGCCATGCTTCTGTTTAACGAGTCCGCGCTGTTGCATGGTGAGTGCAAGCACCGTCAGATAATATTCGTTTCCACGGGTCGCCGCATACCATCGTCGGAGCGTCACTTTCTCTACATGTTCACCGCCAAGCAGCGAGGCGATGCATCGTTCACTCTGTTGATAGTTCAAAGGTTCGACTGCGAGCTTTCGCACTCTTGGATCACGGGTGATCCGGCCCGCTGCACCCGTCAGATGTCGCGCCGTCGCCACGATCCTCACGCGTCGCGAACGCACCAGAGCGTCGAGAAGGTACCCACTAATTGCCGTGTACTCATCAACCGAGGGAACAACCAATACCGGGCTCCGCTCCCCGGCAGCCCGCTCGATCACCTCGATCAACCGCTGCGCAAGCACCATCGGCTCGCCCAGCTCGAATCCTTCACCGGTCTCTGTCGCCCCCGGAGGCCCGAAAAGCTCGGGGAATTGATAACCAAACACCGGTGCAACACCACTCGCGGGGTTCGGGGGCGGCGCCATCACCGTGACAGCAACCTCTTCTCCCAGATATTCTTCAAGCGCGCGGGCCGCGGCCTCCGCTAACCGTGTGCGTCCACTGCCCGGCTCACCGAGCAGCAGCACCGTGCTGCCGCTCTCAACTAAGGCCGAGAGCACTCGGTCAACCCGTTCGGGCAAATAATGTGTAGCTCTTGTCGGGATTAGCGGCTGCCCTATCCGCTGCCCCTCGGTTTCTCCAAGGTTGTACATTCCTGCGGTCTATTTCGGCTCATTACAACAGACCGGCTTTCCGGTCCCCGCCATGGCGTCCCTTACAAGCATGCATTTCCACAGCACTGCTCCGCATGACGTACCTGAAAATAACACGTTGCGTGTTAGTTAACAACCGATTTCGTAGTGAAAGTGACCTAACTGTGTTGTGATCACAGCATAATGCCGCGATAACGAAGCACATACGCACTCTGCCCGGCGTGAGTTTCCCTGCCCATCCATGCAGACCCCCTCGACTCGCACTTCACCCACTTGCGAAACGGTGAGCGGACGCTACTCTGAATAGTATGAGCCAGCTCCGACTCGAAGAACTCTCGGCCGCGACGATCGTCGCGGTGAATAACCTCGGCCTGAAACCAGGTCAGGAGCAATTCATTACACCCGTTTCATATGCGGCCGCGGCTGCAGTGACTCCTGCCCATTCAGCGTGGCAGCGCGTTGTGCTGAACGAAGACAACGACAATCGGGTTGTTGGGTTCATCCACGGCAACTTTGATCCTGATAATGCTGAAGAAGAGTTCCGCGCAGCACTCTGGCGCATCAATGTCGACGCCGAAGCTCAGGGTATGGGTGTGGGAAGCTTCGCTGTTCGCGCGCTTCTTGATGAGGCCCAGCGACGCGGCGTCACCCGTCTTACTGTGCTGTGGGAGCGCGGTGAGGAAGGCCCGGAAGCTTTCTTCCTTCACATGGGTTTCACACCTGTGGGCGAGACCCCATACGGTGAAGTCATCGGGGCGATCGACCTCGAGTAGATCAGGGTGGCCCGCACATAAGTGCCACCTACTCCGCCCACACCTCTGTGACAGAGTCCTCACGTCGGTGGTGGACGCGCCTCTCTGACGGAACAGTCTCCCTGCCCGATACCTGCTGTGGTGAGCAGTAATGAACTACCGCCGGGTAACTCAGCAATTCCCACGTATGTTCATGCACTCACTGCGTGAGGACTACGTATCCGCGAGAACCAGGCACCTGGATCGGGATATCCTCAGGCCCTCATGCGCGAAGGGGAATATCCATGAGAGCTACAGAACGGGTGCGAAAGACAGTCACATCGCGAAAACCCAGGCGTTGGCTGCGGAACTCTCTGGTGACGCTCGGCACTTTCATCGCGCTCCTCGGTATTGCGACCGGCACCGCCTACTGGGTAGTCACCGATGCGCTCAATGAGATCCAACGAGTGAGCTTCGATGACCCGATCCTGGAGCGGCCCGAACCCACCGAAGTTGCGACGGGCGACCGCCGTCCGGTCAACATTCTGATACTGGGTTCGGATTCACGTGAGTCTCGCACTCTAGCTGCTGACGATCTCATCGGATTCCGGAGTGACGCGATTATGGTTGCACAGCTTTCCTTAGATCGACAAAAGCTCACGGTGATGTCGATCATGCGTGACAATTGGGTACCAATCCAAGGGCACGCGGATGCCAAAATTAACGCCGCGCTTTCCTACGGAGGGTTGCCCCTCGCAGTGAATACGGTCGAGAACTTCATAGGGGTTCGCATCGATCACGTCGCGTTGATCGACTTTGAATCGTTCAGGGGCCTCACCGACGCTGTCGGGGGCGTGACTGTGAACAATGAGGTGCCGTTCACTTCACACCACGGCAAAAGCGTGTTCCCCGAGGGTGACATCACACTGCATAGTGGAGACGCATTGAACTTCGTCCGGGAACGTTATGCGTTCACCGACGGCGACTACCAACGAGTCCGAAACCAACAGGCTTACATGAAAGGGCTACTGGTGCGCTTACTCAGCAGTGAGACGCTCAGTGATCCAGCCCAAATCATTGACACTTTCCAAGCGCTGCAACCCTATGTGCTCCTCGACCACGACCTAGATCTGAGACGGCTCATCAATCTCGGCCTCAGCGCTCAAGATATTCAGAGTGAGGACGTGACGTTCCTCACAAGCCCAACGCTCGGCACCGGCGCATCAGCCGATGGTCAATCGATCGTGCTGCCCGATTGGGATGCAATGGATGGGGTGCGGAACGCATTCCGCAGCGGAACAATCGATGAACTGGCGTCGGAGCTCACCGACGGATGAACACCGCGGTCGTCGCAATGGGATCACTCACAAATGATTACAGTCCCGAGTAAGCGTGCAGCCCGTCGAAGAAGACGTTCACGATCGCGTAGTTAAAGATCACGGCCGAGTAGGCGATGATCGACAACCACGCGGAACGCGTCCCACGCCAGCCGCGGGTTGCGCGAGCGTGAATAAAGCCCGCGTAGAGCACCCAGATCACGAACGTCCAGACCTCTTTCGTGTCCCAGCCCCAATACCTGCTCCAGGCGCGCTCCGCCCAGATTGATCCTGCAATGAGCGTGAACGTCCAGAACATGAAGCCAATGATCGCCATACGGTAGGCGAGGTCTTCCAGGCGTGCGACGCCCGGAATGGTCGCAAGCCAGCGCATGCTTCCATTTCCACCCGCGGCGATCTGTGCAACACGCTTCGTCTGCATCAGCTGGAGCACCGAAAGGCCAAACGATAACGTCAGGAATGCCACGCCAAGCACGGCGACAAGAATGTGAATGACCAACCAGTAGGTATCGAGCGCCGGCTGCAGCGGCACAATCGAGACGTAGTAGTTGATCTTGGTGACCCCGAGAAAGATTACGGCCAGCCCGGTAATGAGTGCGCCGAGAAATCGGATGTCCACGAAGAACTGCACCACGAGAAAAACGAGTACGATCGCGCACGTCGCGGTCAGCGCAAACTCGTACATGTTGGCGAACGGCAGACGCTCCGCTCCGATGCCACGCAAAACGGTGGCGGCAAGGTGCAGGATCGCACCAAGTACGGTCAGTGAGAAGCCGATGCGCAGCGAGCGCGAGCGGCGGGCGTCAGCGCCCTCTGGTTTCGTGCCTCGCTGAGCTGGAGGTGCTGCAACCTTGGTCAGCGTCGTGGTACCGGCCGAGGACTGCGCTGCCCCTCCGCCGCGAGTGGCGGCATTCGAAGCCGGGCCCACGGCCGCCTCCCGGTCACCACTGCGATTGGCCAGATCGACCACGTAGAAGACAAACGCAATCGCGTAGATGAGCATCGCCGAATACAGGGCGAGCGTTGAGTATTCTTCGAGGTGGACTAGCACGGTACCAAATCCTAACCGTTGGTACTCGAAAGTGGCTGGGAGCACATCGGCTTAGAGTTGCTTTCGGTGGTCGTCACGCAGCTGGTCGACGGCGCGCTCAAGCGACGGGTCGTCGCCTCGCGCAAGGCCCGCATACTGCAGTGTGATGTCGGAGTCACCCAGCACCGCTTTCACCCACATGCGTCGGCGCGGTACGAACAGCGACCACAGCAACCCGCCGATCGAGGCGACTGCGAAGAACAGTACCCAGCCCTGCGTGGGGTCGCGCATGACATCAAACGATGCGTACCTCGGAACAGCCTCAAGCGTCACGGTTCCCATGCCATCTGGGAGGTCGACGGTGTCTCCGGGCGTTAGTTCCAGCGACTCAAGAGCCTCGTCTCGGCCGGTCATTTGCTCCATGTCGGTCGTGTCGAGTGCATACACGGACTGAGGAATGCCCAGGTCGAGGCCGAGGTTGCCGGTGAAGACGTCGAGCGTGAGCACGGGGTTCTCGAGGTCAGGGTAGTTGGACGTGTAGGCGCCGGTCTCGAGGTCCGCTTTCGTCGGGTAAAAGAACCCACGCAGGCCGAGCTGCGTCTCTTCGCCATCCTCAGTGGTGATGCCGTGAGGCACTTTCACGACACCCAGCGAGGTCATGTTCAGGTTGTCCTGCGGAATAAACGGCATTGATTCCCGGTACACCGTCTCGCCATCGGCATTCTCAATGGTGATCGTCGGGGCATAACCATTCGCAATAAGGTAAATCGGTGTGCCGTGTTCGCGCAGCGGGTGATTTACTCGGATCTCCCCCTCATGCGAGTCACCGGCGGCGTCAGTCAGCGTCACACTGGCCGTATAGTCTTCGACGAGCCCAATGGCGTCCGGGTTCCCTGAGTCTGGGGTCATGTAGGTCACGTCGAGTTCGTCAAGACGCATGCTGAATGGGTCGAGGCTGGCGCTATTGAACGACTGACCCGAGGTCGCGGAGTCGTAATCGATGAGCTGGTTCACCATCGTCTCACCCTCGACGATGACTTTCTGCCCATTAAACTTCACGGCTGTACCAATACCGACCGACACCAACACACCGACCAGTGCCGCATGAAACAGCAGGTTTCCGGTCTCCCTGAGGTAGCCACGCTCAGCGGACACCGACACCTCGCTCACGCCGCGCCGCGTCGTACGCTGCACTTCGGTGCGATACCGCTGCTTATTCAGCACCCGCGCAGCCTCAGCGATCAGCCGCTCCGACAGCTCATCGCGCTCCTCGGCGCTCGCATCGGGGTTCGACAGGCGCAGCTCACTGAAGCCGGCCATGCGTGAGAGCCTCGCGGGAGTACGTGGGGGCTTGCCGCGCCATGCTTTCCAGTGGTGGATCAGCCTCGGAATCACGCAGCCGATCAGCGAGATGAACAGCAGCAGATAGATCGACGAGAACCAGACGGAGCTGTAGACGTCAAACGCCTGAATCGGGAATGCGTCGAGGATCGGGAACAGTTCCGGGTGATCCTGCTCGTACTGAATCACCCCGTTCGGGTCGGCGCCTCGCTGGGGTACGAGGGAGCCCGGAATCGCGGCAACGGCGAGCAAGAGCAGCAGCATCAACGCCACGCGCATGCTCGTCAGCTGGCGCCAGAACCATCGCAGCCAACCTCGCCATCCGAGGTCGGGAGCGGTAGCGCGGGCACCACCGGCACCGCTTCCGTCGTCGTAATCAGATGGCCGGGACAAAGCTGCTCATCACCGCCTGGAGGGAGTACATGATCCGGATCCAGATCCCGGACACCATCATCAGCCCGATGACAATGAGCACGCCGCCGCCAATCAGATTCACGGCCCGTATATGCCGCTTCACGAATGTAGTCGCGGTGGTCATCCAACCGAAACCGAGCGCTGCGAGCACAAACGGGAGGCCAAGACCCACACAGTAGAGCAACGCAAGCCATGCGCCGCGGCCGGCAGTGCCACCCTGGAGCGCGAGCGTCCCGATCACCGCGAGTGTGGGGCCCACACATGGGGTCCACCCAATGGCGAATACTGCGCCGAGCAGCGGCGCTCCCGCCAGGCCGACGCGTGGCTTGAGCTTCATTCGCGAGGTACGCTGCATACCACCAAAGAGCCCCATGAACACGAGGCCCATCACAATAATCAGCACACCCATGATGCGTGTAATTGGGTCTTCCCACTGCACCAACCACGACCCCACACTGCCCGCGAGAGAGAGAATCGCGATGAAGACCACTGTGAAGCCCGCGACGAACAAGAGCGAGCCGACGACCATTCGTCTGCGCACCTGTTTCTCTTGTGCACGGGCCGCAGCCTGGTCTGGCGCGGTGCCCCCGTCTGCCGAGGTCGAGCTCGGCGCTTGCGTGGCAGCGACATGCGCCGGGGCCCCGCCCGCAGACACCGTACGTGGAGCGCGCCTAGAGGCGGGCCGCGCGGGGGTGACGGTCGACGCGCTGGCACTGACATACGCCAGGTAACCTGGCACAAGCGGAAGTACGCATGGTGAGAGGAAAGAGACGAGCCCGGCAACGATCGCGATCAGTGACGCGACGAGCAACTGCCCATCGCCGACTAGCTGATAGACGTCCATCGGACCCCCCTTTCTGCACTCATCGCCTTGTCATCCATGAATCTATTCGGCGCTGCCGTCAGCGGCAGCATCCTCATCCAGCGTCTCTTGGATCAGTGTGTTCAACTGCGATGCATCCGCAAGTTGTCCAAGCACTCGGTGCGCGATGCGCCCCTCGGAATCGAGCACGAGCGTCGTCGGAACCGCGTTGAGCGGCACCTCCCCCGCAAATGAGCGCTGAACCGCCCGGCCCTCAGCGTTGTCCATGATCGAGGGGTACTCGATCCCAAACTCATCAGCGAATTGCTTCGCCTGCGAGACCTCATCGCGGGTGTTCACGCCAACAAACTCCACGCCCTCTGGCGAGTATTCGTCGTACGACTCAACCAAGTCGCCTGCCTCGGCTCGACAGGGCGCACAACCTGCGTACCAGAAGTTCACGACGGTCACGTTGCCAATGGTGTCGCTTGAATCCAACTCGCCGCCAAAGTCTGTCTGGCCCGAGAAATCGACGGGATCAGTGCGCTCGGACGGAGCAATGCTGAGCGTAGAACCGTCCCCTTCGACGTATCCCTTGTCGCCGCCCTCATTCCACTGAGCCGCGAGCGAATCGCCCCCCGAACTACAGGCGGAGAGCGCAAGCGCTGCTGCGAGTGGAACGGCAGCGAGCACAAGCGCACGTCTGATCCTGCTGGAGCGTGCCCTGTTCCCATCGTTCGCCTGCGATCGTGTTCGACGTGCCTGGCTCCCGGCTTTCTGTGTACGCGTCTCAGTCATACAGCGCCCACGTCTGTCGCGTCCCCCGTAAGATCCGCCGCCGGGGTGCGATAGTCCACCTCAAACCACCGTTCGCCCCGCTTCTCGAACGTCGTAATGCTCGACAATTCACAGCGCCGCTGAGACGGGTTGTGCGCCAACGACTTCCCCGCAACATCGAGGTGCACCATCCAAATCGGTGACTGGTGGCTCACCATCACAATGTCGCCGCCGCGCGTGTTCTCCCACGCAGCGTCCATTGCTTCCCGCATGCGGTTCGCAATCGAGCGGTACGGCTCGCCCCAGCTCGGACGCAGCGGGTTCCAGTACTTGTACCAGTACCGTGGCTGCTTGAGTGCCGACTTTTTCCCGACATTCACTTTGCCCTCGAAAAAGTTGGTGGGTTCGATGATGCGCTCGTCGACACCAATCTCGAGGCTCATTGCGCTTGAAATTGGGCGCGCGGACTGCTGCGCACGCTCAAGTGGCGACGCAATTAGCTTCACCACGCTCCGGTCGCTTGCCACGAGTTCAAGGGCGGCCGCCTCCGCCATGCGGTGCCCCAGTTCAGAGAGGCGAAACCCGGTCAGTCGACCGTACAAAACGCCATTGGGGTTATGGACCTCACCATGGCGCACAAGGTGCAAGAGTTTGTCGCTCACAGCTCTATTCTACGTGCGGGGTATCTGGGAGTTCAGGCTACAAACAATTCCACTCCGGTTCGACTACTAGACTTGATCAGGTGAGTGAACGCGTATTGATCAAAGACCTAGCCGCCCGTGAGGCAGGCCCCGTACAAGTTGCTGGTTGGGTGGAGAAAGTCCGTGACCAACGCTACGTGCAATTCGTCGTGTTGCGCGACGAATCAGGCGCCGTGCAGCTGGTCAACGGCGGTGTGCTGCGCGAGCCAGACGCAGACAACCCGCGATCCGACATTCTGGTCGAGCGCACCACAACGATTTCGGAGCTTGCACACGGTTCATTCGTCACCGTTTCTGGGCAGCTTGAGCACAACGAGCGTGTGAAGCTCGGCGGTGTCGAGATTCAGATCGACACGATCGACGTGGTTTCAGCAGCAAACCCAGAAACGCCCATTGCTGCGGACTCCAGCATTGATCATCGCCTCGATTGGCGCTTCCTCGACCTGCGTCGCCCCGAACAGAACCTCATCTTCCGCATTCAGACAACATTCCTTCACGCGCTGCGCCAGGTCTGGGTTGAACGCGACTTCATCGAAGTTCACACCCCAAAACTCATGGCGTCTGCGTCGGAGTCTCGCGCGGAGCTCTTTACCGTCGAGTACTTCGAGGGCCAAGCGTTTCTCGCACAGAGCCCCCAGTTCTTCAAGCAGATGGCGCAGGCTGCCGGTTTCGGCGGCATCTTCGAGGTAGGCCCTGCGTTCCGCGCGGACCACTCATTCACCTCGCGTCACGCAACCGAGTTCACCTCGATCGACACCGAGCTGAGCTGGATCAACTCACACGCCGACGTCATGGAACTGCACGAAGAACTCATCGTCGCAGGCCTCGCCGCCGTGAAAGAGAAGCACGGTGAAGCGATCCTGAAAGCATTTGGCATTGATGTGCAGGTGCCTGAGCGCCCATTCCCACGCATCCCCCTTGCAGAAGCGAAAGAGATTGTGAAGGAGCGGGGCTACGAGGTTCCTCGCGCCGACGCCGACATGGACCCCGAGGGCGAACGTCAGATTGCAGCGTACGTCAAGGAGAAATACGGGCACGAGTTCGTGTTCCTCACGGACTACGACATCTCGATTCGGCCGTTTTACCACATGCGCCACGAAGACCACCCGTCACTCACAAAAAGCTACGACCTGATCTACAACGGTACGGAGATTTCGACGGGCGCGCAGCGCGAGCACCGCATCGATGTGCTCGAGGCGCAGGCGCGAGACAAGGGCATGGATCCTGCGGAGCTGAGCTTCTACCTGGACTTCTTCCGCTATGGAGTCCCGCCCCACGGCGGGTTCGGCATGGGGCTCGCGCGCGTGCTCATGCTGATGCTGCAGCAGCCCTCAATTCGCGAGACCACGTTCCTATTCCGTGGGCCCACAAGGCTGCTCCCCTAAGCGTTCGCTTTCACGGGTCATTGCTCTCTGCGCTGCGCAACAGGTAGCACCGCTACCTGGCCCAACCTCCAGTTACCTCGATGAGGGAGTGGGCGCGCGGGGGCGCATCCGCTGTCGAAAGGCGATTTGACGTACATGGCCTCTGGCTTACTACGTCGAACCGCCCCCTCGATCGGTTGCCCGGACCTCCTGTTGCGGTCCGGGCAACCGACACGTTTACGCGTCGATACTTTCGGTGGCTTCCGCGATGGTAGTCGCTGGCTTGCGCACCGTGCGCACCAGGATGAGGTACACGATGCCGGTCACGACGAAGCCGACCAGCCAGGCGATATCAATGTTCTGCAGCGGTTCCGCGAATGGACCGGTGTAGAGCGGCGTTATCATGAACGGGATCTGCGCGAGCAGGCCGATGCCGTAGCTCCACAGGCCGACACCATTCCACTTCCCGTACCTTCCGCCGTCCGACTTGAACATGTCCGCGATTGAGTACTCACCCTTGTGCACGATGAAGTAGTCAACAAGGTTAATTGCGGACCACGGGATGAGCACGTAGAGCAGCAGCGTCAGGAATGACTCGAAGTTCATCATGAAGTCGCCCTGTCCGACCACAGCAATAATCGTCGCGAGCGCACCGGATCCGATCGTGGTCCAGATACGGACCTTAGTCGTGATGACAACCTTGAAGTTGGATTGCAGTACTGTCATGCCGTTCATCACGGCAGAGTAGAGTTCCACACCGTTGATGAGCGCCGAACTCACCGCGAAGATGAGAAGCACAACGAGGCCGATGACGCCGAGGTAGTCGCCGAGTGCGGCGAGCGGATTGTCGGCGTTCGCCGCCCCAAGGAGCACACCGAGCGACATGACGAACACTGAACTCAGCACCAGGCCGAGGTAGGTGCTCCAGAACGCAGTTTTCGGGCCGGTCTTCTTCGGCAGGTAGCGTGTGTAGTCAGAGACGTATGGTGCGTACGCGAGCTGCCATACGACGCCGATGGCAAGCATGGCGAAGAAGCCTTCAGCGTTGAACCCTGCCGAGTCACGCGACGCGACGACCTCGGGCTGCAGCATAAACATCACCATCGAGACCGCGACTGCGACACCGATGAAGATTGACAGCCACACCATGGTTTTCCGCAGCAGATCGTACCCGAAGACACACAGAATCACGCCGATCGCGGAGAACAGTAGGATCGCAACGGTGCCGTTGAACCCGGGGATCACCGCGACCAGTGCGTCTTTCGCCACGATCAGGATGCTCGCGAAGAAACCCATGAACATAATGAAGGCGATGATCGCGAAAATACTCGCGCCAAGATAGCCGAACTGGGCTCGAGCCTGCAGCATCTGCGGGATACCGAGGTGCGGCCCCTGCGAAGCGTGAAGCGCCGCACCGAATGCGCCAATCACGTTGCCGGCAACGATCGCGAGGATGCTCCAGCCAACGGGGAGTCCATACGAACCGCTCGCGACCGCACCGGTCACGACGGCCAGTGGCATCATGTTCAAACTGACCCAGATCGCGAAGATCGACCAGTTGGTCCCACTCCGTTTGGTCTCCGGGATCGGCATGACGTGTTCTTGTTCGAACCGTTCGAACGACTTCGTTACGACGGGTGGTTCGTGTGACATGGTGTATTCCTTTGGGCTCTTCAGTGTTTCATCTATTGGATTTCGTTCACGGCTTCGTCGCCCTGACCGTCATTTACTTCGGTCGTGTATAGACCGTCTCCCCGCCAAGCACGGTACGAGCAACTCGGCGACTGGCCAGATCTTCAGCTCCGTTCAAGGGGCCGTCGAGGAGCACCAGATCAGCGAACTGTCCAACCGCGATGCGCCCCATACGCTCGTCGACCCCTGCGACTTCTGCGGGCCCTAGCGTGTAGGCACGAAGTGCTGTGGCCAGGTCCAACTGTTCCTCCGGAACCATGGGGGATCGCGATTCCGGGTTTCGTGCGTGCGCATCGTCGGGGGGTGCTGTGCGGGTACAGGCGGTGTGGAGGCCCCAAAGCGGATCAGGGCTTGTCACTGGCCAGTCGCTTCCCATCGCTAGGTGAGCGCCTGATGCCGCGAGAGAGGCAAACGGAAAGTGCCACCGCGACCGTTGTTCACCGAGGAGCGGGAGCTTGCGCCCCAGAATCTCCTGGTCAGCACGGGCCCATAGCGGCTGCAGGTTTGCCGTGACGCCGAGTTCAGCGAAGCGTGGAAGATCTGCGGGATTGGCGAGATCAATGTGCGCAATCTGGTGCTGTTTCCCACCTTGACCATTCGCTCGGCGCGCCTCAGCCACGGCATCAAGGCACTCCCTCACGGCCCGGTCCCCAACGCCATGGAAATGAATACGCAGCCCCGCAGCATCGAGTGCAGTCACGATTTTCATCAATTGGTCAGGAGCAATTACTGACTCACCGACCGATTCCGGATCAACTCCTGTGTACGGGTCAATCAACGCGGCTGTGCAGTTCTCGCAAATGCCATCTTGCATGATCTTGATGCTGTCGACTGCGAAACCCGCTTCCTGGCACTCACGCAGCTTGGCCAGCACACCATCAAGCGCCTCAATCCCGCTGCCGGCCGGCCACCAGATCGAACCGGTGACGCGCGCGCGGAGCGAACCGTCGTTGAGCGTCTCGAGGTACGTCGGTATGCAATCGGGGAGCGTGAGAAATCTGCCCAGGATCGCGTCATGCCAAGCCGTCACTCCGAGTGAGAAGAGATGCTCTTCCGCAGCCAGCAATGATCGCCGCAGGTCCGCGGGGTCGTACGGTGGAAGCAGCGACGTGACGAGTTCCCCCGCCGACTCCATAAGCATCCCCGTCGCTTCGCCCTGCGAATCACGAACAATGCGTCCCGCAGGAGGATCGGCAGTTGCACCGTCGATGCCAGCGAGCTCGAGCGCACGAGTATTCACCCAGACGCCGTGCGCGTCGTGGCTTGTGAATACCGCCGGCCGGTCAGGTACGAGGCGGTCCAGCGTCTCTCGCCTCGGAAAGCCGCCCGGGAACACATCACCGAACCAACCGGCTCCGACCACCCAGTCGCCGCCGTGCGACGCTGCATACTCAGCAATAAGCCGCTCGTACCCCTCGATCGAGTGCTCGGAGTCGAGTCCACACCCAGTGAGGCCGAGACCACCAGCTTGAGCATGGATATGCGCGTCATGGAACCCGGGCAAAAGAGCGGCACCTCCGGCATCGACGACGTCCGTTCCCTCGCCCGCGAGATCCACAATCTCAGCGTTCGAGCCGACGGCTACGATCTTGCCCGCCCTCACCGCCACAGCCGAATGCTCAGTCGACTGTGGGGCCCACACCTGTGCACCAGTCACGATTAGGTCAGGTAGCTGCATAATTTTCCTTCTTCACCTACACCGAGCCAACTTTGACGTTTTCAGCGACAGGTGGTCGCACACCCTGCGTCCGCTTCCATACGATGTACACGACTGCGGGAACAAAAAATCCGACAACCCACGCGATATCAACGAACCCGAGCGGGGCCGCCAACGGCCCCGTATAGAGCGAGGTCACCATGAATGGGATCTGCACAAGAATGCCAATCCCGTAGCTGGTGAGACCAGCTACATCCCAACGACCGTACTGGCCACCATCTCGGCGGAACATGTCTTCAACCTTGTAATGACCCTTACGCAGAATGAAGTAGTCAGCGAGGTTGATGGCCGACCAGGGGATGAGGACGTAGAGGAGAATTGTCACGAAGTCGGTGAACACGAGCAGGAAATCGTTCTTTCCGAGCAGTGCAGCCAGCATCGCAATGGCCGCGTACAGCACAGTCATCATGACACGCTTATTAGTGTTAATGCGGATCCGCGCCGAGAACGATTCGAGTGCTGTGAGCGACGACATCACACCCGAATAGATGTTTGCCGAGTTGATCACGGCCGATGCCGCGCCGAAGCCGACGAGGACGAGTGGCCCAAACCCGCCGAGCAGCGTGCCCAGTGCAGCCATTGCATCATCGGTCGTGGTGAGCCCGACGAGTGCGCCGAGGAACATGACGAGGATGGTGCCTACGACAAGTCCCGAATAGGTCGCCCAGAAAGCCTGTTTCGACCCTGCGCCACGAGGCATATACCGGGAGTAATCGGAAACGTAAGGGGCATATGCGAGCTGCCAGGTAACGCCGATGGCAAGCATGCCGAAGAAGCCCGCGTGGTTGTACCCGAGCTCGGCCGTCGTCTCGAACGTTGCGGGGTTCGCTAGAAGGATAGCGATCGAGATGATCACGAGTACACCAATGAAGACCGAGAAGACCCCCATAGCCTTGCGCACGAGATCATAACCAAATATTGCAACAAAGAGTGCAATCGCGGAACAAATGATGATTCCCGTGTTCACTGTGAGTGATTCGAAGACCGCAGAGAAACTCTGAGCGGCGACGACGAGGTTCGACGCAAAGAATCCGAGGAACATGATCACGGCAATGATCGAAAGGAAGCTGCCGCCGTAGAACCCGAATTGGCCGCGCGCCTGCAGCATTTGTGGAATGCCGAGCTGCGGTCCCTGAGACGCGTGGAGTGCTGCACCAATGCCACCAATGACATTACCAATGACGACAGCGAGGATCGTCCAGCCAAGCGTTAGACCAAACAAGGTGGGCCCGAGTGCCCCGGTGACTACTGTCAGAGGCAGCATGTTGATGCCGAGCCACACGAAGAATAGACCGCGAGTATTACCCTGACGCTCTGCGTCTGGGATCGGACGGATGTGCCGCCGCTCAAATGTCACGATCTTGGTGGTTGTCGTGGTGAGACGGGGGTATTCCTCGCCCATAGTCACTCCTTCGTGGGGGTCTGAATTGTCATTGAATACTCAAAGTGACCATCCGCACGCATCTCCGTGCGTTTGGCCCGCGTGAGTGGCGGTTCTGAGAGTTCGTGTCTTTGGGGAATGAGGGTGCAGCGTTGCGATCATGATCATCAATTTGTTGCACCCTCACCTGGATGTGTTGCCAGTACGGCGGGATCCGGTACCTGTGGAAGCCGGTTGTCTAGATACCGGCGCGCTCAGTGGCGAGCGTGAACGCACGCCCGAGGAGGTCGACGAGCTCGTTGATGTCCTCACGGGTCATGACGAGCGGAGGCGAGACCTGCACCAGCGGGTTGCCTTCCGCGTCGATCGCGACGCGGCACAGCAGCCCGACCTCGGCAAGCGCGGGGTTCAGGTACTTGCCCACGAAGTCCCCCGCGTTCAGGGGCTCGGCTTCCCAGAGCTTCGACTCGTGATTGGTGACGAGCTCAAATGTCCGGTGGAAACCGTCGCCTCGTAGGTCGCCGACGATCCTGCTGTGCTGCGTAGCGATCTCACCCAACTTCTCAGCAAGGTAGGGGCTTAGCTCGGCCACGTTTTCGACGACTCCCTCGCGCTCCATGATCTCGAGGTTCTTCAGCGCAGCCGCACACGCAACCGGGTGTCCACCGTAGGTGAGCGCGTGGTTGAACATGCCGACCGGGCCATCGAGAACCGTCTCGATCACCCTGTCGCTCGCGATCATGCCACCCAGAGGCATGTATGCAGAGGCGATGCCTTTCGCAAAGGTGACCATGTCGGGCTGGAACCCATAGTGGGCAGAACCGAACCAAGACCCGAGCCGCCCGAAGCCGGTAATGACCTCATCGGCAATGAGCAGGATTCCGTACTTGTCGCAGAGTGCCCGCACGCCGCGGAAGTACTCGGGTGTCGGTGGGGTGAGGCTGCCGCCCGCATTCTGCAGTGGCTCCATGATGAGGGCCGCCACTGTGTCGGGGCCCTCCTGCACGATGAGCGACTCGAGCTCCCCGAGCAGAAACTCGGTGGTCTGCTCCGGGGTCTCACCCTCGGGGCGGCGGTACCGCTTGGTGTTGTGCGTATGGCGCACCCCGTTCATGAGGGGTTCAAACATCTTACGTACATCGGTCATGCCATTCAGCGACATCGCACCAAAGCTCGTGCCATGGTAAGCCACGCGGCGCGCAATGAATTTGTAGCGCGCATTGTCTCCGCGGGTGATGTGGTACTGACGAGCGAGCTTGATGGCTGCCTCGTTTGACTCGCCGCCTCCCGATGCGAAGAACACTCGGTTGAGGTCACCCGGTGCGAGCTCTGCGAGTTTCTGCGCAAGCTTGGTTGCCGGCGGGTGGGCGGCACTCCATGTGGTCTGGAACGGAAGCGAAGCGAGCTGATCGCGCACCGCATCGCCCACCTCTGCGCCGTGCGTGTAGCCGAGCTGCACGCAGAAGAGCCCCGCGAGTCCGTCGAAGAAGCGGCGCCCTGACTCGTCGAATACGGAGCAGTGCTCGCCGCGAACGAACACGGGAAGTTCTTCATCGCGATACTTCCCTGCGGGGGTGAAGTTCATCACGAGGTGCCGTTTGGCAATCTCGGAGAGCCCGCTCGGCGTGTCCGCCGTAACGTTCTCGGGAGTTTCTGTTTCTTGCTGCAGAGTCATCTTCCTGGTCCTCTCAGTCTGCCCTGACTGGACGGGTGAGCCGTCGGTGATTCTCATCGTCGCAGAGCCTGTTCAATCGGTAAAATAGTTTTTTCACTAGAGCTGCATCATAAAAACAGATGCCGCTTCATGTGGTCAAGCAGAGAGCGACCGCGGACTAACCCCACTGCATCCATGTCGTCTTGTAGTCGGTGTAATTCTCAATGGCATGCACAGACAGATCACGGCCAAAGCCTGACTGCTTGAAGCCGCCAAACGGGGTGGTGAAGCCGAGCGCATCAACCGTATTGACCGACACGGTTCCAGCAACCAGGCGCCGCGAGACGCGGTGTGCACGTGCGAGGCTCCCGGTCCACAGTGACGCGGCCAAGCCGAATGGAGTCTCGTTGGCCCGCTCAATAGCCTCGTCTTCCGTGTCGAATGGAGTCACGACGGCAACTGGGCCGAAGATCTCCCTGGTGTGTACCTCGTGGTCGGCTGGCACATCGGTCACGATTGTCGGTTCGATGAACGCATGTGATCCGTTGATTTCGGGGCGAGTGCCTCCCGCAATAATGGTGCCATCGCGACGCGCATTCTCAACCGTCGCCCACACTGTGTCCGCGTGTGATTCTGAGACCAACGATCCGATCCCGCTGGCAGGGTCGAGCGGGTCTCCCGGCGCATACGACTTCGCTGCCTCCGCATAGAGGCGCAAGAACTCCTCGTAGACCTCGCGCTGCACAAAGATTCGCGAGTTCGCCGAGCACACCTCGCCCTGGTTGTAGAAGCTACCAAATGCGGCTTTCTCTGCTGCGAGCTGGAGGTCGTCACAGTCGGCAAAGATCACGTTCGAGCTTTTGCCGCCGGCCTCGAGCGCGAGCCGCTTCATGTTCGATTGCCCGGCGTACTGCTGGAGCTGCTTCGCAACCTCGGTGGAACCCGTGAACGCGAGCATATCGACGTCTTCATGCTGTCCGAGTGCCTTGCCTACTACTGAGCCGCGACCCGGCACCACGTTGAGCACGCCGGCCGGAATACCAGCCTCGACGGCAAGCTCTGCAAGCAGCAGTGTTGAATGCGACGCCTCGACGGGCGGCTTGATGACGATCGTGTTGCCTGCGGCGAGCGCCGGCGCCAGTTTCCACGTCGCAATCTCGAGCGGGTAGTTCCACGCAACGATCACGGCGACCACACCAAGCGGCTCGCGCGTCACCAACGCGGTCGATCCCGGAGGGGTCACCGGGATCAGGTCTTCCTGCTTCTCGATCGCCTCACCATAGAACCGGTAGAGCGCAGCAGATCCCGGCGCATCGATGGTTGACGATTCGCGCACCGGCTTGCCCATGTCGAGCGTGTCGAAAAGTGCGAACTCATCGGCGCGCTCCTCGATGAGACGTGCGAGCTCGAGGAGTCGCTCACGGCGGAACCCTGCGCCGGCACTCGACCAGGATCCCGCATCGTATGCAGTGCGGGCCGCGGCGACGGCTGCGTCGACGTCGGCCACTCCGCACTCGTGGATCTGCGAGATGACCTCGCCGGTGGCGGGGTTCGTTTTGGTGATTGTGGAACCGGTCAGTGCATCAACGCGGGCACCGTCGATCACCGGTCGGCCGTCAAACGTGAGTGCCGCCGCGGCGGACTTCCACTCGTCATAGCTGCGGGTCATGGTGTTCTCCTCAATATTCGGTGAATGTCAGTCTGTGTGTCGCGGGCGCAGGGCGACGTCGAGCGCCGTCCATGCAAGTGCAGTTGCCCCGTCGCGCAGGGTTTGCTCGGCAGCCTCACCCACGCACGCGTCTGCAAAGGCGGGTTGGTGGTTGCTGGCGGTTCCGCCAACGCCGATGTAGGGGTGGATCGCGTCGACGATCTGGGACACGTTGCCCATGTCGGTGGAGGCACGGTTCATGGTCGCGGCCACAGGGTCGACATCAAAGGTTCGACCGAGTGCGACCGCGTTCGCGTGATACAGATCGAGTGCTGGCTCGAATGTGCGCATCTCAGCATATCGCTGACTCTCGGGGGTCACCGTGAGCTCTGCTCCGGTCGCGAGAGCACCGGCCTCGAAGCAGTTCAACACGCGCGCCTCGAGCTCGATCAGCTGCTCCATGGTTTCCGCACGCACATACCAGCGGCCCTCGGTGCGCTCGGGGATCGCGTTGGGTGCTTCGCCCCCGCGCGTCTGCACGCCATGCACACGCACTCCTGCTGGCAGTTGCTGTCGCATTAGTGCAATCGCGGTCTGCGCAATGATGAACGCATCGTTGGCGTTCACTCCGCGCTCAGGATACGCGGCAGCATGAGCTGCGACGCCGTCGTACTGCACGTGCCAGTGGGTGACGGCAAACGGCCGCGCCTCGGCCACATCGACGGGTGCCGGGTGTGCCATGAGCGCAAAATCGAGTTCGGTGAATGCTCCTCGTTCGAGGAGCTCGATCTTTCCGCCTCCGCCCTCCTCCGCCGGGGTCCCGATAACCTCGATCGCAATGCCCTGGTCTTCCGCAACCTCCGATAGCGCGATCGCACCGCCAACCGACATCGCGGAGATGAGGTTGTGCCCACAGGCGTGCCCCAGACCGGGGAGCGCGTCGTACTCGGCCAGAAACCCCACGGTAAAGCGAGGGTTCGCCGGCTCAAGTACTGCACGGAACGCAGTGTCGAGGCCGAGGTACGGCTGCTCGATCACAAAGCCGTTCTCGGCAAGCACGCGGGCGACCGCAGCCGACGAGCGGTGCTCGTGCCACCCTAGCTCGGGGTCACCGTGCAGTTGGTTTGACAGCGCAACGAGCGCGGCATCGATATGTTCGCGGCGCTCGGTGATCCTGCGCTTCAGTTCGTTATTCATCGCCGGGAACACCATAGGAGGGTGCCACGGTTGGGTTCAGCCCGCGGTGGACATAGTCGTCGCGCTGGGGCAGCCATTCTTCGAGTGCCGCGCCGAGGCGAGCGATCGGCTCTTCGTCCCAATCAACGCGCAGGTCAGTAATTCGCCACCCCGCACTTCCCACGACCGACAGGCCCACCGAGTGCACGGGGCCTTCTTCGCCGCCGGCCGCAATGGCCGCCTGTAGAGACGCGTACAACCGCTCCTCGATGCCACCCGGCGCAGTGAGCGCGGTATCCACGAGCGCGTCGAGCACGTCGAGGCTCGAGAGCATGTTGCCGCCCGCGACCGCGTTCTCCCGGCTCGTGGACCCGAAGATGCCGAGTGCACGACCACCCGAGAAGACTGCTGACCGGCCAGCATTGTCGAGCACGAGGAGCTGGCGAAAGTCGATCGTTTCGGTGTCAGCAGCTGCGACGACGGCATCGAGGGCCGCCTCCGCACTGGCGCCCTCGCGCAGCCGGTCGATGAGCTTCGGTCCGAGGCGCGGGTCGGTGACATTCTGGGAGTTCGCGCCCCCCACGCCGTCCGCGAGGTTGACGCAGCGCGCCGCCACAGCCGGCGACGACGACGAGATCGCGGCGCCAAATTCACCGGTGTTGGGGTCGCGGAGGATGATGGAGAATGTCATGCCTTTGCCGCCTCACTGAGCACAGCGGTCGCGTCAATTTCAACCAGCCACTCAGGACGAGCTAGTGCCTGCACGACAATGCCAGTCGATACGGGGTACACGCCTTTCAGCCATGTGCCCATGGTGCGGTACACATCCTCGCGGTATCGGGGATCAATAATGTAGACGGTGACCTTGACGATGTCTTTCAAGCTGCTGCCGGCTTCGTCCAAGAGCATCTTGATGTTCTTCATGGCCTGCTCGGTCTGCGCGACGACGTCACCAACGCCGACAGATTCACGGGTGTCGAGATCCTGCCCGATCTGCCCGCGCAGGTAGACAACACCGCCAGCGACAACTGCCTGGCATAGGTCGTTATCGAGATTTTGCTCTGGATACGTCTCTTTGGTGTTGAACTTTCTCAGCCGCACATGAGTCGTTTCGGTCACAGTATCTCCTCGTCGAGCGTCCGTCTGCACGGATTGTGCATCAGACCTATTCTCTGAGCGACAGTGCTATCTGTAAAATAGAGAAAATATGTACGCTCAATCTGCATAATAGATGATGTCGGGAGGACAGATGGTTCAGCGCTTTGGGATCACGCTCACCCAGTTGACCTACTTCACGGAGTGCGCCAAGGCCCTCAACATGACGGCGGCGAGCCAGGAACTTCATGTCGCCCAGTCCGCAGTCTCGACCGCGATCTCGCATCTCGAGCGCTCACTCGGCACGACCCTCTTCATCCGCCAGCATTCCAAAGGACTCATCCTGACCGCAGCGGGCGAGAACCTGTTGCGCGACACCCAGCGACTCTTTCGGATGCTGGACGACACGATCGACACGATCCAGGCCGACCAGCAGACCGTTTCCGGCTCCATCACGATCGCGTGCTTCAGCACGCTCGCACCGTTTCTGCTCCCCCAGCTCATCGACCGCCTCCAGAAGCGACATCCGGAGCTCTCCGTCTCGACCCTCGAGGGCGACTATGAGGATAATCTCGCGGCACTGCGCGGCGGGCGCGCCGAGATCGCAATCGGCTACTTACTCACCGACGAAGACGGAATCGAGCATGAGACCGTCGGCATGGTGCCACCGCACGTGATCGTTCGCACCGACCACCCGCTTGCTGGCCGTAGCGAGATATCGCTTTCGGAACTCGCAGACGACCCTTTCGTGCTCCTCGATCTCCCCGACAGCGCCACGTATTTCCTCGACATGCTTCGCTCGGCAGGGATTGAGCCGCGGATCAAGTACCGCTCCTCGAGCTACGAGACCGTTCGGTCGATGGTCGCGACCGGGCTCGGCTTTTCGATTCTGAATCAACGGCCTGGCATTGACGCCACCTACGCCGGGAACCGCATTGCGACGCTTGAGATTGCGGACCAGGTGGAGGGGCTCGAGTTTGCGATCACGTCACTCGCGCAGATCGGGCACTCGGCGCGGGCACGCGCAGTTGCGGCGATGGTGCACGAGATTATGGACGAGCGAACATAGCTCAACCCGCCCGCGGATAGGGTCACGGATGTCACCCAGCTGGATGCACTAATCAGATGAATAATACATTGGGCATCTACTCAAGTGATTCAGAAGTGCGTGAACATGTATTGGCATTTCGTGCCGGACCTGATGTTTGCTGGAGATACCCCGCGGCGCACACCAATGTCGCGCATCATCCAGATTCGAACCCTTTCGGAATTACGGGTGCGGGGATACTTGTCGATTCGAGCGGAGAATGCCTATGTCGCCCCAAGCAGCCGAGGTCACCGAAGTCCTCGTCGTCGGCGCCGGCCAAGCCGGTGTTGCCATGAGCGAACATCTGACTGAGCGTGGCGTGCCACACATCGTCGTTGAGCGAGACCGTATCGCGGAGCGCTGGCGCACCGAACGCTGGGACTCACTCGTCGCCAATGGCCCCGCCTGGCACGACCGCTTTCCAAATCTCGAATTCGACGACGTCGACGCCGACGATTTCGCACCGAAAGACCGCGTGGCACAGTACTTCGAGGACTACGCGGCGAAGTTCGACGCTCCCATTCGCTGTGGTGTCCAAGTGCTTTCGGTCCGCAAGCATGAGGGTGCCCCGGGCTTCCGCGCGGAAACCTCAGCGGGGCCGATCGATGCCCGGTATGTGGTCGCGGCAACCGGCGCATTCCAGGTGCCCGCATACCCCTCGATGGTGCCCGAGAGTGCCGAGATTGAGCAGCTGCACTCGAGCGGCTACCGTAATCCCGAGCAACTGCCTGCGGGGGCTGTATTGGTCGTTGGGGCAGGGTCATCCGGCGTACAAATTGCCGCTGAATTGCGTGAATCCGGCCGCGAAGTCTACCTCGCCGTCGGCCCGCACGACCGTCCACCACAGCGCTATCGCGGTCGCAGTTTCGTATGGTGGCTGGGCGTTCTGGGTCTCTGGGAAGCAGCCGCGCCTCCGCAAGGCGCCGAGCACGTCACGATCGCGGTGAGCGGAGCCAACGGTGGCCACACGGTCGACTTCCGTAACCTTGCGGCGAGCGGGATCACCCTCGTCGCCCGCGCAAACAGTTACGGCAACGGTTCGATTCGGTTCGGATCCGACCTTGCGACCAACATTCGGCGCGGAGACGAGAATTACCTGTCACTTCTCGACGACGCTGATGCGTACATTGAACGCAACGGCCTCGATCTGCCCGAGGAGCCCGAAGCGCGCGATCTCGGACCATACCCTGACTGCGTCACCAACCCACTACTCGAACTGAACTTGGCTGAGGCTGGCGTCACCAGCATCGTGTGGGCGACGGGGTTCCGCACCGACTACTCGTGGCTCCAAGTAGATGCCGTTGACGAGGCAGGTCGCCCGCAGCATCAGCGCGGAGTGTCGACTGAGCCCGGTGTGTACTTCCTCGGCCTCCCCTGGCAGGCACGACGCGGGTCTAGTTTCATCTGGGGTGTGTGGCACGACGCTAAGTACATCGCGGACCAGATCGACATGCAGCGCGGCTACCTGGCGTACCCCGGGACAGGCGCAGTAGCTGGAGCCGAGACTCCCGCATCTTCCGTGGCTGGTGCTCCGACGACGGATGCCTCGGCCGCTACCTCCGCGGCAATCGCCGAGGGGAGCGACACTTCCCCGGCAAAGTCAGCCCTCGCCTCAGCCTGAACTCCACGCTGCTGGGCCGAGCTCCCACGGCTCCGCCACTGCTTAGGCTCAGGCTCAGGCTTTGGCTTAGGCTTCGGCTTCGGCCAGACCTCGCTCGCTCGCACGCGTCAGTTTCGGTTTTGACTTCGCTTTCGACTCCCGAACATGAGGCGGGACGTTCTCGCGCGGCTCACGCTCATCGAGGCGACGCAAATCCCCCCATCAGAGCGTTATAGGGAGTATTTGCGTCTCCTCGATGGGGTTGAATGGGGTTGAGCGCACGTGCGTAGACGTATCGTTCCCTAACACGTGCGCGAACGCGAAATGACGTAATGGGTAGTGGCGCAATAGCGGAATGGGTGCACCCTCGCGGACCCGCACTACTCCGTTGGTTCACCGAGCGAAAGCATCAGGCGATTTGCCCAATTGAAGAACGCTCCGGCCTGGATGACGTCGAGAAGCTCGAGTTCGTTGAGCCCCGCACTGCGCAACTGGGCCACCTCTGCGTCTCCGAAGCGGCTCGGTGTAGCAGTGAGTGCGGCCGTCGCATCTATTATGGCGTCCCAGCGCTCCCCAAGCCGCGTCGTCACGCCCTCGTCGAGGAGTCGCTGCACCTCGTCGCGATCCGCGCCCTGTTCGGTGGCGAAGCGTGCGTGCACCGAGGCACAAAATACGCACCCGTTGAAACGCGATGCGGCCGCGGCAGCGAGTTCGCGCTCGGCGCGCGGCAGCCCTGCATCGGTGTTGAAGAAGATGTCGAGGTCGGTGAGGGTGCGCTCCCGAAGCGCTTCAGGGTCTCGCGCCAGTACCCGAAAGTAGGGCATGTGCACGCGCTCCCGCTCCACGAGCGCCTCGTAGTGTCGCTCAGTAAACTCACCAACCGGCAGCGGCTCGAGCCAGGGTTTCCAGCCCAACGTGCTCTGCGTGAAGCGCTGCGGTTCCGTGACGCGCGGAGCCGGTGGGAGCTGCTCGGGCTGCGTGCGCTCCGACACCACAGACGTGGTGTGCACAGACGTCGTGTGCGCAGGATCAGCACGTCCCTCACCAAGCCACTCGCGAGCCGCACGAGCCACATCGACCGCGATCGCGTCGAGTCTCTCCTCTCGTTCGGACGCGGCCCCTTCCGCCAAGTCGCGTCCGCCACCTAGGTCAGCCTCCGACTTGCCACCGAACGCGTCACTCGTCGCACCGCCAATCGCACGCCTTACGACATCGAGCCCGTGCACAACGCGCAGCTGGAACGTCAGGAAAGCAATCAACTGTGAGAGTGTCACGATGCCGGTACTGCTCCACCCTGAGTCGAGCAGCAGTTGCAGCTGATCGCGCGCAGTGTCTCGCGGGTGCAGCACGAGGAGGTGCGCGTGCTCAAGTGCGGCCGAGAGGCGGTCGCCAAGGGCATACGCCGCCTCGACTGATGACACGGAATAGCTTGGTCCAGCAACGCTCTCAGGTGCATTCTCAGCATGAAACGCACCGTAGGGACCAACTGCCTCCCCCCTCGTTGCCTCAGCTACAATGAGCGGTTCGAGACCTTCGCTCCCCCCGGTTGCCCGCACCAGCGCACTGTAGAACTCGACGGCCGCCGACTGCTCGTGCAGGCGCGCCACAAAGAGTGCGACGGCGGCACGTTCCGAGAGTGACATCTGCGAGTCATCGACGGGGAGAAACAGCGCGCCAAAGCTCCCCTGCGCGTGCGCGCGCGCCTCGGGCCTGCGGTTACGCGCACGATCAAGCAGGTCGTCAGACGCGATGCCGGCAAGTGCATCGATGATGTCGACGCGAGGAAGAACGTGCGTACTGGGCTGAACCATGGTGTTGTATCTTCGCTTTCTGGGTAGCTGAGAGCCCGGAGATCAAATGACCCATTGGCCCGTTGTGAGGGAGGCGCCTGGGATCGCCTCAATGAGACTTTGCGTGTAGGGATGCTGCGCGTCACTAAACACGTCTTCGGTGGCGCCGGACTCGACCTGACGACCTCGCTGCAGTACCGAGACCGTGTCGGAGATTTGTCGTACGACGGCGAGATCGTGCGAGATGAACACGTAGGTGAGGCCGAGCTCTTGCTGCAGGTGTGCAAGCAGGCGCAGGATCTGGGCCTGCACCGTGACATCAAGCGCGGAGACCGCCTCGTCGAGTACGACGAGCTCCGGCTCAACAATCAGCGCACGGGCGATGGCGACGCGCTGCCGCTGGCCCCCCGAAAGTTCGCGGGGCTGGCGACGCGCAAATTCGGGCGGGAGCGCCACGAGCTCGAGTGCGTGTGCCACACGTTCGGCGTGCTCCGAACGAGATGCGATGCGGAAGTTTCGGAGCGGCTCCGCGAGGGTCTGGCCGATGGAGAGCCGAGGATCAAGCGAACCGTAGGGGTTCTGGTACACCATCTGAGTGGTGCGCCGAAACTCTCGCAGCGACTTGCCCCGCAGCTCAGTCACCTCGGCGTCGCCGACTCGAACACTGCCTGAGGTGGGTCGCGAGAATCCCGCCACCGCCCGGCCCGTCGTCGTTTTGCCCGAGCCAGACTCCCCCACAAGCGCGTGCGTCGTGCCACGCGTGACTGAGAACGACAGTCCGTCGACCGCCACAAACGCGTCCGCACCACGCCCAAACTGCTGACGAAGCGCGCGCACTTCGAGGAGCGAGCCACCGCGATCCGCGATATCGCCCTCACGGGTCGCCTGAGCCCCAAGGTCGGCCCCGACTTCGTGAGCTCCGCCGGCACCAGCTGTGGCCGTGCCAGCGCCCCCTTGCGGCGACACGAGGTCGCTCGAAATCTCGAGCGACTCGCGCTCCATCACGCGCCCGAACGATGGGGCATCGTGCATGAGCTGCCTCGTGTACGCGGACTCCGGGCGCGCGAGCACCTGGGCGCTCGGCCCCGCCTCCTGCACCTCACCGTCTCGCATCACCACCACTTCGTCGGCCCGGTCGGCCGCCACCGCGAGATCGTGCGTGATGAACAGCACCCCGGTGCCCGTCTCCTCACGCAGCCGGTCGAGCAGGTCGAGCACGGTGCGCTGCACGGTAACGTCGAGCGCACTCGTCGGTTCGTCGGCGATGATCAGCTCGGGGCTGTTCGCGATCGCCGCGGCAATGAGCACGCGCTGCCGCATTCCGCCCGAGAACTCGTGTGGAAACTGCTTCGCGCGCCGAATCGGGTTGTCGATCCCGACCTGTTCGAGCAGGGCGTGTACGCGGTCTTGCACCTCGGCCCGGCTGCTGTGTCCGTGGATTCTGAGCGACTCACTGATGCTCTTCCCGACTGACTGTACGGGGTTCAGCGAGTTGCCCGGGTCTTGCGGAATTAGCCCGATGCAGCGCCCACGCAGGTCTTGCCAGCGACGCTCACGTAGCCCCACGAGTTCGGTTGTGCCGAGGCGCCGCTCGTTCAACGTGACGCTGCCGCGGGTGATGCGGCCATTTGCGGCGAGTAGACCGATCGCCGACTGGGCGATGGTGGTTTTGCCTGATCCTGATTCGCCCACCACTGCCGTCACCTTGCCGGCCGCAACATCGAAACTCACCCCGCGCACCGCGTCGACGGTGCCGTGGTTCGTCCGGTACTGCACCGCGAGGTCGCGAATGCGTAAGAGTGGTGTTTCGTTCATCACTGCACTCATTTACTGTTCCTTCACGCTGATGGCCTGGCTCAGCCGGTTTGTCGCGACCACGACGACCGCAACCACCACGCCGGGTAGCACCGTCAGCCACCATGCGGTCGCGACATAGTTGCGCCCTTCGGCGATCAAGAGTCCCCACTCAGGAGTGGGTGGCGGCGCACCATAACCGAGGAAGCCGAGGGTGGAAATCTGCAGGATCGCCGACCCAAATTGCAGCGCTGCCAGCGCGATCACGGGGGTGAGTGAATTCGGCAGCACGTGGCGCCACATGACACGCCAGAATGTGCCGCCGGAGCCGTACGCGGCCTCGACAAACTCGCTCCCCCGCACGCTCATCACCTGCGAGCGCGACAGCCGCGCGAAGACCGCGACCGAGGTCACCCCCACAGCGATCGCAGCGTTCGCCGTACCGAACCCGAGCAAGATCACGATGCTGAGCGAAAGCAGCAGGGTCGGGATCGCGAGCAGCACGTCGACGACGCGCATCAGTGCCTCATCAACGAGCCCCCCGGTGGCACCTGCGGTAAGGCCGATGAGCGACCCAAACACGAGGCCCACGAGCACAGCGATCACCGCCGCGGTGATGGATTGAGAGGCGCCGTACACGACGCGCGCGTACATGTCGCGGCCCGTCGCGTCGGTACCGAACCAGTGCTCAGCGCTCGGGCCCTGCAGTGCGGTACCGACCTGCGCTGTCGGGCTCACTGAGGTGAAGAGCCCCGGTGCAATCGCCCAGGCAAGGGCCACGAGCAGGATCACAGCGGGTATGAGCGTGCCCGGTCGCAACAGTGTGCGCCACGCACGCCCGCCTCCTGCGGCGGTCGCAGTAGTCTCGGTGGTTGTGGCTGTGGTCATGGGTGCCGTCATCGTGCTTCTCCCACCGTGTGTGAAGTGGATTGGGATGCCGACGCAGTTTCGGCCTGCGCCTCAACTGCTGCCGCACTCCCACCGGCGCCTACTCCCGGTTCCACACCGGTGCCAGCGCCAGCTCCGGCACGACCGGGCCGCCGCAGCCGCGCGTCGAGCACGGGGTACAGCAGGTCGACCACGAGGTTGATCGTCACGAACACCACCGTCGCGATCACCACGACCGCGAGCAGCACGGGCGAATCGCGGTGCATCACGGCCTGCGCGGTGAGCGTGCCAATGCCGACTCGGCCAAACACAGCCTCCGTAACGATGGCGTTGCCGACGAGTTCCCCGAAAAGCAGCCCGGCCATGGTCAAAGCCGGCAGCAGCGCGTTCGGCGCAATGTTGCGCCACAGGAGCCACGACGTGTTTGCGCCGCGCGCTCGCACCACGTTCACGAAGGGCTGATCCTGCACCTCATCGATACTGCGGAGCAGCACCTGCGCAAGCGGGGCCGCGATCGGAATCATCAGGGTGATTGCGGGCAGGATCAGTGCCTGCGCCGGGGTCGCCCCAATCACGGGGATCAGACCGAGCCGGAACGAGAATACCTGAATCAGTACGATGCCGATCCAGAACACCGGCACCGAGACGAAGAACGGCGGCAGGTTGCGGAACAGTCTGCGCAAACAGGTTCCCTTGCCGAAGCTTGCAGTGAACGCGATCACCACAGCGAGAAATACCGCTCCAATGAGGCCGATGCTCGCCAGCAGGAGTGTCGGGGGCAACGCCTCGGCAATGAGGTCCGAAACCTTTGCGCCGCTCTGGGCCGAGTACCCGAAGTCACCCCGCAAGAACGCCCCGATGGAATCGAAGTAGCGGATTACCGGGTGTCGATCCATGCCGTATGACTCGCGAATCTCAGCGATCTGCTCCTCGGTGAGCCCGAGGTCTGGGCTGCCGTAGCGGGCCATCACCGAGTCTCCCGGCAGCGCCGCGAGCAACACGTACGCCCCCGTATATGCGAGCGCGAGGACCAGGAATGCCTGGCCCACGCGCCGCAAGAGTGCTGGCAAACTCATCAATCGAGCGTCACTTCATAAAACGACGGGCGCCCAATCGACTCAGTAGTGAAGCCGCTCACCCGTGACTGAAGACCGAACACCTGTGGTTCTTCGAAGAGCGGAAGCACGTACGCGTTCTCGGCTGCGTGCAGCTGGGCCGCCGCCGATACCTCCTGGCGCTCCTCAGTCGTCGGCACGGACGCAATCTCGTCAACCAGTGCATCAAGCTCCGAATCAAACAGCTCGTCCGTTTCGGGGTTCAGGTTGACGAGTGCGTTTCGGTTTTCCGCGGACCACTGCGACTTCAGTACGTCGAAGTCAGCACGGCCGACCATGGAGTGGAAGACCTGAATGGTGTCGAGGCTGCGGGAGGCCTCGTCTTGCGCCACCTGGTCGCCGGCGAAGATCTCCACCCCGATGCCGATCTCGGCCAGCTGCTCCTGAATGAGCGTCACAACTTCCCGAGACCGCGGCTGAGGGAGCGCCTCATTGAACGTCAGGGTGAGCTTTTTCCCGTCCTTTTCACGGATGCCGTCTGAGCCTGGCGTCCACCCGGCGTCGTCAAGCAACTGCGTCGCCCGATCCTGATCGAATTCATAGAATTCAGAGGTGTCGACGTACCCGAGTGCGGTTTTCGCGAGTGCGCCGGTTGCGAGCGGGTAGCTGTCGGTGAAGAGGGTATCGACGATTGTCTGACGGTCGATGCCCGCAATGATGGCTTGGCGCACTTCGATCTCTTCGAGCAGCGGGTGGCCGAAGCGGAAGTTCAGGGCGTTGTTCACCCCGTTGGTCGACGCTGCGAAGAGCTCGAGGCCCTCGGCCGCGAACTGCTCCTCGTCGGGTGCGGGGATGGTGCGCGCAATGTCGGCCTGGCCCGAGGCGACGGTGCCGACCCGCACGCTTGCCTCGTTCGCGACGATAAAGTTCACGCCTGCAATCTGGGCTGGTCCCTGGTGGTCACGCGACGGGGGCGCCCAATCGTAGTCCTCGCGAGTTTGCAGCGACAACTCGCTCCCAATCTGCTCGTCCGCGACGACGAACGGACCGCTACCGATGATCTCAGCGGCGTTGCCGGGGCCGAACTCCTCACCTGTGCGATCGAGTGTCTCATTCGAGATCAGACCAGAGTTGATCGTTGAGACCGCCTGCCCGAAGCCCGGCGAGGGTGCGGTGAAGTGGAATTTCACCGTGTGCTCATCGATAACCTCCCCGCGATCGTAGTTGTTAATGGCCTCCGAGACCGGCAGTGCACGGTCGGGATCACCGGTGCCGAAGAGATCGAGGTTCTTGACGACGTTCTCGGCATCAAGCGGGGTGCCGTCCGAATAGGTCACGCCCTCGCGGAGCGTAAACGTGTACTCGGTGGCGTCTTCGTTGACCTCGGGGAGCTCTTCCGCGATCCAGGGCTCGAGTTCGAGGGTCTCGGGGTTCTGGTAAAGGAGGCGATCCGTGATCTGGTTGATGATGCCGCCGTTCGGGTAAAAGCCTCCGGAGGGTGGGTAGAGCGTGATCCAGGTCTGCGGTTCGAGATAGGTGAGCGTGCCACCCTCTGCGGCATCCCCAGCGTCACTTGCGCTCGCGGCGCAGCCCGACATCGCAATGGCGACGGCAGCGGCTGCTCCGATCCAGGCAAGACGACGTTTTCTCATACTGTGACTCCTCAGGTGTGTGCGGGGATTCCGCGTTGGTGTGGTGTTGCACTAGAAAGGTTCAGACAAGCTATTGTTATATGTCGCATAACAAAAACGAAATCCAGGTTGTAATAGAACTTCATGTGTCACATCTCGTCATCTGGCAGCGCCACCCCGACCCAGTCCGCGTATAACGGAGGGGTGCCCCCTCAATTTCCCCACCCTTCTCGGCGGTCTATTGCCCTCATCGGGGCGGGCCCACGCGGCGTCTCGCTCATCGAGCGCATCGGCGCCAACTTCGGTGCCGACTTCGGTGCGAACCTCACGGACTCGTCGCCTGAACTCCTCGGCTGGCCACTCGAGCTGCACGTCATCGACGACGCGGAGTCGGGAGCTGGGCGCATCTGGCGCACGGACCAAACGAGGGAGCTGTGCATGAACACGCTCTCTCACGCGGTGACCCTGTTCACCGAGCACTCGAGCACTGTTGCTGGCCCGATTGTGCCGGGCCCAACACTCTACGAGTGGAGTCTCCTTGTGCTGCACAGCGCGTTCCCTGAGCCGACGCTCTCCCAGCGCGTCGCGGGCTTCCCACCCGAGCACGTACTTACGTTTGCCGCGCACCCAGTACGACCGGGCCTTGCCACGGCGTACCGTGAAGAGCTCGAGCAGACCGTCCCCGAGTCCCACCCCAGCCGCGCCCTCTACGGCGAGTATCTCGCATGGTGCTACGAACGCGCGATCACGTCGCTCCCGGATGAAATCCAGGTGATCCGGCACCGTACGCGTGCCGTGGGGGTCGACCGCACCGAGTTCGCCGAGCGCGTGGCCCTCGCAGATGGCGGCCTCCTCGAGGTCGACGCCGTGATCATTGCGGCCGGTTGGATGGAACGCGCTGCAACCCCCTGGGAAGACGATCTCGCGCACTATCTCAAGTCGCACCCACGGCTCGCCTGGGTGCCGCCCGCGAGCCCTGTCGATCAGGATCTCAGCCACGTCGCCCCCGGAACTCACACCATCGTGCGAGGTCTCGGCATGGGATTCTTTGACACCATGGCGCTCCTCACGATTGGTCGAGGAGGCAGGTTTCTACCCGACCCAGAATCGGATTCTGGCCTCCGCTATGAGCCTTCGGGCCAGGAACCCATCTTGCACGTGACTTCTCGACGCGGCGCCCCGTTCCGGGCCAAAACCCTGTACCAGTCGCTCCCCCCGCGCCCTGAGCAACCGTTTCTACTCGGGGCTGACTGGAGCACCGCTACTCGACCTATCAATTTCGACCGGGAGCTCTGGCCTCGCATCGTCGCCGACGCGCAACTCGCATACTGCACGACGCTCGAGCGCGAGCAGCCGGGCGCCCTCACCGTGCCACCCAGTGAGCTTGCCGCCGCACTCGAAGTCGTGGTGGGCGAGCTCACGTCACGCCCCAGTAGCGACCTTCGCTCAGCGGACCTCCGAGCCACTGTCGTCCGAATTGGCGAGACGGTCGATCCCTTTCTGACAAACCCAGCGGACCGCTTCCCCCTCGAAGACGAAATTCAGCCGGTGGGCGGATCGTTCGGCTCCCCCGACGCACACAACAGCCGCATTCGTCAGATGATCGCTGACGACCTCCGCGAGGCGGAGCTTGGGCACGCCAGTGCGCTGAAAGCTGGACTGTGGTCGATCAGCGTGGCGCGTGCCACAGCCAACAAGATCGGCACATTTGGAGGTTTTGACGCCGAGTCGCGCGCCTCTGGGTTTGCTCTCATGCACGCCATTGGGGGCAGGGCTGGTTCGGGGCCACCCGCGTTCCGCAATCGACAGCTCCTTGCGCTCATCGACACCGGCATCGTTCAGTTCATTGGGCCTGACGCCTCTCTGACGTACAGCGAGCACGGCTTTACGGCGCACTCTCCGCGGGTCGCCGGCTCAGAGGTGACTGCTTCCACGCTCATCGACGCGTGGATGCACTTTCACGACATCACTGAGAGCGCCGATCCGCTCACCCGTAAGCTCATGGCAGCGGGTCGTGCGCGCCCGTTCCACGTTGCTTCGCGCAGTGGCGCACGGGTCGCCACGCGCGGCTTCGATGTGGATCAGGCAACGGGGCTGCTTGTCGGTGCGGACGGGACGCTTGACCCCACCATTCACATCGCGGGCATCCCGGTTGACGACGCCCTACACGACACCGTCATCAGCCCCATGCCGGGCACTGATCCCCCAATGCTGCGTGAGACCGACCGCGTCGCGCGCAGCGCGCTCCGCGTCGCGAGTCGTTCCAGCACCAGCACCAATGCCCTCGAGGCGGCCAACCTTGACTAACTAAGGTACTTCCTGGCCTGGGGCCCGGGCTGCGGGAATTGTTCAGATCGTGAAGTCGACGCTGGCTCTGGCAACAGTGAGAGGTTTCACGACGCCGACGGCTGCAACATGTTCCGGGTGCACGGCATATGCCTCGAGACCATCTGCGTCGTCGAAGTCTGACACCAGGGTTACGTCCCAGTTGTCCTCGTGGTTGACGGAGTTTCGGTGCACGGTGAGGGCACGAACGCTTGGCACGCTCTCGAGAAGCGGTTCGAGCACGCTGCGGATCTCATTGGCCTGTGCGTCACGCTCCGCCACGGTCTCGCCGCTGAGCTTCCACGTAACAATGTGGCGCAGTGTCATAGTGTCCTCTTTCTGCTGTGCTCTTCTGTGCTGATTGCTCAGCTGCAAACCATCTTGCCAGGCTGTTACCCTCGCGGGCCACCATCCGGCCAGTTAGCCGCGGCGCGGAAGAAGTTTGGGTCGCCGCGCGGCCTTCTTCAGCGCTGCGGCAAATCGTTCAGCGTCCACTTGCCAAATCGCGTGGCGCTTCCCGTTGATAAGTACCACTGGGATGTCCTCGGCGTGGAGGCGCGCGAGCTTTTCATCCTGCAGAATGTCGAGCTCCTCAAGCTCGCTCGCGACCCCACCCTCTGCAGGCGCAGCGAGCTCAGCGCGCACCCGTTCGACCGTTTGCCTGGCCTCGTCGCACAGGTGGCAGCCGGGTTTCGTGAGCAGCGTAACGCGGACGGTGGACATGCCGCCCATCTTAGTGAGAGCCCTCAGCCCACGTGAGCGCGACCCCTCCCGCGAATCCGCGACCCAAAAGGACTACACCAAATCGAGGGGGCGATTTGGTGTAGTTAGAGGGTCTGTAACTACGTCGAACCGCCCCCTCGATTTCGTTGGCGCTGAACACAAGGGACCAGACACAGCAAAGCGCCGGGCTTCCGCCCGACGCTCCACAACGTCACAGAGTGTGCGACTACTTTTTGTTACGGCGCTGGTGACGCGTCTTACGAAGCAGCTTACGGTGCTTCTTCTTCGACATACGCTTGCGGCGCTTCTTAATAACTGAACCCACGGTTACCTCACAACGTCTCTAGGGCCGCAGTACCGAGGCCCACAAAAAACATATCTTACTCGCCTGTGCGGCTCAGCGCGAACTGAGAACTAAGCACGAGAGGTCTGCAATCCCCTGCGGACCCAGCCAAGGCTTTCAATCACGCAGCTTGAAGCGGGCGACCAGCTCCTTCACGCGGGACTCGGCGAGTGCCGCGGCGCGCCCAATCCGCTCTGCCGCGGCGGAGGCCTCCTCTGACAGCACCTCTTCGCCGTCTTCGTCAAACTCTGGATCAGGAAGCAGGTCGCCGTTCTCCGAGCGGTACTCAACGGTTACCTCAGTATCGAACCCGGCAGAGAGGAACGGGATCACGAAGTCCTCGACCATCTCGAGCGGCTCGGGGTCAAGCGAATAGTAGCGGTGCTGGCCTTCTTCGCGCACCGTCACGAGTTCAGCCTCGCGCAACACCTTAAGGTGTTTGGATACGGTCGGCTGGCTGATCTCGAGCTGGGCGACGATCTCGGAGACGCTGATCTCTTCGTCACTGGCGTGACGCTCCAGCAGAACTCGCAGAATATCGCGGCGCGTCGAGTCCGCAATGACTCCAAATATGTCGGGCATGTTGTACAGCGTAGTCGCCCTTACGGCTACCGCGGCAACCCCTCGGTGTGTAGCATGACAACCGCTGGTGCCGGAAACACCGGAAAAGAGGGATACGTTGACGATACGCGCAGCGGCCCGACGGGAGTTCAGCCCGCCGGCGAAGAGATCATGGCTCCACGCGATGATCCACACTTCGCCTGCCCGTTTTGCGCTCCTCATCTTCTCAGCCCTTGTCTTAATTTGGACTGCGCTCCTGTCGCTACCGATCGCGAGCAACTCGGGGACTATCACTCCACTTGCGGACGCTTTCTTCACCGCTGTGTCGGCGATCTGTGTGACCGGCCTGTCAACCGTTAAAATGTCGACGCACTGGTCCTTGTTCGGAGATCTCGTGGTACTCGCCGGCTTCCAGGTTGGTGGCATCGGGGTGCTCACGGTCGCGAGTCTGCTCGGCCTTACCATTACGCGTCGTCTGGGACTGCGCCAGCGGTTGCTCGCCGCGAACGACACGAACCCGATGCGGTCGGGACACGATGCTCCGGAGAATCAGGCGGTTGGTCTTGGTGACATCAAAGGGCTCCTCGTCGCGGTGGCGGCGAGCCTCGTCGTCATTGAGGCGGGCCTCACGGCGCTCCTCGTGCCTCGCCTGTTGGCGGAAGGCTACGATGTGTGGCACTCGCTCTGGTACGGATTTTACCTCGCGGCTTCAGCATTCACGAATACCGGGTTTGTGCCGATGGCGGGTGGCCTCGAGGCGTTCGCCATGGACCCATACATGCTCATAGCGCTCGCCATCGGAGTGTTTCTCGGCGCCATCGGCTTCCCTGTGATCTTTGCGCTCTACCGCTACGTGACCGGGTTGACGCGCGGAAACCCGCACGCGCACAAGCGTCTGGGGCTGCACGCCAAACTCACTCTCGTCGCGACCATTCTGCTGGTGATCGCCGGCTGGATCGCGATTGCAGGGCTCGAGTGGGGCAATGCGAAAACCCTCGGCGGGGAGGGAGCAGCGCACACCCTACTGGCCGCGGGCTACACGTCTGTGATGACGCGATCCGGTGGGCTTGGCATTCTCGACGCCACTGATCTCAACGGGTCAACGATGCTCGTCATGGACGTACTGATGTTCATCGGCGGCGGCTCGGCGTCGACCGCCGGCGGCATTAAAGTGACGACCATCGCGGTCCTGTTTCTTGCGGCGTTTGCTGAGGCACGCGGGTTCCGCGACATTCAGGCATTCGGGCGCAGGATCCCTGTCGACGTCCTCCGCGTCGCTGTATCGATCATGTTCTGGGGCACCAGCATTGTGGTCACCGCGTCGGTGATCCTGCTGCAGATAACCGACGAGCCACTCGACATCGTGCTCTTCGAAGTCATCTCCGCGTTTGGCACCTGTGGACTCACCACTGATCTCTCCAGCCGTCTACCCGACTCTGGCAAGTACGTACTAGCGTTCACTATGTGGGCGGGGCGCGTCGGCACGGTCACGCTTGCCGCAGCAGTCGCGTCCACCAGCCGCAGCCGCATGTTTAGGCTCCCCGAGGAAAGGCCGATCGTTGGTTAATATTCGAAGTGACGCCCCGGTGCTCGTAATTGGGCTCGGTCGATTCGGTGCTGCCACGGCGGGGCAACTCGACCGGCAGGATCGCGAGGTGCTCGTCGTCGACGTCGATCAGCAGCTGGTGCAGAAGTGGGCCGACCGAGTGACGCACGCCGTGCAGACGGATGCGCGTTCGATGGAGGCGCTCCAGCAGATCGGTGCCGCGGAGTTTTCGGTTGCGGTGGTTGCGACCGGCGCATCGATTGAGGCAAGCGTGCTCATCGCATCAAACCTTGTCGACCTCGGGGTCCCTCAGATCTGGGCGAAAGCTATCTCGGCGTCTCACGGAAAGATACTCGAGCGCATCGGAGTGAACCACGTCATCTACCCTGAGCGAGAAGCGGGGGAGCGCGTTGCGCACCTCCTGTCAGGGAGCATGCTCGACTTCATCCAGTTCGATGACAATTATGTGATCGCGAGAATGTACCCACCAAGGTCGATCCAGTCGATGGCGCTCAAAGACAGCGGCGTACGGTCACGCTACCGAGTCACCGTGGTGGGCGTGAAGACTCCCGGTCAGCCATTCAGCCACGCCACGCAAGACACGGTGGTTTCGCCCCATGATCTCATCATTGTGTCGGGAACCGCAGAAGACGTGGAGCGCTTCGCGACGATCGGCTAAGGGGTTGTCGGCGACAACGATTAGGTGAAGTCTCTGAGGCGCGAGGTGAGCCGGGACCTCGCAGCGAGCCTCAGCCGCCGGCGAGTTCCTTTGAGCGGCGCACCGCTGCGGCGAGCGCCTCGTCAAACAACTCTTCCCAGCCACCCGCGAGCAGCACGTTCATTGCCTGCTCGGTGGTGCCGTTCGGGCTCGTGACATTGCGCCGTAACTGCGCGGGATCCTCATCGCCCTGCAACATGAGCTCGGCGGCACCCGAGACGGTTCCCTGCACCAGGAGGCGGGTTTCGTCCTCGCTAAAGCCCAAGCGACGCGTTGCCGCGGTGAATGCCTCGGCGAAGAAGTAGAGGTACGCGGGGCCCGATCCTGACACGGCCGACAGGGCGTCAATGCGCTCCTCGCCCACGACGAGCACGGCGCCCACTGTGCGAAAGAGGTCTCGCACTACTGCAATGTCGGCGTCGGTGGCACCCGATCCACCAGCCACGCCAGTCACACCGCGACCGATGTGCGAAGGCGTGTTCGGCATTGCGCGGACAACTGACACCCCTTTCGGCACCAGTTCTTCCATGCTCGCGGTCGTGACGCCAGCCGCGACGCTCACGACGATGGCACCCTGCTCGAGAGAACCTGCAACTTCGCGGAGCACGTCGTGGATCATCCACGGTTTCACGGCCAAGATCACGACCTTTGCCTCACGGACGGCGAGCTTGTTCGCATTCGCTTCGCGTTCAATCGCATAAGCGATCACGTCATCAGCACCGTCGAACACGGACGCACTCGATGTCGAATTTGTGGTGACGATGATTGACCCGTCAACTTGCACCTCGGGTGCACGGAGTCCCGACAGAATCGCGCCCCCCATCGAGCCGACCCCGAGCATGGCCGTGCGGGGTAACGCGGTAGCACCGCGGGCGTTCGTGGCGGTGGTTTGGGGGGAGGAAGCTGTCTCAGTCACGGTTCTCAAGTGTACGCAGCGAGGGGTGGAGTGCCCAGCGTAAGTCAGGGAAGTCGCAGATTGCTCACACGCTGAGTGCAGGGTCGCAGCGTCCCGAGCATCCGCACGTCGTCTGTGAGTCTTTGCCGGACATACCGCATCCGCCCGCGACCTGACCCTAAGATGGGGTCATAGGTCTCGAATCGGGAGGACACGCATGAGCGCAACAGGCGGCGGAAAAGCTATCGTTGCGGCGTTCCTTGCGAACTTCGGCATTGCGATCACGAAGTTCATTGCGTGGTTCTTCTCAGGATCTTCGTCGATGCTCGCCGAGGGCGTGCACTCACTGGCAGACGCGGGCAACCAGTTGCTCCTACTGCTTGGTGGCCGGCGCGCAAAACAAGCGGCCGACAAAGAGCATCCGTTTGGTTACGGCCGCGTACGCTACGTGTACGCATTTGTCGTCGCCATCGTACTGTTCTCAGTTGGTGGCGTGTTCTCGGTATACGAGGGCGTTTCGAAGATTCAGGATCCGCACCCGCTCACCGTGTGGTGGCTGCCATTGCTGGTCCTCGTGATCGCGATTGTGCTTGAGAGCTTCTCGCTGCGCGTCGCCATCAAGGAGAGCCGCCCGCTGAAGGGCGATTCGAGCTGGATCGAGTTCATTCGCCGCGCGAAAGCACCCGAGCTCCCCGTCGTGCTGCTCGAGGATCTCGCGGCGCTCCTTGGTCTGGTGCTCGCATTCTTCGGTGTCGGGTTGACGGTCCTCACCGGTAACGGTGTGTACGACGGCATCGCGACGATCTGCATCGGTGTGCTCTTGATCGTCGTCGCATTCATCATTGGCGCCGAGGTGAAGAGTCTCCTTGTCGGCGAGGGTGCAAGTGATGACGATCTCGCGAAGATCAAGGCGGCGCTGCTCAAAACGACCGATATTGACCGGATCATTCACTTGAAGACGCTCTACGTCGGCCCAGACGAGTTTATGGTCGGCATGAAAGTCAGCCTGGCGCCGGAGCGGACGATGCGCGAGGTTTCCGTCATTGTGAATCTCGCCGAACGGCGGATCCGCGAGGCCGTACCCGCTGCGCGCATCATCTACATCGAGCCCGACGTCTATATCGATCCAAATCTGACGCAACCCACAACGGGTTCGATTGTGATGCTTTCGAGCGACTAGCTCGCTGCCGGCTACTCGCCGCCGCCGCGCGGAGAGCTAGCGTCGCTGCGCGAAAAAGGTGCCCAGCAGTTCTATGCACTCTTCGTGACGTACGCCCGCAACCACTTCGGGTACTGGGTGCGGCAGTCGCCCGTCGCGGAGCAGGTCGTAGACGCTCCCGGCGGCCCCCGCTTTGTCGTCCCAGGCACCAAACACGACGCGCGGAATTCGTGCGGCGAGAATCACCCCCGCACACATGACACACGGTTCGAGTGTCACAATCAGGGTGCAGTCGTCCAGGATCCTGTCGCCTACCCTCGACGTTGCCTCGCGGATCGCGTTGATCTCCGCATGGCCTGTCGGGTCCTGCACAGACTCACGCGAATTTTGTCCGACACCGATGATCGCACCGACAGCGTCTACCACAACCGCTCCGACCGGGATCTCCCCGAGCGCTGCGGCAGCCCGCGCCTCGTCGAGCGCCCGGCCCATGAGTGACTCGTCAGCTTCGCTGTACGGAATTCCACTCTCACGTTCCGCGGGTTTCATCGATTTGTCCTCCGGCATGGCGTGGTCTGCGTAGAATTACCCCATGCGAGTTTTCGTTGCGGACCACCCTCTCATCACCCACAAGCTTACGGTTCTTCGCAACGCGCAGACCCCGCAGCCCACATTTCGTGCGCTGACTGAGGAGCTCATGACGCTCTTGGCGTATGAGGCGACTCGTGAAGTCAAGGTCGCTCCGCACGAGATCGAGACGCCCGTTGCGTCGACCATGGGTGTTCGTATGAGCGAGCCACTCCCCCTCATCGTGCCAATCTTGCGTGCCGGCCTCGGGATGCTCGAGGGAATGGTGAAACTTGTGCCCACGGCTGAGGTCGGGTTTCTCGGCATGGTACGAGACGAAGACACCCTCGAGCCGAAGACGTATGCTGAGCGTCTGCCCGACTCGCTCGCGGGGCGGCAGTGCTTCGTTCTTGACCCGATGCTCGCAACCGGTGGCTCACTCGCTGCAGCAATCGAATTTTTGTTTAAGCGAGGCGCAGACGACGTCACCGCGATCTGCATTCTCGGTACGCCCGAGGGTGTGGAGGTCATTCGCAAGGCCGCCGGTGACCACAAGGTGACCCTCGTGCTGGGTGCAATCGATGAGGGGCTGAACGACCAGGCATTCATCGTCCCGGGCCTCGGCGATGCGGGAGACCGTCTCTACGGCACTGCTGGAACTTGACACATTCCGAAATGTTCTATTAACTATTGATTATGACTCTCTATACGCGTGCCCACTCTGCCCTTGAGGTGAGCTTTGGGAATACCGGGATGATGATGCCCGGTCACGCTGTCATGTGCTGTCGAATGTGCGCGTAACAAGAAGTCGAATCGCATCTTCCGCACCGTCAGATCGGTGCACCGCGGATATTCTGCGGATCCGGCCGCTCACCACGAGCCGGCCACATCACTACGCCACGGCCACACGCCGTCCCGCCTCACCGTGCGGGAACATCAGAAGGACAGCAATCTCATGACTACCATCCCCACTCAGTCAGTCACGACCTCACAGCAGACACTTGAGTCGGCACGCCCCGATCTCGTCGCTAGCCTCCCAACACAGCGCGCTCCAGAGCGCCACGTCCCCGAGGGTACGGAAGTGCGGGGGTTTGCGCTCTACGTTGGTCTCTCCGACGACAAAGTTGCTGCGGGGGACCCGAAGATCGGTGCGATTGTCTCCCAAATCAAAGATTTGATCGGGCAGCTTGCCCCAGCTGCGGACACCTATGCAGCGGTAGCACTGGCACCCGAGGGTGTCGGCGGACGCGACGTTGACGTCGTACGGCTCGCACTAGGCGAGCCTGCGGCACACGCTCGTCAGAAGCAAGTACCTGCGGATGAGGACGATCGCGCTGCAAGCGGTGTAACGATCGACCTGTCGCGTAAGCGCGTCCTGCTCGATAACGTGCCAGCCGCGCTCACGTTCCGTGAGTTCGAGTTGCTGCAGTACTTTGTGTTGCGGGAGGGCCGCACCGTCAGCCGCGAGGAGCTCATCACCTCACTGTGGAACGAAGCCACGGACGGTGAGATTCCCAACGAGCGCACCATTGACGTGCACGTGCGTCGTCTGCGCGTGAAGCTCGCGCAATACCAAGACATCGTGCGCACCGTGCGGGGCACCGGCTACCGCTTCGACCGGCACGCCGACGTGGCAATCTTGCAGACGTCAACCCCAAGCCCAGACGTCTTCTAGACCATCGCCGCGGCAACGCGCTACACTTTCGTCACACGCCCCCGGCGCCGCACTCGTTGCCCAAAAGGTACCGAATCGTGGCCAGCTAGGGTAACGTCGATAACGAAGTGCTGATAAAGCTGAATTGGAGCTACCATGACGACATTGCCGCCAGACGGGAACAACGAGGGACAGCCGGAAGGCCAGACCCCTCCTCCTGCGGCACCGCCAGTGCCCCCCGCTGCTCCGCAGCAGCCGCAGCCCGGGTACCAGGCGCCACCGCAACAGCCTCAGCCCGGCTACCAGGCACCGCCTCAGGGTGGCTACCAGCAGCCGGCCGGCGGTCAGGTTCCGCCTCAGGGTGGGCAACCACAGGCCTCTGACCCCGCAAGCACCATCACGCTGAACTACTGGCTCTCGGTGTTCTTCACTTGGATCCCAGCTCTTATCTTCTTCCTCATCGAACGAGACAAGGGCAACCAGGCGTCGTTTGCGTTCCACCGCGAGAACCTTAACTTCTCGCTGCTGCGTACTGCAGTCGTGGTCGCAACCTACATCATCATGATCATCCCTTACATCGGGTGGATCATCGGCATCCTGCTGTGGATCGGTTCGATCGTACTGTTCGTGTTCCACATCATCGCCGCTGCCAAGGCTACAGACGAGTACCGTTCGGGCCGCGGACCAAAGTTCGTGTTCAACATCCCGTTCATCAAGTAGTCAAGAACGAAACAGTATCCGAGGCACTCCCCTCCGGATGAACGAGTCAGGCCTGGGTCATTGATCCGGGCCTGACTCGTTTCACGCGCGACGCGCCGCTCTCCGCGCTTTCCACCACTCCCAGAACTGGGCAAGCTTCATCCGCAGCCAACTGGTGAGTCTTCGTGCCCAGTGATACTCGGAGCCAAGAATTGTGAGCCCGATAAATACGATGAGCCAACCGGGGCCCGGGAGTGGTACGAGCACGAGACCGACCAGCACGATGCTCGCCCCGAGTACCGTAATCAGTGCGCGGTACACGACGTTGAGCCAGGGTCGACGGTGAATTGCGTGTCGCCAGCGCTCCATAAACCGTCCGATGGGTCGACCGAGGCGGTGTGCGCGCTCAAGTTCATCGACGGTCATATCAGACATATCTCGATGGTAGAGAAAGCCTCTGACAACGGGCGCAAAATGTGGACGCTGCACGGGAGAATCTCAGCAAGTTGATGCTGGGCGAACCCAATAGACTATCGGCGTGACTTCTCGATGGCGTTCCGTAGCTGCTGCGACCGGTCTCACCACCCCAGAGGGTGACGTGAGGCCCACCATATTTGCCGAAATGACCGCGCTCGCGACAGAAACTGGCGCGGCGAACCTCGGTCAGGGCTTCCCGGATGCTGACGGACCGGCCTGGGTCCGGGAGATCGCCAAGCAGGCGATCACGGAGGGGATCAATCAGTACCCGCCGGGACGCGGCATCCGGAGTTTACGAGCGGCAATTGTCGCACACCAGCACCGCCACTACGGAATTGTGCTGAACCCTGACACGGAAGTTCTTGTCACCGCGGGTGCCACCGAAGCAATCGCGGCTGCGATCCTGGCCCTTGCTGGTCCCGGCGACGAGGTCGTCACGCTTGAGCCGTTCTATGACGCCCATGCAGCGACGATTGCGATGTCGGGTGCGACACACGTGACCGTCCCGCTCGTCCCCTCTCACAGCGGTTTCAGACTCGATGTCGACGTGTTGCGCAGTGCGGTGTCGGAGCGCACGAGGGTGATCCTCGTCAACACCCCGCACAACCCAACGGGCACCGTCCTCTCAGGTGACGAGCTGCGGGCGATCGCGGATGCCGCACAACGCATCAATGCAGTGGTGGTCACTGACGAGGTGTACGAGCACCTCACATTCGATGGTGTTCGCCACGAACCTATCGCCACGCTTCCGGGCATGGCGGAACGCACCCTGACTATCTCATCCGCTGGGAAGACGTTCTCCCTCACCGGCTGGAAGATTGGTTGGGTTGCTGGTCCCGCCGAACTCATCGACGCGGTACTCGCCATCAAGCAGTTCCTCACCTACTCTGGCGGGGCGCCGTTCCAACCGGCGATTGCGCGCGCGCTCGCTGATGGTGATGCGGATATCGCCGAACTGCGCGACTCCCTTGCCTCACGCAGAGATCAGCTGGTGTCTGGTCTTGAAGAAGCCGGTTTCGACGTGGTGGTTCCGGCAGGCACCTACTTTGTGTGTGCAGACTCGACACCATTTCTCGGTGCGGACATCGCCGACGGTGCGGCGTTCGCGCGTGCCCTGCCTCACCTAGTCGGAGTCGCTTGTGTACCGTTGAGTGCGTTCTGCCTCGCGGGCTCGGATACGGCAGACGCGCTCGCCCCGTGGGTGCGGTTTACGTTTGTGAAAGACGAAGCCACCATTGCGCACGCAATCGAGCAGCTGCGCGGGCTTCCGCGCTGAACTCCACCGCTCCCTCACTCCACGGGGGTGAGGGCTTCGGTACCGGGGATGGTGTCCGTCTCCGCTTGAGGTTCTGCCGGGGGAAGCGTGGCCTTGAGCTGATCTGCCAAGGGGTCAGCCAGCATCTCGGAGTAGGCCCAGCTCAGGTGGTGTGAGTCGCGGAAAGCGAGCACGCCGCCGATGACGGGTGGGCTGTCATCTTCCACCACAAAATAGTCGCTCAAGTCGAGGAGCGCGACCTCTCGGTCGATAAGTTCTGCGGCCACTTCGTCGGTGGTCGTTTCATCAACCGTCGTTTCATCGGCTGCGGTTTCATCTGCATTATCAACAGTTTCCACGGCTTCAGCCATGGGGTCCTCGTCAAACGCCTCGGTCGCGGGAACTGCACAGTCTTTCGCAGCTTCTTCACCACTTTCGGTCACGCAGCTCAGTACGTCTTTCGACATCTGCGGAGTATCTCGAATGACGACAATGCTGCGGACGGCATCGGGCAGCTCCGCCCACCGCTCGAGGTACGCGTGTGACGCCGCATCGCGCCAGCTCTCGCCAGATTTGGTCACCACACGGTTGGTCGCTTTCGCAGACGTGATGACAGTGTCGATCTGCGGATCCTGCTCGATTGCTTGAAGTGCCTTGTCGTTCCAGTCTGCGCAAGCTTGACGAAGCTCCTCGTTCGCACTGTCAGACATCGAGATGTAGTCGCGCTCCCCCGTGGTGAACGGGCAGGAGGCCTTGGTCATCACGAGCAGTCGCCACTGTTCTTGCTCGGCCACGCGTGTGAGGGCGGTCAGCCACTGCTCGGCGTGCGAATCACCGACGAGCGCAATCGTTCGTTCCGCATCTTGCCGTTCGGCTCCGTAGTGGCAGGCGACGAGCTCACTGCCGGCGATCTCGCTCAGACACTCGTCTGGGGCTTTATCTGCGAGCGCAGGATCAGGCACCGGCGTCGTAGTTGGCGTTGGATCGCAGGCCTCACCGGAGTCGAGTGCCGAGGCACCGAGGCAGGGGTCGTCTTGGCTCAGCAGCATCGACGACACCTCGTCGCGTTCGTTCGTGACCCGCTGCTCACCGAAGTTCAGCCCGATTACCGAGACAACGAGCACGCCTGACATGACTGCCGCCGTAACCCCGAGAGTGTGCAGGTTCGTCCAGTTTCGGGCCGCTCCCGTACGGAACGGATCCTCAATCAACACCTTTGAGCCCCAAGCGAGCAGCAGTGTCGCGGCCGTAATCGCGACGCCATCAACGAAACCGATGGGGCGACCGGTAAGAAACGGGAGCAGCACGATGAGCGGGAAGTGCCACAGGTACACGCTGTAGGAGACGTCGCCCAGCCACTGCATGGGGCGCGAGGCGAGAAAGGCCCGCGGCGACCACTTCGGTGTGGGGTCAGCGCCGATGATGACGAGTGCAGTGCCAAGCACGGGGAGCAGTGCGGTGTAGCCCGGAAACGGGGTGCTGTCGGTGTAGAAGACTGCGCTGAGACCGATGCCAGCGAGCCCCACCCAAGTGAGGACGGATCGGGTCCGCTGTCCGATTCGTTCGAGCGGCGCAGCAGGCGCAGTTGCGATGACCGCAAGCAGCCCACCGATCGCAAACTCCCACGCGCGCGTCGTAGTGACGAAGTATGCGGCTGCGGGATCACGTGAAGTCAACAGGATCGAGTAGATGAGTGAGGCGACCGCGACGAGCCCGATAAGTGCCGTAAACACGGTGCGCGCGCTGGGTCGTGCGAAGCGCACGGGTGCTTGGCGCTTGGCGAGGCGCGTCGCGATGAGTGCCGCGACGACCGCAACGACGGGCCACACGATATAGAACTGTTCCTCAACCGAGAGCGACCAATAGTGCTGTACGGGTGAGGCTTGAGCTTCAACTGCCATGTAGTCGACGGCTTGCCCCGCGAGCACCCAGTTTTGAACGTACGCCGCTGAGGCCGCGAGCTGCGCGAAGAACGAGGGCACAAACCCCGATGGGGCGACAATCCACACCCCTACCAGTGTGACGCCGATCACGAGGAGTGCTGCTGGCAAGAGGCGTCGGGCGCGACGTGCCCAGAATTTCGGGAGGTCGACGGTGCCGTTACGCGCAATCTCACGCAGCAAGTGCGCAGTAATGAGGAAGCCCGAGATGACGAAGAAAACGTCGACGCCGATGTACCCGCCCGATAAATGGACGGGAGTCAGGTGGTATACGAGCACGAGTGCCACGGCGATGGCACGCAGCCCCTGGATGTCCGTCCGTACGGGGCTGCTGCTTCTTGTTGGCGCGGGAACATCCTGGACCGGGTCTCGCCGGGCCACTTTCGTCGCCATCTCGCTCGTCCGTGTCATAAGAATCGTCGCTTTCGCTCCGGTTGCACCATAATATGCAACGATTCGGTAACGGACCTGAGAATCTTCGGCGGAGACCCAGGCTGATCAGTCGCTCAGACCCCGCGAGACCTTACGCAGAAACGAAAAAGTCCTGAGCGTGACACCGTGTGTAACCGATGTCACGCTCAGGAATTTGGCGGAGATAGGGGGATTTGAACCCCCGGTCGAGTTAACCCCGACCCTTCATTAGCAGTGAAGTCCGTTCGGCCGCTCCGGCATATCTCCATCGATCAGTCTAAAGGATGCAGCGCCACCTGTGAAATCTAGGTTGAGATTAGACCGTATTGCGGGTCGCACACACGGGTCGCAAAGAAACGGGCAATCCACCAAGGTGACGCGTTAGAACGCCGTGCGCCCTTGGGAGCACGTCTCATCTGCTGCGCCCTGACCGGTGACGTTCTCCGGTAGTTTCACTGGTCCGCTGGGTTCCTCAGCAGCAGCCTCGCCCGAATCACTTTGTGCGGGTGGCGTAGTTTCCTCGGGCGCGGCCTCCGTGCTTTCGTCCACAGCTTCCTCGGGGTCCTCGACGACGCCCTCGCCCTTACTCGTCACCTCGAACGCTTCCCCGCTCTTGAGAACGTCGAGGAGCGCCTGCGCAGACGTGTAGTCGGGGGTGAGGCGGCCTTCTTGGTACGGATGAGTGTAAGACGGGTACTGCACGAAGTTGATGTTGTTCAGGTCAATTTCTCTGACCGTACCGGCCACTGCTTGCATGAACGGTACCGTCGCCATGTTGCTCGAGAGGGTCATGTTCTCAACGCCTGCTTTGGCGAGCTTGTACACCTTGGCGGGGTCTGCGAGCGTCTCGCTACTCTTGAGCTGACGCACGAGGCTCGACATGAAGATCTGTTGGTTGCTGATGCGGCTCGTATCGCCACCGTCACCGACGCCGTGGCGGGTGCGCAGAAACTGGAGCGCTTCCTTGCCAACAAGCGTGTTGTTACCTGCAGGGAGATCAAGGTCAGCTTTGGGGTCAACGATGGGCTGCGTCAGGCAGACATCGACGCCACCGATTGCGTTCGATACCCCGATGACGCCGTCGAACGTGACGAGGCTCGCATATGGAATATCCATCTCGGTGAGGTTCTCGATGGTGCGCGCGACGCAGGGCAGTCCCCCGTACATCATGGCGCTGTTGAGTTGCTGCTCACTCATCGCGGGGTAGTAGTTTTCTTCACCGTTCGGACCAGGGCAGCTCGGAATCGGCACCATCAAGTCGCGCGGAAAGCTCATCACAGTCGCGTTTTTGTGATCGGCAGAGACGTGCAACAAGAGATTGACGTCATTGAGTTCCCCGAGTTCGCCGTCGTCGATGGACTGCCCCGCTCGGGAGTCCGACCCGACCAGCAAGATCGTCAGAGGACCTTCGATGGATTGACTCCCGACGTCAACTAGGTCACCGCCGTCATCATTCCCAAGCTCTACCGTGTCGACCTCTTGGACGAGACCCCAGACCGCGTATGCAGCAATCGACACTCCGCTGAGTGCCACCACGATGAGTCCGGTCAAGAGCACCTTCATGGCGTTCATCCAGCCGTTGGAACGGCGCAACCTGCCGTGGCGTACAGCCCCAAGCCGGCTCACCTCGCCATCGCCATTCGTAGCCATCTACGGTTCTCCTCGTTACTTCTCGCAGTCCGCGACTGCGAACACAGATAAAAACCAAAATAGCCGAATCTACTGTGGGAGTACTTAGAAGAGGCTGCCTAGATGCTTACGATTTGGGTATCGGGGGTCCCAACCACAACAAAACGAGGAATGCGACGACGATCAGCGCCAGCAACAGTACGACCGCCAGGATCGGGTGCCGCAGCACCCAGGCCTGCGTGTGCTCAATGAAACCGCGCGGTGCATCACCACCCGGGAGGAGCCGCCATCCACCCGCGAGCATCTGCTTGCGGTCGAGGATAATCTCGAACGGAACTGTCGCGAACGGGACAATTGCGAGCACCAGCCCGAGCACTCCGGTTCCCACTCGCCACTTCTGATTCACCCACACGAACACGGTCGTGACGCAGTAGGAGAGAAAAATGAACCCGTGCGTCCCTCCAGCAACAGGTACAGCGGCTTCGGTGACATCGGTCGCGCGCAGGATGAGGGCCGTGATCAGCCCGGCCCAAGTAATTGCTTCTGCCGTGGCGAATATTCGGAACAGTATTCGGGGGGTCATGCGATCTCCTTGTTGTGCCCCTGCCAACCTACCGAACCGCGACTGAGAGAATAGGGGGCGGCTGCGTGCCACAGGTGCCGGATGCGTCGATGTTGACTCAAGCTAACAGACGGAAAAGAAGGCCAGTTCGAGACAACACTGGACTGGCCCTCTCTGGTACGCGCGACTCGACGCCCTTGTCGTTTCGATCAGGCGGGTGGTTAGAAGAGTGAGTTACATCCCGCGGCAGCTTTCACTCCTGTAAAAGTAACAGGTTTCTCGTAGTTGGTGCCGCGCTGTGAGGGCTTGCAGAGCTTCTTCCAAGTCTTTGGCCCCACGACGCCGTCAATGTCGAGTGCGTTCCAACGCTGAAAGTACTTCACTGCGGAACGCGTGTTCGACCCGTAACTATTGTCGACGGTGATGTCTTGTGAATGAGGGTTGTCATAGTTCAGCATCGTCTGGAGGTAGCCGACGCACGTGCCATAGCCCCCGTACTTGTACACGTTGTCGACGCACTTGCTGCTCGCCTGAGCGGGTGCCGCGTTCATTGTTGTCACAGTAAATGCGCCTGTCGCCGCAAGAGCTACTGCCGCTGCTGTAGCGGCGATTCGGTTCCGAAAGGCTTTAGCCTTCATGCATTCCTCCTTCATGAGTCGATGCCCGGACATGGGCATGCCGTTATCCCATCGTTACATTTCGAGGAGGTGCGCGAAGCCGTCTGCCGCATGTCGGAACTTAATTCGCACCTGTATGCGGACGAGACGATACATAATGGGAACCATGAGTGATTCGCTTGTGCACGAAGAATCCATCCACGTTGCGGCCACACCGAAAGAGGTGTACGCGGTGGTGTCCGACATCACGCGTACAGGCGAATGGTCACCTATCTGCGAAGCGTGCTGGTGGGACGAAGGCGACGGCCCCCACGTGGGCGCGTTCTTTACGGGGCGCAACGTCACCCCTCAACGCACCTGGGAGACTCACAGTCAGGTCATCACTGCCGAAGAGGGTCACAGCTTCGGCTGGAGCGTTGGCCCCGGGCGGGTGAATTGGATCTACCGCATGCGCGAGACCGAAGGAGGAACGGAACTCACGGAGTCATGGGAATTCACGCCCGAAGGTCAAGCGTATTTCGTGGAACGCTTCGGCGCCGAAGCACCCTCGCAAGTGGCCAAGAGAGAACAGGAAGCCCGACAAGGGATTCCACAAACCCTTGCAGCCCTCAAGCGCATCATTGAACACGAGACCGCTCGCGATTGACTACACCCCGTGCGTCAGTGAGCGCGAAGAGGCCGGGCTACTCATTGACCCAGGGCATAAAAGCGCCCCCGCCATGATGAGGTTGGCAGTCCTCGAACATGCACTCCTCTACCGATCCACCCGCTGATTGCTCTGCCGCGACCCTCGATCGCTCAGCTTCCGCTGCAACAGCCTCCGCTTCGGCCGCTTCCTCAGCCTCGACCCTCTTTTGTGTAGCAACCTTATCGGCCTCATATCGCTCGTTCTGCTCTTCAATAAAGAGTGTGTGGTCGGCGGAGAGCGCCTCAGTACCCTGTTCCAATTTTTCCAGCAAGGGTGACGCATCAGAGATCGCAGCATCGAGCCGCTTCACATCATTGCGGTCTAAACAGGCTCTTCGGAATTAAGAGTGTAGAAGGGGTCTGAATCCACCCGATTCGAGGAGC
>JBQDBM010000007.1:30994-87415 GCA_052090925.1 Leucobacter sp. | reverse complement strand
CGATGCGATGGTGAGTGTCGCGATCAGCTCGTCGCCCGCCACAATGGGTCGCGTGTAGCTGAATCGTTGGTCACCGTGCACCACGCGTGTGAAGTCGACGTTTGCATCTTCGTCGCTCAGCAACTGCGCGAGTGTCGCCTCTTGCACCACCACCGCAAACGTGGGCGGGGCCACGACATCGCTGAACCCGGCAGCGCGGGCCGCGGCAGGGTCATGGTGAACAGGGGCTTCGCTCACAACGGCACGGGCGAACTCGCGCACCTTCTCTCGCCCCACAAGGTAGGGCTCGGTCGGTGGATAGCTCCGGCCTTGAATCTCTGGATTGACCACGGCTTCTAGTGTAGTTCAGGTTCACGTCCCACTGCGGGCACCCGGAGCAGCACCGAATCTGTAGGCATCGGCAACGGAAACTAAGAAGGTTTGTGCCACATATCCAATGATCGGCCCCCTCCCTCCCATATGCTGGAAACCATGTCTCGCATTCGTAAAGTGCTCATCGCTAACCGCGGTGAAATCGCCGTTCGCATTATTCGTGCCGCAAAAGATAGCGGGATCGCCTCAGTTGCTGTCTATGCAGATCAGGATCGCGACGCGATGCACGCACAGCTCGCAGACGAGGCATACGCCCTCGGCGGCACGACCAGTGCCGAAACGTACCTCGTCATTGACAAGATCTTGGGCGTTGCGCGCCGGTCGGGCGCGGACGCTGTGCACCCCGGCTACGGATTTCTCGCGGAGAACGCCGACTTTGCGCGTGCGGTCGCGAACAACGGCCTGACGTGGATCGGACCAAGCCCCGAGGCCATCGAACGGCTGGGCGACAAGGTGTCGGCCCGCCACGTGGCCGAACAGGTGAACGCTCCGCTCGCTGCGGGCACGAGCGACCCGGTGCAGAACGCGGACGAGGTGCTCGCGTTTGTTGATGAGCACGGTCTGCCCGTCGCAATCAAGGCGGCGTTTGGTGGCGGTGGCCGCGGCCTCAAGGTGGCGTATGAGCGCGATGAGGTGGCAGAGATGTTCGAGTCCGCCACTCGCGAGGCGGTTGCCGCGTTCGGTCGCGGCGAGTGCTTCGTAGAGAAGTATCTGGAGAAGCCCCGACACGTCGAAACTCAGTGCCTCGCTGACCAGCACGGCAACGTCGTGATCGTCTCGACCCGCGACTGCTCCCTGCAGCGCCGCCACCAGAAGCTGGTGGAAGAGGCGCCGGCACCATTCCTCACGGACGCGCAGAACGCCGAGCTGTACCGCGCATCGAAAGAAATCTTGAAAGCAGTCGGCTATGTCGGTGCGGGCACCTGCGAGTTCTTGGTGGCACGCGACGGCACTGTGTCGTTCCTCGAGGTGAACACTCGCCTGCAGGTGGAGCACCCCGTCTCTGAAGAAATTACTGGCATTGACCTGGTGCGTGAACAGTTCAGGATCGCCGAGGGTGGCGTACTCGACTACGCCGACCCGGTGACGCACGGTCACTCATTCGAGTTCCGTTTGAACGGCGAGGATCCGGGCAACGGGTTTCTCCCGGCCCCCGGCACCGTCTCGCTGTTCAAGCCCGCCTCGGGCCCCGGCGTGCGGGTGGACACGGGTGTCGTAACGGGTGATGTTGTTTCGGGGGCGTTTGACTCGCTGCTCGGCAAGCTCATCGTCACCGGAAAAACGCGTGAAGAGGCTCTGCAGCGTGCCCGGCGCGCTCTCGACGAGTTTGAGATCCAGGGTCTTCCGACGGTGCTGCCGTTCCACCGCAAGATCGTTCGTGATCCGGCATACATCGCCGCTGATGGGGTATTCGGCGTGTACACCCTGTGGATCGAGAGCGAGTTTGAGAACAACATTGAGGCGTGGGAGGGCGAGCTTGCCGCGATTGCGCAGCAGGAACCGAAGCGTCAAACCGTGGTCGTCGAGGTCGCAGGTCGCAGGCTCGAAGTGACCATGCCCGCCACCCTCATGCCGCTGGTTGATCAAGAGGTCACGCGCGGGCCGGCGCCGAAGCGCTCGCAAAGCTCTGTGCTGACGGGGGCGACGGGTGACACCGTCGCAGCTCCCATGCAGGCAACCGTGGTGAAGGTCGCGGTTGAAGAGGGGGAGGCGGTCACCGCCGGCGACCTCATTGTGGTGGTCGAGGCCATGAAGATGGAGCAGTCGATCTACGCTCACCGTGACGGTGTCGTCCGTGGCATTGACGCGCCCGTCGGGCTGACCGTCTCAAACGGTCACGGTCTCTTGACGATTGTTGATCCTGAATAATTGTGCTTGAGTAACCGACCCGGAATAGTTGCCGTGACCGTCGGGTTGCAGTCAGTATGACTGCCGCGTTGAAACTCTCGATCCTTGACCTTGCCACAGTAGAAACCGACGGAAGTATCGCCGACGCGTTTGCCCACTCAGTGGAGGTGGCGCGGACTGCGGAGGCAGGCGGGTACTCGCGCGTGTGGTACGCGGAGCACCACAACATGCGCTCGATCGCCTCAAGCGCGACGGCGGTGCTCATCGCTCACATTGCCGCACACACCTCGTCGATCAGGCTCGGCGCCGGTGGAGTGATGCTGCCGAACCACTCGCCGCTCGTGATCGCGGAGCAGTACGGCACGCTCGCTGAGATGCACCCCGACCGCATCGATCTGGGTCTCGGCCGCGCACCGGGCACGGACGGCATGACGTTCCGCGCGCTGCGTCGCACCCACGCGGCCGCAGAAGGCTTCCCGAACGACGTGCTTGAGCTGCAGCGCTACCTCGGGAGCGAGATTCCCCCCTCACAGGTGAATGCCTACCCCGGCCGCGGCACGGAGGTGCCGCTGTGGATCCTGGGGTCGAGCCTGTTTGGTGCAAGTCTTGCCGCGCAGCTCGGTCTTCCCTATTCGTTCGCCTCGCACTTTGCCCCGCAAGCACTCACCGCAGCCGTTTCGCACTACCGCGACAACTACCAGCCGAGCGAGGCGCACCCAGAGCCGTACGTCGTCGCGGGGGTCAATGTCGTCGCCGCCGAAACTGACGCCAAAGCAGAGGATCTCTTCACGCGGACCGAGGTGAACCGCGTGCGCACGTTCTTGTCTCGGGGCCGCGACGTCGAACTCACCGAGGACGAGGCGGCGCCACTCATGGACACCCCGGCCGGGCTCGAGATTCGCGGCATGATGAAGCACACTGCGATCGGCGGCCGCATGCGCGTCCACGAGGAACTCGCGGCGTTCGCGAAATACGCAGATGCTGACGAGCTGATCACGGTGCATGCGGCGCCGACCCGTGCCGAACAGCTGACCTCGGTCGGGGTCACCGCACCGGCGCTCCAGTAACCAGATTGGCCCTAAGCTGGGAGCCATGACTTCTGTGGCGACGCGCGGCGTCCAAAAGCGTGCGCGCCTCGCCACCTTTCTGACGTTCACGGCAGCGGGTTTTCTGATCGCGGTGTGGCTCGTGCACATTCCAGCAGTGCGTGAGCAGACGGGCATCTCCCACGATGTGCTCGGGTTTACGTTCCTGGCCCTCGGTGCTGGCACCTTTCTTGCGATGCAGGTGTCAGGGGCTCTCGTTGGGAGAGTAGGCACTAAGCCCATCATGATCGGCGGGGTGGCTCTCATGGCCGCCACTCTCGTTCTCCCCGCCTTCACCTGGGACGGCTGGTCGCTCGCAGCCGCCCTGTTCTGTTTTGGATTCGCAAACGGCATCTGCGAGGTCGCGATGAACGCCGAGGCCGTCGAAATAGAGATCGATCTTCGTCGTCCGGTGATGTCATCGTTCCACGCAATGTTCTCGGTCGGCACGGCACTCGGGGCCGGCGCAGGCGCACTCCTGCAGATGACGAATCTCGGCATCGTGATGTCATTCATCATCGTCTCAGTCATTGGGTTCGGGATCGCAGCCGCCATCATGGCGCTCCTGCCTGCGCGGCCCCTCGAGCGATTCGGGGTCCGCGAGGAAGCTCGGGCAGAGTCCGGTACAAAGAACCACTCGCTGCGTATTCGCATCATCATCCTCGGGGTCCTGGCATTTCTCATGATGCTCGCCGAGGGCGTCGCGAACGACTGGAGTGCCCTGCACGCGACCGAGCAGTTCTCTGCAGACGCATCGACGGCCGCCCTCGCCTACGGCACGTTCGCGGTCGCGATGACTATCGGCAGGTTCACGGTCGACCGAATTGTGATGGCTTTCGGCCCGGTATTCGTCGTCCGCTACGGGTCACTGCTTGCGGCAGTCGGGCTTACCGGGGTGGTGCTGTCGCCGAGCTTCGGAATTTCACTCGTCGGGTGGGCCGTGTTTGCACTTGGCATCTCGGGTATCGTTCCGCAGATTTTCACCAGCTCTGGCAACTTGCCCGTCGCGAACCGTCAGGTGATCCTCGCACGGGTCGTCGGCGCCGGCTACATCGGTATGCTCGCCGGCCCGGCTGTCGTCGGTTGGCTCGCGGAAGCATTCACTTTGAACTTGGCGCTCCTCGCACCAATCATCATGTGCGTATTCGGTGCGGTCGCCGCCTCCGTCGTGGCGTCCACCTCCGCCAAACCGTCAGAGAGTTAGGCACTCACCCTACTCGACAACGCGAACGACCCCGCGCATTTCTGGGTGGACCGAGCAGTCATAGGCATACTCACCGGGTTCATCGAACACCACCGTATAGGTGCCCTCGTCCACGAGCTCGCTCACAAAGCTGCCGTCCTCTGCAACGACGTCGTGCTTCATGTTGCCGGTGAATTCCCACTTCACGGCTTCGCCCACCTGAATTTCGACCTCAGCGGGCTCATACGCGTTGTCATAGGCGAGCACTGTGACCGCAGCGGACGCATCGTCAGCAGAGGGAACAGTGTCGGGCTTCGCGGGTGAGCAGCCGGCCAGGCCGAGCACCAGCCCGACCGCCGAGAGAAGTGCTAGCGATTTGCGGTACATAAGTAGTGCTCCTTACCGGGAGTGAAGTGCGCGCGCCGCATCAGTGATCGCGCCCGTCATCGACGGATAGACGGTAAACGCTGAGGCGACCTGGTCAACGGTCAGTCGGTGTTCCACTGCGATCGCGAGCGAGAAGATTAGCTCACTTGCGCGGTGTGCGACAATCACACCGCCGATCACCGTGCCCGAGGCTTTCCAGGCAAAGAGCTTCACGAAGCCATCAGGGAATCCGATCATTTTTGCTCGCGGATTCATACTGAGCGGAATGGTGTGCTCGATCGCTTTCGCAAGGTCTGTGTTGTCGGCGATCGCCCGCTCGTTCCACCCCACAGTCGCAATCTCGGGGTAGGTGAATACGTTCGCAGCGACGTTTCGGAGGTCGATGGGGCGTACGAAGTCGCCGAGCGCGTGCATGATGGCGGTACGCCCCTGCATAGAGGCAACGGAGGCCAACGGGAAGAAATCGGTGCAGTCCCCCGCCGCATAAATGGATGGCATCGACGTTCGGGCCACCTTGTTTACCCGAATGTGCCCACTCTCATTCAGCTCGACCCCTGCCTCTTCCAGGCCAAGCCCAGCCGTGTTTGGCACTGACCCGACAGCCATCAGGCAGTGGCTCCCCTCAACGGTCCGCCCGTCGGACAGCGTCACGAGCACACCGTCTGCGGTTCGCTTGACCGACTCAGCACGCGATTTCGACATGACGTGCATGCCGAGACGCGCGAACTGACGCTCGATCACGGCCGCGGCGTCAGGATCCTCGCCTGGCAACACCTGCTCCCGGCTCGATACCAGTGTCACCTTGGAGCCGAGCGTGGCGTATGCGCTCGCAAACTCTGCGCCCGTGACACCCGACCCGACCACAATGAGGTGCTCAGGGATCGAATGCAGGCTATACAGCTGCGTCCAGGTAAGAATTCGCTCGCCGTCTGGCTTCGCAGAATCAAGCTCGCGCGGACTCGCTCCAACCGAGACGATAATGGTGTCGGCTTCGATCCTGTCGAAATCCGTACCCTCGCCCTCGCCCGCAGTTGAGACAATGATGGCTCCCGGACCGTCGAGGCGCCCTTCACCCTGTACGAGCCGCACACCGGCCTCCTCGAGAGTGGTGCGCATGTCGTCGGACTGTGCACCAGCCATTGCGAGGAGTCGTTTGTTGATCGCGGAGAGATTCACCGCGATATCCGGGCGCGTGGGTTTCCCGTCACCACCAGGCACGAATGCCTGCACGCCGAGCTTGCCCGCGTCACGAACCGCCTGCGCCGCCCCCGCAGTCGCGATCAAGCTTTTCGACGGAACTACGTCGGTGAGTACCGCGGATCCGCCAACACCCTCGCGTTCGATCAGGGTCACGTCGGCTCCGAGCTGTGCCCCAGCGAGTGCGGCCTCATACCCGCCCGGACCGCCCCCGAGAACAGCAATTCGGTCTTTGCGTAGATGCGCTTTCGCCATGCCATCAGCCTACCGGCCGCACCTGGTGCCCGTTCACGGATACATACCTGGTGAAGCCTCGATGGCCTCTAGACTTGAGGGTGACCCGGAGAAAGCCGGGATTCGCTGGGCACTGATGCAGGGGGATTTCGTATGTCGACGGTCGAAACGTCAGAGCCTGAGGTCGCGCATGAGTCTGAACGCAGCGGCGTCGTGCTCGAACGTTCTCCAGGCATGCCCGCCAGCACATGGCGGCTGCGCAGTGACGCCTGGGAGTACCTGCGCTTCGCGGTGAAACGGCTCGCTCTCGCGGATGAGGGCGACGAGGCGCTTGCGGCCGATAGCGAGATTTTCAGGTCGCTTCGCGCACTTGAGACGATCGAGATGTACTGGGCCGGGTTCGGGCCGGGCTACGTTTCGGCACTGTCTGAGCTGCTCGTCGACGGCGAGTACGCCATTGCGCTGAATCGCATTGGCCGCGTGGTGCACCGACTCCGGCGCACGTCAGTACCGGATGACCAGCGCGAAGATCCGCTTGACGAACTAGACAGTGACGATGTTGCGGACGACGCTGATTCACGGCCGCGCTTCGAGGTGCTCGTCGTTGACGAGACCACGGCCGGAGAACGCCAGGAGATGAACGCAGAGTTGCGCACGCTCCGTGGCACCGCTGATGAATTCATCTATGACTTTGTGGTCGTGCCTTCAGCGGATGACGCGATTGCGGCCGTGCTCACCAACCCGAATATTCTCGCCTGCGTCGTACGCCCGGGCTTCAGCGATCGCACGAAGCAGTCGCTGAGCCGCGACCTCCTCGAGACCATCGAGCTCGCACACTCCTCCACCACGACTGATCCTGCATCTTCGCGCAGCTCTCTCGCGACGGTGCAGCGCGTGCTGCGCCTCGCCGACACTCTGAACGCGCTCCGGCCAGAGCTCGACCTGTATCTCATGGCCGGTGCGCACATCGAAGACCTCGCTGGGATCCTCACCCGCCGCTTCCGTCGCGTGTTCCGCCGAGAAGATCAGCTCGAACTCCACCTGTCGCTGCTGCGCCGCGTCTCCCACCTCTACGACACCCCGTTCTTTACTGCAATTCAGGATCATGCCCGCCGCCCAGTCGGGGTCTTCCACGCGCTCCCGATCGGGCGTGGCGGCTCCGTCGTGAACTCGAAATGGATCCGTGATCTAGCAGATTTCTACGGCATGAACCTCTTGCTTGCAGAAACCAGTGCCACCTCTGGTGGGCTCGACTCGTTGCTCGCCCCCGTGCACACGCTGAAGAAAGCTCAGGATCTCGCTGCGCGGGCGTTCGGCGCCAAACACACGTATTTCGTCACCAACGGTACCTCGACGGCGAACAAGATCGTGCACCAGGCGCTCGTCTCCCCCGGTGACGTCGTGCTGGTCGACCGCAATTGCCACAAGTCTCACCATCACGCGCTCATGCTCACCGGTGCCCGCACCGCGTACCTCGAGGCGTACCCGCTCAACGAGTATGCGTTCTACGGCGCCGTACCCCTCAGCCGAGTCAAGCAGCTGCTGCTTGACTACCGCAAGGCTGGTCGGCTCGATGAGGTCCGCATGATCACGCTCACGAACTGTACGTTCGACGGCATCGTCTACGACCCCGAACGAGTCATGGCCGAGTGTCTCGCAATCAAACCCGACCTGGTGTTTCTGTGGGATGAGGCGTGGTTCGCGTTTGCAGCATTTCACCCCGTGACTCGTCGCCGCACCGCGATGGCGGCCGCGAAACGCTTGGAGCAGCAGCTGCGCACTTCCGCCCACGCCGCCGCATACCGTGCGCAGCGAGATCGCTTGTTTGACTCAGAAACGGGTGAGCCGCGTGAGGACTCGGTGTGGCTTGCGGAGCGACTGATCCCCGCCCCCGACGCACAACTGCGCGTGTACGCTACGCAGTCGACCCACAAGACACTGACCGCACTCCGGCAGGGCTCGATGATTCATGTGTGGGATCAGGAGTGGGTGCGCGAGGCGCAAGAGCCTTTCCACGAGGCGTATATGACTCATACCTCAACATCCCCGAACTACCAGATCCTCGCATCGCTCGATCTCGGCCGCCGCCAGGTTGAGATGGAGGGCTTTGAACTCGTGCAACGTCAGCTCGATCTCGCCACCAACCTCACCCAAGCGATCGCCAGGCACCCGCTGCTGCGGCAAACGTTCCGCGTGCTCACAGCTCACGACCTCATCCCACCCGAGTGCCGGGAGACAAGTCGCCCCATGCCGCTGCGCGACGGGGTGGCGCCGATGTGGCGCGCCTGGACCACCGACGAGTTCGTCGTTGACCCGAGCCGCATCACCGTCGAAATCAGTCGTACGGGTGTCGACGGCGACACGTTCAAACACGAACACCTGATGAACCGCTTCGGGATCCAGGTCAATAAAACGAGCCGCAACACCGTGCTGTTCATGACGAACATCGGTACTTCGCGCAGCGGAGTCGCCTACCTCATCGAAGTGCTCGTGAAGCTTGCGGAGCAGTTCCGGGAGGAACGCGAGGCGCGCGACCCGGCCGACGTCCTCACCGCGCCAGAGATAATGCCGCCGTTGCCAGACTTCAGCTCGTTCGCTGGAGAGTTCAACGCCAACGATGGGCTGCCAGACGGCGACCTGCGTGCAGCGTTCTACGAGGGGCAGCGCCGTGGCGCCGTTGAACACGTCAGTACCGGTGATCTGCGCAGCCGAGTAGACGGCGGCGAGCGCCCGGTCTCGGCCGGGTTCGTCACCCCCTATCCCCCAGGGTTCCCCGTTCTCGTGCCGGGGCAGGTGGTGTCCGCGGAGGTGCTCGACTTCATGCAGGTGCTCGACACTCGTGAGATCCACGGCTACGACCCGGTTCGCGGCTACCGGATCCTGCGCTAACACCGCACGCCAAGCACGTTCTGTCGCGTCACTAAGCTGGGTGCATGAACGATCCGAAAGTGCTCGCAGCAGAATCTGCCGAGATCATCGCGAGGCTGACGGGCGTCGCCCGTCACGATATTGCGCTCACGCTGGGGAGCGGATGGGGCCGCACCGCCGAGCTCATTGGCGAGAAAGTAGCCGAGGTTCCCGCCGACCAGGTGCCCGGTTTCCACCCGTCGAACGTGGCGGGTCACCGAGGTACGCTCACGTCGATCCGCCTGCCGAGCGGCCACCACGCACTCATTATCGGAGCGCGCACCCACCTCTACGAAGGGCGCGGCGTGCGATCGGTTGTGCACGGCGTGCGGACGGCGGCGGCCACCGGCGCGCACACAATGGTGCTCACCAATGGGGCCGGCGGGCTCGACCCTGCATTTGGTGCCGGGAGCGCGATGATCATGAGTGACCACATCAACCTCACCGCCACCTCCCCCATCGAGGGTGCCAATTTTGTCGACCTGACGGACCTTTACTCGGCGGAGCTGCGGCGCGTAGTGCACGACGTGGACCCCAGCATTGGGGAGGGTGTCTACGTGCAGGTGCCAGGCCCGCACTACGAAACCCCTGCCGAGTCGCGGTATCTGCGGGGCATCGGCGGGCAGGCCGTCGGTATGTCGACCGCACTCGAAGCGATCGCTGCACGTGATGCCGGGATGCGCGTGCTGGGTCTCACCCTCATCACGAACCCTGCGACGAATCTCGGGGAGGATCCGCTGAGCCACGACGAAGTGCTCGCCGCCGGCAAGGAGGCGGAGGTGCGCCTCGGCGAACTGCTGGCGCGCGTGGTGCCACGCCTGGCGTAAATCGCGTGGCGGTGTAGCGCCGGTCCCGTATTTGGCGCGAATCGAGGGGGCGGTTTGACGTAGTTAGCAGGCTGCAACTACGTCAAACCGCCCCCTCGTTCTTCGTGTTGGTGACGGTCGGCCACTACGCCACCGGCGGCATTACGCCGAGGCGACCACACGGTAGGCGAGGTCGCGGATGTCTCGGCCTTTCGCCTCGCCCTTGCGCTCGAATGCGGTGAGTACGCGGCCCTCGTAGCGCGGAGCCCACTCCCCCTCGAAGTCACGCTCGAGCCTCGGGCCACTGTCTCCCCCACATACACTGTCGAGAACGTCGCGCATGTGCAGCGCGTATTCCTCCCAGTCGGTGGCAAGGCGCAGCACGCCACCGGGGCGCAGCACTCGCGTGACGATCGCCGCGAACTCCGCCGAGACCAGGCGGCGCTTGTGATGCTTCGTCTTCGCCCACGGGTCAGGAAAGAACACCCACACCTCGTCGACCGACCCAGCGGGCAAATACCGCTCAAGTACCTCGGGAGCGTTGGCCTCAATGAGGCGCAGGTTTCGCGCATCCGCATTGTCGGCGTTGGTCATGGTGCGCGCGAGACCGGCACGGAACACCTCGACCGCGATGTGGTCGCGCTCTGGGTGCGTGCTCGCCGCGTGCACTATGGCGTGCCCCTGCCCTGACCCCACCTCGACGACGAGCGGCGCTTCGCGGCCAAACATCTCCATCGGGTCGCCGGTCGCCCCCTCGGCCACGCTCGTCGCGGCGGGACCGTGTGGCACGTCGACCAGGTAGAACGAGCTAAGCTCATCCCAGCCGCGCTGCTGGCCGGTCGTCATACGTCCACCGCGGCGCACAAACGACACGGGCTTGTCTCGAAACGTGGAGGTATCGAACTGCTTCGTTCGTCGTGGCTGCTCGTTCGGCTCGCGGGGCATTTCAGTCTCTTGCACGCCCCTACGTTAGTGCGGCACCCCGCCGCGAGCAAAGCCAGCACAAGGTCCCCACGCGTTCACCAAGCGCACGTAGGATAGTGCTGACAAGTTCGCGTATGGAAAGGGACCCACACCATGGACAAGCGCATTCTGCTGGTGAACGGCCCCAACCTGAATTTGCTGGGCACTCGCGAGCCCGAAATTTACGGTTACAGCACGCTCGCCGATATTGAGGCGCTTGTACGCGAGGTGGCCGCCGAGTACGACATCGGGGTGAGCTCGATTCAAAGCAACCACGAGGGTGAGCTCATCGACGCGATCCACGAGGCGCGTGAGGACTGCGACGCGATCCTGATAAATCCGGCCGCGTTCACGCACACCTCAGTAGCGCTGCTCGACGCGCTCTCGGGCGTCGAACTCCCCGTCGGCGAGGTGCATATCTCGAATGTGCACGCGCGCGAGCCGTTTCGCCACCACTCGTATGTGTCGTCGGTCGCAGAGTTTGTGATTGCTGGCTGCGGGGTGCAGGGTTACGAGTTTGGGGTGCGCCGCCTCGCAGCGATGCTCGCCGACTAGCGGTTGTGCGCGTACACGAGCACCGCGAACACGACTGCGTCGAACAGCAAGTGGACGGTCACGACGTACGCGAGTGAACGAGTGCGCAAGAATATGTACCCCTGCATGAGCGCGAACGGAATCGTGAGCGCGGGGCCCCAAGCGCGGTACCCGAGCTCCCACAAGAACGACACGAACACGATGCTCTGCAGCACATTGGCGAGCCAAATCGGGAAGTGCCTGAGCAGCACCGCGAACGCGGTGCAGATAAAGAACAGTTCATCCCAAATGCCGACCGCACCGACGCCGACGAAGAGGCGTGCGATCAGATCCGCGTCATCCACGACGGGCCAGTTCTCGTAGACCCCTGAGGTAATGAAATACACGGGCAGGATCGCGACCCCCGCGACCACCACCCCCGCAAGCCAGAACCAGTGCAGCTTGCCCCAGCGTCCGCCGCCGCGCCACGGGAATCCGATTGCGCGGTCACGGTAGATGAATCTCGAGACCAAGTACGGCACGGCGACCGCGCCACCGAGTGCGAGTGTGAAGCGCACCATCGCGAAGTTGTCGAGTTCGGCGGCGAGCGGGATGGTGCGCACGATGAGGAGCCCGATCACGATCAACGACAGGTCTCGCACGAGTGATGGCGGGCGGCCAGGGGCTTGCGTGAGACTCTGGGGAGCGTGCGAGTGGGCCGCGCCGTGAGCCTGATTCGCTGCCGAGCCATCGGCACCGTCCCGCGCACGATTGCCGCGGACACCCGACACCCAAGCGGCCACCAGCCCCAGCGCAAGCAGCGCAAACCCGAGCCAGAAGTTCTCGATGACGAACAGGGCGGGCGCAGCCAGGCACACAAGTGCTGCGGCGACGACGCTCAGCGGATCGATTCTGAGCCGACCCATCCCGCTCGCACTAGCGCTGCGATGCTCGACGCCCAATCCCATTGCTCCAGCGTATCGGTCGGATGTATTGTCAACCCATGCCGTCAACAGGAAGCACATCGCATCCAGCAGATTCGCACAACCGGATCAGTGTGCAAGGCGCGAGGGAGCACAACCTCAAGGACGTCAGCATTGAAATTCCGAAGCGGAGGCTTACAGCGTTCACCGGCGTCTCCGGGTCGGGAAAGAGCTCGCTCGTGTTCGGCACGATTGCTGCCGAGTCACAGCGACTGATCAACGAAACCTACAGTGCGTTTCTCCAGGGGTTCATGCCGAGCCAGCCTCGTCCCGATGTTGATGTGCTCGAGGGGCTCACGACGGCCATCATTGTCGACCAAGAGCGCATGGGAGCGAATCCGCGCTCGACCGTCGGCACGGCAACCGATGTGAATGCCATGCTGCGCATCGTATTCTCACGAATGGCAGAGCCGACGCTCGGCTCACCCAACGCGTACTCGTTCAATGTCGCGTCGATTTCGGGCGCCGGTGCCGTCACGTTCGAGAAGGGCGGCAAAAAAGTCAAGGAGCGGCGCGACTTTCAGATTCTGGGTGGAATGTGCCCGGACTGCGAGGGGCGCGGGACCGTCAGCGACTTCGACCTCGCAGAACTCTACAATGAGGAGAACGCGCTGAGCGAGGGCGCGCTCAAGGTGCCCGGGTACAGCATGGATGGTTGGTACGGGCGACTCTTTAGCGCTGTGCTGCCGATGGACGTGCCGATCCGGGAGTTCACCGAAGAACAGCTGCAAGATCTCCTCTACAAGGAGCCCACGAAGATCAAGGTGGACGGGACGAACCTCACCTACGAAGGCTTGATTCCACGCATCCAAAAATCAATGCTCTCCAAGGATCGCGAAGCAATGCAGCCGCATGTTCGTGCGTTTGTGGATCGCGCGATCGTCTTCACCGCGTGCCCCGATTGCGCTGGGACTCGATTGAATGAGTCGGCTCGTTCATCGACGATCAAGGGAACGAGCATCGCGCATGCATGCCAAATGCAGATCACGGACCTCGCAGAGTGGGTACGAAACATCGAGGATCCGGGCATGACTCCGCTTCTCGAGAAGCTGCTCGACACGCTCGACTCTTTCGTGCAGATTGGGCTCGGGTATTTAAGCCTCGATCGGGCTTCGGGTTCTCTCTCGGGTGGCGAGTCTCAGCGCACGAAAATGATCAAGCATCTGGGATCGTCGATCACGGACGCCACATACGTCTTCGATGAACCGAGCATCGGCCTGCACCCGCACGACATGCAGAACATGAACGAGCTACTCCTCAAGCTGCGAGACAAAGGCAACACGGTGCTTGTGGTGGAGCACAAGCCAGAGATGATCAGGATCGCCGACCACGTGGTCGACCTCGGCCCCGGCGCTGGTGTCGACGGTGGTGAGATTTGTTTCGAGGGATCCGTCGAGGGTCTCCGCACAAGTGACACGCTCACGGGGCGGCACCTCGACGATCGTGCGAGGCTCAAGGGTGCGACGCGCACACCGACTGGAAAGATCGAGGTGCGCGGTGCCACGCAGCACAACCTCAAAGACGTGAACGTCGATGTCCCCCTCGGCGTCTTGACCGCGATCACGGGTGTCGCGGGCTCGGGCAAGAGCACCCTCATTCACGGGCATGTCTCGGGCCGCGAGGGCGTGGTCGCCGTCGATCAGACCGCGATCCGCGGATCCCGCCGCTCAAACCCCGCCACGTACACCGGTGTCCTCGACCCCGTGCGCACCGCATTCGCGAAAGCGAACGGGGTAAAACCCGCGCTCTTCAGCGCGAACTCTGCGGGTGCCTGCCCCGAGTGCAAGGGAGCCGGCGTCATCTACACCGATCTCGGCATGATGGCGACGATGGAGTCGGTCTGCGAGGTGTGTGAGGGCCGCCGGTTTAACGCTGAGGTACTCGAGTACCGCTTCGGCGGCAAGAACATCGCCGAGGTGCTCGAAATGTCGATGACGGAGGCGGCCGAGTTTTTCGGCGGCGGCAATGGCAGCGGCGACGCCAAGGTGCCAAAAGCGAAGAAGATTCTGGATCGACTCCTCGATGTCGGGATCGGCTACGTCAAGCTCGGGCAGCCGCTGTCGACCCTCTCGGGTGGTGAAAGGCAGCGTCTGAAGCTCGCAATTCACATGCTCGAGGACGCGGATGTGTATGTGCTCGACGAACCGACGACGGGCCTTCACCTCGCGGACGTCGAGAACCTACTCGCCATGCTCGACCGCTTGGTCGATGCTGGCAAGAGTGTGATTGTGATCGAACACCACCAGGCAGTCATGGCTCACGCGGACTGGATTATCGACTTAGGCCCTGGTGCGGGGCACGACGGCGGCAGCGTGGTGTTCGAGGGTACCCCGGTAGATCTGGTGACTCAGCGTTCAACCACCACGGGTGAACATCTCGCCGACTACGTGAAAGCGTAAGGTCGGCGACTTAGGCGGTCACGACTTCGGGCGATCCTGACCCCTCGGCGTGCCCCATTTCGGCCGCGATCCGGTTGGCCTCAGTGATGAGTGTGGCGACGATCTCCGATTCGGGCACGGTTTTGATGACTTCACCTTTCACGAAGATCTGCCCCTTGCCGTTGCCGGACGCGACGCCGAGGTCCGCTTCTCTAGCCTCACCCGGGCCGTTCACAATGCACCCCATCACGGCGACCCGGAGAGGCACACTCATACCCTCGAGGCCCTTTGTGACCTCGTCGGCGAGCGTGTAGACGTCGACCTGCGCCCGTCCGCACGAGGGGCACGAGACGATCTCGAGCTTGCGTTCACGGAGGTTCAGGGACTGCAATATCTGCAAGCCAACCTTGACCTCTTCGACGGGAGGTGCAGACAGCGAGACGCGGATCGTGTCGCCAATGCCTTCGGAGAGCAGGATCCCAAACGCCGTCGCGCTCTTAATCGTTCCCTGGAATGCTGGGCCAGCCTCAGTGACGCCGAGATGCAAGGGCCAGTCACCGCGCTCGGCGAGCTGCCGATACGCCTTCACCATCACAATCGGATCATTGTGTTTCACGGAGATCTTGAAGTCGTGGAAGTCGTGTTCCTCAAACAGTGACGCCTCCCACACAGCGCTCTCCACGAGCGCTTCAGGGGTGGCCTTACCGTACTTTTCGAGGAGCCTCGGGTCGAGTGAGCCAGCATTGACTCCGATCCTGATCGAGGTTCCAGCGGCCTTTGCACGCTTCGCGATCTCCCCAACTTGGTCATCGAACTTTCGAATATTCCCGGGGTTCACGCGCACCGCTGCGCAGCCCGCATCGATCGCCGCATAGACGTAGTTCGGTTGGAAGTGGATGTCGGCGATGACCGGAATCTGGCTTTTCTGCGCGATGATTGGGAGGGCCGCGGCATCGTCGCGAGCGGGGCATGCCACGCGGACGATGTCGCATCCGGCTGCAGTGAGCTCCGCGATTTGCTGCAGGGTTCCGTTGATGTCGGTCGTCTGCGTCGTCGTCATCGACTGCACCGAGACCGGGGCGTCGCCGCCGACCATGACAGATCCGACCTTGATCTGGCGAGTCTTGTGCCGGGGCGCGAGCACTTCTGGCACGCTCGGTATACCCAAATTGATTGCTACCACGCGCTCAAGTCTACTCGCGCGTAACTGGCGTAGGTCGAACCCCAGGCTCCCAGCGGAAGCGCGATGGCGAGCCTCAGGCGTGTGCTCAGGAAGAAATGAGATGCGCCAGTAAAATATTCAGGGTCTGGGACCGTGCGATCACCTGCACGAGCCCGTGCCCCAACGAAAGGTGATCCACCCGCATGTCACGTCAGCCGCGCCAGCGATCTCGGGCGGATTCACGTCACCCTGAGGTTTCGGCTTCTGTCTGGGGAGTGGCGCGGAAACGGGTGCGACGGAGGCGGCTGATCATTGCGTGGGCCGCCGCCGGTGTCCTCGTGCTTGCGGGAGGCGGTGCGGCCACCGCTGTCGTGCTAAACGATCGGGATGACGAGCCAGTTGCGATGAGCATGGCGTGGGTAGGCGACATCTCCGAGGTCCCTGATGGGCTGACGGACGCTGTCAACGCGGCGATCGAGAGCATCCCCGAGCCGGAACCTGAACCGGAGCCAGAGCCCGAGCCGGAACCCGAACCCGAACCCGAACCGGATCCCGAACCCAGCGGATATGACGTCAACAGCCCGGGTTCACTCACAGTGGTGGTCAACAAGCAGCGACCGATGAGCCCGATCGGTTGGGCACCGGGCGACCTGGTGATGCCGCAGGGGATCCCGAACACCAACGGTCAACCGCTCCGTGCCGAGGCTGCCAGTGCACTCGAGACGATGTACGCAGCGGCTTCGTCCGCCGGCGTTCCGTTCATCATCACGAGTGGCTACCGGAGCTATTCCTATCAGGATGGTCTGTTCAACAATTACGTGGCGAATGACGGCGTGGCCGCGGCCGAGACCTACTCGGCACGGCCAGGGCACTCCGAGCACCAGACGGGACTCGCCGCTGACCTTGACGACGGTGGCGGCTGCGCATTCAAGTCGTGCTTTGGCGAGACAGCTACGGGCTCATGGCTGCGTGACAATGCGCACACCTACGGGTTCATCCTGCGATACAACCAGGGCGCCGAGCCGGTTGTGGGCTACATCTACGAGCCGTGGCACTTCCGTTACGTGGGTACCGAAGTCGCCGAGGGCATGCATGCATCGGGAGAACTCAACCTCGAAACCTATTTTGGGTTGGGCGCCGCCCCCACGTACTAGCGAGTGAGCGTCGTTATGACTGCAAGCGAGTTGAGCGACGCGATACTACGTAGGCGAGTACAAGTGCCACGAGCAGCACGATTCCGCTCAGTGCGGCTTTCAGGTTGAAGTCGAGGCCGAGCAAATCGAGACCGACCCCGAGCGCACTCAGGAAGAGCACGCCGATGATGGTGCCCGGCACATTGGGGCGAGACTCTCGGTGTAGCGACGCACCGATAAAGACCGCAGCAATGCCGTCCAACAGGTAGGAGAAGCCGGTGAGCGGTGTGTAGATCCGCAGAGACCCTGCGAGGAGCACGCCCGCCACTGCCGCCGTCATACCGGCGATGATGAACACAGCGGTTCGATACTTTCGGGTTGGAATGCCGGCGACTCGCGCCGCACTGCTCTGGATGCCCAGGGCATTCAACCGCGCACCATACTTGGTGCGGTGCAGCCACACATACATGAGCACGGCCAGTCCCGCCGCGATAAGCACTTGGTTAGAGATACCGAAGACTGAGCCTGAAGCCAACGCGTGAAACCCCTCCGGTGCGTCACGGAAGCTAATGTTTCCACCGCCGTTCGTGCCGATCTGCTGCAGGCTTCGGCCCATAAAAAACGTGCCGAGCGTGGCGAGAAAAGGGGTCACCCCCAGGCCGACAATGAGGAACGCGTTCACTGCTCCGACCAGCGCACCACCCAATAGTCCAATGCAGATGGCGACGGGCCACGGCAGCCCGAGGGTCAACACCGCCACAACCGAGAACCAGGCGCCAAAGTCAAGGGCGACGCCGACGGACAGGTCGATTCCGCCAGAGGCGACGACGAGCGTGAGCGCGAGCGCAACGAGCAACAACAGCGCACTATTTTGCAGAATGTTCCCGAGATTGCTGGGTCCAAGGAACGCGGGCGTGCTCACGGCAAAGAACACGATCATGATGAGAAACGCGAACACGAATGCGTAGCGCAGCAGTTGGTCAACAACCCCAGTCGTGCCCGAGGGATTCACAGTCACAGCGGTCATGTCTTCCCCCGGTTCTGGAGCGCGGCCGCAGAGACAACGAGCAGGATCAACAGCCCTTTCCACCCCTCAACCCAGGTGTTGGGTACGCGGTTGAGGATCAGGGCATTGGAAAGAAACGCGACGAGCAGCGCACCGAGGAGGGCACCAGGGATCGTGACGACGTTGCGCGCCGAAAACGCGGCCCCCACGAAGCAGGCGAGCACCATGTCGACGAGCAGTCGTTCGTCGATGCCCGGGCTCGATCCTGACCCGCGGGCAACCAACAGCACCGCCGCAATCGCGGCCGTCATCGACGCAATCACGTAGGTGCTCGCTTGGTACCACCGCACGCGCATCCCGGCTGTTGTCGCGGCGTCCCGGCTGCCACCAACCACCTGCACGTGCGCACCAAATCGGGTGCGGTGCATCAGCCAGGCGAGGAGCGCCACAGTAGCGAGTGCGAGCAGCACGGAGACCGGAATCCACGCAAGCTCCCCGTCGCGCACCGCAATGACAGCCGCGTGCGACACGTCAATGCGTTTGTTTTGGCTCAGCACCCGGCCGACGCCAATCACACTCACGTAGGTGGCGAGGGTGGCGAGAATCGGGCTCATCCCCACACCCGCGACGAGGAACGCATTGACGATTCCGACGGCGAGCGCAGCGAGGATCGCGGTCAGAAACGCGAGCAGAAAGGACGCTCGGGGATCACTCAGCTGCAGGCTGAGCACGATTGTAGCGAGCGCGGCAGCTCCGGGGATCGAGAGGTCGATCCCGCCCGAGATTGGGTGGTCGCCGCCGCCCATCACGACGACAGCAAGCCCGCACGCCACGACGGCGATGGGTCCAGCCTGCACAATGCTCGCCCAGAAATTATTGGACGACAGCACTGCCGATGACCCGACTGCCAGATACGTCAGCAGAATAAGGATGACGAGCAGCGGGCCCCGTCGCACTGCGAATCGTGAGAGTGAGCGCGGCACTGTGCGCGGCGCGGAACGGGGCGCGGTGCGTGCTTCTGCGGCGCTCATGCGGCCGTTCCCTGAGGTGTACTGTGGCTCGCGGTCATGACTTCGATGAGGGCGTCTCGGGTGAGCGTCTCGGGCGTGTGGCTGCTCACGATCCGCCCGCGAACCATCACCTCGATGCGATGACACAGTCCGAGCAGCTCGTTCGGGTCGTTCGAGGACACAATGACGGCGGCCCCCTGCGCCGCAAGCTGCGCCACAAGCTTGTAGATTTCTGCTTTGGCCCCGATATCGACGCCGACGGTTGGTTCGTCGAGGATGATGACGCGCGCATTGGTCAGCAACGACCGTGCGATCACCACTTTTTGTTGGTTGCCGCCGCTCAAGAAGCGAACTTTCGCCGCCGGATCCGATGGGCGCACGTCCAGTGCCTTGACCATGCGGTTCGCTTGCGCGGCGAGCTTCTTCGTGCTCAGAAAGGCTCTCGCAGTCGTGACATCGTCAAGTGTTGCCAGTGAGATGTTGTCTTGTACCGGCAGGTCGAGCACGAGCCCGTCGTGACGCCGATCGCGAGGAATCAGTACGACGCCCTGCCGGAGCGCGTCGGCCGGCGAGCGGAATCGAACCCGCTGCTCGTCGACACGGATGTCACCGGTTCGTGCACGCCGCAACCCGACAAGGCTGTCAACCAGCTCTTCGGTGCCCGCCCCTAAGAGACCCGCGATCCCGACCACCTCGCCGCGGCCGACCGAGAAGTCGACATCCGAAAACGTCGCCCCGTCCCCCAGGCCACTCACAGAAAACGCTTTGCTCGACTGCTGCGCCCCTGTGCTCGGCTGCGGCGCTGTGCGGGGTGGAAACAATTGGCCCGCTTCTTTCCCCGTCATCAGTCGGATCATCTCGCGCGTCGATGTCTTGGTGACCTCGTCGATCTTTCCGACGTTCGTGCCGTTGCGGAACACCGTGACCCGGTCACACAGGTCGGTCACCTCACCCAGATAATGCGAAACATACAGCGATGAGACACCGGCATCACGAAGTCGGCGGACCGCCCCAAGCACATGGTCTACTTCCGTGGTGGCGAGCGGTGCCGTCGGCTCGTCAAACACGATCAGCCGCGCCCCGTTATCTGTCAAGGCTCGCGCCACCTGGACGAGTTTCTTCTGCGCTGGCCCCAGATCCCGAATCAACGCACCCGGGTCAAGCGAGATGCCGAGCTGATCCTCAAGAATCTCTCGCGCCCTGGCCCGCATCTCACGCTTCCTCAGTCCGAACCCACCCTGAATTTCGTGCCCCATGAACACGGACTCGGCGACCGTAAAGTGAGGCACGAGGTGCAGCTCTTGATGAATGAATCGCAGCCCACGCTCGTGCGCTGTGTGCGGGGTGAGAGGGGTCAGGGGTTCACCGTCGACCGCAACACTGCCAGCCTCTGGGGTGTACACCCCAGCGAGGACCTTGATGAGCGTCGATTTGCCCGCTCCGTTCTCGCCGACCAGGCCGTGCGCTTCACCGGACGCGACCTCGAGGGATGCGTCCGTGAGTGCGAGCACGCCTGGGAACGACTTACTGATCCCAGACATGCTCAGCACGCTGGCGGGCACGGGTGCGGACATGGAGGGTTATTCGCCTTCGTAGCCGAGCTGCTCGATGGCCGCAGCGGCACCCTCGGCGCCAGCAGCGGGCAGTACATCGACGAGCGTGACTTCTTCAACCTCACCATCAGTGAAGTACGTGGCAACGTTTTCTGCGGAGAGCGTTCCGATCTTGCGGGGCTGCTGTGCAACATCACCAATGTGTGGGGTGTTCTCTTCCTGCATGATCTCGAGGATCTCGGGGATGCCATCGATGGCGGTGCTTACGACGTCGTCACGGCCGGCCTCTTCAATGGCCTGGATTACACCGAGTGCTGGTTGGTCCCAGCAGGCGACGTGGATCGCGTCGATTTCACCCTCCGCGTACCGCTCAAACAGGGTCAGTGTCTGCTGGCGGGCATCTTCAACGGGGTTACCGAAGTCTTCGGCGAGCTCTGGTTCGAGGATCTCGATGTCGGGGTAATCCGCTGTTATGGCATCTTTCCACGAATGGTAGCGCTCGCCGCAGAACGGGAATCGCTCACTAAACGCGTTGAAGACGGCGACTTTCCCCTCGCCACCGAGGTGTTCGCCGAGGATGCTCGCAACTGCTGCCCCGGCAGCCTCACTGTCTGACTGGACGTTGTTAATGACGTTGTCTGACGCACGGTCAACACCGAACACGGGGATACCTGCCTCCCCGAGTGCCTCGAGCTTCGGCTCAACAGCGTCATCACCCAGAATCGTGATGACCGCGTCAACCTGCTGGCTGAGGAACACCTCATGGTTTTCGGCGTGGACATTGGTGTCTTGGCCCCCGTCAGTCGTCACGACGGTACCTCCCTGACGCTCGACCTCGGCGATCGCACCCTCGAACGCCTCACGGTCCCAGTAGTTTTGCGTGCCACTCACTGCAACACCGATGGTTTTCCCCGCGAGTGCATCTCCGCCCTCCTCGGAGGCGGCAGCACCCCCACCGCCTGTCGTGCAGGCACTTAGGCCCAGGCCGACGAGCAGAATCAGTGGGAGGAGGGACTTCTTCAGGCCACGGCGTTGCATGGAACTTCTTTCGTCGAGATCAGTTGCTGGACTTTCAAGAATCTAGTCCGATCTCAGGTGCCTGCGTCATCCAGTCGTAACGTAACGAAACCTACGGCCCTTTCGTGCCGCCGGGTCTTGGTCACTCGCTCGTGTTCGCGGTAATCTCAGCCAAGCCCACCCCGAACACCATGAACCGCACGGAGAGTGACACCAAGATTGGCACCGGACATCACACCTCACACGGCACCTCGATCAATGACGCACAAGAACTCGCACGCCATCATTGGCATTGATGCTGGAACTACGGCGATCAAGGCTGTCGCGTTCGCACCTGACGGCACCGTGCTCGGGTCAGCGCGGCGCCAGGTCGAGGTCTTGCGGAGTTCTGCGTTGGCGTCTGAGAGCGACATGGAAGATATCTGGCTCACTACGCTCGAGGTGCTCCGTGAAGTGCTTCATTCGGTTTCGGACCGAAAGATCATCGGCATCGGAGTGACCGGGCAGGGCGACGGCGCGTGGTTCGTTGATGAGCAGGGAAAACCCAGCCAACCAGCGGTGCTGTGGAACGACGGACGCAGCACGGACATTGTCGATGAGTGGGAGCGCACGAGTGAAAACACGGAGGTCCACGCCGCGACGGGCTCACCGATCCACCCCGGAGCCCTACCTGCCATTTGGGAGCATTTGAAGCGCGCTGGATCACTACCCGCAGTCACCCACCACCTCAACTGCAAGGATTGGATCCGATACCGGCTCGTCGGCTCCATCGCGACCGACTTTTCCGAGGCGTCTCGCACGTACCTCGACATCACGACGGGTACGTATTCACGTAAACTCGCCGCCGCGCTCGGGCACGAGGATCTCCTCGCGAAACTCCCCACACCCCTGCCGTCGGACCGTCTCGCTGGAACACTGCTGCCCGACGTACAGGCGGCGCTCGGACTCCCCTCCCCCGTCCCCGTGGTGGTCGGCGCGTTTGACGCGGCGGCGGCCGGTCTCGGGCTCGGCGCAGTCAAGAACAGAGCGTCTTACGTCGTGCTCGGCACCACCGCAGTGGTCTGCACCAATCAGCCCTCAGCCGCGGCCCGCCGCCACCCCGATTCCATTCTGCTGCGCACTGGCCGAGGCGACCAGGTGGTCGAGTGTCTTGCACAAATGTCGGGCATGCCAAACCTCGACTGGGCACGCACGACCCTGGGGCTTGAGTCGTACAGTTGGGATGAGATTGAGCAGCAGCTGAGCGCACTTCCCGGCACTGGGCCTGCCGCGGTATTTCTCCCCTATAGCTCTCCCAGTGGAGAGCGTGCACCGTTCCGCGACGTGCACGCATCGGCCGGCTGGATCGGCGCCCACGTCACGACGACGAAGTGGGACCTGCTCCGCGCCGTCTATGTGGGGCTCACCCACTCGGTATACGAGTCAATCCTCGGCCTCGAAGGGTCCGCCGACCCAGATAACACAGGCCCAGATAATTCAGACGCCGGCGACAGCGACGCTGCGACCATCACGGTCGGTGGCGGGGGCGCACAATCACCGCTGCTATGCCAGTTGCTGGCCGACCTCAGCGGGCGCACCGTGATCCGCCAGGTCGACAGCGAGGTCGGCGCGCGCGGTGTGGCGGCCCTCGCGCTTGCCGCGGTCGGGGCAGCGTCCAGCACTGCTGCGGCCGTCACGGCGCTCCAACCCACGACCGAGCACCTGTCCCCCAACCCTGCACGCCGAGCCGAGAGCCTTGCGGCGTTCGACACATTCCGTGCAGTGCGCGATGCCCTGCGCCCCCACTGGCCAGATCTCCACCACTTGGGTCGCACTCCCCGGGCCGACGATCTCGGCACCTGATTTTCATCTCGTCCACACCGAAGGAGCACACCCAGCATGCCCATGCGCAACATTCTCATTACCGCACCGTTCGACAACGCCAGTGCACGAGCCCTGTCTGAACACCACACGGTAACCCTCCTCGAGCCACGCATCACCGGTGAACCGCTCGCCGCGCGAGGCGTCGATGACGAACTCTCTCGTGCCGAAGTTCTCATCGTTGAACTCGACGAGGTCGACGAGGCAACGCTCAATGCGGCGCCCGAGCTGAGGCTCGTGATCACGTGCCATGCGAGCCCGGTCAACGTCGACGTACCGGCGTGTGAAGCACGAAACATTGCGGTGGCCACAACGCCCGGACGCAATGCCGCTGTGACCGCCGACTTCGCATTCGCGCTGCTCCTCGCAACCGTCCGCAAGTTGAGCGCCTCGGAGCGCTGGATGCGGACGAAGGCATGGTCACCCGATGACGTCTTTGAGCCCTACGAAATGTTCCGCAGCACCGGTCTCTCCGGTCGCACCCTCGGTATCGTGGGTGGCGGAGCTGTCGGGAGCAAGATACTTCGTCGCGCACTCGGCTTCGACATGCACGTACAGGTATATGACCCGTTCTTGCCCGGTGACGCATTCGGCGACGACGCACGCCTCGTGGATCTTGCCACGCTGATGTCGACCTCTGACATCGTGACGGTGCATGCGCCACTCACTCCCGAGACCCACAACCTGATTGGTGCTCGGGAACTCGGGCTCCTGCAGCCGACCGCTTTCTTGATCAATGCGGGCCGAGCCGCGCTTATTGCGGAGGAACCGCTCATGCGGACGCTTCGCGAGGGCAGGATCGCGGGCGCCGGGTTCGATGTGTTCGCCGAAGAACCGCTCGCGCACGACTCAGAGCTCTACACGTTCGACAATGTCACGCTCACCCCGCACATTGCGGGTGCGTCCGACGATGTCGTCATCGAGCATTCACGAATGGCTACAGCCGCAATCGAGCGCTGGGAAGCCGAAGAACGCTAACCGAAGAGGGAGACCGGGTTCACCAGGTCTGCGTAGAGCAGCAGCAGCGTCATCGCGCCGAGGGCGATAACGACGATAAACGTGACCGGTACCATCTTCGCGGTGTCAACGGGACCCGGGTCGGGCTTGCCCCGCAGCTTCGCGAACCAGCGGCGCACCCCCTCGTAGAGGGCGCCCGCAACGTGGCCACCGTCGAGCGGCATGAGTGGCACCAGGTTGAACACGAACAGTGCGACATTGACGGACCCGATGAGCCCGACAAGGAACTGGGCGCGTGCCGCGACGGGCTGCTCGTCCATGCTCGTAATTTCGCCCGCGAGCCGGCCGACGCCCACGACGCCGATCGGCCCGTTCGGGTCGCGCTCCTCGGCCCCGAACGCCGCGTTCCACACATCGACCATGCGCTCAGGGAGGCGAATGATCACGTTTCCGACCGCCACGAGGTTGTCACCGACGAAAGCCGGCACTTCGGTGATGGACTGGCGTTGCAGCTCTGAGGTCGGTGTGACCCCCACCATGCCGACCTCTTCGTACTGGGGGTCGCCCGCATCGTTCAGCACGGGCGCCCCATCAGCGTCGAGCACGGCGCGATCATTGGGTGCGGGGGTGAGTGGCAGCGACAGCTCTTCTCCGTCGCGCTCCACCTGCACCTGGAGTGTCGTTCCCGGTGAAGCGGCGACCGTGTCGCGGAAGGTGTCCCACGATTCGACCGGCTCGCCACCAATACTGAGTAGGCGGTCTCCCGGTTGTAGCCCAGCGGCAGCTGCCGGTGCGGCGGGATCTTCCGCGCTGCACTCGCTGACGTTGCTCCCGGCGGGGACGAGACATTCGCTCACGCTTCCGAGCGTCGTGCTGCTCTGCGGCACGCCAAACCCCACGAGCACGATGCCGAAAAACACGAACGCGAGCACCAGGTTCATGAACGGCCCGCCGAGCATCACGACGATCTTTTTCCACACGGGCAAGCGGTAGAACGAGCGGTGATCCTCCCCCGCTTCAATCGTCTCAGCGCTCGAAAGCCTGGCGTCATCAACCATGCCGGCAATGCCCCGCCGCCGCTCGGGCGCCGCCTCCTGCACCACCGTGTTCAGGAACCCCGTGCTTGACGCACGCGGAGCCTCACCGGGTGCCGACGGCGGAAACATGCCGCTCATGGCCACGTAGCCACCGAGCGGAATAGCCTTGATTCCGTATTCGGTCTCACCCTTGCGTTTCGACCAGATCGTCTTTCCAAAGCCGACCATGTAGTGCGTCACCCTGACGCCGAACAGCTTCGCGGGCAGCAGGTGTCCGATCTCGTGCAGCCCGATCGACACGGCCAATCCGATCAGTACGATCAGGATCCCGAGCACATAGAGGAGCACGTCAATCACGGGCTCAAGAATACTCGGCGCTGCTGTGGCAGTGCTGCGCGCGTCACCTCCGCCGGGATGCGATCACGTTTCCGGCTTGCTCTCGGGCCCAGCGTTCCGCCTCCGCAAGAGTCTCAAGTGTCAGCGTCTGCGCCGCCCCAGTGTCGGAAGACCCGTGCGCATCAAGCACGGCTTGAATGGTGTCGACGATGTCGAGGAAACCGATCTTACCCGCATGGAACGCTTCGACTGCTTCTTCGTTCGCCGCGTTATAGACGGCGGGGTAGGTCTTTCGCGCGCGTCCCACCTCTTTGGCGAGGGCGACCGCGGGGAACGCACCCTCATCGAGTGGCTCAAACGTCCAGCTCGATGCTTGGCTCCAATTGAGCGGGGCCCCGACACCCGCAAGTCGCTCGGGCCAGGTCATTCCGAGGGCAATCGGAAGCTTCATGTCGGGTGGTGAGGCCTGCAGGATCGTGGACCCGTCGATGAACTCCACCATCGAATGCACGATCGACTGCGGGTGCACCACCACGTCAATGTCGCCGTATGAGACGCCGAACAGGAGATGCGCTTCGATGACTTCGAGCCCCTTGTTGACGAGCGTCGCGGAATTGGTGGTGACGACCCTCCCCATGTCCCACGTGGGGTGGGCGAGCGCCTCGGCTGGGGTAACGTTTCGGAGCGCGTCGCGGCTGCGCCCGCGGAACGGGCCACCCGATGCGGTGACGACGAGGCGGCGCACTTCGCTCTGTTTACCCGACCGCAGCGCCTGCGCGATCGCGGAGTGTTCAGAGTCGACCGGCACGATCTGCCCTGGGGCCGCGAGCCCGGTAACGAGGTCGCCTCCGACGATGAGGGACTCCTTGTTCGCGAGGGCGAGCGTGCGCCCGGCTTCGAGAGCTGCGATCGTCGGGCCGAGACCGATTGACCCGGTAATGCCGTTGAGCACCACGTCCGCGGGCACGTCGCGCACGAGCTGCGCCGCGTCTGCCGCGCCCATCGCTGTGTGCTCAACGTTGAACTCGTCGGCCTGCTGCGCCACGCGATCCTGCTGCGTGCCCGCCGCGAGCCCCACCACCTGAAACTGGCGGGGGTTCGCCCGAATCACCTCGAGGGCTTGCTCCCCGATCGAACCCGTGGACCCCAGAATGACGACGCGCTTCATGGTTCTATTGTGCCTCAGGCGCGCAGGGTGCTACTCGGCCGGATCCTCCGCGACTCCAAGGATGTCGAGCACGAACACCATGACTGCGTCGGGCTCCTGGCCCATCTGCTCGAGCGACGCGGCGCCGTAGCCACCATCCTCGGCGGGCACCACGGAGATGACCTGCGAGCCGATTTTCTGCCCCTCAAGTGCGTCTTTGAAGCCCGGGATCACGCCGTCCGTGGGGAACGCAGTCGGTTCTCCGCGGCTCCAGCTGGAGTCGAACTCCTCACCGGTGTCCCAGATGACGCCGCGATAGTTGACGGCGACACAGTCACCGGGCTGCACTTCGGCGCCGTCGCCCTCGATAAGCGTCGCGATCTCGAGCGTCTCTGGAGGAGCTTCACCCTCAGGTATCGTGATCGTCGGTTCACCGTTCTCCGCGGTCTCCACCTCTGGGAAGCTGCCTGCCGCAGTCACGGCCTTACCCTCCGCCATGGTGGGCAACGTCTCAAGGTCAAAACGACCAATGTTGCACTCGACGGGAGCTGTCTCCTCGGTCTGTGCCTCGGAGAAGTCCATCACGATGACCAGGGAATCGTCGTTCGTGAGACCCTCGATGCCGGCAGCTTCCACATCTTCACCGAGCACCTCGGTAGCTGGCACGACGAGCGCGGTACGCTCACCGGGCGATGCGCAGCGCGTGGCTTCATATACCCACGGCGGCACAGCTGCCTCGTCGTTGGCCACCATGATCCCCGGGGAGAACTGCACCACATCACCGGTCGCACCGTTGATGTACGTCACCGCGGCACTCAAGGTCGCGCCTGCTTCTGGTGCTCCGCTGTCGCCCGTCGTGATGACCGTGCGCTCGAGCGAGTCCACCGTGGCCGGAGTCTCAGAGGTGAGCGTGACTTCGCTCCCGAAGTCCCCCTCCACCTCAACATCGTTACTCACTGACCCGTCTGGGGCACAGTCAATGCCAGCGGCATCCTGAGTGATGTCTGAACCCGAGCACCCTGACAACAGCAGAGCCGATGCGATGGCGAGGGGGATCAGGGCGCGCTTCTGCTTCACAGCTGTGGAATCCTCACTACACAAAACTTTTGCCGGCGAAAATTCCTCGCGTCGGCACGCTGTAAGTTTGGCGTACCGGGCTGTTTGTCTCCTGTATGCTCACCCAGAATTCACCACCGGTCTTGCGTGTCCGCGGAACGCGGCGCGACCTCACTTGGAGCACAGATCGTGTGGCATGTTAGCGGGGTCCATCACTCGTAAGCGCGGTGACCCGCGCGACAATCGCGCGAGCGGTCAACACCGCGAGTATGACGAGCAGTGCGAGGTTCGCGACCTCGCACGCGATGTAAATGTAGTGCCACGGAGAATCCCCGGGGTTCGCCCCGGAAAGCACCTGGTCGGTGCGGGCGTTGAGCGGTGGCCGAACGACCGCCACTTTCGCGATGAAGACAACCGTGAGCGCGATCAAGAAGTTCAGACGAGTGCCACGGATTCGCGCAATGCGCGGCAAGAACGAGATCACCAGCAGCGCGATCAGCGTGATCGCTTCGACAATGTTCAGTGCCCCAAAAACGAGACGACCAATGCCGAGCCCCAGCGGAATCGTAATGTCTGGTGCCTGGAACTTCAGCGGCGCCTCAATGAAGGAAATCGCGCCAACCATGCCGATCCACAGCACAGGCAATACCAGCCGCCAGAGCTCAACTTTGATGATGCCTTTCGCGCCCGTCATAATTTCCGTGCCTCCTTGGCGGCCAGGGCCGCCGCATACAGATCTCGTGCTGAGTGACCAGTGGCTTTCGCAACGGCGCGCGTCGCGTCTTTCAGCCGCTCACCCTCTGTGACCCGACTCTCCACCTCGGCAAGGGCAGCGCCCGGGGAAACTTCTGCCTCTGGCGCACCACCAACAACAATGACGATCTCGCCGCGCACACCATCCGCCGCCCACTCGGCGAGTTCACCGAGTGTGCCGCGCCGCACCTCCTCATGAAGTTTGGTGAGTTCGCGGCACACAGCGGCAGACCGATCTCCGCCAAATGCTGCCGCGAGCGACTCGAGCGACACCGCAAGCCGCGAGGGTGCCTCGAAGAATACGAGGGTACGGCGCTCAGTCGCGAGCAATTCGAGGGTGCGCGAGCGCTCTCCCATTTTGCGTGGCAGAAACCCTTCGAACGCGAATCGGTCCGTCGGCAGTCCCGCGACGGCGAGCGCGGTGATGACGGCGCTCGGACCCGGGATCGCACTCACTGTGACGCCCCGCTCGGCAGCCAGCTGCACCACGCGGTAGCCGGGGTCTGAGACCGTCGGCATGCCCGCGTCGCTCACGAGCACGATGTCCTCGGTTACGGCACGCTCAACGAGTACCGCCGCCTGCTCGTGTTCGTTGTGGTCGTGGAGTGCGACGAGTTCGGGGCGTGATTCGATGCCGAGGAGGCGCATCAGCTGCACCGTGTGCCTGGTATCTTCGGCGGCTATCACGCTGGCGTTGGTGAGGGTGTCCCGTAGTCGGGTGGACGCGTCCCCCAGATTGCCGATGGGCGTGGCCGCGAGCAAGATCATGTCACTATCGTACGCCGCCGAAGCCGCGCCAGGGATGGTGGTGGTGAGGTGGCAGAATGGGTCACATGAGTGACCCGAACAACCCGCAAGGTCCAGAGTCTCCCCAGCAGCCTCAGAGCTCGCAGCCTCAGCCACATCAGCCGCCTCAGGTTGCTGCTCCGCCACCGCACCCGTATGCGGCGCCCGGGCAGAATGGTGAGGCCGTAAGGTACGAAACACCCCCCGCACCTCAGGGGAGGCCGGGCATGCTCGGCATCTTGGGGATGGCGCTCGGCCTTCTCGGTGTGCTCACCGCGATGATCACGGGGCTGTACCTTTCGGGGATTCTGGCCGTGTTTCCGGGGCTGCTTCTTGGAGTGGCAGGTATCTCCCTGAGCAGCGTCGCCCTCGGACTGCGCATGCGCCCCATGTATGCGGGGATCGTCGGTATCTTCGCGGGAATCGTCGCCGTCACCGTAACGATCTTGTTCTTCACGATTGTCACAGACTCGGCTCAGTCCACGGGATCAGACGCACCAGCAACGTCCGAAAGCACCGAGGATGCGCCGATCGAGGACGCCCCTGAAGGCGCTCCCGTGGCACAGTGGCCGAAGAACCTTGCGACGGGTGGGATCCTGTTCGATGAAACCCTGACGCCCGTGGAGTCACCCGCGCTTGAAGACAATGCACAGCCGCAGGAGCGGACGATCGGACCTGATGATCCCGCAGATATTCAGCTGTATGTTGACTACCGGTGCCCCGTGTGTGCGCTATTTGAGGCAGCTAATGCCGCGACGCTCGAGGAAGCTGTCGAGAGCGGTGAAGCAACCCTGGAGGTTCGTCCGCTGAGGTTCCTCGACCGTGTCGATGAGGCCGATCAGTATTCGTCACGCGCGTCGTCCGCCGTCATGTGCGTCGCGAGTGAGCAGCCGGAGGCCGCATGGGACGCGCACGCACACCTGCTCGGCGAGGCCGTGCAGCCGTCGGAGTCTGAGCCGGGGCTCACGAACGCCGAGCTCATCGAGGAGCTTGACTCAGTTAGCGGTGGTCTGAACGGCGAGGCTCGATCCTGCATCGAATCCGAGCAGTATGTGCCGTTTGCGCAGGCACTCGACAACTGGGTGTTCTCGACCCCGGTCCCCCGCGCGGTCGACCCATCGCTGCAGGTGCAAGGGACCCCGTTTGCGGTGGTGAACGGTACTCCGTACGCAGGATCACCGGGCGATGCGGCGGCTTTCCGCGATTTCTTGATCGAACAGGGCATCTCCCTCGACTAGCTGGGTGAATGCGCGCTGGCGGGGATCGGGTGACGGCGGCTGGTGATAGCCTCATTCCGCGATGAACAACTCCTCACCGGCCCCTGATGGCGGCAATATAAACCCGTCCGGCACCGGGTCGAACGCACCCGACCCCACCCTGCTGTCGATTACTGGGCGCATATACTTCCCGTTGGCATTCATTGCCAGGTTCCCCTTTGCCATGTCGGTGGTAGGGGTACTCACGGTCATCGTGGTGGCTCGCGGCTCCGTCGAGATCGGCGGCGTCGCTTCGGCTGCGGTGGGTCTTGGGTCGGCAATTATTGGCCCACTCATCGGGGCTGCGGCTGATCGTTTTGGCCAGCGGCCCACCCTCCTGATCACCGCCGCCATCAATAGTGTGCTCCTCGGAGCGCTCACCTGGGTCGCGTACAGCGACCTCCCGTTCTGGGCACTCGCGCTCTCCGCATTCGCGGTCGGAGCGTCGGTGCCGCAGCCCTCTCCGATGTCGAGGTCGCGGCTGGTCACGATTATTCAACGGGATCTGCCCGCCAGGTCTCGCGCCCGCACCATGAGCAACGTGTTGGCGTACGAGTCTGCCGCGGACGAGATGGTGTTCGTCTTTGGGCCCGTCGTCGTCGGCCTCCTCGCCACCGCATTTGGTGCGTGGGCCCCGATTCTCGGTGCGGCAGTGCTGACACTGGTGTTCGTGACGGCATTTGCGCTGCACCATACCGGGCGTGTGAGTGGCACCGCGGCGGAGCGTGCGGCCACGCTTGCCCCCGCAAACGAACTCTTTCGCCCAGCGCTGCTGGTCACGGTGTGGGGCATTTTTGGTGTGGGCACCGTGTTTGGCACCACGTTGACCGCGCTCACCGCGCTTATGCAAGATCAAGGATCGGCTGAGAGTGCTGGTCTCTTCTACGGAATTATGGGGGTCGGTTCTGCGATCCTCGCGCTCAGCGTTGCCCTGTTTTCACCTCGATTCTCATTGCGTGCGCGCTGGGTCGTCTTTGCGCTCGTAGTCATCCTGGGCCAACTCGTGGTCGCGCTCTCCCGCACCAGCGATGAACATCAGATTGCCCTCGTAATCACCGGGCTCGCGATCTCTGGGATCGGGATCGGCCCCCTCCTCGTCACGCTCTATGGATTTGGGGCAGCGCGGAGCCCCGAGGGACGGTCCGCGACGGTGATGACGATGCTGGGGTCCGCCATCATGCTCGGCCAGTCGACTGGTGCGGCCGTGACAGGCATTGTCGCGGAACAGGTGGGCACTCCCGCTGCGCTACTGCTCCCGGCTGTGGCTGCCTCGGGTACCCTGATCGCGGGCGGCCTGAACTGGCTCCTCACCCCCGCGGGAGCACGAACGCCGGTGAGTACCGCCTCCGTGACGCTCCCGTAGACGGAAAGAGCGCCACACAAGCGCTCCACGTCGCACACGCTGTCCGCTGCAAGCGCACTGTACGTCGCCGCGAGACCGTGCGTTTCGACTCTGCTGGTGAGAGAATAGAAATCATGCCCACTTATGCCCTGTCCCCCGCGGAGGTTGCCGATCTGCGCGCGGCTTTCCCGTATTTTGCTCACCCACCTCAGACGAATGGACGCCCGGCTGCGTACCTTGACGCGGCGGCGACCTCGCAGCGCCCGAGCGTCGTGCTCGACGCCGAGCGCGACTATCTGTCTGCGGCGAATGCGGCTGTGCACCGGGGCACCAGCCAGGCAGTGGGTACCGCGACCGAACTGTTCGAGGGCGCTCGCGCGGCAGTCGCCGAGTTTGTAGGCGCGGCGACTCCCGAGCAGATTGTGTGGACGGAGAACGCCACCGATGCGCTCAACATGGTGGCGCTGGGCATTGGTGAGGTGCACGCGGGGCTCGGTGTCGCCGGCTCCGAGCGTTTTGAACTGGGTGCGGGCGACGAAATCTTGATCACCGAGGCCGAACACCACGCGAATCTCATTCCGTGGCAGCGGCTCGCGACCAAGACCGGGGCCACGCTGAAGTGGATCCCCGCGCGCGCTGACGGCACATGGACCCTCGAAGATGCCAAAGCGGCGCTCAATGCGCATACCCGTATATTCGCGTTCTCGCATGTATCGAATGTGACCGGGTTTCTCGCGCCTGTGGCGGAGCTCGCAGAGCTTGCTCGCGCGGTCGGCGCTGTGACAGTGCTTGACGCGTGCCAGTCTGTGCCACACATTCCGGTTAACTTCGCAGAACTCGGAGTCGACTTCGCCGCGTTCTCGGGCCACAAAATGCTCGGCCCAAACGGCATCGGTGTGCTGTACGGACGCCCCGAGATGCTCGCGGCACTCCCGCCCACCCGCACCGGCGGGTCCATCATCACGAAAGTGACGATGGAAAGCGCGGAGTACATGCCCCCTCCACTTCGTTTTGAGGCCGGAACTCAACCGGTGTCTCAGGTCGTGGGGCTCGGTGCGGCGGTGAAGTTCTTGGAGAGTGTCGGGATGGATCGTGCGGCTGCCCGCGAGCACGAGCTCGTTGAACGCCTGGTCGAAGGTATTCACGCGATCCCCGGGGTACGACTCCTCGGGCCCGCTGATCTCTCGCAGCGTGTGGCACTCGCGGCGATCGAGGTTGATGGGCTGCACGCGCACGACGTTGGTCAGTACCTTGACGAGCAGGGCGTGCTGGTGCGGGTCGGCCACCACTGCGCGCAACCGCTACACCGAGCGCTCGGCATCACCTCGAGCACTCGCGCGAGTGTGCACATGACCACGACTGAGGAAGAAATCGACCGCTTCCTCGACGCGATCCGCGGCGCACAGCGGTACTTTGGACTGGAGGAGACGGCGTGAGCGCGCTCGACGGACTGTACCAAGAAGTGATTCTGGATCACTCGAAGCGGCCGATCGGGAAAGGTGCGCTCGAAGCGCCAGAAGGTGCGCTTACCGCCTCTCACCACGAGTTCAACCCGAGCTGCGGCGATGAGATCACGGTGAGTATCGCGGTGGACCCAGGTTCGAGCGATATTGCGCAACTCGCCTGGGAGGGGCAGGGGTGTTCCATCTCGATGGCTTCGGCTTCGGTGCTCTCGCAGCTGGTGCGCGACGACAAACTGACACTGCAAAGTGCGCAGCACAGGATCGACGTGTTTCGCGCAATGATCCAGTCGCGTGGTGAGACGGAACCAGACGAGGATCTGCTCGGTGACGCCGTCGCGTTCCAAGGCGTCTCAAAGTTTGTGATGCGTGTGAAGTGCGCGATGCTCGCGTGGGTGGCGCTCGAAGCCGATCTGCGCCACATCGAAGCGCAGTAAGCGCTGTGCTTCACCGCTCACAACGCGCGTTGCAGCACACTGATCGTTCGTAGCTTGGGGATACTCCCCGCCGTCCGCCCGCAAGGTGCAGGGTCGGAGCATGACTCGCTCCTCTTCCCCACACGCCCTCGCCCCGTCCTCGCAGACTCCACGTAAAATCCGCTGCACCACAACCGCTGACTTCATCGCCGCGGTGCCACAGCTCGCCGGGTTTGTCGCGCCCAACAGTATCTTCATGGTCCTTTTTTCTGGGTCACTTGCGAGGAGCGCGGTGCGCATCGATCTGCCGAATGACGATGAGCCCGGCCAGTCGATCCAACTACTCGAGGTGCTCGCTCGCATCCTTCACGAGACGAGCGAAGTTGGTGACGGGCCAGCGATTCTTATTCGCACTGACCAGACCTTTGGCGACTCTGGCGGCACGCCGTGGCGGCACCTGGCGAACCGTATTCGACACCGGCTCTCTCGTGAGGGGTTCCGTGTGCGAGAGCTCTGCTGCGAGGCGCCGGACGGATGGGCGAGCTACTTCGATTCCTCTCCCCCTGCGAACGGACGATCGCTCCGGGAGATTCATGAGAGTGTCGTCGCGCTGGAAGCCGTAACCCGTGGTTTTCATCCACCATCGATTGAGACCGTCGGTGCTCTCCCTGCGCCAGACCCTGAGCTGTGCGATGCAGTGGCGACGCAACTCAGTTTCGAACGCGATGCTCCCGAGGGCACCTCGAGTAGCTCAGCCGAAGACGAGTATTGGATCACGACAACTGCGGCACTGGGTGCTCCGCAGCTCGTTCTGATGCCTGCGGACGAATTGGACCCGGTGGCGTGTGCCCGATTCATCCGCCGCACACACCACAGTGACGGCTGGCTACTTCTCGCACTCGTGCTCCTCACAGGGCCTGAGTTTGCCTCGAAAGTGAGTGAAGAGATTGGGCCAGAGTGGCTCGCACATCACCCGCTCGAGGGCGACGCCATGGTACATGAGTGGTCGCTGCTCTCCACCGTCACGAGCCTCGCATCGGTGCCGCTTGATCGTGAGTATCACCGTGCGGCCACGGACTATGTGGCACGCATTGCGTCACTGGCACCTCAGTCTGAGCAGTCTGGCCCGCTGACACTCCTTGCCTGGATGTGGTGGCGGCAAGGCATGCGGTCTGTCGCGGATCGTCACCTTGCGGCGGCCCGCAGCATCGACCCCGCAAGCCCACTCGTCCACGTGCTTGACCGCCTCTTTGAGAGTGTCGGAACTCCGGGGTGGGAGCCTATTGCGTAGCCCGGCGTCATATTTGACGCCCCCTCCCGAGAAACGCGGCAAGATTGAGACCGACACAACATCAGGGCACGTGAGGCTCACGCGCCACCTCGAGAAGGAGAGACCGGAGATGACGGCACAACGCGTTGCACTCGTCCACGTTCGTACCGACCGAGAGCACGCACGCGAGTACCAGATGTTGGACGACCGGCTGAATCTGCAGGCCATGCAAACACTCACCTCTGACGGGTGGGAAGCGTCGCTGCACGCCGCCGGAGACGGCACTCTCGAGGACGCGGTTGCATTCGCTCGAAACGCAGATCTCGTCATTCTGATGGGCGGAGAGGATGTGCATCCGAGCCTGTACGGTGGAGCACAGAACTACCCAGGTCGCGGCAACCATGACCTCGCAGCCGACGAAGCGCAGATCGCAATTGTGCACGATGCGCTGAAGCGTGGCGCACCCCTCCTCGGTATTTGCCGCGGCCACCAGCTCCTCAACGTGGCGCTCGGCGGTAACCTCATCCAGCATCTCCCCGCGGATGGGGTGCACCGCAGCACTACTGCACGGAGCACACACGCCCTCGGCCCGTTCACACCGCATACAGTCCAACTCCACGGGAGCCTCGCCGGCTTTCAGGGAGCGGCAGCACGTGGGTCACTGTCCGTGCAAAGCTCACACCACCAGGCAGTCCAGGGGCTCGGCGCAGGTCTCCGCACCGCGGCGGACCACGACGGGCTGATCGAGGCAGTGGGCCACGTGGATGCGCCAGTGTTCGGTGTGCAGTGGCACCCCGAACACCCCGCGGCCAACCAGCAGCACTTCGCACAGCTAGCCCGCTTTGTGCACGGCTCAGCGGGAGAAACCTCCACGCTTCAAGACACTTTTGTGGCCCAGGCAGCATAAAAGCAGAAACGACGCGCCGAAGCTCCGAGGTGCCTCATCTAGGAGTGAGCGCGAAAGATGAGCTGGTGCCTCACACAAAGTGAGCGCGAGACTTGCGGTTCATTGAGTTGGAGTGAGTCGACGGATCGATGGTTCCAATCCTGCCAGATCGAGTCCGCGGGAAGTAGACATTGCCTCAGTTTTGGCTTGTGACAACTCGATCAAATGCAGCTGGATCGAGTTGATCCGGCGGGTCAGATCGGCAGGGTTGATGCCTTCGATGCGTGCAGCAACGTGTGTCGCTTGGTCGGTCGTGAGGATGCCGGAGGTAAGCACTCGCTGCCAGGGTGTCGCCGGGTTGTCGTAGGTACGCTTGCGACGCCCGTCGCTGGTAGTGGTGTACGCGACGGGCTTTTTCGTGGGGGTGAAGAAATTCAGTCGGAGTGAGACGAGCCGCCAGAGCTCGTTCAATAAGTCGAGCTCGTCGGCGGTGTCGTAGCGCCAGTGGAACGCGTGTTTGCGGACGACGTGGTTGTTCTTGGATTCCACCGTGGCTTGGTCGTTTTTCCAGTAGGGCCGAGAGCGGGTCTGGGCGATGTCGCGTTCCTGGAGCCAGTTCGCGACGTCGTGGTTGATGAACTCGGATCCGTTGTCAGAGTCGAACACGGTGAGCGGGAACGGGAACATGTGCTGCAGTTCTTCGACAGCTCCGATGATCCATTTGGTGGCGTTGTTTCGGATCGACGCGTTCTCAGTCCATCCGGTGACGAGGTCGGTCATCGTGAGCGTGCGGGTAAACTCCCCGGCGAACGTGGGCCCGCAGTGGGCGACGGTGTCCGCCTCCACTACCCCGGGAGTGGTCGGCGGGGCGTCGCCGGTCTTGGACACGCCGATTGAGTTGCGCAGGAGTGCTGGTGCGGGGGTCGTTGTCGAGATCCCCCGCAGTTGCATTGATTCGCGTGTCGGGGCGAGGTAGCGGTCGATCGTTGCCGCGCTCATCGCTTCGATCTCCGCGATCGTGGCTGGTGTCGCGAACGGTTGGTCGAGGTCTCCAGCTTCCTGGAGCAGCGGTAGCCACATCGGAAGCATGACCGTGACGTATTTTCCGCACGGCATCCCCATCAGTGCCCACACGTGTTCGAGCAGGTTGCAGGACTCGTCGGTGTATTGCTTGGGTCGCAGTCGGCGCTGGTCGAATTGCTCAGCAGGGTCGGGTAAGGCCGGGCCGGTGAGCATCCGTCTTGCGCTGGAGCGACCCATCCCGGTTGTCGACATGATTTCGTCGAGGATGCGGCCTCGGTCTTTCTTTGATGCTGTTGCGTACGCCGTTCGGAGTTTGTTGGTGACGTGCCTTCTCGCGGCCATCGGGATTTTGCCTTCCACATAGGCAAGTTTCGCGCTCAAAGTATATGAGGCACCGGTCACTCACTCGCGCTCAAACAAACTGAGGCACGTCGAGCTCTTCCATCACCCGCCACGATGGGCTAAGCTAACCACGGCAGTATTCAAGCCGAAACGTAGGGTAATAAAGCACATCAGTATCGAAGTACCGCAGCCCCCTCTGAGTAGGGCTCGCAGCGTGAATTTCACGCTTCCTTTAGCAGCGTGTTGCTCACACCCCCTCAAGCCCCACGTCGGCGCCGTCGCCGTGGCACAAATGGTCGCTCAGCGGCCGCACAGTAATACGAAGGAAATATCAGCATGGCCACTGGCATTGTGAAATGGTTCAACACGGAAAAGGGCTACGGCTTCATCGCTCCCGATGATGGCTCAGCAGACGTGTTTGCACACTACACCGCGATTGACGGCAACGGACGTCGCGACCTGTACGAAGACCAGCGAGTAGAGTTCGACACCGAGCAGGGCCAGAAGGGCCTGCAGGCGACGAACATCCGCGCAGTCTAAGTTCAGCGCAACCTCAAAGTGAGGGTGATGGTGCCGCAAGGCACTGTCCCCTCACTTTTTTGCGTGCCGCCGCCTCCGGCAAGACCGGTGAGCCCCTATCGTGACAGTGGCAGCGTTGCTGCAAGTTCACGGAGCCGGCGGTTCGCTGGGAGAAGCGCGTCGTAGAGGTCGTCAAAGACTGGTAGCAACGACGCATAGACGTCGGCGGCCTCACGGTCGGGCTCCACAGTTCGGTCGATGCGCACCAGGTCGGCGGCGACATCGATCGATGCGATGAGTCCCAGCGCCTCCATACCGAGGAGTGCTGCACCGAAACACGAACCCTCCTGCACGTCAGGGAGTGCGATCGGCATGTTGAGTGCACTCGCAATGGTGTGCGGCCACAGCGGATGACGCATTGTGCCGCCAGTAGCACGCATCTCGCTCACTGCAAGACCCGCCTCACGCATCGACTGCAGCACAAGAGCCAGTTGCATGGACACACCCTCGACCGCAGCACGCACCAGGTGCTCTCGAGAGTGCGCGCGAGTGAGTCCTACATACGCTCCTCTCGCGAGGCTGCTCCAGTGGGGGGCACGCTCACTCAGCAGGTGCGGAAGCATGAGGAGCCCACCCGACCCGGCAGGAACCGCCTGAGCTATATCAAGAAGCTCATCCATCGGCAGATCACGGTCGGCTGCAATTTCGTCACGAACCCACTGCAGGGCCACGCCCCCGTTATTGATCCCGCCTCCGGTCACCCACAGGTCCTCGGTGATTGCGTAACAAAATACTTTCCCGTTCGCGTCAACCGCGGGACGGTCCACAGTGACGCGGAGCGAACCGCTCGTCCCGAGCGAACATGTGGCAACTCCCGGCTGCACGGCGCCGACGCCGAGGTTCGCGAGCGGACCGTCGCCAGCCCCCACGACTATGCGCGTGCCGAGAGGGAGCCCGGTGACGCGCGAACTTTCTTCGGTGAGGCCGCTCAGCACGCTCCTCGTTGGTACGAGCTCGGGTAATTGATCCGCACGAATCCCAGCGAGTGAAAGCGCTTCCTCGTCCCACTCGAGTCGGTGGATGTCGAGCAGCCCAGAACTCGACGCGAGTGAGTGGTCGACAACGAGTTGACCGGTCAGACGGCGCAGCACCCACGCTTTGATGCCCACCCAGTGCGTCGCTGCCGCGTGCGTCTCGGTGTCGTGCTCCCGAAACCACATCAGCTTCGTCAGCGGCGACATGGGGTGAATCGGCGTGCCGGTGCGCTGATGCAGCGCGAGGCCGCGGGCAGACGAGCGTAGCGGCTCGGCGAGTTCGGTGGCGCGTGTATCCGCCCACGTCGCAAGCTGGGTGAGAGGCCGGCCCTTGGCGTCCACTGGCATGATGCTGTGCAGGGCGGACGAAAACGACAGCCCGGCCACCCGATGTGCACCGACCGCGTTCACGACCTCCGTCACTGCGCGGCACACCGCGGTAAAAATCTGCTCAGGATCTTGCACGGCGTGCCCCGGCTCAGGCTCTTCCAGTGGGTATCCGTGTGACGCCGATGCGAGGAGTGCACCATCCGGGGTAAACGCCACCACTTTGGTCGCGGTCGTCCCCATGTCCACACCGATGACGGCGTCAGCTGCAGAGCTGCGTGAGCGGGTCATCCGTTAGGAAATCGCGGCGTCAGGCCAGAGCGTACTGGTTGCTTTGCGGTAGCCCGCGAGGGGCTCTGCGAGCGGTGTGCTGGTGAGCTCAACACCGGACACGGGCCACTCAGGCATCTCTCCGCGCAGTACGCCGGCAGCCTGGCGTGCAGCGCCAACCGCGACGTACTCGCCGGGTTCTGGCAGCATGATGGGAAGACCCAGCACCTGTGCGGCGCTCTCTTGCACCGAGCGGTACCGGGCGCCTCCGCCCACCAAGATCGCGCGGGTTCCGTCGACTCCCATGCGGCGCAGCGCCGCGTATGCGTCGGCGAGGGAGCACACGACCCCCTCAACTGACGCGCGCGCGAGGCCCGCGGGTGTGAAGTTGTCGAGGGTGATCCCGTGCAGGCTCCCCGTAGAATCCGGCAGGTTCGGTGTACGTTCACCAGCAAAGTACGGCACCATACGCATCTCGCCGGGCTTCCCCTGCATGGCCAGGTCGTCAAAACCGTAGGGGTCGACACCGAGCAAGCTTGCGACACTGTTCATCACAAGAGCTGCGTTCAGGGTGCACACGAGTGGGAGATAGCGGCCCGTTGCGTCAGCAAACCCCGCGACGAGCCCGCTCGTGTCTCGCGTCGGGGTGTCAGACACGGCCGACACGACCCCGGAGGTGCCGATGGAGAAGACGACGTCGCCTGCGACCGCGCCAAGGCCGAGAGCCGCCGCCGCGTTGTCACCTGCGCCGGGCCCAATGAGTGCACCAGCAGCGGTCTTCCCCTGGGACTCGAGCGGCCCGAGCACCCTGGGGAGCTGTGGCACGTGCCCGAGGACGTTCTCGACGATGTCGAGGCGGTACTCCCCCGTCGCGGCATCGTAGTAGCCGGTGCCGGATACATCGGAGCGGTCAGTTGCGAGCGCCTCAAATGCAGCGGTTCCGCTCGTCACCGGGCCGTGGCCGGCGAGTCGCCAACTTAACCAGTCGTGCGGCAAGCACACGGCAGCGACACGCTTCGCGTTCTCCGGCTCAGCGCGCGCGAGCCACAAGAGCTTCGTGGCGGTGTACGAGGCCACCGGCACCATCCCGGTTCGTTCAGCCCAGCGCTCAGCACCGAGCTCGGCGTCACCATCACCCATGTCGCTGATCATTCGTTCAGCATCGGGTGCGGAGCGGGTGTCATTCCATAGCAGCGCGGGGCGGATGACCTCGCCGCGCTCATCGAGCGCAACCATGCCGTGCTGCTGGCCACCGACCGAGACGGCGGCCACATCGTCGAGGCCTCCGGCGTCGGCAACTGCGGTCTGCAGCGCTTCCCACCAGGCCTGGGGCGCCACCTCGGTACCCGCCGGATGCGATGCGCGCCCAGTACGTACGATTTCTCCCGTGTCTGCGTCGCACACGAGCACCTTGCAGGACTGCGTGGAGCTGTCGATACCGGCTACGAGTGTCATTCGGCTACCTCCTTAAGCTGCGTGAGGAGCGCACGAGCGCCCCCGGCCTCCAGCACGCCAAGTACCCACAGATAGGGCTTGGTGAATTCCTCGCGAGCGGCAAGGTCTCCAAAGAGTTCAGGATCACGCACAAACAAGAGCGGGTCGTTGCTCGGCGCGGCCGCAGCAATCATCTGTTCCTTGCGTTCGTCGTCGATGTCGATGGAATTGCCGAGATCATCGACTCCGGCGGCTCCGCGGGCAAAGGCGGCGATCGTGGCGATGCCTCGAAGAGCGCTCTTGCCGTCCTTCAAGCGATCCTGCACCACGGGCACCATGAATTGGGCGATGCGGTCGCTGCCGCCCCAGCACACCCGCTGCACGGTGTCGCGAACCCCGGGGTTCGCGAAGCGCTGCACCAGGGTCTCTTCGTACTCAGCGAGGTCAATACCGGGAACCGGTTGCAGCGTGGGGGCCGCCTCGTCACGCATGAAGCGTCGGTGAAGATCTTCAAGCAGGGGGTCCGACTCCGCCTCGTCCATCAGCTTGTACCCGAGCAGGCGCCCAAACTGAGCGACCGCCTGGTGTGAAGCGTTGAGCAGCCGCAGCTTCATCAACTCGTATGGCTCGACGTCGTCGACGAGCTGCACCTCGGTCTCCTCATACGGCGGCCGACCGTTGCTAAACGAGTCTTCGAGCACCCACTGAAAGAACGGCTCGCACACCACGGGCCAGGCGTCTTCCAACCCGGTGAGTTCGTGCGTCTCGCGCCGATCCTCATCGGTGGTTGCGGGGGTGATGCGATCGACCATGGAGTTCGGGAAGCGCACTTCCGACTCAATCCATTGGGCAAGTTCGGCGTCTTTCCGCGTCGCAAATGTGAGGATCGCGCGCTTGGCGATGCGCCCGTTGTCTTGCAGGTTGTCGCACGACATCACGGTGAACGGGGCGGTGCCCGCCTCGCGACGACGCCGCAGTGCTTCGACGACGAGACCGAATACGGTGCGCGGTTCAGCCATCTCCGCCAGGTCCGCAACAATCTCTGGCGCATCAATGAGGAACTCGCCGGTGGACTGGCTGATGTTGTAGCCGCCCTCCGTCACGGTGAACGAGACGATCTTCGTCGTCGGTGCAGTCAGGAGATCCAGCACCCGCTCAACGCCGTCGTCTGCGAGCGTGAGCATGCCGAGGATCGACCCGATCACTCGTGCGTCACGTGAACCATCGGGGTTCTTCTCGACCAGGGTGTACAGCCCCTCCTGCTCGAGGAGCGCCTGGCGCATGCCTGAATCGTCGTCACGAACGCCGATGCCCATAATGGCCCAATCGCGCGCTTTGCCGCTGGTCAACAAATTATCGAGCACCATGGCCTGGTGCGCACGGTGGAACCCACCGACCCCGAAATGGGCGATACCCGGCACCAGCCCGGCACGGTCATAGCTCGGTGTGACAGTCCCTGCACTTGCCTGAGCGAGTGTTGCGGGGGAAAGGCGTGTCATGCATGCTCCTTTATTCGCCGAGGGGTTCGTAGGTCACGGTATCCGAGATTACCGCGTCAAAGTCCGCAAGCTTCGCGTACACGACGAAGTTTGCGCTTTCTCGTTCTCCAGTGCTCACAGCAAGCACCTTTCGGTTGGCACGTGCGAGCACCTCGGCTTGCAGCACCGCCAGGCCTGGTGCTGCACCCACCTCTTCGTCGGACAGCTGCCCGACTGTGGTGAACACTGCCACGTCGATGCGCAACCGTGCAAGTGTCGCGTGTGCCCAGGCCCCGGTCATCACTCCCGTCACCGGGTCGACTTGGCCGCCCAGCGAATATGTTTCGATGTTCGCGTGTTCGGTAGACGTCATGGCGATGTCGATGCTTGGGGTGACGAGGTTGACGCGAGAGCTCTCAGGGAGCTCCAGAATCAGCCGCTCAGCGACTGGTCCACCATCAACATAAATCACACCTTCGTCGGGGACTTCTTGCAACAACCGGTCGATGAACTTCCGGTCGATATCGCCCGACTGTGACTTCTCGAGCCAGGGCAGGGGATTTGCCGCTGGCCCGACCGCACCCCCGTGCTCACGGGAGAGTTTTCCTTGATCTTCAAGCAGCTTCAGGTCACGTCGGATGGTCTCGTCGGTCACGGAGAGCTGAGCCGAGAGATCTGTGACTCCGACTCGGCCCTCGGTTGCGATCAGTGATTCGATCGTCCGGTGACGTTCCTCAGCGCTTGCGCCACGCCGAGGAACATCATCGGAGCAGTCACCACTGGCCGAAGCCGACTCTGACATCCACTCGCTCCTTAGAATGCGACCAATCTACTTGATGGCACCCATCGCGAGACCACGGACGAGCCGCTTCTGCGCGATCCATCCAGCAATGACGACCGGCAACACTGCGAGCGTCGAGGCCGCCGAGAGCACTGCAAGGAACTGCCCACGTCCGTCGACAAAGCTCCCGAGGAAGGGTGGTGTCGTACGGGCGACCGTAGAGGTGAGCAGGTTCGCGAGGAAGTATTCGTTCCAGGCGAAAATGAAGCAGATGAGAGCTACGGCAGCAACACCCGGCCCGACGATCGGGAGCACCACTCGCACCAACTCGGTCCAGAACTTGGCACCGTCGATCTGCGACGCTTCAATGATCTCCGTCGGCACTTCTGAGAAGAACGACCGCATCATCCACACCGCCAGCGGCAGGTTCATTCCGACATACAGCAGGGAGAGCGCCGAAATGTTGTCGAGCGCCCCGAAATTCTGCAGCAGCAGGTAGATCGGGATGATCGCGGCGGCGATCGGCATAAATCGCGTTGAGATAAAGAAGAACAACGCATCAGTTGACTTAATGATCGGGCGAACGGAGAGGCCGTAGGCCGCCGGGATCGCGAGGATCAGCACGATGAGCGTTGACATCACGCTCGCGGTGAGCGAGTTCATGAGGTAATCGGCAAAGCCTCGATCGAGCGCGGCAGCGAACTGATCGAATGAGAGCTCAGTAAAGAACGTCGGCGTGCGGGTCGCCGCCGCAGCTTCTGTCTTGAACCCCGTGAACACCATCCAGGCGACCGGGAAGAAGAATCCGAGCACCAGGATCCACGTGACGATGGTGATCAGTGCAGACTTTGCACTCTTGCGTGCCGGACTTTTACGGGCGCGCACAGTCTTCTGAGCGGACATTATCGAACTCCTTCAGCTCGGAAGATCTTAAAGAGGGAGCGCAGCGTGATGAGCGCGACGATGATCGTCAGGATCACGGTGAGGACGCCGTACGCGGCAGCCTCCCCGAGCTCCAGCCCAACGAATGCACGCTCGTACAGGAGGTATGGCAGAGTCTTGGTGCCGCCGGTACCGCGCGTCATGATCGCAATCGGATCAAACATCTGCAGCAGCATGATCGTGCCGAGAAGCACCGCAAGCTCAATATAGGTGCGCAGGTGCGGGAGGGTCATGGTCATGAACGACCGCACGGGGCCCGCGCCATCGACCGAGGCAGCCTCGAGCACTTCACCCGGCTGGCTCTGCAGGCCAGCGAGCAAAATAAGCATCATGAATGGGGTGTACTGCCAGGTCATCACGATGATGACAGTGAGTACCGGAAAGTCGGTGTTCCAGGCCACTTCTGGGAGCCCCACGAGCGAGAACACCCAGTTCACCAGTCCGACGTTGGAGTCCAGCATCGACCACTTCCAGAGGAGCGCCGCAGCTGCAGGCATCATCAGGAATGGAGTGATCAGGAGCGTGCGAGCAAGACCCTGCCCGAGGAACTTACGGTCGAGGAGCACCGCAAAGAACAGTCCGATGAGCACAGAGAACAAGACCGCGCCGCCAGTGATGATGACGGTGGCCATCATGGAACTAAAGAACGAGCCGTTCGTCAGCACCGTGACGTAGTTATCGAACCCGGCAAAGCCTCGCGACCCGGGTCGTTGGAGGTTCCAGTTCTGGAACGAGTAATAGATCGTGACGAGGAACGGGACCTGGGTGATCACGATCGCCACAATGAGCGCGGGCCAGACGAGTGCGCGCGAAAGACGGAGGTTTTTACGGGTTCGTGGAGTCAATTGCTTTGACTTCACTCGGCCCTTTTTGCCCTCCCCCGCCTCCTCGGACAGCAGAATCGCAGCGGTAGCCATATTCGGTACTCCTCAGTGATGATGAAAGGAAAGGAGAGTAGGCGGGGGGGGGCACGCCCCCACCCGCCTACTCAGTTCGCTACTGTTGCGCAGCGCCCGCTTCTTCAGCGAGCTGCTGTCCCTTGTCGAGAGCGTCCTCGACGGACGCACGATCAGCGAATACCTCAGCGATCTCCTGCGAGACCTGGTTTCCGAGATCCTGGAACTCGGGAATGGTCACGTACTGGATACCGGTCCAGGGCTGCGGGTTCACACCCGGCTGCTCTGGGTTGACCGACAGCATGATGTCACGCGTCAGCGGTGCGAACGAGCCTGCCTCGTCGAGGTACTGCTCGATCTCGTAGGTCGACTCACGCGACCCCGGAGGTACACGGCTCCAGCCGAGCTCCTCACCAACGAGGTTGATGTACTCCTTGCTGGTGGCCCAGCTCACGAACTCCCACGCGGCTTCTTTCTTCTTCGAAGTCTCGGGGATGGCAAGGTTCCAAGCCCACAGCCAGCCCGACTCCTCGGTCTCCATGACCGGAGCGTGCGTGTAGCCCACCTTGCCGGCAACGTTGCTGAGGTCTGGTGACTCAACCGAGCCTGCGGCAGACGTTGCGTCGTACCACATTGCGGCCTCACCCTGCGTGAACAGGTTCAGGCACTCGGTGAATCCAGTGGACACTGGGTCGCTCTGGCCAACTTCTTTCACCAGGTCGGTGTAGAACTGGACAGCCTCAACGAAGCCTTCGTCGTTGACGGTGGCGTTCCAGTCGTTATCGAACCAGTTGCCACCAAACGTCTGAACAACCGTGGTCAGTGGTGCGAACAGCTCGCCCCAGCCGGGCTTGCCGCGCAGGCAGATGCCCGCAACGTCGTCGCTATTGGCAGCACGGGCGGCGTCAGCCACCTCGTCCCACGTCGGGTGATCCGACAGCGTGACGCCCGCCTCGTCCAAGATCTCCTTGTTGTACATCAAGAACGAGCTCTCAGCGTAGAACGGAACCGCGTAGAGGTTGTCGTCAACCGTGAGAAGGTCACGCACTGGCGCCATCAGGTCGTCGACGTCGTAGCCCTCGGTCTCTGCAGCCATGTCATCGAGACCGACCAGCCAACCGTTGGCGCCCCACATGGGAACCTCGTAGCTGCCGACGGTCACAATGTCGTACTGACCACCCTGCGTCGCAACATCAGAGGTGACGGCGTCACGGAGGTCGTTTTCTTCCATCTGGAGGAAGTTCACGGTGATGTCGGGGTGAGCCGCTTCAAACTCGCCCTTCAGCTCTTCCATGTCTTTCATCTGTGGGTTGTTCACAGTGGCGAGGGTGAGCTCGACGGTCTCGCCGTCTCCCCCTCCGCCGCCGCCTGCACCGGCACAGCCGGTCAGCGCGAGGCTGAATCCTGCGAGCAGGGCGGTACCTGCAACCAGGCGCCCTCTCTTACGGAAAGACTCCATTATCTACTCACTTTCTTTCGTGTCGTCCTTGACATTCATTCGCCATCCCGATCCACAAAAATCTGTGATCAGTAGTGGTGAATGTTTGGTTTACGGGTGAACCAACTTCATACTGCAACATTTCGGACATTTACACAAAGTAAATCAGACACAATTAGATCACGATTCGATATACTCGCTAAACAGATCGAGGTACCATCAGCGGCGATCGAACAAAGGAGGCCCGCATGTACCCTGCCGAGCGTCGAAGTGCCATCTTGCAGGCTGCGCGCTCAGGCAACGGACTCGTCTCGGTCGCTCACCTCCGTGAACTGCTTGGTGTCACACAAGAGACGGTTCGTCGCGACCTCGACCACCTCGAGCGCGACGGTGTACTCAAGCGTCAGCATGGTGGAGCCCGCCTCGTCAGACCAATCTCTTTTGAACAAACCCTTGCGGAACGTCAAGCGAGCGAAGCTATCGAGAAGCAGCAGATCTCCAGGGAGCTTCTTGGCATGCTGCCGGAGAGCGGCGTAGTGCTCATTGACTCGGGCGGGCTTCCACTCACACTCGCCAAGCAGTTCCCGACTGACCGTGAACTCACTGTGGTGACCAACAACCTGCCTGCAGCCCGGCACCTCGCGAGGGCCCCCGCTCTCACGGTGCTGACGCTCCCAGGCGGCTTGCGAAAGGTCACCTTGGCGACGGTCGACGAATGGACTCGGGAAAGTCTGGGTGGCCTCTCGGTCGACCTCGCCATTATTGGTGCGAACGGGCTCACTGCGGAGAGTGTGACCACTACCATTCCCGCAGAGGCCGCGGTGAAGCGCGCCATGCTCAAGTCCGCACGCGTAAGCGTGCTCGCGCTCACCGCATCAAAGATTGGTTCGACCTCATTCTGCAGCTTCGCACGCGTACATGAGTTCACCCATGTAGCAACAGACTCTCGAGTCAGCCCGGAGCACCGCACAGGACTCGTTGGGGCGGGCGCGAATCTCGTAGTCGCCAGCGAATAGAGAACCGGCGCATGTCAGATCCCATCAGAGTGAGCGCCGTCGTGGTCCGTGACGAGGATGGCCGCGTACTCAACGTGAGAAAGCGCGGCACGAGCACGCTGATGCTGCCGGGCGGCAAGCCGGAGCCTGGCGAAGATCCGCGCGACACGGCGCTGCGTGAGTTTGAAGAAGAACTCGGGATCACACTCAGTGGGCTGCACTTGCGCGCCCTTGGTGAGTTCACTGCGCCCGCCGCGAACGAGTCCGGGCGAGACGTTGTGGCTTCTGTCTACGAGCATCCATTCACAGCGCCTCTCTCGCACTGTGCACCGCAGGCTGAGATCGAACACCTCGAGTGGGTCGACCCCAACTCACCGCGCACTGACCAAGCACCGCTCAACACACTGCACGTGTTTCCGGCCCTCCGATCCGCCGAGCGCCCCGTGTGCAGAGTTGCGGTGTTCACCGGCTCCTCCCCCGGATCCGACCCCAAATATGCGCAGCACGCAGCGAAACTTGCGCACGCACTCGCAGCAGCCGGTATCGGTGTCGTGTACGGCGGTGGGCACGTGGGGCTCATGGGGGTAGTTGCGGACAGTGCGAGCGTAGCCGGCGGCGAAGTGATCGGAGTAATTCCGAGATCCATGATTGGGGCGGAACGCGCCCACCCCACGATCACCCGGCTCGAAATCGTCGCAGACATGCACGAACGAAAACACCGCATGGCGTCTCTCGTCGACGCATTCGTCGCACTCCCGGGTGGCCCGGGCACGCTCGACGAACTCTTTGAGGCTTGGACCTGGTCGGCGCTCGGCCTCCACGCAAAGCCCGTCGCGCTCTACAACGTGGATGGGTACTGGGACCCACTCATCACCATGGCTGACCAAATGGTGGAGCGTGGATTCATGTCCCTCGAGTACCGGCGAACGCTTCTCATTGCGCGAACTGCCGAGGAACTCTTGGCAACACTTTCAATTGCTGCAGAAACCCCCTGAACACCTCTCGGACGGACCTGTTAGCGTGATTGTAGCGCGGCATTCTTGCTGTCGCGGGGAGCGGCTAGTCCGCCCCTCTTCCCATCTGTAAGGAGGAACCATGCCCCACCCCATTACGAATAAAGCCAGCACCGTCTGGAAAGGTGAGCTGTTCAGCGGTTCGGGTACTACCTCGTTGGACACTTCGGGGACCGGCACATTCGATGTCGCATGGAAGTCTCGTGGCGAGGAATCGGGGGGCACCACGACTCCCGAAGAGCTCATCGCTTCCGCCCATGCCACCTGCTATTCCATGCAGTTCTCCAATATGCTCACCGAGAACGGGACCCCACCGACCCAGCTCAACACCGGCGCAGAGGTCACCTTTGTTGCGGGTACTGGGATTACCGGCATCCACCTCACCGTTGTTGGCCAGGTGGACGGGATCACGGCGGAGGATTTCACTCGAATCGCGGAGGCAGCAAAAGTCGAATGCCCGGTTTCGCAGGCGCTCGCGGCGGTCGAGATCAGCCTCACCTCTTCGCTCGGATAGTTCAATGCCCTGCTGAATGAACCGATGGCTCGGCGAGGGTCGCGTGCGTAAGACCTTGACGCGGCTCCCCGCCGAGCCATAACCTCATGAGCATGACAACGATGCATGCTAACCAGCTCGACGCCGCAGCCCCCCTGTCCGATCATCCTCTGGAATGGCGTGAATCTGAGCGCCCCGAGCCCGCAGAGGGCCAGGTCCTCATAAAGGTCGTCGCCTGCGGCGTATGCCGTTCAAACTTGCACATGATTGAGGGCGACTGGGCGCACCAGGGACTCCCTGGGAAGTCCCCCCTCATTCCCGGCCACGAGGTCACTGGTCACGTTGAAGCGGTCGGTCCCGGCGTTCAAGACTTCTCTGTCGGAGATCCCGTCGGCGTGCAGCCCCTGTGGTGGACGTGCGAAATGTGCGAGTTTTGCCAGAGCGGCCGCGAGCAGCTGTGCCACGAACGACTCATCACCGGTGAACTCGTCGACGGTGGGTATGGGGAATACATGGTCGCAACGGCTGCCCACACCTACCTGGTGCCGGAGGAACTCGACCTCATCGATGCGGCACCCCTCTTCTGCCCTGGCATCACCGCCTATGGTGCCGTTGACAAGGTCGATGACATTGAGGGGAAGACCGTCGCCATCTTCGGGCTCGGCGGCGTCGGGCACATGGCTGTGCAGTTCGCTGCAATTAAGGGTGCGAACGTCATTGCAGTTGGTCGTACCGCGGAACACCGCCGGGTAGCCATTGAACTCGGGGCGAGCAGCGAAGTGGACTCCACGGACGAGAATGCCCTCGCGGCAATCGCAGACACGGCCGACGCGATCATCACGTTCGCCCCCTCTGACGAGGTGTCTGAGCAAGCATTCAAGGTACTGAAGTGGGGCGGTACGTTCGTCAACGCGATTCCCCTGAATGTGAAAGACTTCCACTTTTCCCTGGGGCAGACCATTAAAGGTTCGCTCCTCGGAAACCGCGAACAAATGCGTGAGGTCTTGCGCCTCGCGGCAGAGGGCAAGATCCGCACGGTCACTGAGCGCTTCCCCATGGAAGAAGCTCAAGAGGCACTCGAAGCGCTCAAGAGCGGCAAGCTCAGTTCCCGCGCTGTGCTCTACGTGAAGTAGGCGCATAAGATCGGAGGGTGCGCACTCTCGTCAGTCTCCTGCTGGTCTTTGCCGGCGGTGCGCTCGGCGCGCTGGCGAGGGTGTTGCTGCTCGCGGCCCCCCTGTCCGCGATGTTGCCGTGGCCAGGGGGCACGGCCGGCGAATCACTCGAGCTCGCCTGCATCAACGTAGTCGGCTCGTTTCTGCTCGGCTGGCTGACGTCGCGCATCCCCACCACTACCCCACGGGGCAGGTCCGTTCGACTGTTCCTCGGTACCGGCGCACTCGGCGGGTTCACGAGCTACAGCTCACTGATCCTGCTCACGCTCCCGTTCGGTGGCGCGTTCCCCCTTGGGCTCATACTCGCTGTGTTGAGCCTCCTCGTGGGAGTCGCTGCGGCGTGGCTCGGGTTACAGCTCGGGCGCCGCAGCGGCATTCGTGACAGTGAGGCCGAGGTGCACACGTGAATCAGATGCTCCTTAGCTCTGGCCTCTTTTCGCCGGTCGACATTGTCGCCGTGGCGATTGCGGGCGGTGTTGGCGCGGTGTGCCGATACGGACTTGACGAAGCCGTGCAACGCGGAAAGCCTGGTGGACCGCTCGGGATCCTGCTCGTGAATCTCCTGGCGAGCCTCGCGATCGGCCTGCTCGTCGGGCTCGGGCTCGCCGGTGCCGCCGCAACCGGGCATGGCACGGTTCTCCTCGGCACCGTCCTCGCCGGGGGGCTCCTCGGCGGGTTCTCCACTTTCAGCACCGTCGCCGTCGACACCGCGAGACTCATCAGCACGAAGCGATGGGCGTGGACCGCACTCAATACCGTCGGCATGCTCGTGCTGTGCGCACTCGCGTGCCTCGCCGGTCACGAGTGGGGGTTGTTTCTCTACTTCTCTGACAGGTAGACCTTGCGAATGTGGTCGGGGACGGTCCATTTCGTGCGAGTCCCCGCCACGAGCCGCATCACGTCACCGGCTTTGACGACGACCGTACGATTCTCGTCCAACAGCTCGATCGAGGCGCCACCCGATAGCACGACGAACAATTCATCGACCTCAATGTCGGTGACGGTCCCGCCGCGCAGCTCCCAGATGCCCACCTCACAGTCGCCGAGCGACCCAAACTCGATCGTGCCTTCGCGTGGGTTCCCCGAGACGAGCACCTCTTTTGAAACAGCATGCAGCCCGACAATCGCGCCGCGGCCATGCATCACGGCGTTCTTACCATCCGGTAACAGATCAGTCATGATTTTCTCCGATGATGAGTGAGTAGGCGTTGCTAGGAGTCGAAGCCGAGCCCGAGCGCATCGAGCGTCTTCAGCAAGATGTTTCGCTTGCCACGGTTGTGGTCGGCCCGGTCCATGGCCCAACGAGTCGCGTTGATGCCGATCGAGGCCGCGGGCTCTGGAGGGAATGGCACAGCCATCTTTCGCACCATCTCGAGTTCGGTGCGCTCAGTGACGCGGCCCTCGAGCCGGTCAACGATCACATCAGCGGCGAAGTGTGTCGCTCCGACGCCGAGGCCCGTGAAGCCGGCAACGTACTGTACCCGCCCACCGTGGGCTTCGCCGAAGAACGCGCAGAACCGGGTGCTCGTGTCGATGACGCCGGCCCAGCGGTGTGTGAATTTCACACCTTCCAGCTGCGGGAACGTGGTGAAGAAGTGGCTCGCAAGTTTGCGGTGCGTCTCCATCCGATCCTCATACTCAGGGCGGATGCGGCCACCCGGAAAGTACACGGCGTCGTAGCCGCCCCACAAGATCCGATTGTCTTTCGAAAGCCTGAAGTAGTGGAACTGGTTCGCCATGTCGGCGATCCCTTCGCGCCCATCCCACCCAATTGACGCCAACTGCTCGTCGCTCAGTGGTTCGGTCATGAGCACGTAATCGTAGACAGGAACTGTGTGGAAGCGGTAGCGCTTGAGCAGCGACGGGAAGACGTTCGTGCAGAGAGCCACGCGGTCCGCGGTCACGAGCCCTCCAGTGGTCGGGAGTGCGACCGGCGCCTCAGAGTCGGCCTGCAGGTTCAACACTCGCGTGTCTTCGTAGACCTCGACGCCGATCGAGTGTGCGTGGCGCGCGAGCTCGGCGGCGAGCTTCGCAGGGTGCACGTTTGCGTTCTCCCGCGGTGAGAAGTCACCGCCTAAGAATGTGGGCGACTTGATGCGCTGCTGCACCTGCTCAGCATCGAGTGTTTCGACGCTGGGGTCGTCGCCCTCGCCGAGCCACTCCACCTGGTGTGGCGCGTTCGCGACTGAGAGCTGACCGGTGCGCTCCCAGTCGACGTCGAGACTATTCTCTTGCACGAAGCGCTCGATGGCGTCGAGGTTCTCGTAGCCAAGCCGGCGGAGGGTCCCCACCTCGTTTGGCCATCGCGCCTCAGCGTTGGGCTCGCCGTGGCTGATGCTTGCCTCACAGAAGCCGCCGTTACGCCCAGAAGCTGCCCACCCAACGCGCTTTGCTTCAAGCAGGATCACACGTCGTTCAGGGTGCTCAGTTTTGAGCTTGATGGCTGTCCACAACCCCGCGTACCCGCCACCAACGACCACGTCATCGGCGCGGGTGTCACCGCTCAGCTGTGGATAGCGCGCGGCGCTGGATTCAATGTCCTCGATCCAAAAGCAGGCGTGTTTGGTACCGGCCAGGGAATCTTCGATAGTTTTCGCAGCTGGCGGATCTGTTTCAAAAATCGTTGGTTCCATAAAGTCCTCGGTTCGACGGCGAAACGCTTACCCTTGATCCTCCCACACAAGTCTTGGTGCTGCACTCTGAAACCGCTGGATCGGTAACCACTCGCGACCCTTCGCTGCGGGATCATCAGTGTTCTGGTGCTTCTCGCGCGGATTTCGTCGTTATATGCGCGACACGCTACTTGCTCGGTGGTTTCATCAACGCACCTGTCGCGAGTCCCATCGCGAATCCCGCAGGCAACCACAACCAAAACTGGGTCAAAAGTGCGAGGACGAGTCCAACGACGGCACCCATCACTAGCCCGACGATGATCTGCTTCTTGCGCGCTTTCGGGTCAACATCACTCATGTGTTCAGTTTAGAGCCCCCGGGCTATGCGGGAGGCGAGTGCGCGGAGCTCGACCACCCGATCCTCGGCGTTGCCTGCCGCACTCTGCCCAGCGAGGCGGTCTGCCACGTCGATGACACTCAGGGTTGCGAGCACTTCAGCATTCGCCCCACTCGCGAGTGCGAGCTCCGTGAGCGCTCCAGTGGCGCGTGCAATCTTCGCCACGCTCAGTGACGGCATTGCACCCTCCGCTTGGAGGAGTGACTCCATGCGGTCGAGCAGCTCGGGCGGGCTTCCGGGTATGAGCTCCGCCTCCCATTCCCGCCACACACGCACCACGCCAGCGGAGTGGTCGGTGGCATGCACACGATCATCGGCGATTTCAACCACCTCAGCACCTGCCTCGTCGAAGACTCGAATGATCGTCCGAGTCGTTCGTAGCGTGGCAATCGGTTCGACTTGGTCCGAAGCGCCGCCAACTCGCGCACGCAGTTCGGCTCGGAGCCCCTCGGGCACCTCCTCGGCTGCCGGCCACAGCATCTCGCGTGTACCGTCAGCTCCGCGTTCTTTCAGGTGCCAGCCTGCGTCGTGCCCGCCCTCGCGATGCCGCACGGAGAGCCGCGCCGCGGCGAGTTTCCTCTCTGGGGTATCCAGGTAGCTCGCCGTCAACTTCACCGTTTCCGCGGGCGCCGAGGTCAGTCCGATCGCAATGAATCTCGCTGCGGCAGGCAGGGTCGCAGTCTCTCCCACCTCGTACTTTCGCTCGATCTCCAGAGACTCCGATGCGCCGTTGTTTCCGCTTGCTTCACTGTGTTCGTTCACACGATCAGCCTATGCGCGTACGGGAGCTTCTACGGGACTCGCTTCATCAGTTTCGACGCTGCGCATTGAGTCGTTCCAACGCCGCGAGAATCCTCGACCGAGCCGCCTCCAGCTGCGGTCACGAATGAAGATCGAGTCGATCGCGATCATGGTGAGCGAGAACCAGGGCAGGCCCATAAGCACACCGATGGCGATGTGGAAGCTCAGGATGCCGAACAGCGCGATGAGCCGCGTTGGCCGTGAGAGCAGCATGACGAGGAAAATGACCTGCAGAACCACCGAACCCCAGGTGGCGAGGGCCACCATTGGGCCCCATGCCGTCACAAGGTCGGTGAGGATCGGCCAGGTCCCAAACCGCATGGTTTGCAGGGGGTTGTAGACGGCGTAGCCTTCGGCCCAAGGCGCGCCCTGCGCCTTGTAGAGGCCACCTGACGCGTAGACGAAAGCGACCTGAGCGGCAAGCGCAATGAGTGCGAGATTGTGTAACGCCGTGCCCATTTGGCGACCGGAGCTACCCTCAGCAAACCATTCGCGCTTCGCCCGTCGCTTCGCGTCCATCGACCAACGTGCAGCAGGGTCGGCAAAAAACATCAGAATCAGCGCGATCCTGAACATGTTGTCGCCCTGATCGCCCACCATGTCATTCATCTCAATGAAGCTGATCCACAGCACGAAGAAGACGGGTAAGACGATGCGAAAACGCCACCCGAGCACGAACAGGATACTCACCGCAATGAGTACAAGGTAGAGCGTGGTGAATGCGGCATCGTTGGCCGCCACCCGATTGAATACACTGAATAGCCAGATACGTGGAAAGTCACTCACCGGCTCCTGCAGTTCACCGTTCCAGGCTGAGCCTGAACCGAATGTATAGAGCCGCGTGGTGAAGTTAGAGATCAAGAGGCCGAGCGCGGTGAGCCCAAACACGATGCGTGTGACCGCGAGGCCGTAGAGTGCCTTTTTGCTTGAGAAGAGCCATTGCTCAAAGACGTCGACGGCGTTACCGATCCCGTTCATCGCCGCCATCCATGCGGCCGCGATGAGGCTCCCGATAAATGCACCAAACCTGCTGACAGGTGTGCTTTGCGGCTCACTCATCGCAGGGTCCTCTCGAACTGCTTGTTAAACACATCGGCAAAGTTCTTGTCGTTCTGACTTTCTTCAACGATGGGTCCGCGCCACCCCGGCAAGACGATCTGTGGGGCCGGACGCTCGGCGTGCGGGTTATGGCGATCCTGAAACGGAATGATGTTCTGACGACTCACTCGATACTGCACTTGTTGCACGTCTTCGCCCCAAATGGCTCGAGCAACCTGCGTGGCGTAGGCGGTGGTGCGACGCTCTTCGGCGAGGAGCGCATCGATTTCTGCGGTGTTGACGACAGGCTCTGACGCGGGAGCCTCGGTCTCGGTCGGCGCTTCAACCTCTGCCAGATCCTCCGGCTCACCCGAATCGTCGGCTTCAGCTGGGTCGTCAGCTACGACGGGGTCGGTCGGCGCTTCGTCAGGCACGTCTGTGGCCTCAACCTGCTGTTCGAGTGCCGCTTCGAGGCCAACCTCCCAGTCATCGACGACGAAGTCGCCAGCAACAATGGTCTGTTGCAGGGACTGCATGGCGTCGTAGGCGGTCTTATAACTGGAGGCGACTTCGCTAGATTGGATCCCGCCGCGTGGAGGGGTGAGGTTGTACTGGATCATGGACAACTCGACGTCGGTCGCGCTCACCCATCCGGTCTCGACGAGGTCGCCGTTTTCGTCGATGACCATAGCGCGGACGTTGAAGTGGTAGTCCCCGTTGATTGGCTCGGGCGCAAAGACGCTCCACGATTGGCCAAAGAACGGAATCATGTACTGGGTGAGTACGTCGCCCGGTACGACTTCGCGTGCGTTCTCTGAGTAGGGGGCGATCCAGAGGAATGACGCGAACACATGCCAAGCGGTGAATACCGCGGCAAGCAACGCCACGACCCGAACCCACGATTTGGGCTTTACACGCTGCTTGGGCGGCGGAATATCGTCCCCTATATCTTCCCCCGTGCTCACAAGCTCCCCCATTGATTGTGATGGTGCGGAATGGTTATTCCCAAGCGTAGTCTCTCCTCGCAACTCCACGCAGATAGGACCGCGGTGTGGCCAGGGCCGGGCACCCCCCCCCCCGGCCCGCCAGCCCCGACACCCAAAAAACACGCAAGAGC
>JBQDBM010000007.1:0-30984 GCA_052090925.1 Leucobacter sp. | reverse complement strand
GGTTTTTGTGTCTCCCACGGGTTTTACCACCCCCCAACCACCCCCCTATTGGCCCGGGGGGGGGCCCTGGCGTTCACCCGCCGCCCGGGCCCACACCGCGGTCCTCAGTGACTAGCTCTGATCCGCCATGCTCCGCCGGCGTGCCATGACAACGGCCGCACCACCGAGTACGAGGAGCAAGAGTGCCACTGCGGCAAGTGCCGCACCGTTCATCGCGCCGGTCCGCGCAAGGTCATCACCACTTGCTTCAGCAGACCCTTCGGCGGCGGCCTGTGTGGCTGCGCTCGAGTCGCTACTGCTCGCGCTTGACGCATCTGCGTCGACGTCAGCCAGCGCTGTTGCTGCGGCAGTTGCCGCGGCAGTCGCGGTCGAGTCGGCGTTCGCTGCCACTTCAGCCGCAGCCTGCGCTGCCGCCTGCGAGTTGACCTCTGCTGATGCGTCAGCGGCCGCAGAGGCGGTCACCTGCACGTCAGCGGAGTTATCGGCACTTGCTTGAGCCGTTGCGTTAGATGCAGCATTTGCATCAACTGTGGTGTCCTGCGAGGCATTCGCTGACGCCGTCGTTCGCACGTCCGCACGAGCCGCGACCTGAGACGCTGCCTGAGCTGCCGCTTCGGCGTCCGCCGTGGCGGCAGCCGAGGTGTCAGCAGATGCGGTCGTGGTGGCGTCTGCCATCGCCGAGGTCTCAGAGGCTGCGATCGCTGCTGCATTCGCGTTGCTGTCGGCTTCGGCTGACGCCGAGGCTGATGCTGCAGCGTTGACATCGGCAGCTGCGAGCGACGAGGCGTCGACCGATGCGTTCGCTTCTGCTGAAGCCGCTGATGCGGCCTCGGCGTTCACGTCTGCTGCCGCGGTCTGCTGCGCGTCCTGCACCGACGAGGTGTCGGCCGTCGTCAGTGCTGCGGCGAGGGCTGCAGACTCTGCATTTTCAGCGGCAGTTGCGGTGGCATCGGCGTCGACGTTGGGTCGCGCAGCTGCTTCGGCGGCTGCCGAGGCGTCAACGTCTGCTGCAGCGTTTGCCGCAGAACTGGCATCTGCCAAGGCGGCGGCTTGAGCCGCGACCTGTGCCGCCGGGTTGCTGCTGTCGTCAGCATCCGCTGATGCCGAGGCGGAAGCCGACGCGTTGGCATTCGCCTGAACCTCAGCCGCTGCCTCCTGTGAAGCATCGGCCGACGCTCCCACTTCACCACTAGCGTCCGCAGTCGCTGCGTTCTGTGCAGCTGCGCGGGCGGATGAGGCCGAGTCGAAGTCAGCCGAGTTATCTCCGGCCGCGTCGGAATCAGCGTTCTGATCTGCCGAAGCGGTAGCATCAGCCGTCGTGTCTGTCACAGCGGTCGCCGCAGCCTGAGCCGCAGAGTTCGCGTCCGTGGTCACATCGGCACTGGCAGTAGCCGAAGCGTCAGCGTCCACATCCGTGTACGCAGCGACGTCAGCAGCTGCCGCGGCTGTGACGTCTGCAGCAGCGGACGCATCGCTTTCGTTCTCGGCGTATGCGGCTGCTTCAGAGGCTGCCTGAGCAGCTGCCTCTTCGTCACCGTTCGCACGAGCTGACGCTGACGCTGACGCTGACGCGTTCGCGTCAGCGTTGATGTCCGCCGATGCATCGGCCGATGCATCGTTCGACGAGTCTGCGGTCGCTGCGGTATTCGCAGCGGCTTGCGCTGCGGCTCGTGAATCTACGTCGCCGTCGACACTCGCTGCAGCATCGGCGTCCGCATTCGCGCCTGCAGTACTGTCACTACTCGAAGTTGCTGCAGCCTGTGCCGAAGCATTCGTGTCCGTTGTCGAGTCTGCGGAAGCAGTGGTCGACGCATCTGCTACGACGTCTGCGCGCGCTGCAACCTCAGCCGCTGCTGAAGCATCCCCTTCTGCTGCGGCAGTTGCGGTGGTGTCCGCGTCTGGGAGGGCTGCAGCTTCAGCGGCTGCCTCCGCCGCTGGAGTCGCATCGCCGTCGGCTGCTGCGTCTGCTGAGGCCGCGGCCGATGCCGAAGCGTTCGTATTCGCGTCGGCCGGCACTTCTTCCTCTACCGCGGTGACGGCGGTCGCACTGCGGCCGCTCTCATCACCGGTGGCACTGAACGTAAGTACTGTGCCATCCGTAGTACCCGCATCAACTACGCAGCTGAACGTAAATGTGCCATCGGCACCAGCGTTGGTAGGTAGCGTGCCGCCTACTACACAGTCACTCGGAACCGTAATCGTGATGGCTTCGCCGGGCGCGAAGTTTCCTCCGGTGACGGTGACAGTGGCGTTGGGTTCAACCGGGTTCGGTGATGCGGTCAGCGTGGCCACGGCGAGTGTGATCTCTGCTGTGGCATCTGCTGTGCGATCGCTGCTGTCACCCGTTGCCGTGAAATCTACTACTCCTGGAGCTTGTGTCTCAGGAACCTCCCAATCGAAAGTGAAGTTCCCATCGGCGTCCGCAGTGTCAGTACCTGTTGTACCGTCGGGCAGATCAATCGTCACGGCCTCGTCCGGAGCGAAGCCACCACCGGTGAGGGTCACGGTTCCGCCCTGAGGAGCGTCGGTTGCGCTGAGCGTCACCGCAATGACCTCGACGGTGTCTTGTGCGACGCTTCCGCTGTCCTGACCTGTCGCGGTGAACGTCACGGTACCTGGATCCTGATCCGCAGGGACCGTCCACGTAATAGCTGAATCAACACCTATGTCACCATCTGCATCGGCTGTCGGTGTGCCATTTGTGCCATCCGGGAATACAATAATTACGCCTTCTGCTGGAGTAAAGTTCTTACCCGTTATCGTGACTACCTCTCCGTGAACCGCGGTGTCTGGGCTCGCTGTAATTGTCGCGACAGCTTCATCAGCCGCCAAGACACTCGCAGATCCCAACTCAAGCCTCAGCAAATTCGCTGGGATCAGAGGGAGAAGTTCCACGCTGAGTGCTCGGACCGTGAAACTCTCTGCACCGAGGTCGCCGGGCTCGCTCGGTGTGGCCTCCGTTGGCTGCTCGTTAATCGTGATGTTGGCAACGCCGTTAAGGAGTGGTTGTAATGCGTTGATCACTGGAGTCAGCACAGGCGCGAGAATGGCATCATGCAGCAGTGACTGCACGTTGCCGAGCACGTCGTCAGTAATGATTGTAAGCAGCGGCCCGGCAACGTCATTTACGATCGGGGCCAGCAGATCGCCAGTGATCAGGTTCACCAGCTCTCCTACAGAGATGGCTCCCAAGAGATCCAGAGTCGTGCTGATGTTGTCACTGGTGAGCTCTGCGTCACCATAACCGGCAAATTCAGCGAGCGTTCCGTCAATAACAACCTCGCCTGCGACAAGTGTCGTACAGCCGATCACCAAACAAGCGTCACCCGTAGCATTGATGTTGATGTCGATGCCGACGGTGTTCCATAGGTTATCGCTGAGGAGCGTTTGCAGCTTTGTGGTGAGCGAATTCGCGCCGTTTCCGCTGAGGGCCTCGGTGACCCCGTTCGTGATCGACGCCACCACCCCGCTGGTAAGAACGTCAGTGTTTGCCGGTAGCTCACTCAGGTTACTGATCTCACCGTCAGGATTATTGGTGTTGTAGTCCTCGATTACGAGTTCGGCGAGGTCGAGGTGTATCAGGCCTGTGGAAAGATCGATAAAGACCGATCCGTTGCCGTTCGAAATCTCCTCCTGGAGCAAGTCATTAACCGTATCCGTGACGAGAGTGTCGAGCCCCGTGATTTCTGCACCACTGGCTTCAGAATCAGAGTTCAGGACCACACCGATACCGAGAACTCTGGTATCGACACCGTCAATCACGTCACTGAGCCCCCCGATCGCGCTGTCCACGAGACCATCTTCAGCAACGAGACCATTGATCGGTGCAACGATATTGTTCACCGCAGTAGTGAGCACATCAGTGAGGTCGCCAACGAGCGGGCTGTGGACGTTGGCCTCAAGGCCCGCCACCATGTATTCGTTTTCAAGCTCACCATCGACCTGGCTGGCAGTGGCACCCAGCGCGCCGATCTCGATCGACGCATCATCGATCACTGTCTGGTTGGGCAGCACTTGACCCAGAAGTGCAGCGAGATCGAGTGTGGTCGGCTCATACCCTGCGGGCACAGCAGTGGGATCAAGGTTTACCGCGCTGCTTCCATCTCCGACAATGCCAGATGATGCAGTCGACTCAGTGTCACTGGGTGAATCCGAATACGACACCAGGGCATCGAGGTCACCAAGAGCGAGAAGTGCGTCCCCTGAGCCTCCGGCCTCTTGTACAAGAGGCAGCTGAACTCCACCCGAGAGTCCAAGAGCTTCGGCAACATCAAGACCCAAGACGCTTAGGTCGAGCCCACCACTATCGGTCTCTGGCCACGGGTCCGTCGCGCTCTGGTCATCGTGAGCGCTACGAGATGTTGCAGTGGCAGCAAGGTCCAGCCCCACGAGATCTGCATAGAGGCCATGGCCGTGTGCGGCAGAGACAACGTCAGCGTCAGGTGCTTGTTCGTCAGCTTGAACAGCTGCGCCTCCTGCGCCAACAAGTGCGACCAGAGTGGCCAGAGCGGTGACAGATCCGAGCGCTCTCCTGCGGCGTCGACTTCGCAGCGCCCCCGAGTTCGGTGAATTTTTCAAAATTCTGTACTCCCCCATTTGTTACGTCTAGTCGCGACTTCTCGACCAGCAGGACTATATGAAGACACCCCAACACCATCGAGAGTATGAGTCGCCCACAAGTGTTGGCTACTGTCCTCAGTAGACCTGAATCGCTCGCGTCGAACTCTGAGTCTCATGCTTTACCCACCTGATGCAATGCAGTGGACTACTGAGCATTCATTCCCGACTACTGAGATTGATGATCTCAATCCTCGCGCACCTGGGTAAACGCTTGAAGTTTCCCGCTAGTGTGGTGTCAATTGGATACGCACGTGGGGTGCCGAATCCTTGGGAATTAGTTCACGCGGGGTGTGAATGGAAGCGAATTGGAATGGCCTGACTATTGGGCTGGCACGTGAGTTGCTTCAACAATTCGATTTGCGCGGCTACCTTGTGTTGTCTGGGGAGAACGGGGTCGGGAAGTCTCACGTACTCACCGCTCTCGGACATCTACTCACAGAGCGCAAGACACTAGTTGCATTAGTCTCCTGTGCGGACCGGACGTCAGCATTCCGTGTACTCCGTGAAAGTGACCCCTCAGTCGTGCTTTTGATTGACGACCTCGAAACTGCCGACCTTGAACTGTTGCGCGCTATTTCTATATGGACTGAACGTGGCGGAAAGACCATCTCTGCGTTAGAAAGCAGCAACGCAACGACAAGCTACACGCGTGAAATTGATTCGTTACTTGCCGAATCCTCGGCCGCTGACTCCGCCGCAGCAAACGCGTATCGCTACAGAGTCAATCCCATGACGGTAGCCGAGACCCAACGCTTCATACACGCGAACTCTCCGACGACCCTCACGACCTATGCAGCAGAAGTACTGAGCGAGCTTTCGTGGGGAAGACCTGCTTGGGCACTTGACCTCATAACGCTCGACCAGGCCGGGTACGTTTCCATAGGGCCAGCACCGAGAATCAACACACACCAATTGCAGGAGCTCCATCTTCCGGGGATGAAGAGCGCGGCAACAGCCATTGGTGCGATTGATGCCGAGGTTGCAGCTGCCGCGATCGCGCTATCAGAAATCGACCCACTCAACCCATCCCAAGCCGAATACCTCACGAACGGCGAGGTGGTCCGCGCTCTAACCGACCGGGGAATTCTGCTGCCGCAGGAGGACGACGACACTTCATCGGTACCCATCTTTCTCGCAGCCGCCTTAGAACCCTGGAGCACCCCCGACACCCTTGCTGACGCCAGGTTTGGCGTCGCATCCAGGCTCATTCAACAAGAATCCCTGGGCCTACCACTCAGCATCACGGACTCACTGTTTTGCGCCCGCGTGCTCTCACACGTTGATAACACCGGGAGTGCGCCTCACCAACCACTCCTCAACCTACTACTCCGCACTTCGGACGAAACCATCGATTTTGTCAGCCATGGTAATTCCCGCGCGCTGCTACTGCGCCTCGCGAATCACGGAGTACAACTCACCGGTCTCCTGGGCGCGCGCGCCATGACTCTTCTCGCTGGTTCTCAGCAGGGCCTTTCACGACTCGACACTTCCCCCGCACCCGACACCAGCGCCGAAAACATCGGCGAAACCTTTCTCAGGGCAATTCTCGACGCGCAATCAACCGCAAGCATCTCAATCGGGGCATCGCCGGGCTTCACCGACCTCATCAGCACCGCAGAATCTGGGACCACTGAAAGCGCATCCGAACGGATCGCACGTCTCTGGAACACCGCCGCACCGCTCACCGGAGAACTCAAGTTCCTTCGTGCCGCGATGAACTCGGAAGAGCATGAAGCGATACAGCTCGCAGCCGCTGCACTCTGCATGCACGAGCTGCTATGGCGCGGATACAGCCTTACTGACGCAGACCACGCCCGGTTCCTCCATTTGATGCAGCTCGTGATGCGCGCTTCCAATAACGCCTACCGCGACATCATTGGCACGGCGTTCATCACCTACGCGTGCAAGATGCTCGTGTCAGACAACTTCCTCGCGCGCGCCCAAGAGCTACAACGTGTTGTTTCGGAAGACCGTTCTGCTCCATTCCATCGGCAGTGGCTCACTCATCTGATCGGAGCCGCGGGGGCACTGAGCCTCGGGCACGCCCAGCGTGCCGCCCTCGAGTGGAAGCATTTCACTCAGAGCACACCGAGGTTTCTACCGGCACGGCTGCGGGCACACCTCACATGGTTCTCAGAAGCTATAGAAAATGCCACAAAGCGCTCACCCGTGATTAACCCGACGACCTGGTGGCCGGCGGCGGACACGAAGAGTGCACCTCGCCAGGACGAGTGGACAATCGCTCACATTGTCGACTACGTCATCGGTGAGCAAGAACAGGCTCCTCCACCACCAACCACAGAAATTGATGCGCCCCGGGTTCCGGTTATCTCACTCATGTATCAACACCTTGCGGCATCCAAAGCACAGAACCCCGCGGAGCTGCAGCGAGTCGCCGCGAAGCTCTTTGAGTTACGCCTCGGTGGTCCTGCACTCTCGGCGCTCACCGAGGCACGAAGCATCCTTGTAAAGAGACGATCAACCGGTGCAGTGGCGCGCTGTGATCAACAGATCCAATTGATCGAGAGCGAACTGCTCGAACGGTACGCGTGGCTGCGTGAGACCGACCTACCAAGGGTTGAGAAGTCGTCGCTTACTGCTCGAGAGACTGAGGCAGCGCGTCTCGCTGCGCAGGGGCTGAGCAACGCCGATATCGCCGAAAAGCTCAACCGCAGCGTGAGGACGATCGAATCCCACCTCTCACAGGCACGCGCCAAACTCGGAGCTACGAGTCGACGCGAGTTTATACTCCACCCGGCCCTGGTGAGTGGGCGCAGGTAGTTCGACGTCGCTGATCCCCCGCTCTTCAGCCTGTGCAGGTCAGACCGTGCAGGCGCGCGATGGCTGCGCGCGGATCCGATACGCCGAACACCAGCGATCCGGGTATCACGCCATCCGCTCCTGCCGCCGCGAGGCTCTCGACCGTGTGATCCCGAATGCCCCCATCGACAACGATCGGCATGTCGCCTGTCTTGTGCCCCGCCCTCTCACGCAGGGCACGGAGCTGCTGGATTCGGTCGGGAGTCGCCGGATCCAACCCGACGCCCTTAATTCCGATGGCAGTGCCCATGAGCAGCACGCGATCAATCACGTCAAAGAGAGACGCCGCGTGTTCGGGCGATTCGTGCACCTCAAGCCCGAGGGACGGGATTGCTCCACGCGCCCGAATGGCTTCGAACGTCTGCCGAATGTTGGGGGAAGCCGCGGTCTGCACCGTGATGATGTCGGCACCGGCGTCGCTGAACCGGTCAGCCCAGTGATCAGGATCTTCCACGTTGAGGTGCACTTCAATTGGCTTCTCTGTGCGCCCCCGGAGTGCGTTCACGAAGTCTGGTCCGAAGAGCAACTCACGCACATTGTGGCCGTCGAACACATCGATGTGGTAGCCGTCGGCAAGGTCGTCGACCCGGTCGACCGCGTCCCCAATCGCCATCTGATCGGCGGACCATAACGAGAGGAAAGCCTGCATCTTCGATATCTCCCTACTGAACAGTGTCTGTGCCACCCAGCATAGCTTGTGAATATTGATGTTTAGTTTTGTTTTCTATCGAATTCACTTAGGATCGAAACACATTCGTTCTGCCTGTGCACCTGAAAGGCCACCATGTCGTCATCACCATCGAAGATTCGACTGGGAATTATCGGCGCCGGCCGCATCACCCAAGCTGCACATCTCCCCGCACTACAAAAGGCTCGAAACATCGAGCTGACCGCCATTAGCGACCCCAGCCCGACGCTCTCGAGCGGAGTCGCCCAACGCTATGGCCTTGCCGCGTTCACTGACACGGACGAACTTCTGACCGCAGACATCGATGCGGTACTGATCGCCACCCCCGACAGGTTCCACCACGCTCTCGGCCTCGCGGCGCTCCACGCTGGCAAGCATGTGCTTATGGAGAAGCCACTCGCTGCGACGAGTGACGAGGCGCGCGAACTTGCCGAACTCGCAGAACGTCTCGGCCTCAAATTGCAAACCGGCGCCATGAAGCGGCACGACCCCGGGCTCGCGTACGCGAAAGAGCAGTTGTCCAGGATCGGAAAGATCCTGAGCTTCTCCTCGTGGTATCGGGTGATGAGCAGCCTCCGCCCCGCCACCGAAGCCACCCTGTTTCCTGACATCGTCGTTGACCCTGAGGTGCGGCGCGTCGAGAACACGTTCAAAGCAGAGCGCGAACGCTACCTTCTCGCCACCCACGGCGCGCACCTGTTTGACGGGCTTACGTTCTTTGGTGGTCCCGCGACCTGGGTGAGCGCACATGTCGGTAACGTCTGCGACGACTACACCTGGAAAGGCACGGCCGGGTTAGCGCAATCGAACGGACTCATCTCGTTCGAAATCACCGCGGCAGTGCACGCCGAGTGGGCCGAGGGCACCGACATTTACGGCGAATATGGCCACATCCGCACCCGCTGCCCATTTCCGTTCTGGCGACAAGCCAGCGAAGTCGAAGTGCACATTGAGAACGACGGTGTCTCAACGGTCCCCCACTTTAGTGACACCAACGCGTACAAGCTGCAGGCTGAGCACTTCGCAGAGGCCATTCTCCACAACACTCCGACGAGCCCGACCCCCGATGAGGGCGTGAGCGCTGTGGAGTGGATCGAGGCAGTCGCAGAGTCCTCCACGAACGGCGGCAAGCGAGTGGAGTTCGGCCGATGACTCTGAGTCAGTGGGATCGCCGCATTGGCGGCTTCGCGCGGATGCTGCCCCGCGACAGCTCCGAGGAGTTGGCGCGGGCGCTCGCCACAGCCGGTCTCTTCCAGGTGCAGCTAAACCTCAGCGCGCTCGATCTTCCCACGATCCCAAAAGGTCAGGCACTTGCGGACCTTGATCTCGCCAGTATCTCTGAAACGTTTGCCTCACACGAGCTCACCCTGTGGGGGCTGAGTGCCACGTACAACATGGCGCACCCAGACGCCAGCCTACGTCGAGAAGCCACGCGCAACACGGCCGCGTACCTGCGCGCAATGCCGGAGGGGATCGCCACCGCCGCAACCCTCTGCACAGGGTCGAGGGACGCTGAGAATCAGTGGCGGGCGCACCCGGATAACCGCACCGAAGCTGCCTGGCGCGACTTCCGCACTGAACTCGATGTGCTGCTTGAAGCAGTGCCCGATCAAGGCCCACTGCTCGGCATCGAGCCGGAACCAGGCAATGTCGTCTCGGACGCTGATGCGGCGCTCCGACTGCTCGACGAGTTAGGGGCGGACGCGAGTCGAGTCGGGATCATCCTCGACCCGGCCAACCTCGTAGCAGAGCACCCACTCTCCGACCACTCGCGGGTACTCGAGGATGCATTCGCTCAACTCGGCGAGCACACGGTGTGCATTCACATCAAAGACACCGTGCCGTGGGCAGACACCCTCGCGGGTCAAGGCGTCGTAGACTACGCGTCCGTCATCTCGCTCACGAGTGATCTCCCCGCGGCAGGGGCCGGGCACGGCGCTGTGCCCCTCGTCATTCAGGATGCCACTGAGTCCCAGGTGCCTGGCGTCCTCTCCGTGCTTCGCACCGCAATCGACACATTGGATGGTAGGCAGTGAACTTCCCCACCACACCCGCTCAGGAGTACATCACGACCGCGGCATATACGCTCGTCCGCCCCGAGGCACCCGCGGTCGTCGTCGCGCTGCACGGCCTGGGCGGTGACCGAAGTCAGCCGCTCGACGCAGTTGATGAGCTCGGTGCGGATGTCGCCGTCGTTGCGCCTGACCTCAGGGCGCACGGAGACACGACCTCCGTCGTTGATCCTGAACGACTGACCTTTCGTGGCCTTGCGGACGACGTCACTGCGCTCCTGACGGAACTCGGACAAGCGGAGAAGCCTGTGTACATTACGGGCATCTCGATGGGCGCGGCGATCGCACTCACGATACTGCGGGACGGAGCGTTGGATGTGCGCGGAGCGTCGCTTGTGCGGCCCGCCTTTTCATCTGAATCGGTGCCTGAGAATCTGGCGCTGATGCCCATGATTGCTGCACTCCTGCGCACCGAAGGCCCCGACGAGGGTGCTGCGGTGCTGCAGGCGACTCGCGCCTATCAGCGTCTGGCAGCACGTTCCCCGGCGACCGCCGAAAGCCTCGTCTCTCAGTTCCACAAACCGCAGGCACTCGAGCGAATCGCGCGGCTCACGACTATTCCGGCTCAGCTCGCCTACGCGGATGGTGCGGACTTCGGCAGCATCAATGTGCCCGTCCAAGTCGTCGCGGCACCGCATGATCCGGTGCACCCGTTGCGCCTCGCGCGCGAATGGGCCGAACTCATCCCCGGGGCGTCGTACGTCGAGGTACCAGCGCGGGACGTCGATCCCGCCGGCTATGCCGAACGCATCCGGGTCTCCGTGACCTCACATGTCGCGTCGTGTTTCACGACAGAATAGAACTCGGACTTTCGAACAGTTGTGAATCGAAGCGATAGACTAACGAAACGCAAGAGAGGTGGTGCATGATGGGCGACTCGCCCGATCTCGCCTCCCCAGTATTTGGCGAGGAACGGCGTCGACGCATTCTCGAGATTGTGCGCACCGATGGCCGCGCCAGGGTGCGTGACCTTGCGATCCTTATCGGAGTCACAGAAACGACGATCCGCAAGGACATCTCCGAGCTTGACCAGGCCCGCCTGCTACGTCGGATACACGGTGGAGCGCTCTCCATCGACGACTCCCGTGAACCCGATGTCGCCGAGCGCATCGAGAAAAATCTGCCTGCCAAGCGCACGATTGCGCACGCTTGCCTGGGACTTATCAACGACAGCGACGCCGTCTTCCTCGACAGTGGGACGACGGTGGCAATGATTGCTGCCGCCCTCGCCGACCCCAGCCTGGCACTGGGTGGGGTGCGCCTGCCTTCGAACGTCAACGTCCTGACACACTCGATGCCCGTCGCCTCGGCCTTAGCAAACGCACCAAACGTTCGTCACACCGTCTTGGGCGGGCAGTACCGACCTCGCGGGGGATGCTTTGTCGGGACACTCGCTCTCCAGACGCTCGAGGCATTCACCGTCGACACGGCGTTTATTGGGGTCACCGGAATTACCGAAGCGGGGATCACCGTGGCGGACACCGCCGAGGCTGAAGTGAAACGTGCTGCCATGCGGCGAGCACGCCGCGTTGTTGTCCCGTTGGATGCATCGAAAGTCGGAGTCGCCGATTTTCTACGCATTGCGGACCTCACGGCGGTCGATGTCATCGTAACAGCGGGCACCGGTGCGGATAATGCATCAGAATCAAGTACAACGAGCGCGGAGATCACGCGGATCTGCGAGGGATCTGGCATCGAGCTCATCATCGCCAGCGACTAAGACCGCTGCGCTCCTCAAAACGGGCTACGTGTGACGTTATTGCGCCGATGTACCGCTGCGCCCGAATGAATCCTCGAGCCGGCTTTCCAAGCAAGGTTGTCGCACTGCACGGCCTGCGATGTCACGGAGAGGATGCAGCTCCACAGCTTGGGAAAAGTGGCGCGCGTCAGTAGCCGAGGCGCGACCGCAGGTCGTTGAGCACCTGCGACGAGCGTAGCGCTGTGTCGGGCCCGACTGCCGAGACCGCTTGCACGAGCACGTCGCTCACGAGTACACCCGCGAGCGCCTCCGCGGTGAGGCCCGTCGGTGTGTGCGGGGCCGCGAGCGAGGCGGTGACGCGCGATCCGAGTGATTCGCTGAGTTCGTCGGTCACTAGCAGCACACTTGCGCCCGTCAAGTGTGCCTGGTCGAGCAACGCCTCGATATCGCGGGTGACGCGGCCGGGCGCGAAGATTGCGAGCAGGTCGCGGGCACCGAGGCTCATCACCTCGTCGGCGAGCCGAAACCCGTCAGTGTTCAGCCGCCGCGTAGCCAGGCCGATGCGGCGAAGCTTCAGCGCGAGATGGTCACTCGCGATGCCCGAAGCGCCGAGGCCGTAACAGAACACGGTGTCGGCGCGTACGATGAGATTTACGGCGGTCGAGTAGTCGCTGTCGGTGTTCCCGCGGGCTGCGAGTTGCACGAGATCCGCGGCCTCCGCCCAGACTTCTTGTTGGATCTGAGCCAGATCTTGGCCGAGGTGTTCGAGTCGCTTACCTAACCGAATGTCGGGCGCGACGCTTGAGCTGAACGGCGCAGCCACTTCTTGTTTGAGTGCCGACAGGCCGGAGTACCCAAGCGTTTGCAGCGTGCGAACCACCGATGCGTTGGAGGTGTGGCTCTGGGTGCCGAGCTCGGCGGCACTCGCGTAGAGCAGTCGCTCTGCCGACATTGTGGTGAGCACCCGGCACACGGCGCGTTCGGATTTCGAGAGCGTGTCCCACTTCACGGCAATGCGTTCGCGCAGCGCGGTGAGTGCACCATGTTCTGTATCAGTTGTTACGAGAGGTTCCATTGATGTATCATTCTATCCCAATAGGTGAATATCCGTAACGGATGTTCCAGCAATCACACAATTATTCTCTGCTTCATGCAGATGTGCAACTGGAATCGCGGCGAACACTGCGAACCTGACTAGGAGGTCTGAATGGGCGACGCAGCTTCGATCCGTACGCTTGAAATCAGCGGATCGCCGCGCGAGCGCGGCCGCCAGTACGGTGAGGGCGCCCGCGACCTTATTGCAGCGTCGATCGCGTATTACCAGACGGCACTCACGCAGCAGACAGGCATGAGCTGGGCGAGCATCACCGACTCGGTGCTGAAGTGGCTGCCGATCTCAGACCAGCTCGCACCGCATCTTGTAGAAGAGATGCGCGGCATCGCCGAGGGCGCGGGCCTTGAGCTCGCCGAAATTCTCACCCTGAACGTGCGCGGCGAGTTTATCTACAACTACCAGGCGACCGTCCAGGCACAGACCCCCGCCATCGATCTCGACGACGATGAGCGCGACGCGGTTGACGGTTGCACCTCGTTCTTCCTCACTGGCAAAGCGAGCGGTACCGGCAACACCCTCGTAGGCCAGAACTGGGATTGGCGCACACAGACCGAAAACACCACACTCGTGCTGCGCATCGCACAAGACCCCCTGCCGACCCTCATCATGCAGGTCGAGGCCGGTCAAATTGGCCGCCACGGCGCGAACTCGTCCGGCATCGCGCTCAACGCGAACGGGCTCGGCGGCAGCTTTGGCAACGAGATCGGTGTACCGCAAACCTTGATTCGCAGACTCGTGCTTGACAGCGCCGATATCGCGACGGCCCTGAAGATGCTTGTGAAAACAAAACCGCATATCGCAAGCAATGCTCTGCTCGCACACCACAGCGGCTTCGGGATCGATCTCGAGACAACCCCCCACGGAGTTGACTGGATCTACCCCGACGAAGATGGCGTCATCGCGCACACGAACCACTTTCAGGCCTCCGTTCCGCCGCAACTCGCCGGCCGCTACCGTCCTGTCTCGGCCGATTCGCTGCTGCGTCTGCCCCGGGTGCGCGAGCAGCTCGCGAAAGTCAAAGCTGGGAGTAACGCAGATGAGAGTTTCGAACTCGTTCGCCGCGCAATGTCCGACCATGTCGGGTACCCCGAAGGCGTGTGCACCCACCCGAACACCGAGGCTCCGGCGGTGAAGCAATGGTCGACGCTCTTGTCGAGTTGCGTCGACCTCACGAGCGGCGAGTATCGCATCGCGCCCGGCTTCCCGTGCGAGTCGGAGTACCAAGTGCTTCCCTGGAACCTGTACGACGGGCCAGCACAAAACTTTCCCTCAACCAACCAACGCTAACAAGGAGGCGTTTTCAATGAAGAAGACCATACGACCAGGAGCCCGGCTCACGCTGGGCGTCGCGGCTGTCTCGGCACTCGTGCTGACCGGTTGCGCGGCAGGTGAGGGCAGCGGCGATGGTGGCGACGACGCGGCCTCGATCGACGCACCGTTCGCCGACCAAACCTCGGCTGCGGCTGGCCCGATCGACTCGGCCACATGGATGTTGGGGGGCGAGCCGACGACCCTCGACTCAGACATCGACGCGACCACGCCCGATGACACCGTGCTCGCGAACGTCTGCGACCGGCTCATGCAGGTGCAGCCAGACCTTTCGCTCGGCAACGGAATCGCCTCTGACGCAGAGTGGCTCGACGATACCAATCTTGTGTTCACGATCCGCCAAGACGCCGTATTCCATGACGGCAGCCCGGTCACGACCGCAGATGTGCTTTGGAGCATGGAGCGGCACGCGGAAGAGGGCGCCGCAGAGTCTGATGAGTACCAGAATGTCGTGGCCATGGAGCAGACCGCCGACGACCAGATCACGGTCACGACTTCGCAGGCGGACGCGATCTTCTTGCAGGCGATGGCCGGTGATGGCGGCATCATCTGGAACCCACGTGTCATCGAGGCCGAGGGCGATGATTTTGGCAGCCCTAACTCTGCATCGGCTTGTAGCGGCCCGTACGAGGTCACCTCGTGGGAGCCGGGCTCGCAGCTGACGATTACGAAAGTGCAAGACCACTGGAACCAGGAGGTTGAGGCTCTCGCTGAAGAGGTTGTGTTCCGCTGGGCTGAAGAGGCGGCGATCTTGAACAGTCTGACCACGGGCGAGGCTCAGGGCTCATACCTTGAAAACTCGAGTGGTGCCGTGAGTTTTGCGGGTAGCAATGACGTCGCGGTCTACCAGGGCCCGTCAACGAACGCGTGGGTGCTCGAACCGACCGATCGCGGAGTACTCACTGACGAGCGGGTGCGCCAGGCACTCTCGCTCGTGCTTGATCGCGAGGGCATCGCTGCGGCTGCGTTCAGCGGCCTCGCTGAACCGTGGAAGACGCCGGTTGGCGCCGGAGCGTGGGGCTACGAGCATGACGCGTTCGAGCAGGCTTTCGAAGCACTCGAAGGCGCGCCTGCGAAGCCGAGTGACGAAGATATCGCTGCGGCTACGGAGCTTGTTGAAGAGGCGGGCGTGACGGGTGAGTCGATTGTTGTCGGATCGAACGGCAGCTCGACACACAATGTCATCGCGAACGCACTCGTTGCGGGAGCACAGTCAATCGGGCTCGAGGGTGAGATTCTTGTCATTCCGTCGTCACAGTATGGAGACTTTTACAGCGATGCCGAACTGCGTGGCCAGGCTGACCTCTGGCCAGATGAGTACTACATCTCGAAGAACGACCCGCTCGGCTTCTACAAGAACGGGAAGTCTGACGCGAGCGTGAACTTCGGGATCTTCTCTGATCCAGAGTTCGACGCGCTCGTCGACGAGGGTTACGCGGCCACTGACGACGCCGAGCGCGCCGAGATCACGATTGAGCTCGAGCGCCGCTGGGTTGAGAACGCTGTGTGGATCCCGGTTGTGGCAACTCCGTCGACCCTCGTTATGTCGAATGAGGTCACCGGCGTTCCCTCCTCGGCCGCCTATATCTACTACCCGTGGGCGGTAGACCTCGGCAGCGCAGGAGAGTAACCCTCTATGAGGCATGTGATCCACAAGGTTGGTGGGATGCTGCTCACGCTCATCATCGCCTCTTTCATCATCTTCACTGCGATGTTCGCGGCGCCGGGTGATCCTGTCACATTCTTGATCGGTAACCCCGAGAATATGACGCCCGAGCGGATCGCAAGCGTCCGCGCCCAGTACCACCTGGACGAGCCGATGCTCGCTCAGTACTGGCACTGGGCGTCGGGCGCCCTCACGGGTGATTTCGGTCGCTCGTTTCAATACCATCAGCCGGTGAGCGCGATTCTTTCCGCACGCATTCCCATCACGCTCTCCCTCGTGCTGTATGCCGCGATCTTGCTCACGGTTATCGGCATCGGCCTCGGAGTACTCGCTGCGGTGCGCCGAGGCAAAGCGACCGACACACTCGTTGTGGGCGGCACGACGCTTGGTGCAAGCATCCCCGCATTCGTGCTCGGGATCGCGCTTGTGGCTCTGTTCGCCGTGCAGCTGCGCTGGTTTCCGGTAGCAGGTGCTGGATCGGGCGGTCTCGAGCGATTACACGCGCTCACCCTGCCCGCGATCACCCTAGCTACGACGGCAGTTGCGATAGTGAGCCGCGTGACGAGGCAGTCGATGATTGAGCTTTTCTCATCAGAACATGTCGAGGCGGCGCGGGCCTCCGGTCTGAGGGAGCGATTCATAGTGCGCGACCATGTGTTGCGCGGCTCATGGGGGCCGATCATCACGATGGTGGCGCTCGTCATTGCGAGCATGCTTGCAGGCACCGTTGCGGTTGAAACGGTGTTCGGCATTTCTGGCGTTGGATCCCTGCTCGTCGAAGCGATCAACACTCACGATTTTCCGGTCGTGCAGGCTGTGCTCCTATTCATGGTCGTCGCGTACATGGTTGTGACGACGATCGTCGACCTGCTGCTGCCAATACTTGATCCGAGAATTCAAGGAAGGGCGGTGTCGGTATGACCACGCTCATCGCACCGCGTCACACGAATCGCCGAAAGGGCTCGCGGATCGGCTACTGGGTCTCGCTCGGTTTCCTAGTGCTCGTCGTGGTGGTCGCGTCATTCGGGCCGCTCATCGCACCGTTCACTGCCGATGAGATTAATTTTGCCGCGATCTGGTCAGGCCCAAGCGCCGGCCACCTGCTCGGCACTGACCAGCTCGGCCGAGATCTTTTCTCACGCCTCCTCATCGGTGCCGCCGAGACGCTGCTTGGCCCCGTGATACTGCTCGCCCTCGCGACGGTCATCGGTGTCGGCATCGGTGTCGTTGCGGCCTGGCGCGGCGGCTGGCTCGACACCCTGCTCGCACGCATCACCGACGTGATGTTCGCTTTCCCTGGCCTCCTCTTCGTCGTGCTCGTCATCGCGGTCTTCGGTACGGGCCCCGTGACGGCGATTGTCGCGCTCGGGCTCGCTTTCGCCCCGATCATCGCGAAGTACACGCGCAGCCTCGCGCTCAGTGAGATGGCGAAACCCTACGTTGACGCGTACCGCGTGCAGGGTCTCGGCGGGCTCGCGATTTGTCTGCGAGGGGTGATCCCAAATCTCTTACCAACCCTCGTCGGCTATCTCGTCGTGCTCTTCGGCGAAGCGCTCATGAGTCTCGCGACGCTGAGCTACTTAGGTTTTGGCGCACAACCGCCGAGCTCTGAGTGGGGGCTCATGGTGCAGGAAGGGCAGGCCGGCATTGTGCAGGGACACTTCTTGCCGACCCTTGTTCCCGGTGCGGCGATCGCGCTTGTGGTCATCGCCGTCAACATCGTCGGCGTGCGTGTGGCCGACCGGCTGTTGGCGAAAGGATGAGTCGTATGCTGCTGAATATGAAGAATCTGCACCTGACGTTCACGTCAGGTGACGAGCCAGCGCACATCCTGCGGGGCATCAACGTGGAGGTTGGTGCGGGTGAACTCGTCGGCCTTGTCGGCGAATCTGGCTCTGGCAAGTCGACGGCTGTGCGGGCGGCACTGCGCCTCTACGGTGACGAGGCGCAGATTGATGGCACGATCGAGATTGACGGCACCGACACCGTGTCGGCCTCACCGGCGACGCAGCGTCGTGTGCGAGCCGAGTCTGCGGCGCTCGTGCAACAAGACCCGCGCTCGGCACTCAACCCGGTGCGCACTATCGGCGACTCGATGGCCGAACGTCTCGTTCGCGTGCATGGCTGGCGTCGCAAGGAGGCCAGGGCACATATTCTTGAACTGCTGACAGAGGTGGGTCTGACGCACCCCAAACTCCGGATGCGTCAGTACCCGCATGAGCTTTCGGGTGGCATGCTGCAGCGCGTCGTGATCGCGGCGACGCTGAGCACCGACCCGAAGCTCATTCTCGCTGACGAAGCCACGAGCGCGCTCGACGTCACGACGCAGGCTGAGATAGTCGCCATTTTTCAGCGACTGATTCGCAACAGGGGGCTCGGAATGTTGTTTATCACTCACGACCTGCATCTGGCGGGTGCGATCTGCGACCGTATTCACGTGCTTCGACAGGGTGAGATTGTTGAGACGCTCAGCAGGCCGAGGTTGTTCGATGATGCTTCGCATAAGTACACGCGGTCGCTCATTGATGCGGCACCGGCACTGGATCGGAGGGCACGATGAGTCTTGTTGAAGTGGATGGCCTCCATCGAATGTTTTCGATGGGACGCGCGGCGGAGTCCGTGACCGCGGTCGACAACGTGAGTTTTACCATCGGTGCTGGCGAAGCCGTCGGCCTCGTAGGGGAGTCGGGCTCAGGCAAGTCAACGATTGCCCGCATTCTTGCTGGGCTCGAACGCGCCGACTCGGGTGAGGCAACAATTGACGGTATTGACGTGCTGCGTGCCGCTCGCGGCAGACGCGCACGGCTTGCGAGAGCTCGCACGGTGCAGATGGTGTTTCAAGACCCAAACGGGTCGCTCGACAGGCGTTTGACTGCGCAAGAAATGCTGCAGCGCGCTCTGCTCTTGCACGGGCGTGCCACCGGCAAGGCAGAAGCGCGTCACGAGGTGCTGCGCTTGCTCGACCGGGTGCGTTTGTCTGAAAGGCATGCGGGTGCAAAACCGCATGAACTCTCGGGCGGTCAGCGTCAGCGCGTGGCGATCGCACGGGCGCTTTCTGTCGAACCGAAGCTGGTTGTGCTCGACGAGGCAGTATCGGCGCTTGATGTTTCGGTGCAGGCGCAGGTGCTCGACTTGCTCGCTGAGATTCAGCGCGAGTCGGGTGTGAGCTACCTGTTCGTGAGCCACGACCTCGCGGTGGTGCAAGAGCTGTGCCAGCGCGGGCTCGTGCTGTTTCGTGGAGCGGTAGTCGAGCAGGGTGAGACGAATCGCGTGCTCGAATCACCGGAGCACCCGTATTCGAAGCTGCTCATCGCGTCGATGCCCGGCCCCGGCTGGGACCCGGAAAGCGTTGTTCAAGCCCGCATGAGCTTCACGCAGCGCATGTCGGTCGTCGGGGAATAGTCAAACCCCAGTTTCACGTCTTATCGTGCATTGTCGTCGCCGCGGCACTTTTCCGCTGGGAATTACTAGTGTCCTGCTCCGTCAGTTCGTTTTAATAGTCGGCCGAGTGAGGCAAGGATCTCGTCCGCGGCCTTGGTCCAGATGAACGGTTTCGGATTCTCGTTCCATACTTTCAGCCAGTTCCGGGGGTCCGTCTCGAGAGCCTGAACGCTGCGGTGATCCGAGCGCTGCAAGAGTTCGCGGGTGACTTCGGCGAAGAGCCGTTCGATCTGGTTGATCCCCGACGAGTAGGTCGGAGTGAAACACATAGGGGACCGGGATGCTTCTCGACCCACGCGGTCGCGGTCGGATGCTTGTGTGTGCCCTAGTTATCGCAGACGACATGCACGTCCAGATACACGGGGGCGTTCTGGACGATCTTCTGCAGGAAGTTCTTGAACTCCACCGCACGGTGGCGACGGTGCGTGGAAGCGATCACGGTGCCACCAGCAACATTCATCGCAGCGAACAGGCTCGTCGTCGCGTGCCGAAAGTAGTCAAGGCTTCGTTTCTCGGGCATACCTGGCATCATCGGGAACGCCCGCTGTGACCTCAATAGTGCCCACACCTGGATTTCTCGGATTGTAACCGAGAAGACTGAGACACATCGAGATGCCGTTTCACACGCACTTATCCCTACTTCGCCGCCGTTACTGCGCTGACGTACCGCTGCGCCCGAACGAATCCTCAAGTCGAGTCACATCGGTCTCCCAACCGGTGTCGGCCGTTGAGACCTCCACAAACGTCGTGTCGCCCACGGCCGTGAATCGGTGGATCACTCCGGCGGGGACGAACAAGCCGCTCCCCGGGCGCAGTGTTTTGCGCTCCACGGTCTCAGCCGTGTCACCGAGCTCGGCACTGAGCTCACCCCTGAGCACCGTGAGTGACTCTGTTTTGCGTTTGTGCGTTTGAAGGCTGACAGAGAACCCGTCGAGGATGGTGATGATCTTTCCTACGTAGAGGCCGTCTTCCCCGGCAAAGATCTCCTCACGCCCCCAGGGCTTCTCGACTATCTGGTTATCCTCAATACGCCAGGTATGCGCAGAATCGTTCACACGGTCCTCCTCGTACGGTGAGGAACTCCGCTCTCCTGCGAGGTTCCGGGGTGTTATGATTAGTTTTACTTTACGTGAAATATGAAATCAAACATAGCTACTTGGCGAGTTGTGTTTCTGTGCTTCGCTGCAGCTACTGTATCGATGCCGAGTCATGTGGGAGTGCATCAATGACGATCGACCCCGAGCTTGGGCCGCGGGCCATACAGCTCAACGGACGTACCGGGCAGGTCAGCCCTGAATGGCGACGCGCCAGCAGAACCCTCAAGCGTATGGCAGGACTGTTTGCGGCATCGGTGCCGCAAGATCGGGCAGAGGATCTCGTGTACGGCACATCGACGCCAGCGTTGGTCGAAGCAGAAGGTGAGCTCGGGCTGAACGAAACCCGCATCGAAGCTGGCGACCTCGATGGCGAATTCTTCATGACACACGGACACATTCATGTGCGCCCTGACGGCGAGGTCTACCTCGGGCAGAGCGGATACGGTGGCGTGCTGCTCGAGCGCGACGGCGACGTGCGCTGGGTCGCGATGGGTCCGGGCACTGCGTGCTACATACCACCGAAGTGGAAGCACCGATCAGTGAACACGGGTGCCCAGCCATTCGTTTTTCTTTCCGTCTATACCGCCCTCGCCGGGCAGGACTATGCAGCCGTCCGCCAGGACGGAATGGGAGCGCGAGTCATGCGGACAGCAGGAGGGTATCGCGTGGTCGCCGATGATGGACGACTGATTGATGAGTCGAACACATCCAATACAAACTCCGCGGAATTCAGCCAATGAGCGTCTCGTGGGTGCTGTGCTGCGGCGAAGCCGTCTACGACGTGGCGACTGATGACGCCACGCATCTTCGAGCATCTGTCGGTGGCGGGCCGACGTACGCTGCACTGGCGCTCGCTCGCGTAGGAACTCGAGCGGATGCAAGTGACCAATCGGCGGATATTCAATCTGCACTGTGGACGGGCCTCCCCCGCGGTGTGTACGGTGAACGCATCGTTGACGTACTCAAAGAAAGTGGTGTGTATACGGGCTTCTTGACGCCCAGTTCATCACCTCCGTCCCTCGCGTTGACCTCCCCTCGCGGCACTTCGGTTGACTATGAGCTGTATGCCGAGGGCACCGCCTCCTACGATGTGACTGTCAGTGACGCACCCGAGTCGGGGCCCGATGGTGCGCCGTTCCGACTCGTACACTTGGGCGGCCTCGGCACTGCAATTGCCCCAATGGCGGATGTGCTTCGCGAAGTCGTCCCGCGATGGGCCGAGGCGGGCACGCTCGTTGGGTATGACCCGAACATCCGCGACGGATTCACGGAGCACGGGCAGGGCGTCGCCGACGTCGAAGCCTGGTTTCGACTGTCCGACATCGTCAAGGTCAGCACTGAAGACCTCGAGGCGCTCTACGGCGACGCTGTGGTGGAGACATGCGTGGAGCGGATCCTGAGCCTTGGCGCACACTTAGTGATCGTGACAGACGGTCCCGGCCCGGTGTCTGCGCACACCCGGGGCGCATCAGTCTCTATGTCGGTGGACCCTTGGCCTGAAGGCGTACTTCCCGTTGGTGCGGGTGACTCATTCATTGCGGGAGCATACGCTGCGCTCCTTGAGTCGCCTACACTTCCTCGAGGTGGTGACGAAGACGCGCTCCGCTCCGTGCTTCGTGCTGGTCTCGCATCTGTAGCGCGCCACGCGCGTCGCTAAGCGCGCCCGCTCACCACTTCGCGGCACAGAGGTCGTTACTCCCCAGGTGCTGGAACGAGTGAGCGCTGCGAGCCTGAGCACAGCAGATAGCGCCGCCCTAGCCACTCGGTGTCGAAGCCGATGCATCGCCTGGATCGCGCCACATGGTTGTGAGAGTGAGCCCGGAGGGGAGGTCGATGCTGCCATGGCGGCGGTACCCCGCACGCTCATATTTGGTGTCGTTCGTCGGGTTCGATGACTCGAGGTAGGTAGCGACGCCGAGAGTATCGAAATGCCGCAGGTTCTCCGCGAGCAGCTGCATCCCGAGGCCACTCCCGCGACGGTCAGGGTGCACGGCGAGGAGGCTCAGGTAGAAATAATCGCCGCTCGGTTTGGCTGCATCAAAACGCTCGATGGTTTCCAGCAGCTTCGTCGCACGGGCCTGCCCAAACACCTCGTGCACAAACTCGGGAAAGCGTGCTTCCTCCTCAGCCGTGAGTTCCTCTGCCTGGGGCGGATACCAGACTGACGCGACGGTCCCCTCATCGTTCATGAAACTCCAGGGGTACCGCTGCGCGGAGCTCGTGAAGAGCCTCCAGTAGCTGCGAGCCGCATCCAGTTCGCCCGCGACCGGGGTGAGGAGCGGGGACCAGGTGGGGTCTCCAGTGAACGCGAGAGTTACTGTCTCCGTGATGCGTTCGACATCATCCGAGCTGGCGACCCGGCGGAAAACACCACTCGGGTCTGGAACGTGCGGAGTCGAGTGTACGGGGCTCATGACAGTCTTTCTATCTCTAAGTCCACTCTCGCGGAAGCCGACTCGCGGTACTCGGCCCCGTGCGAGGCGCATATCCTCTCAATCACAGGGCGGAACTAAATCCAGGACGCTTCACCCCCTCCCAGTGTTCTGGTGAGGGGGCTTGTGTCTTAGCCGCTTACTGGACTTGGAAGTAGAACGTGTCTCCCGCGATAGTTGGAGAGACTGCTAGCACCCCGTCTGCTGCGGTGTCTGCGGGGATCTCAAGCGCTTGATTTCCCGTCGTGCTCGCCCCGTCGTACAGGGTGGACATGATGTCGAACTCATCGGGCGCTATAAGTATCTGGTCCAGGCCGTTGATTGTGTTTCCCTCTACTGTGACGTAGTCGACTGTCACCCACGGGGTTTCGCCGTCTGGGTTGTCGCCATTGTATGTAGCGGTGAGGTTCGTCATCATGTAGACGTTTCCGTCGCCCGGGGATTCGTTGTATAGGTCGCTGGCCATGAGTGCGTCTGTGGCGTTGAGGTCGACGCTGTTGATGGTTACGGCCCAGTCGCCTTGCTCGATGGTAGTTCCGAGCGGGTAGGGATTGTCCCGGGTCCCGACTTCGGCTTCAGTGGGCTCCTCGTCTACCACCTCTGCCGCTTCCTCTTCAGGTGCGGTGACTGTCACTTCGCCGCCACCGAACGCTTCGTCGAATGAGGTGGCGACAACCGACATGAACACGATGACACCGACGATGGTGCCCACCACGGAGATGATGAGCGCTGTGATGCCGAGCCCCTTGGTCTTGCCTTTCATGAAGAGCGAGACGATGGCGAGGATAAACGCTATTGGGAGTGCGATCCAGCCGACAATGAGTGCGCCGGGGACGCATGCGAAGATGAAACCGACAACCGCAACGATGAATGCGATAAGTCCGACGGTGTTCTTCGACTTCTTAGCTGGTGGTGGGGTCTCTTGTGCTGGTGGCTGCGAATATTCGACAGGCGGTGTATTAGTCATATCAACATCCTGCCTGATGCCACAGACATTACTTCATGGTTCAACGATTAATGTGATTGCTTTGTTATTCCGATGAGCGAGTTGCCCCTGCTCACACTGACGCGGAACGGCGGCCTTGTTGCTACCGTGCTGCTCGAGTTGCCCCAATTATCCACGAGCGGCAGACTGGAGCAATGAATAGCCAGGGGCCAATACAGTCAACGTCTAACCGTTGGGGTTTCCCGGCATACATTCTCTTGGTCGTGGTGGCTCTCGTGGTGGTTATGCTTGTGTGGTTCCGCACTCCAGAGGTTCAGGTGCCCTCGTCCAATGACGGGGAGCAGCTCGTGACGTTGCAATGCGCGAATGCAGGTCCGTCTCGCTGGGATGCACCTCAAGTGCGTCCAGGCCAGGAAATCTCTTCAGACACAAAGATGGTCCCGTTCAATCTGCAGGTCATGAAGAACGACTTAGAGTCGCTACGCACTGGTCTCGCTTGTGGACAGGCTCGTGACGCGCACACGAACTTGTTGATCGTGACCACATTCGCGGCGGGCGTGGCGATCCTGCTTGGTCACGCTGCCCTCAATCGACGGAGGCAACACCAACTTCGGTGAAGGGTTGAGCTAGTCCTCCACTAGCTTCAACGTCTCCCGCGTGACTACGAGTGCGGGTTACACGCCGGTAGAGCATGGGGCATGTCAAATCCGGCCCGCGAGCTATACGACCTCTTATCGACTTGGCGTGCAGCAATGCCAGCTAACGGGATTGCTCAAGCGTCCACTCGTGGCGACAAAGATGCAGCACAAGAGGGGACGATAGCTCGGCCAGGGCGACCAATCACACCATCCGGCGACCGCACTCAGTGGGGCCGCATCCTAACGCGCGCAGGGCTCCGCTGGTCGGAGCCCTGCATCGCACGCCACACCGCGGCTTCGGAGATGATCGCGGCAGGCATCGAAGAGGTGCGAGGCGCTTAGATCCCTTTGTTTAAGCCAAATTTGGGTGGTGCCCTGAGCAGGAATCGAACCTGCGACACCTTCTTTAGGAGAGAAGTGCTCTATCCACTGAGCTACCAAGGCAAAGGCCACATCGCGTGGCCACTAAATAATTCTAGCGCACACACTCAGGCGTTGCGCGCAGGGCCGGAACAGCAAAACGCCCCCACTCTCGAAAGAACGGAGGCGCCTTGCCTGCAAAAGTAAAGTCTAGAAACGCACTCCGAATGCGGGAGCGTTGCCCCATGCGGTGGCGCCACGCACCCCGGTGCCGTTACCGTAGCTGAAACCAGCATCGATGTGCTGACCGTTGCCGATGTAGACCGAAACGTGCTGTCCTGGCCACACGAGAATGTCACCCGGTGCGGCTGCCTGTGAGCCCCAACCGTATGCCTGGCCACCAAGCGCGGTGTACTCGCCCACCTGAGTGCCGAGGTCTCCAGCGGGGATACCGACGGCACGGAGAGCTTTCTCTACCAGAGCCGTGCAGTCTTGGCGAACGCCGAACTGCGCCTCTGCTGCAGCGATGATGCCCTGGGCGCCAGATCCAGCAGGAATGTCGGAGCCGCTGAAGTCGACAGCAGCCTCTTCACTCTGCGGCTCATCGGTCTGCTGCTGTGCAGCCTCGAGCGCTTCTTTCTCACGCTCAATATCGGCGATCATCTCTGGATCGTTCGAAGTCTCAGCAATCGCGAGCGCGGCCTCAAGGTTCGCGTTCGCAAGCTCAGGGTCGACTACAGCCGTCTCAACACTCTGGCTTTCGGATACCGACCCCATCGCCTCATGAGTGATGACGTCATTGGTGGACGCGTAAGCGGGGAGTGCGAAAGTTCCCACGAGGCCCGCGCTCAGCGCAGCAGCACCGAAAGTCTTTGCGAGACGCTTGTATTTCGAGGGAGCAGAGACCGGAGCGGAGCTAACCGCTACCACTTCATTGCCGGGAGTCTGGTTCACGAGGAAATTTTGCCTAACGTTTGCATTGGTGTTGCGGACCCATTTGGGCCAGATTCTCGACAAGCCTAACCGAACATCACGAAATTGTCACGCTCAGATCACGAAAAAGTGAAGTTCGAGAAAATTCGGCGTAATTCCGCCGGTTTCAGGGGATAGTTTCACTCGATGTCGAGTGAAACTATCGTGATAATTGCCCTAGATGACGCCCTGATCGAGCATTGCCTCGGCAACTGTGACGAATCCGGCCGAGTTCGCGCCGAGCACGTAATCGCCCGGACGTCCATAGCGTTCTGAGGCCTCATACGTGTTGTTGTGCACGTCACGCATGATCCTGTGCAGCTTTGACTCGCTGGTGTCAAAGTCCCAGCGGTCGCGCGACGCGTTCTGGCTCATTTCAAGCGCTGAAGTCGCGACGCCACCGGCATTTGCCGCCTTACCTGGGCCGAACAGTACGCCGGCCTGCTGGAACAGCGACACCGCTTCAGGGGTGGTCGGCATATTGGCGCCCTCGGCAACGGCGCGCACGCCACCCGAAATCAGCACCCGCGCGGCGTCTTCCGCCAGTTCATTCTGCGTGGCGCACGGGAACGCGACGTCGGCGGGTACATCCCACACCGATCCTCCATCCACATAGCGGGCTCCTGGCCTGCGCTCGGCATACTCCGCAATTCGGCCGCGCTCGACCTCTTTGATCTGCTTCAGCAGCGCAAGGTCGATGCCCTTTTCGTCAACAACATACCCCTGGGAGTCAGAGGCCGTGATCGCGATGCCACCGAGCTGGGCGATCTTCTCGATCGCGTAGATCGCCACGTTGCCCGACCCTGACACCACTGCACGGCGCCCCTCGAGACCTTCACCGGCACGAGTCAACATTTCTTCCGCGAAGTAGACGGTGCCATACCCCGTGGCCTGGGTGCGCACCTCGGCACCACCCCAGCCCTTGCCCTTGCCGGTCAGTACGCCTGACTCGTGGCGGCGGGTGAGACGCCGATACTGTCCAAACAGGTAGCCGATCTCACGACCACCCACGCCGATATCGCCAGCGGGCACGTCAGTGTCCATACCAATGTGGTGCACGAGCTCCGTCATGAAGCTCTGGCAGAAGCGCATCACCTCGGTGTCACTCTTACCGTGGGGGTCGAAGTCCGATCCGCCCTTGCCGCCGCCGATCGACTGCTGTGTGAGCGCATTCTTGAAGACCTGCTCGAACCCGAGAAACTTGATGACCGAAAGGTTCACGCTCGGGTGGAACCGGAGCCCACCCTTAATCGGCCCAAGAGCCGCATTGAACTGGACACGGAAGCCACGGTTGACCTGCACACGATTGTCGTCGTCCAGCCAAGGCACTCGGAAGATAATCTGCCGCTCGGGCTCGACCATGCGGTCAAGAATGCCAGCCTCGATGTACTCCTCGTGCTCCTCCAAAACTGGGGTGAGCGTCTCGAGTACCTCGTGTGCTGCTTGCAGGAACTCCGGCTCATTGCCGCTCCTGCGCCGAACAATTTCGACGATATCTTCAATGTGTGCGCTAGCTGTGGGCAGGGTCAATAGCTGCTCCCTCGGTCCGGGGCACGCTCCCGTCTGGGCGCGCCGTCAAGCCTTTTAAATCTACCCACAATCATGGGTTCAACGAAACCCAGGGCCTACTTCAGCGATACAAAGATGTGCGCAGCCGTTTCCGTAGGCAGCTCGACCGCACCGTCAACGCCATCGACTTGGACACGCACGAACGTACTCTCACGAGTAATCGTTGCGGTGTTCCCAGGCCGAATACCCGCATCGCTGAGCTGACGCAGCACCTCGGGTTCCACCTGCACGGACTCAGCTAGGCGCCGAATGCGAACAGCTACCGGCCCGTCAGTCTCTTCGAGTGCGGAGTCCAGCCCCACCACGCCAGACTGGAACGACACGGTGCGCGGCACCCCAAGCTCTTCAAGGCCCGGGATGGGATTGCCGTATGGGGACTCAGTTGGGTTTCCGAGGATGTCCAGAATCTTCCGTTCGACCTGCTCACTCATCACGTGCTCCCACCGACACGCCTCTTCGTGAACGAACTCCCACTCGAGTCCGATCACATCAGAGAGCAACCGTTCGGCCAGACGATGCTTTCGCATCACGTGAATGGCTTTGGATCGCCCATCGTCGGTGAGCTCAAGGTGACGATCGTCAGTTACTACGACGAGCCCGTCGCGCTCCATGCGCCCAACGGTTTGGGAGACGGTCGGGCCTGAGTGGCTGAGACGCTCAGAGATTCGGGCGCGCAGCGGCACGATCCCCTCTTCTTCAAGCTCCAGGATCGTGCGGAGATACATCTCTGTTGTATCGATCAGATCTGTCATCGCTCGCCCTCACTCGCTCGCCCTCACTCGCTCGTACCAGGTATCAGCCTACGTCATTCTTCCTACGAAATAGCCGGAAGCTCAGCGCACGTGCACCGTGGCGAGCACAGCTAGAATCGTCCCTATGCCAGAGATCGTGATTCCCACCGAACTTCTGCCCGCCGACGGCCGCTTTGGAAGCGGCCCTTCAAAGGTGCGTGACGAACAACTCGGGTTCTTGAATTCGTTGCAGCCGGGTGCCCCTGGCAGTTCAATGCCCCACCGCGCCGGTGTGCTCGGCACGTCGCACAGACAGGCTCCGGTCAAAAACCTCGTCGGAAGCGTACGTGAGGGGCTTGCCGAGCTGTTTCGCGCGCCAGATGGCTACGAGGTGTTGCTCGCAAACGGTGGCGCGACGACGTTTTGGGATGCTGCCGTGCACTCTCTCATTGAGCGCCGCAGCCAGCACCTCACGTTTGGGGAGTTTGGTGCGAAGTTTGCGGCGGCCGCAAGCGCGGCCCCGTTCCTCGAAGATCCAGACGTGCGCGCGGCCGAGCCGGGGTCGCGGTCGTCGGCGGGCGCGACGGCTGGCATCGATGTTTATGCCTACCCACACAACGAGACTTCAACGGGCGTGATGGCACCCGTGCAGCGGGTGAACGGTGACCCAGGCGCGCTCACCTTGGTTGACGCAACGAGTGGTGCCGGCGGCATCGACTTCGATGCGAGCGAGACTGACGTCTACTACTTCTCCCCGCAGAAGAATTTCGCGTCAGACGGCGGACTCTGGTTCGCGCTCGTCTCCCCCGCCGCGCTCACACGCATCGAGCGCGTCGCCGCCTCGGGCCGCTATATCCCCGAGACCCTGAGCCTCGCGGGTGCGGTCGAGAACTCGCGGAAGAACCAAACACTGAACACGCCCGCTCTCGCGACGATTGCGCTCATGGACGAGCAGGTGCGCTGGATGAACGCGCAGGGCGGACTGTCTTGGGCCGCCGCTCGCACCGCCGAATCGTCGGGCATCCTCTACGAGTGGGCCGAGCGCACACCTGGTGCCACCCCGTTTGTGACCCAGCAGGATCACCGCTCGCAGGTCGTCGTCACCATCGATTTCGATGAGGGCATCGACGCCTCCGCGATCTCGCGTACCCTGCGGGCGAACGGCGTCGTTGATACTGAGCCGTACCGGAAGCTCGGCAGAAACCAATTGCGCATTGCAACGTTTACCGCGGTTGACCCAGATGATGTGCGTGCCCTCACCACGTGCATCGACTATGTCTTGGAACGGCTCGCATAGTTTCTATACTGGATGGAATGAGCACTCCGGAAATACAGCACGCGCAAGGTACCGAGCAGCCACCCACTGCACCGCATCCCCCGAAGCGTGCGCCTCTCGGCCTCCTGTCACTCATCATCGGCATCGTCGCTTTCCTCCTTGGCTTCATCGCAGTAGCCGGGTTCGTGCTCGGTGCTGCAGCGATCACTCTCGGCATCATTGCCTTGAGGAAGCGTCATCCGAAAGGTATGCCGATTACCGGCATCATCCTCGGGGCGCTCGGGCGCTCGTGTCGCTCACCATGTCGTACTTTCTCCTCTTCGGCTTCCCGCAGCCCGAGAGCTTGTCGGTCGCTGAGATGGAGGAGCAGTGGGAGCAGGAGCAGATTGAGGAGGGGAACCTGCCCGAGGATACGACCCCCTCATTCGAGTTCCCCTCCGAATTTGATCCGAGTGAGTTCTCCGAGGTCGACGCGGCAGGACTCGAAGCGATCCTTGGTGACCCAGACGCGCACACCGCGGAATCCATCGTCGTGTACGGCTCGTGGGGCGAGCCACTCGTGCATCCCGAGGCTGAAGAGATGGGCCTCTGCCTCCTCCACTTCAACGCGAGTGCAGCACCAGAGTCTGCGGATGCCCGCCCAACCGCTAACGTAATGGGTTTGGGCGAGAGCAAGGATGGCGAATGTGAAATGACCACCACGTTCCTGGATTCGGGCGACGCTGAGATGAGTACTGAAACGCTCGCTGAGTCGCGGAAGGTCTACGCCGTCGTGATGGGTACCTCACCCATCGCAAGCCCGGACGGACAAGACCTCCCCGGTCTCCTCGTCCTCGATGTTGAGTAAGCGCGGTGTATAAGTAAGCGCGGTATCGAATAAGATCGGCGCCAAGTAGCGCCAGCTACGAGTGAGTGTCCTCGTCGGCGCTAGGGTCCTCGTCTGTATTATCGCCCTCACCCTCGAGATCGACGCCATCGATCTCGGTGTCGAAGTCGCTGAAGTCGTTGTCGAGCAACTCATCCTCGGCGTCGGCGTCAGCGTCGTCGGCATCAGTGTCGTCAGCACCGATGTCGTCGGTGTGAGCGTCACCCGATGGATCGTCTGCAGCCTGCTGCGCCTGTGCTTCTTTGTACTGCGCGAGTCGCTCCGACCACGGCACCCATTCGGGCGACACCACTGAGTCTGGGCCAGGGAGCAGCCCAACCTCGAGCACGTTGACCGGCGACTCATCGTCCACGCGAGTGACGGTGGCCGCCCAGCGCCATCCAGGGTATCCGCGCAAACTGCTCTCAAACAACAGCGTAATCACGCGTTCCTCGTGCACCTCGTGCCCAGTCGCGGAACCGATGGTTTCCGCCGCAGTGATCTCTTCAAGCGCGGACCTGGCCTGCGCCCCGGCGGCAAGGAGCACTGGGTCAACGGCTCCCGCGGTCTCAGACATCAAAATCATCTGCCACGCGGCGCAGCATGGTCGCAACCTTGCGCGACTGCGCCCGCTCTGGGTACTGCCCCT
>JBQDBM010000006.1:0-111802 GCA_052090925.1 Leucobacter sp. | reverse complement strand
CCCTTGGTACCGCACTCAACGACGAACTGGCCGAACGGATGCACCGCACCGCGGGAACACCCGACACCGACCCATACGGGCACCCCATCCCCGATCCGCAGGGAAAGATCGCAGAAATCCTTGACCGCCCGCTCAGCAGCTTCGCTGCACCCGCCACCGTGCACGTGACCCGCGTCGATGACCACGATCCCGACGTTCTCGAACGCTTCCATGCGCTCGGAATCATCCCTCACACGGCAGTGCAGATCAGACGTCTCGATCACGCCACCGGCGTCATAACCCTGACCACGCCATGCGGCCCAGCGAGCATCGGACAGGGCAGCGCCGAACACATCTCCGCTATCGTCGCACCCGCAACGAACGAGTTCTCACGACTACGAGAGCGGCGTCACCCACACCGCATCGGTCGCTGACCGGCCCAATGGCAACGGTGCCCCATCCTCCTCGGTTACCACTTCGATGGTGTCCGAGTACGGGGCAGCCGGTCGCGTCTCCAGCACCGTCCCGTACCCGATGCCGTGATCGGCGAAGAACTGCAGCAACTGCGAGTCCTCGTCCGAGATCCGCTCCACGCGGACCCGCAAGCCTGACCCCACTCCCGTCAACAACACGGCATCGGGCCTGCTGACCGAGCCGTCCGCGCCGGGGATCGGATCGCCATGCGGGTCGCGATCAGGACGCCCCAGATGCTCATCGATCCGATCGATCATGAGATCCGACACCGCATGCTCCAACGTCTCCGCTTCGTCATGCACCTGATCCCACCGGTAGCCGAGCACGTCCACCAAAAACGTCTCGATCAACCGGTGTCGGCGCACCATCGCCACCGCATGCGCCCGCCCCACCTCGGTCAACGTCACCGCACCATACGGGGCATGTTCCAACAGTCCCTGCACGGTCAGCTTCCGGATCGCATCCGATGCCGTGGAGAGCTTCACACCCGTCCTCGCGGCTACAGTCGATGCCGTCACCGGTTCCTCAGACCACTCCCCAAGACTCCACACCGCCTTGAGATAGTTCTGACTACTCGCCGAAAGCTCCGAAACCGTCACCTGGCGAGGATACCAAACATCGAACTACGACAAGCCAAACTTCGTGCCTGGTCGCTTCGATCCCGCAAACTGAGTACGTGTGAGGGTCTCAGGGGTGTGAGTCGGCAGCGACGTCGCCCGGCTACTCGTGGACGCCTTCTTCAAGTGGGGTACTGGTCACCTCGATACCGGCGATGGTGATATTCACTGCGGACCGGTAGTAGCGGTGCGCCCCGCGCCCCGCGCCGTAAGTCAGGTCATGAGTTGTGTGATCAGTGCGGAAGCCGCGGCACCGGCACCGGAGTTCGCTGCCGAGGTAAGAACGCCCCTCAGCGGCAGCAGAAGTTTCTTGAGCACGCGCGGATCCGGCTCGGTCTTCGCTGCCTCCTCGACCACGAGCGTCGCCGCTTCACGGGCGGCGTCTACCTCGTCAGGGTCAATCCCCTGAGTGGCCTCGATCAGCGCCAATGCGCGGCCGACAGCATCAGCCAGTTGCTCGTATCCGGCGGCGACGGGCACTTGCTGTGTGATGGTGCTGCCTTCAAGGGCGATGTTCACATTGCTGCCGTTGACGACAATGACGTGACCGTTGCCTGACGGCGATGCAGGAACAGGTGGGGTCTTGGCCCACTTGACCGAGATGTGGCGCATGTTGCGGCTACCTGCATCGAGTACGTCGACGTGCGTCGCGTACACGTGTTGTTGCCCGCCGCGCGGGTCATCCCAGGTCAGTTGGTCGCCCACGTAGATCGGGGTATCGACGTTGAAGTCGACGGATTTGGGCTGCACCAGGCCGTCGAAGACCTCAACGTTCCGACCGGGAGCTTCGGCGCCGGGCGTGACGTTGACCCTCTTCGTTCCAAAGGTCCTACCGAACGTCTGGATGAACGTCATGTCGTCTTCCTCTCCGGGGTGACTGAGAGCCATCATTGCCTCCGGTTCATTTTCCGTTTGTTGGTCACGGCGTCGATTCGATCTCAACGAACTGAAGCAGTTCAGCGCCCAAGGGCTTCGTGCGCTGCTGGAGAGGTCCGCTTGGAGTCATCATCGTGTTCAGGGGTGCGTTGTCGAGCAGGCCAGCGTTCTGTAGCTCATCGAGCACCGGTGTCACGAGCTGCTGCCAGCCAGCAACGTCTGGGAAGACGTATCTCTCGAGGAGTGCCCCGATCGACGAAGCGCCCCACTGATCAGGCTCGTGCCAGTCGGGCGCGTTCGCTTTGATCCATGCTCGCGGGTCGCGGAAGAAGCTGAGCATCGCGAAGTGCAGGTCGTCGTAGCGCGCCACGAGAGTTAGGAACTGAGTCCGTTTCGACTCATCGATGGTGCTCCATGGGCCAGCGTGCCGAATGGCTGAGGCGAGCCGGGCACGCTTCTCCGCGCTGGAAGTTTCGGCGGCAGCTCGGGATGCGCGCTCGTATGCAGCCATGAACTCATCGGACTCCAGCACGGCCGCGGGCGTGAGCCCGTCGACACGCGTCAAGATGTCTTCCACGACACGGGCGACTGCCACGTTGAACTCGTGCTGCCGTGCGGCCTGGCGTTCGGCGAGCAGTCCTGAGGTGAACTGCGCCACGACGCCACCGACGAGGGGAACTGCTGACACCCCGGCCAGGCCGGCGTTGATCATGGTGTCTTTGAGTGGTGAGTGTTCTGGTACACGAGCGTCGAGCGAGTCCGTCATGGCTCCGATTCTCGCGCAGCCCACCGACAAACCCGGTCCGGCTGCTACTCCCGTTCGACAGGACGCTGCCAGGGCTTGGGCAAGTCTCGCCCCGCCAACAACATTGTGGTGTGTCCGCCGCGGGCGGCGAGTTGTCAGCTGTACCCGCCGCCGTGGTCTCTTACGACTGCGTAGTTGGTCCCTATCGGGTTTCATCGCATCAAAGCCAGCGCTCAGCTTCACCCGCGCTGGTGATGCCCGCTTTACGCGAAGATCGGTCAAGAGCACTATCAACGCGAGAAGGACGGATCGTTCACCAGACTCAACACCACGTTCCACGACCTCGTGCAGTATCGGAGGGCCACTGAGGAGTCGTACTCGAAGTTCCGCATGTCCGACTGGTTCCTCGCCGAAGGGTACGTGAAGACCTATACGGATGCCGATGGTGTCGAACGGGCAGAGTTCGTCGCGAAGAAGCTCGGCCGCGACGCTGCATGGACTGCTGCGTGTGGGGTTCCATGCATTCTCCTTACATGCTTCAGCACCGCCCGACGTCTCAGCGAATGCGTCAAGTCCATGGACGACCCGGCTCGACGCCGTACCGTGGGCCATGAGACGTTGCCTGTGCTCATAGTCCCACGAACGAGCGGACGTCCTTGACGTACGGAGCCCGCGCATCCTCGATGACTCGATCTGAGGCTCACCCTCGCAGGTGAATGCCGCGCCTGATGAGTTGTGTGCGGACCTTGCTCGGTGTCGTGCCGTAGCTCTTGGCGATCGTCACAAGTCCGACGCCCTGGTCGTAGAGCCGCAGGTACTCGTCGCCGTTCGGATCGTCCGGCACGCGGTCCCGCGGAGAAACGCCTGCGCGGGCAAGATGCGTGCGAACCGTCGCCCGGTGGATGCCGTACTTCTTCACCAGCTCGGACACCGTTGCTCCGCGCTCGTAATCGCGCACGAGGCGGGTTACATCCTTGTCCAAAAGGTGTGTTCCACTCGTCTCAATCGACGTCGCGACAGACCCCCGAATGTCCTGGATTCGGGTCTCCGGGGCGCCTTCGGGGAGAATGATGCGTCCGTCCTTATCCCGTCTGATCAGGGATTTAAGAATCCGGCGGGAGTTCCAAAGCTGTCGCGTTCCGCCTACCAAATGTTATTGAGATGATCGAGTGTAACCAATCTTGGGTTCCCCTGACTGGCATCTAGAGGTACCATCAGGCTATGCGAGGGGGCACAGGTGCGATTGTTGCGGCATGCGGAGTTGCACTCTTGCTCGGTGCCGCAGCACCGCTGCCACCTGCGAGTGCCGCACCGGCGGGTCCGACCGACGGGCTCGAATATGTCGCTCTTGGCGACTCTTACTCGGCCGGGTTCGGGTTGACGCCGTTCTCTGACAGCAGCCCTTTCCCCGGCACACCGAATGGCTGCTACCAGGCAGAAGCCAACTACCCCCACCTCATTGCGGGCGATCTTGGGCTCACCCTCACCGACCAGACCTGCAGCGGCGCGATCAGCGCCAACGTTGGGTACAAGGCTGGTGTCTCGATCCCCTCGCCGCCCGTAACAGGTCCACTGCTCGGACTACCGACCAGCTCGGAGCCCCAGACAACCGCGTCCGGTATGGTCGCCCCCGATGTACAATCTGGAGCGCTTAGCGCCAGCACCGACATTGTCACGATCGGAATCGGCGGCAACGACCTCGGTTTCGCCTCGATTGCTATGGCTTGCATTCGCGCGAGCGCCGACACCATGCCGCTCTATCTTGCGTATGAATCCATCGATGTCGAAAACTGCAAGGAATACTTCGACGACCAGGCGACCTATCCAGATGCTTATCTAAAGGATCGCCTAGCCAACTTCGTCGTGCCTCGGGTTGAGGCCACGCTTGAGCGCACCCGAGAAGCGGCGCCGAATGCCCAAGTGTTCGTCGTCGGCTACCCGCAAATTGCCCCGGACGATGCGACGGATGCCTGCTTCACTGCTCCCGGGACATCTGACGCTGTCCCGCTGTCTGGCGTTGATCTCAATTTCGTTAACGAAATTGAGCACCTCCTGAATAACGCAGTTGAGGCCGCCGCTCTGGAAAACGGGGCTCACTACATCCCGACCTGGGACGATACTGCGGAGCATACACTGTGCACGGTGGAACCTTGGATCTGGGGACTTACGGCCTATGTGAACTTTAGCGGCTCCTGCGAGCCCGGCTACATCAACGGTGATGCTGACGGTTGGATCTGTGTGAAACTCGGTGCGCTGCATCCAAACGCGGGAGGAGTCGAGAACATGCGTCAGCTGGTCGCCGCCCACATCCCGACTGCGTTCTACACCAGGATTATTGACGGTTCCCTCGAGCCGGGTGGGACGATGACGGTCGAGGGTGGGGGCTTTCAGCCGGATGAATCCGTCGAGTTGGCGCTCCACTCCACTCCGGTGACAATCGCGACTATGCAGGCGGATGCGAGCGGCGGCTTCTCTGGGGCATCCGAGTCGTCTGACGCCAGCGGACCAGCCATGATAGCGGCCACCGGCGCTGACCTGGCGGCCCCCGTCGTCGCGGGAGGCCTGCTCGTGCTAATCGGTGCGGGTCTCATCCTGCTGCGACGCCGCAGTACGACCTGAAACCTGCTGGTCCAGCGTGAACGCTGGCTTCTAGAGGCTCTGGCGTTCGGCCTCTTGAGCTGCGCGCAGTTCGACCTCTGCAGCGTGTACAGCGTTCTCAGCTCTGATGCGGCGCCACGACTGCATCGTTGCGGCGCCAAACTTTGCACGGACACGGTCGTGTGACTCTTCAGTCGCGGTCACGATGTAGCTGCTCGCGATCAGGATCACCTGCGACGAAAGATTGAACCAGAGCAGGAGAGCGATCAGTGAAGCGAATGATGCGAGGAGTGGGTTCGAAGTGGCGCCTCGCACAAAAAGGCCTGAAAGCTCTTGCAATACGGTCAGCCCGACCCCGCCGAGTATCGCACCGCCCCAGAGTGCGGATGCTGGTGGCGTGATCCCTGAGAGGAGGCGGAAGACCAGAGCTACCGCGAGCGTGTCGACGATGAGGACGGTGAGTACACCAAGGCCGCGCGTCAGTACGAGGGACGTGAGTGATCCTGAGCTAATTCCAAACCATCCGATCACCGCGTCAATGCCCACGGACCCCAGGAAGCTCGCGGCCGCGGCCACTCCGAGGAGGCCACCAAAGGCGACTGCCACCAGGAGGTTTCGCACCAAGACCCAGAGGAAGCCTGTGTCGTCTGCGACTTGATTAGCCAGCATGCGAAGTGCAGCACGCAGTCGACCGATCGCACTGATTGCAGCCCCCACGAGGCCCAGCAATGAGATGACACCGACGATCGTGAAACCGGCCGGCGCCTGAACGGTCTCAGGGCCGATGAAGTTCGACATGCCTGGAATGACTGAGTTGAGAGACTCGCTGAGCGCTCGCATTGCGTCGGGGTTCCCACCAAGCCACAATGCCGCGATAGTGAAGCCGAGCAACACCGCCGCAAACACACTAAATAGGGCACGGTAGGTAATGCTGTCTGCGAGCATTGCACCCTGATGGTTGCTATAGAGGAGAAACGCGCGCACGATTCTTTGGCGAAGCGCCCAGGCAATGAGCTGCTTTGCTATTTCTTGCACCTTGCTCATGCGTCAAGACTAGCTGGATACACACCAGTAGCCGCTGTGCCAGTAAGCGCGTCGAACGTCGAATAAGCATCGAGCCCGGTCTGCTGCAAGAGTGAGACAATTGGGTTGACCATGTCCATAGTTGAGCGGAAGGCAAGTTGCATGTCTGAAACCGAGGAGTTTTCCACGCGTGGTTCGTACGTGACGGGCGGGGCTGAGTTTGACCGTGATACCAACTACATTGAGGATCGGATTGTTGCCGATCCAGCGGCGGTGCAAAGCTTGCCTGTGCCCCCTGACTCAAAAGTCGGTTCGCTCGGTTACGGATTGAGCGAAGGCGCGGAAGCGTGGCCGGTTGAGCCAGGTCGCTATCGGCTCGTGGCGGCAAACGCATGCCCGTGGGCGAACCGAACGGTTATCGTGCGGCGACTGCTCGGTCTTGAAGACGTGATCTCGCTCGGGCGACCGGGCCCGGTGCACGACGCACGGTCGTGGACGTTCGACCTTGATCCCCATCATCGAGACCCAGTGCTTGGCACGGAGCGACTTCAGGAAAATTACTTCGCCCGTTTCCCTAACTACCCACGCGGTATTACGGTGCCCGCCATTGTCGATATTCCCACGGGTGGCGTCGTTACGAATGACTACCCCCAAGTAACACTCGATTTTTCAACCCAGTGGCGCGAGTTTCATCGTGACGGCGCACCGAATCTTCTCCCCGAGGGGGAGCTCGAAGAGATGTGGCCGGTGATCAAGCGCGTTTTCACCGAAGTGAACAACGGCGTGTACCGCTGCGGCTTCGCGGGGTCGCAAGAAGCGTATGAGAATGCCTACGGTCGACTCTGGGAAGCACTTGACTGGTTAGAGGATCGCCTCTCGACCAAACGCTATCTCATGGGCGGCACCATCACTGAGGCCGACGTGCGATTGTTCACGACGCTCGCACGGTTTGATCCCGTGTATCACGGGCATTTCAAAGCCAATCGCAACAAGATCAGCGAGATGGAGAACCTCTGGGGGTACGCTCGCGACTTATTCCAAACTCCTGGGTTTGGTGACACGATCGACTTTACGCAGATCAAGGAGCACTACTACATCACGCACGAGGACGTGAATCCGACGCAGATCGTTCCTGTTGGCCCGAACCTTGATGGCTGGCTTGATGCCCACGGAAGGGAACATCTCGGTGGTGAACCCTTTGGTGATGGTACGCCGCCCGCACCAGTTCGCGCCAGCGAACAGGTTTCTGCGAGCAGTAACCCGCTCTATGCCGCGTAAGGGGCGTTCGGCGGTGGGGTGACCGTCGCGGCTATCGAAGCTGTTGCACCTCGAAGCGCATGCTGGGGTGGGCGTAGGCCTCTTGCGACTCAACGAGCTGCAGTTCACGTTCACCCGACTGCATCGTATTCTCGATCAACACATGCATGCTTGAGGCGGTGCGCGCGAGTGCGTCCGCGGCATCACCGCTGTGAACAAAATGGGCGGAAAACAGCGCTGACGCGACGTCCCCGGATCCGTTTGCTTTGATCGGTAGGTCTGGGGTTTGGACGATCCATGCACCAGCCGGAGTGGCGGCGAGCATCTCAACCGTGTCTGCTGGACGGTCGGGGCGTTTAACACTCTTCACAAAGACCGACTGGGGGCCGAGCTCGCGTGCGCGGTCGACAGACGCAAGTGTTGATTCAAGCGTGTCTGGCTCGGTGCCTGTAATAAACCCGAGCTCAAACTGGTTCGGTGTAATCAGGTCCGCTTGTGGAACAACTCGATCGCGGATGAGATTCTGTACTTCGGGCTGCACAAAGCACCCAGAGGTCGCATTACCCAGCACGGGATCACACGAATACACCGCGTCGGGACTGTGCTGCTTCACTCTCGCGACCGCATCCAGGATCGCATCTCCAATATCATCGCCACCCTGATACCCGGAGAGTACGAGGTCCACGCCCTCGAGCCCACCACGATCCTCGATTCCCCGCACAATATCTCGAACGTTCTCACCAGTGAGCATTGGACCCCGCCAAGCACCATAGCCTGTGTGGTTCGAGAAGTTGACTGTGGACACCGGCATGACCTCGATACCAATGCGTTGGAGCGGAAACACGGCCGCGGAGTTCCCGACGTGACCATATGCGACCGAAGACTGGATTGAGAGAACCTTCATGAAGAAATTCTCTCACTGGTGCACAGGGTGGACCAGTTTTGTCGGGTTCGAATGGACCAAGAGGTTGAGCGCTGGCTCCGTTGCTCATGGGAGGATGGGGGTCATGTCCGAACGCGAGTCCACGGCGTCCAGCGCTGAGCGATCAGGGGCGGGACGATACGCGCCGAGCCCCTCGGGGGACCTGCACATTGGGAACCTTCGTACCGCGCTCTTGGCCTGGCTCTTTGCGCGAGCGTCAAGCCGGAGATTCTACATGCGTATTGAGGACCTGGATCGCGCTCGCGACAGAGGGAATGCCGACCAGCAGCTCGCCGACCTCACCGCAATTGGCGTGAACTGGGATGGTCCGCCGGTGCGGCAGACTGCACGGGCGACTGCATACGACCGTGCACTCGACCGACTTGATGCTGCCGGGCTTGTATATGAATGCACGTGTACGCGTCGCGACATTCTCGCTGCACCATCGGCACCTCACGCGCCGCCCGGAGCGTATCCAGGCACATGCCGTAATCTCAGCGCTGCAGCGCGGCGGCAAGCAGCCGATCGAATCGCGCCACGGGCGCCCGCGCTCAGGCTTCGAACACCCGAAGCGGTGTCTGCACTCGAATTCGACGACGAGGTGCTCGGTCGGACGACGGGGGAGGTCGACGACCTGGTATTGCGCCGGGGCGATGGAACGATCGCCTATAACCTCGCGGTGGTGGTCGATGACGCGGACATGGGCGTTGACCAGGTTGTACGCGGAGCGGACCTTGCGTCGTCAACACCCCGGCAGATCCTGCTTCAGCAACTATTGGGCTTGCCTACGCCGAGCTACGCGCACGTGCCGCTTGTGCTGGGCGAGGGCGGTGACAGGCTCGCGAAACGAGACGGCGCAGTCACTCTCGCTGACCTGAAAGCACAACGGGTAGAGGCGTGGCAAGTGTTGAGCGCGATTGCAGAATCCCTCGGCCTGGGCTCACCCGGAGAACGCGTGGAGCCAAGCCTACTCATTGAGCGGTTTGACCCGAAACGTATTCCAAATGAACCCTGGACTTGGCAGGCAGGGGAGTGGCCGGGCGGCGCTACTTCTTGAGTGCGCGCACTACGCGCGCAAGGGCACGGCCCGCGACGCACACGAATGGGACGCCGACTGCGAGCAGAGCAATCGTATTGGGCTCGAAGCGAGTGTACCCGTCGCGAGTCACATAGGCCCCGACAGGGATCGACATACCGCCGCCTCCGCCGCCCTCCCCTTCGCCCTCGCCGCCCTGGCCTCCTGCGCCGCCCTCGCCGGCGCCAAAGCCATACCAGGTCGTGGCAACCGGAATGATGGTGGTCCCTTCGATCTCAACGGGGTCACCATAAGCGGAGTGAACGCCGACGGTCGTGACAGAGTCTGCGAGCTGCTTCGTAAGATTTGGCATGACTCTAGAGTATGCCTACTGGATGCCAAAGAACAGTGCCGAACGTGTGAACGGTATTACTCTTCGAGATTGCCGTAGCGTGGGCGGCGCGCGCTACCTGGTTCAGGGCGTTTGGGGAGGATGTGGTCTCCTGAGGATTGATGCCTGATCCTGCGTAACACCCATGGCATAAGATGCTCACGAGCCCACACCACGTCTTCGCTGCGTGCTTGGCGCCAGCCCCTGTAGGGGAGTGCAGGGGGGTCGAGAGGTTCCAAATCATTCGGTACGTTCAACGCGGAGAGCGCTTTGCGTGCGATCGTGTGATGCCCAAGCGCATTCAGGTGCAGCCGGTCGTCGGCCCAGTAACGGCTGTCCTGCAACTCATCGATTGCCCACTGGTCCACGACAATGCAGTCGTGGCGCTGCGCGACCTTTCGGACGTTCTCATTGAAGATGGCCACCTTGCCACGGATAGAACGGAAGACCGGCTGGAACGCGACGTCAACACCAGTGAACAACATGATGGTCGCACCGCCCTCGCGGAGGCGCACTATTTGGGCTTCGAGTAGCGCTGTGACTGCGTCGGGATCAGATCCGGGGCGAATTACATCATTACCACCCGCACAAAAACTAATCAGATCTGGTCGGAGGTCAAGACCCGGCCCCACTTGCTCTTCAGCAACCTGGCGGAGCAGTTTGCCCCGAACTGCCAAGTTTGCGTACGCAAAATCATCATCGTATGCGCTGAGCACCTCGGCGACTCGGTCGGCCCACCCGCGTAACCCACCGGGGCTATCTGCTTCAGGATCGCCAACACCCTCAGTGAACGAATCGCCGAGCGCGACGAAACGCGACCAGGGCAGCTTCACTTCGTCATCCACGGACTCTTCTACGTGCCCGTGTTCTTGGCTGCTGTGATCGTCGCTCCTGTGATCGTCAGACACCTGGTTCCTCTCGCTCACCATCCACCACTCAATGAGCCGGTCAGGCCGGCCGCGTCGGAGTTTTCTCGGATACCGGATAGTCTAGAGCGTTGTGACGTATTCGGACGAAGCCCTCCACCTTCCGGGGACGAGCGCCGCCGAACACCTCCCGCCTGCCTACCCTGAACGGGCAGCTTGGGGAACCGGCGAACGCCTCCGCGCGTGGCAGGAGGAGGCGATCAAGCGCTATCTCGAGACTGAACCGAGAGACTTTCTTGCCTCAGCAACCCCGGGGGCAGGGAAGACCACGTTTGCGCTCCGACTTGCCTCGATACTGCGGGTGAACCAACGGGTCGAACAGATCATTGTCGTTGCCCCGACCGAGCACCTCAAGACGCAGTGGGCAGACGCAGCCGCTCGGGCGGGGATCAAACTGAATCCAAGCTACTCAAACAGTGATGGACTTGGCTACGGGAGTCAGTTCCATGGGGTGGTAGTGACCTACGCTCAGGTCGCGATGAAACCCGTGCAGCATCGGCTGATCACGGAGAGCGCAACGAGCCTCGTGATCCTGGACGAAATTCACCATGGTGGCGACACGCTGACTTGGGGCGATGCGATTCGAGAGGCCTACGGGACAGCGAGGCGGAGACTGTCACTTACAGGCACTCCGTTTCGCTCTGATGATGTCCAGATCCCATTCGTGCAGTATGCACCGCAGGGCGATGGGTCAAAAGTATCTGCCACAGACTATGACTACGGCTATGGGCGAGCGCTCGCTGATGGGATCGTGCGCCCGGTGATCTTCATGGTGTACGCCGGCCAGATGCGCTGGCAAACTTCCGCCGGAGAAGAGATGGAGGCCAGCCTCGGCGAAGGAAACACCAAAGACATCACGTCGCAAGCATGGCGTACGGCACTCGACCCAGCGGGTGAGTGGATTACAAAGGTGTTGCAGGCTGCGGACCGGCGGCTGAGTGAGGTGCGCCAACAGATCCCTGATGCTGGTGGTCTCGTGATCGCCACCGACCACGCTGCCGCGAAAGCATACGCTGAGCGGTTGACCCACATTACGGGGGAAGAGGTAGCACTGATTCTCTCGGATGACGCCGGGGCAAGTGCGCGGATCGATGCGTTTTCGCAGGGGGAGAGCCGGTGGATGGTAGCCGTGCGAATGGTGTCAGAGGGTGTCGATGTTCCAAGGCTTGCGGTCGGGGTGTATGCGACGAGCTCCTCGACACCACTCTTTTTTGCACAGGCAATTGGGCGGTTCGTGCGGTCGCGGCGTCGGGGGGAGGTTGCCTCAGTCTTCATCCCAAACGTGCCGTCGCTCATGCAGCTTGCGGCAGAACTCGAAAAGGAGCGCGGTCACGTCCTGGAGGGGCCGGCGAGTGCCGAAGAGATGTGGGACGCGGAGTCCGCACTCTTCTCCGCTGCCGAGCAGGAAGAACGTGCCTCAGAAGAGCTCGTCGAGGCCGAGTTTAAGTACGAGGCACTCTCCTCTGACGCACACTTTGATCGAGCTGTCTTCGACGGCGCTGAGTTTGGTGGCTACGCTGAAGTTGAGAGTGAGGAAGAGCTTGATTTCCTCGGGCTCCCTGGCCTGCTCGATCCACAAGATGTGCGTACTTTGCTGCAACATCGTCAGGCGCGCCAAGCTAAGCGCGCCGCGGCCAGGCAGGGCGTCCTCGAACACCCACCTGAGCGCGCAGAGGCACCCGAAGCCCTCCACCGAACGCTAGGGGAGCAGCGCAAACTGCTGAACTCACTAGTAGGGATGTGGTCGAAAGTGTCAGGTGAGCCACACAAAGACATTCATACTGAGCTTCGTCGAGTGTGCGGTGGTCCCGCAGTTGCGCAGTCCTCGGTTACACAGCTGCAGAAGAGGATCGACCTGCTCCGCCGGCGGTTGCGCATGAGCGATTAGTTTGTGCGTGAAAATTGATCTGGTGGCGCGCAAGGAGACCTACGTGGATTCGTGCCGTGCAGGGATTCGTGCTAAGTTATTCTCTGTTCGGGCGATGATTGCCCGGATCGTTTGCGCGGGTGGCGGAATTGGTAGACGCGCTAGCTTGAGGTGCTAGTGCCCGTATTAGGGCGTGGGGGTTCAAGTCCCCCTTCGCGCACGAAAGGTCTTTGATTTTTTAGAGGCCTTGAGATTCATGAAATAGCGAAGCGGGCCGGATTTTTATTGAAATCCGGCCCGCTTTGTCGTTTGGGTAGCCTTGGGCGAGCTTGACCGGTGTTTGGCACAACTAATCGTTGCGGACATTAGTGATCCTTGTTCTGCTGCGTGATTATGCGGCTAGATCGGGTTTCCATCCACTCTTTATTGCCGATACGCCGAAAGTACTCCATTGAATAAAAGTTCGACGCTCGAGAAGAGAAAATGCACAGGTGTGGCATACTGAGGCCAATACTCAAAGGAGGGTATTGGTGGATCTACACACAACGGGTAGTAAACCGATAGGAAATACTCAGATGGATAGTGGTGTGCGCCACTCCCGTCAGGGGCGATGGTGGCTAGTTGGCGGTGGTCTTCTCGTCGTCGCTCTTGTGATGAGCGCAGTCATTGTGATCCCTCGGGTCTTGCATGTGCAACGTGTCGCGGCGTATGCCGAGGTCATCGAGCAAACGCACACCGCACTTGACCAGGCCCACCAGCTACGGATTGACACTGAGCTCGTCACCGTCTTATATTCTCTCCAGTTCGATGAGGCGCGTGCATTGCAACCGGAGCTTGAAGAACTCGAGGGCCTCAGTGATCACTATTTCGCGACGGATGATCTCGAGGCGCTGACAGCAGCGAACGACTCGCTGATTGCGGCGCTTGAGGACGAAGCGCTAACGGAATCTGAGGTGGAAGTTGTCACCGCGGCTAAACATATGATTGACGAGCACGGCTACATCTGGCAAACAGGTTTCCTGAACCTTGCTGCCGACGCCGTTGAAGAGCTCGTCGAGCTCTCGGGCCCTGATCCGATACTCCCTGTGACCGATGATGACGTCACAGATGATGTGTTGGCTGAGGCGAGGAACACTTTAGTTGATGTGGAGGCGGACCTCCTCGAAGCCGAACGCTCGTTGGATCACGCCAAGCTTCGGGCTGATTCGCTCATCGATACGATTGCAGGGGTGCTAAAGCCGCTCAGCAGTTCCGCCCTGAGTGCGCCTGAGCAGGCAGAAGTCGTGTTGGAAATGTACCCATCAGCCGATCAGGAGATTGTGAAGCTGATGCGTGATTCGGCGCAGTATGCGGCCGATTCAGTCTCGGCGGAAATCTTCACCGTAGATGACGATCACAACCCGGTTCCCGTAGTTGGCGATGTGCCCGATGACAAGGTTTCGTTCTCAGTGACCGATGCGTGGCGCACCACCATCATCACCACGCACCTGAAGAGCTACTCGGGTGCCGTGACGGGCGCCTGGATCTCAGATGCCGGCAGTGTCGAAGACGCACTAGGTTTCAACCCGTACCTTCCATTCTTCTAAGGTCACCGGCGGTACATCGCAGGATGACGCGTACCATTAACGAATATGGCGTCCGTTGATCCGAATTCACCCACACCACCGTATGAACAGTTACGGGAACACTTCATTGCGAAAATCACGACGGGTGAACTAGCGCCAGGCACCAAACTCCTGTCAGTACGAAAGCTTGCAAACGAGCTCGGACTTGCCCCCAATACTGTCGCTCGCGCATATCGAGAACTTGAAGTCGAGGGCTTTGTGCGGACGCAGGGTCGAAATGGCACAATCGTTGCGCCCGACCTTGGGGCCCCCGAAACTCATCGGCGCGCACTTGCACTCACTCGGGACTACGTGTCGGCAATGACTGCACTCGACATTGATCGTGCCCAGATCGATGAGTATCTTCGGCGCGTGTGATCTGAGTCGAAGCCTATAAACGACATATAGCCGGCCGGTGCAGAACTGGATTGACCTCGTCGTGACGCAGCTTGAGTCGGGGAAGAGGCACATGGACGTAGTGGCCGTGCTCAAAGAGGAGCACAACATGGGACACGGTCACGCGAATGCAATTGTCGCTTACGTTCGAGCGAACTTAGCCTAAGCTGCGCTCTCGTTGCCTTCGTCGAACATGACGCGGCTGACAGGTAGGGCGTCAGGATGCGTTTGCTGCAGCCAAGTGACCATTTGTTCGCGTATTTGGCAGCGGAGATCCCACTGATCATCCGAGTTTGCTGCTGAGGCGAGGAAGCGAAGGGTCACATGGCCGCCCTCTGCGTCGGTCACCAGGGCGCTCGCGGAGCGACCATCCCAGGTATCTATCGTGGCAACGACCTCCATATACTTTTCACGCACTGCCTCAATAGGCACTCGCCAGTCAAGCGTCATGTAAACCGTCCCCAGTACCTGGTCGGAACGCCGCGTCCAACTTTCGAACGGCTGGGTCGTGAAATATGTGGATGGCAACACCAGGCGTCGCTCATCCCAGACGTAGACCACGACGTACGACAGGTTGATTTCACCGATGCTGCCCCATTCGCCTTCGACGACGACGACGTCTCCGACGCGGACGGCATCGGAGAATGCGATCTGAATTCCTGCGATGAGGTTACCGAGTGTGGATTGGGCCGCAACACCCGCAATAATGCTGATGACGCCGGCCGATGCCAGAATGCTCGTGCCGATTGCTCGCACCTCGGGGAATGAGAACAGGATGACGCCGAGCGCGATGATTGCGATGATGACCACCGCTAAGCGATTGAGAAGCGTGAGCTGCGTGTACCGGCGACGTGCGTCCGGGCCGGTGGGGTGCCGCACTGCGTCGTGCTTGATCAGCCGCTGGATGCCAAACGTGACGAGCGTGGAGAGCAGCCACGCCCCCGTAATGACGCTTGCGATTTCAAACAAGCGCGTAAGGACAGGCCACCAGGACTCTTGACCGGGCGCCGTTACCGAGGAGGTGACCCACAACGCCAGAACGAGGAACAACGCTGTGCTAGGTGGACGGATATGTGCGCTGAGGTCAGCGATTGCGGGCGCACGTCTCTTAATCCGAACCAAAATGGCGTGCGCGAGTATGAGGAGGAGCCCAGTGGCAATTACGGCAATACCAACGGCGAGCAATGTGCCCAGCCACGAAGTCCACTCAATATTGAAAATCGTGAGTTTCTGCATCACTGCACACTATGCACAAGACGTGCGCTCTGCAATGAGGCCGCGCCGAGTCGGTGGAGTTGAAAGCCCGGCTAACGGCTACGGCTAGGCATGAAAGCAGCGCACGTGCGCGTGGCCCGCAGACGGTTCACGAGCGAGTTCATCGTCAATGCCGATGCGCACAAGAATCACTTCACCGCAAAGTTCTGGCCCACGACGCACCGTGAGGCCGTGCTTGACTCCGCCGAACGTTACGGTGACATCGGCAGGCAGTACTGCTTCGTCGGCCGCCCCGGTGTCGGGGTGGAGTCCGCTTGGAAGATCGACTGCCACGACTCGTGTGACGTGATTTTGAACGTGTGGCAGCAAGGTTTCGACCGCCTGCCGCGCCTCGCCACGGAGTGCGGAATTTGTGGCGGATCCGATTCCGACGAGTCCGTCGACAAGAAACGCGTACTGCTGACTTGACGCCTCCGCGAGGTCGACGCGTTTCGCTCCTGCAGCGAGCGCTACATGGAGACCCTCGGCATGGACACGGTCTGAGACCGCGAGCACATCGATGTCGACTCGTTCGGCGAGGGTTGCGGCGGCAAACAGTGCATCGCCACCGTTATTTCCGCTCCCGGCAAGCACCAGCACGCGAGAGGCCGGGCGTGACGAAGCGTCCGCGGGCACAACCCTCTCTGACGCAATCATGTCTGACACGACCTGTGCGAGCGCAGCGGCTGCCCGCTCCATGAGTGGCTCTCCGGCAGCGAGATGCGGGGCTTCCGCAGCACGTAGCTGCGACGCTGTGTAGGTCCGTACGGTGCAGCAATCGTCTGCGTGGGTAGTACCGCAGTGATTGGGTGTGCTGTGTAAGCCTGTCAATGAGCTACCTCGTCGTTGCTAGGCTGGCGACATGTACTTTATCGTCGTGAAATACCAGGTCAAGCCCGAGTACGCGGACACGTTCATGGACCGCACAGCAGAGTTTACGGCCGCCACGCGAGCAGAGCCAGGGAATCTTTGGTTCGATTGGTCGCGCAGCGTCGACGATGCGAACGAGTATGTGCTCGTTGAGGCATTTGCTGGTGATGAGGCTGCAAGCGCACACGTCAGCTCCGAGCACTTTGCGAAAGGGCTCGAAGCGATGCGGCCAGCACTCGTACGTACCCCACAAATCATTTCCCGAAAGGTCGACGGATCAGGCTGGGACGAAATGGGTGAGCTGCAAATCTCCGAGTAACTCGTTACCAGCCGCGCTCTTTCCACGCGGTGAGGTGCGGGCGTTCGTCTCCAAGCGTGGTCTCATTCCCATGGCCGGGGTACACAACTGAGGTATCCGGAAATCGGTCGAACAACCGTGCTGTCACGTCGCGGTACAGGGTCCCAAAGCGTTCGGGGTCATCGCCGGTATTTCCAACGCCTCCGGGGAACAGGCTGTCCCCAGTAAAGAGCAGTGTTGGATCACCGTCCTGGGTGGCGGCGGCCACAGACCCCGGCGTGTGGCCAACGAGGGAGATCACGCTGAGGCGGATCCCGTCGACTTCAACCGTGTCGCCGTGTTCGAGCAATACGTCCGCGTCAACGCCACGCTCCGCCCGCAGTTGGGGCGCATCGTCGCGTCCGATTGCGATACGCGCGCCGGTTTTCGACCGTAGAGCTTCCGCGGCTCTCGTGTGATCCCAGTGCGCGTGGGTAGTCACGATATATCGAAGCTGGGCTGAGGCACCGGCCGCAGTCGCGACATCGTCCGCTCCTTCGCGAAGGAGTGTTTCGAGAGCTGGGAGGTCGTCTGCCGCATCGATGAGGATCTGTTCGCCGGAGCTCTTAGCTGTCAGTAGGTAGACGGCGTTGTGCATGTCCGAGACAAACGTACGCCTGACGGTGAACTGTGGACGATCGCTGATGAGAGCCGAAATGGGGGAATCCGAAGTCATATGCTCAGTCTAACTTTGGTCCCGGAAGTGCTCCCTATTTCATTGCCTGCACGGATATCCTGAGTTGCATGACGCATTCGAAAGTCGCACGGCCAGATCTACATGGAACGCTCGTCACGCTGCGGGCGCCAGCGGAAGAGGATCTCGACCCACTTCTCGTGATCCTGCGCGAACCCGAGGTCGTCCACTGGTGGGTGGGGTATGACGCGGCTCGTGTGCGACGGGAGTTCATCGAGGATCCCGATGCAACCCGCGTTATTGAGGTTGATGGACAGTGCGCAGGTGGCATGATGGTCCAACGCAGCGACGATCCCGAATACCGAACGACCGTGATGCACATCTTTATTAGTACCGCGTTTCGGGGAAGACGGATCGGTGAGGAGGCGCTCGCACTCGCGATCGGACGGGAATTCGCGGAAGGCGTGAGCCGAGTCACCCTGGATCCGAATGTCAATAACACCGGTGCGATTCGCAGTTACGAACGGCTTGGGTTCAAACCGGTCGGTGTGATGCGCGACTATCAGGAGCGTGCGGGCTCTGAACCCGAAGACGCCCTCCTCCTTGACATGACGCGCCGCGACTTCCCAGAGGGCCCACCGCTCCCCAGCCGGTAGAGGTCGGTACCCGGGGATGATGAGCGCCACAGGGCGCCCCGGTACGCTGGAGACATGAGTAGCGACACTCGCGTAGGCGAGCTCTCGGAGACCGCTCGGATCGCGCGCGATCTGATCCGAATCGACACCACGAATCGTGGTGGCGGCGACGCAAATCCCGAGCGACCAGCCGCGGACTACGTTGCCGCCTACCTGAAACAGCTGGGCCTCGATCCCCAGATCTACGAGTCACTGCCGGGCCGCGCAAGCGTTGTCGCACGGGTGCCCGGCGCCGACCCGTCGCTGCCTGCACTTGTGCTGCACGGTCACCTCGACGTTGTCCCCGCCGATCCAGCGAACTGGAGCGTGGATCCGTTCGAAGGAGTCGTGCGAGACGGCATGCTGTGGGGTCGCGGTGCTGTCGACATGAAAGACATGGATGCGATGATCCTGACCGCGATCGCTGAGCTGCTTCGTGCTGGAGAGCGACCGAGGCGTGAGGTGATCTTGGCATTTTTCGCTGACGAAGAGAACGGTGGCGTGTACGGGTCACACCACCTGGTTGCGCACCATCCGGAACTTTTCGCCGGTGCAGCAACCGCAATCAGCGAGGTCGGTGGCTACTCCATTGACCTGCAGGGAACTCGCGCCTACCTGATTCAGACGGGAGAGAAGTCCCTCGACTGGATCAAGCTGCGTGCACGTGGCACCGCAGCCCACGGGTCTCGAGTATGGCGAGATAACGCGGTGACGCGCCTCGCGGAGGCTGTGGCGTCGCTTGGGCGCCATGAATGGCCGATCGCCCTGTGCGACACCACGCGGGAGCTAGTCGACAAGATCGCTGCCATCTTCGGTGAAGACCCTCATGAAGTCGATGCTGAAGAGCTCATACTGCGCGCAGGCCCTGGGGCGGGCTTCATCCACGCCAGTCTCCGTGCCACAACAAACCCCACCGTGTTGACTGCGGGCTACAAGCACAATGTCATCCCAGACACCGCCGAGGCGCTCATCGATGTTCGGGCACTGCCGGCAGACCAAGGAACGATGCTTGAGCAGGTACAGCGCATCGTCGGAGATGACATCGAGATTGAGTCGATGCACTCAGATATTGGGCTTGAGGTTCCGTTCTCAGGCGAGCTAGTGGACCGGATGACTGAAGCACTTGCCCGGCACGACCCTGAAGCACAGGTGCTGCCGTATCTACTCTCGGGCGGTACCGACAATAAGGCGCTCTCTCGCCTGGGGATCACGGGGTACGGGTTTGCGCCGCTCAAGCTTCCGGCCGAACTCGACTTTCCGGGAATGTTCCATGGCGTAGACGAGCGAGTGCCGCTGGATGCGCTCGACTTTGGTCACCGGGTGCTCGTGGACCTGCTTCGCAGCTACTGATCGCGTAGGCTGTACGGCGGCCTGTGAAGCGGGCCCCGGAAAGGAATCATGGGTATCTTCGAGGCGATCATCCTCGGCATCATCCAGGGACTCACGGAGTTCTTGCCGATCTCGTCGAGCGCACACCTTCGCGTTTCGAGCGAGCTCTTAGGCATCGGTGATGTGGGTTCTGCGTTTACCGCGATTACTCAGATCGGAACCGAGGCCGCCGTCATTGTGTTTTTCTGGCGCGATATCGTCAGGATCATCACTCGGTGGGCCCAGTCACTTGCCGGCCGCGTTCCACGGAATGACCCTGACGCTCGAATGGGCTGGTGGATTATCCTCGGGTCCCTCCCGATCGTGATCCTTGGTTTGCTGTTTGAGGACGCGATCGACACAACTCTGCGTTCACTCTGGTTTACAGCGTTCGCGCTCATTATTTTCGGACTCCTGCTCGGCGTCGCCGACAGGGTCGGCACGAAAGTGCGCACACTCGACAAGCTGAGCTGGAAGCACGGCTTAATTTACGGTCTCGCGCAGTCACTCGCGCTCATCCCCGGGGTCTCGCGCTCAGGCGGCACCATCACTGCGGGGCTCCTCATGGGGTATTCACGCGAGGCCGCGGCCCGTTATTCGTTTCTGCTCGCGATTCCGGCGGTGCTCGGCTCGGGCGGCTACAAACTCGTGAAGTCTATCGATGAGCCCGGGGCCGCGCCCCTGTTTGAAACCGCGATTGCGACCATCATTGCGTTCGTCGTCGCACTGCTCGTTATTGGATTGTTTATGCGGTACATCTCCAAACGCAGTTTTATGCCGTTTGTGGTGTATCGGGTACTGCTGGGTATCGTAATTATTGTGTTCCTCAGCACCGGTGTCCTCTCACCAGAGAGTGACGCCGCTGCTCAGGCTGTCATCACCGGAGGTGCGTGAATTGAGAACTTGGACTCCGCCGAACATGCCCGAATTGCCGGGTGAGGGGTCTGCCCCGCGGCTCTTTAACACTGCGACGGGTCGTCTGGAGTACCCGGCAATCTCGGAGGAACACGCGACGCTGTATGTGTGCGGGATCACGCCATACGATGCCACTCACCTCGGTCATGCGTTCACCTATCTGGCCTACGACCTCCTGTTGCGGGTCTGGCGTGATGCCGGAATTTCGACCACGTACGCACAAAACATCACCGATATTGACGACCCGCTGCTCGATCGAGCGAATGAGACAGGGGTCGACTGGGAAGAACTTGCCGACGAGCAGGTAGCGCTGTACCGCTCGGACATGTATCGCATTGGAATGGTTCCGCCCGATCACTTCATCGCTGTCACTGAGTCGATCGACGCGATTGCTGGTGCGGTACAACAGTTACGGGATCAAGGCCTCGCCTATGCCGTGCCCGCCACAGACGTCGACGGTGACGATCTCTATTTCGACACGAATGCAGCTGAGAAAGCGTCGGAGTGGCGTCTTGGCGATGTCGCACCGTACGACCGTGAACTCATGCGTGAACTCAGTGCCGAGCGCGGGGGAGACCCCGAACGGGAGGGAAAGCGGAACACCCTTGATCCGCTGCTGTGGCGCGCGAAGCGAGAGGGCGAGCCTAGCTGGGAGACAGTGGTCGGTTCCGGGCGCCCGGGCTGGCATATTGAATGCTCGGTGATCGCCACCGACGCGCTCGGCGACACGTTTACGGTGCAGGGTGGCGGGAGCGACCTCATTTTTCCGCACCACGAGTACACGGCAGGACATGCGACTGCGCTCTCTGGTATGCCGCTCGCGCACCTGTACAGTCATGCCGGACTTGTCGGATACAAGGGGCACAAGATGTCGAAGTCGCGGGGAAACCTGGTCTTCGTTTCAAAGATGCTTAACGGGGGCGCGTCGCCCGCAGCGCTGCGGCTCAGTCTCCTCGCGCACCACTACCGATCGGAGTGGGAGTGGTTTGATGGCGAGCTCGATACCGCAGTCCGGAGGCTTGAAGCATGGCAGGCAGGACTCAAGCGCCACTCTGACTCACCAGCGCGAGCCGAGGTCGTGCTTCAACAACTGCGTGCAGCTCTTGCCAATGATCTGGACACACCCGTGGCGCTCGCAATCCTCGACGCTGCGCTCGACACGGGCGTGGATGATCCTGAACTCATCGCGAATGCCACCCAGGCACTACTCGGAGTGACGCTTTAGGAGTCCTGCTCGCCACGGCCGTCTCGGTCGTGCTCTTCGCCAGACCCTGACTCTGAGTCGCCCGTGCCAGATTCGGGCTGAGCCGCACCTGGCTCGGTCCCCGAGTGTGAGCCCGCGGGCGGCTGCTCGAGAAATTTTTCAAATTCGGCAGCCAGGGCATCACCTGTAGTGCCCGCCGCCATTTCCTCATCGCGGGACTCTTCGAGGCGACGAATGTACTGCGTCATTTCTTCGTCTGCGGATGCGATGCGGTTGATATTCTCTTCCCACTCGTTCGCTTCTGAGAGCAGTGAACCGCGAGGAATAACGACGTCGAGCAGTTCTTCGAGCTTGTCGAGGAGTGCCAGGGTCGCTTTCGGGGACGGGCTGCTGTGCACGTAGTGGGGCACTTGAGCCCAGAGAGATACGGGAGCCACGCCTGCATCGACGAGTGCGAGTTCAACGATGGTCCCGATCCCGACCGGCCCCTCGTATGTGCTGCGTACAGCGCCAGCGTCGGCCTGATGTTCGGCACTCTCTGACGACACCGAGGTGACGATGGGGCGCGAATGCGGAGCGTCAGAAAACATTGAGCCGAGCATGATGACGCGATCGATGCTCCACACGTCAACCAGGTCGACGACCTCATCGGCAAATGACTGCCAGTCTCTTGCAGGCTCAACACCAGCAAGGAGGTAGAGATCGGACACAGGGGTTCCGTCGAGGCGTCGGACGGTGTCACCCTGCACGGGGTCCGACGCGCCTGGACGCTGAATCGGCCCGTAGAGGCGAGAATCAGGCCAGTCCAGCACCCGATTATCATTCTCATCGAAGTAGAGCTTCGGGCGGTGCACCTGAAAATCGATGTACCCGTCTGACCCGATGGAGTGCAGCACTTCCGCACCAATGAGGTCTCCGAGATGCTGGAGAACGGTCGTGGTCGCTGCTCCAGCGTCACTCCATCCTTCGAACGCGGCTATCAGCACTCGAGGGTGAGTGTAGGTTTCGGCGGAATTGGTCACCTGCGGTCGTGCTCCTCGTCGTTGACGTTTGCTGTGAAGGTCGAATAGTGCGTGTACCCAGGATAGTCCCGGACAGTTAGCGGACACTGATGATCACTACACTGTCGGGAATGAGCACTCCTCAACTCTCTGCGGTCCTCTGGGACATGGACGGTACACTCATCAATTCTGAGCCGGCATGGCTGGAGGCTGAGCGTGCCATGCTTCGCCGCTACGGTATCGAAATGACCGACGAGGTGAGCGACAGTCTCATCGGTGCGGGACTCAATACCTCAGCGCAGATTTTCCGTGACCTCGGGGTGCCATTGTCTGAGGAAGAGATACTGGATGAATGGCTCGATTCAGTCATCGAGAACCTCTCTCAAGTGGGACCTGACTGGCGTCCAGGAGCAGTGGAGTTGCTTGACTCGCTCCGGTCAGCCGGTATTCCGAGTGTGCTCGTGACCATGTCGTATCGTCGCTACGCCGAACACGTGATTTCTCTCCTGCCGGAGGGGAGCTTTGCGATGCTCATTCCCGGCGATGAAGTCGAATTTGAGAAACCGCACCCCGAACCATATGTGCGCGCAGCAGATAAAATGGGTGTACCGATCCATAGCTGTTTGGCAATCGAGGACTCACGGCCGGGGCTCACCTCTGCGAGCGCCTCGGGCGCAGTCGCCATCGGTGTGGAACACCTCGTTGATTTCGGCGACACACCCGCCCACGCGCTGTGGTCAACGCTCACTGGTGTGGAGGCGGACACGCTGCAGGGAACGTTTGGTGCGCTGCGAGGGCAGGAGCCTGGCCCACGTACGGTCCAAGCACCCCCGATAGTGGGAGCCCCTGGGACGGGGTCTGATCATCAGCCAGCGTTCAGCGGTCCGCTCGGATACGGTGACCGCGTGCAGCTCACCGGCCCGAAAGGTCGTCTCAATACGATCACCCTCATCGAGGGGGGCGAGTTTCACAGCCACCACGGTCTGATTAGACACGCTGACCTGGTCGGGCTTCCGGACGCGTCAGTAGTGCGCAACAGTAGTGGTGAAGACTATTTGGCATTGCGTCCACTGCTTTCAGACTTCGTCATGTCCATGCCTCGGGGTGCAGCCATTGTGTACCCGAAAGATGCAGCGCAGATCCTGTCTCTCGCTGACATTTTCCCTGGTGCCCGCGTTGTCGAAGCGGGCGTCGGATCGGGAGCACTCTCGTTGCATCTACTCCGAGGCATCGGACCTGAAGGAGAGCTGCATTCTTTTGAACGCAGGGAAGAGTTTGCCGATATCGCGCGTGCGAACGCTGCGGCGTATACGGGGCGGGCACCTGATAACTGGACGGTGACCGTCGGCGACCTGCAAGAGGAGCTCCTCGCACGGCTTCCGGAGGGATCTGTCGACCGTGTCATTCTCGACATGCTGGCCCCCTGGGAATGCATTGAAGTGGCGGCTAGTTCACTCAAACCCGGTGGGGTAGTCCTGTGTTACGTCGCGACTGTGACGCAGCTCTCGCGCGTCGCTGAAGAACTCCGTCGGTCAGGTGAGTTCACTCATCCCAAGTCGTCGGAGACGCTTGTTCGCGGTTGGCACGTTGAGGGACTTGCAGTCCGCCCGGACCATCGGATGGTGGCACACACTGGGTTCCTGATTTCGGCACGCAGACTCGCGCCGGGGACCGAGCTTCCATCGCTCAAACGGCGCGCTTCGAAGAGCGACTTCGATGACGCGGACATGGCAGCGTGGACCCCTGACCTCGTTGATGGCGATGCCAGTGTCTGGTCGCCAGAAGCAGTTGGGGAACGGAATAAGAGCAGCAAAGTACTCCGTAAGCGACTGCGTGATGCACAGCGGCTTGCGGATGAGCGTGGAGTGGATCCCGTCGATTAGGGGCGCCTGAAATCTGCCCAACACGCAGCTGCGGCTGCGACACGATTCACAGCTCTAGTCGGATAGGATGGCCGGGTCCCTTACGTACCCTCCGAGAGGTTCACATGCTCCGTCGATTCGCCCCTGCCTCCGCTGTGGTCGCTCTGCTTCTTGCGGGCGCTACCGGATGCGCTGCTTCATCCTCCGCCGCACTCGACTGTAAACCAGCTCTGTCGAATGGTGCGCTGAGTGAGAGTGTGAAAGTGACAGGCGAGAGTGGCGAGACCCCCGAGGTGTCCATTCAGGGCGATGCTCAGGCAGATGTATCACAGCGCTCGGTAGTGATTAAAGCGGAGGATCGCGAGAACCTCGCAGGGGACGATCATCTGGTCGGCGTCAATGTGGCCTACTACGACTCAGAGTCGGGTGAGCTGCTGCAAGAAGAGGGAGACTTCACCTCTGAGGGTGCGGGAAGCTACATGCTGATCACTGAGCAGACGATGACTCCTGTCACGGAGGGCATCAAGTGTGCGGCACCCGGTGATCGCCTTGTGATCGCAGTGTCAGGCGAAGAGAGTCAGGCGTTTGGGATGAACTTCCCGGGCTACACCCCGGGTGCCTCAGTGATCGCGGTCGCAGATGTAGTCACGGTGAGTGAACTCGCCTCGAGCGGTACAGTCCGTGGGTTACCATCGGGCTTTCCCGGCGTAGCAACCAACGAGGACGGGCGCCCGGGTATCGTGCTTCCTCCGACCGCGGCTCCTGAGGGAATCACCTCGGCAACCCGCATTGTCGGCGAGGGCGCAAAAGTCGGCGCAGAAGATCGACTCGTCCTCCAGCTACTAATTGTGGACTGGGAGGGTAACGTCGTTGACAACCGCTGGGAAGGCGGGCCCGTGATGATGGGTGGAGAAACCGAGATGAGCGAAGCAGGTTTGACGTTCCGCGGTGAGATGACGGGTCAGACCGTCGGATCGCAGCAGGTCATCATCGACTCGTCGGGTGAGGTTCCTCAAGTGATTGTGGCCGACATCCTCGCAGCCGGATAGTCGCGAGTTGGCCGCGGGCGGGGGGAGCGCTTCGATCTCGAGCGAGCGCCGAATCTTTAGCCTCGTGCTCGCGCTCGTGGCGAGCCCACAGGGCCTCCTCAAACACGACCTTCTCGCGAGTGTGCACGGGTACTCGCATCGTTACAACCACGGTGGCGACAACGCGTCTCTCGACCGCCAGTTTGAGCGCGACAAAGAACACTTGCGTGCGCTCGGTATTGCAGTAGAAACGCTTGATTCGCCGCTTGAGCCTGGAAACACTCAGCTCACCCGGTATCGGATCTCAAAGGATCAATTGCAGGTACCCGGAAGCCTACGATTCTCTGACGAAGAACTCATGCTGCTGCGGCTTGCTGCGCTTGCTTGGCGGGAGGGCAGCCTCTCGTCTGAGGCCCGACGCGCAATGATGAAGCTCGAATCGCTTGGTGCGGGCCTCGACGTGCAGAACGTCGGGGTTGCGCCGCGCATCGGTATATCGGAGCCTGCGGCCCCGATATTGCAGCGCGCGATCGCTGAGCGACGCGTTGTCACGTTTGCGTACCAGCTCCCGGATCGAGATACCCCTCTTGAACGTCGAGTCGCGCCTCTCAGGTTGCACCGGGCTGAGGGCCGCTGGCATCTGATCGCTCGTGATGTTGACCGCGACGCAGATCGAGTGTTTCTCCTCTCACGTATTGTGGGCGGAGTGGGCCTCACTCGGGATTCGTATGACACGGAGCTGAGCGCAAACGCTGCAGGAGTGGTGGCGGAGCTCCTCGAACGAGAGGCGCGGCAGCTCGCAACAATTGACGTACGCCGCGGTACTGTTGCGGAGGCGCGGCTGTCTCCTCGCGCTGAACACCAGGAGACGTCCGTGGTCGGCCCCGGCAATCTCGTAGGCAGTGAAACCGTGCGGCTCACCATCGGCACGATCGACTATTACGAGCATGCTCTCGCCGAAGAGATCGCAGGCTATGGAGCAGACGTCACAGTCGTCAATCCCGATTCGCTTCGGCATGCCGTGATTGACAGATTCCGCGCAGTAGTCGCGGCACACAGCGACGCTGAGCTCCAGCCAGTTGAGGATGAAAGCGTATGAGTGCATCGCTCGTCGCGGCCGACCGTGTCGTCCTCCTTCTTAGCCTCGTTCCATACCTTCGGGAACACGGCCCCACGTCGGTCACGGAACTCTCGAGCGCATTTGAGGTAGATGCTGAGCTCCTGAGGTCCCTCATTGCATTTCTCGGGACAGCAGGAGTTCCGGGCGAGACGATGACCAGTCAGCACGAAGACATGTTCGACATCGACTGGGCGGGATTTGAAGAACACGATGTCGTGAGCCTCACCAACATTGTTGCGGTCGACGACACTCCACGGTTTGCATCGACAGAGACATCGGCTCTCATTGCGGGGCTCCAATCACTCACTGCGATGCTGCCCGAGCGCGAAGCACAGGTCGCGAAAGGTGCTGCGGAAAAACTCGGCGCCGCCTTGGGGATCGACGGCAGCAACTCTGCGGTCTCCGTGACCTCTGAGCCGCAAGACCAGCGGATTTCGATCTTGTTCGCGGCGCTTCGTGACCAGAGGCGACTCACGTTTGAGTACCGGGATGCGCGCGGTATCGAAACACAACGAATAGTTGACCCACTGCAGCTCACACAGGGCGACGGTGTCTGGTATTTGAGAGCATATTGCCTCGACCGTGGTGCGGAACGACTGTTTCGTGCGGACCGCATGGTGGATATTCGCGTGCTTGCAGAGGCCGCGGAGCACCAGAGTTCCGAAGAGAGGAGCGACGCACGAGATGCAACACCTCAAGGCAACGTAACAGTTGTGGCGAGGGTGCGCGAAAGTGCGCTGCCCAGGATCACGGGATATCGCCCCAAAATCCTCAGCGAGGCGGCCCCGGGGTGGCTGCGTGTTTCCATGGAGCTGGGGAGTGCACGAGCGGCAGCTGCCGCAATTCAAAGTGCTCAAGGCGAACTGATTATCGAGGAGCCTGCGGTTGCTCGTGCGGCAGCTCGCGACTGGGCGGAGCGGGCACTTGCGCAATACGACGTGTAAGGCAGCTGGTGCCTCCTGGGCCGCGGACCGCGTGAGCTGGGATAAACTGGGCGAGTGGCATTGAGAATTCGAGGTAAACGCAACCCTGAAGGGAAAATGAGCCTCGGGCAGCACCTCGTTGAGCTGCGCAAACGTCTCATGATTGCTGGCATCGCGATTCTTATCGGTGCAATCGCAGGCTGGCTGCTTTCCGATTGGGTCTGGGACATGCTGCGACAGCCCGTCTACGACATCGCTGAAACCCAGGGCCGTTCTGCGCAGATCAACTACGACGACATCACGAGTTCGTTTGATCTCAAGATTCAGATCTCCCTGTTTATCGCGGTGATCCTTGCGTGCCCCGTATGGCTGTACCAAATCTGGGCATTTCTAGCACCGGGACTCACTCGAAAAGAGAAACTGACGGCTGTCGCGTTCCTCGGGGTCGCAGTTCCACTCTTTCTTGGGGGAGCGGTGGCCGGCTGGCTGGTGATCCCGAACATTGTGCGTCTCCTCACAAGTTTTGCGCCTGAAGAGGACGCCGCATTCATTAACGCCCGCAGCTACCTCGATTTCTCAATCAAGTTGCTGCTTGCAGTCGGTATCGGGTTTGTCATGCCGGTATTCCTCGTGTTTTTGAACTACATCGGGACCCTGCGGGGCATGTCGATCCTGAAGAGCTGGCGCGTAGCCATGCTGTGCATCATTTTGTTTGCTGGTATTGCGACTCCTGCGGCCGACCTCATGAGTATGTTCATGCTCGCAGCTCCAATTGTGGTGCTGTACTTTGGTGCGGCACTCGTCGCCATTCTTCACGACAGACGTGTGGACAAGAAGCGAGCGAGCGAGCTGTCCGAGTACGGCATCGATGACGATGATTCGAAAGCCGACGCTGACATCAAGCAGTCGCGGAAGAAAAACGCTAAGAAAGGTGGCGTGGTGTCAGAGGATGGAGACACGTGACCGAGGCCTCCGTACAGCCAGAGCAACCGGTTGACTCTGAGCACCCTGCGCTCGACTTTTTTGCTTCACGCCTTGCCTACCCACTCGATGCATTTCAGCGAACAGCTTGTGAGCGCCTTGAGGAGCATCGCAGCGTGCTGGTTGCGGCCCCGACGGGGTCGGGGAAGACCACGATAGCGGAGTTTGCCGTCGCCCTTGCGCGCCGTGAGTCCGATTCCCGCGTGTTTTACACGGCACCGATTAAAGCACTATCCAACCAAAAGTTTCGTGAACTCTGCGAGGTCTATGGAGAAGACGAGGTGGGGCTCCTCACTGGCGATGTGAACATCCGCGGCGACGCACCGATTATCGTGATGACGACCGAAGTGCTGCGCAACATGATCTATGCCGAGAGCTCGGGTCCTCACGCCGCGTCTGAGCGCACTGAATCTGAGCACACTGCGCCCGCTGAGGTTGACGCGGCCCCGACAGAAAGTGCCAAGAGGGCGCTCAGAGATCTCGCATTCGTGGTGCTTGACGAGGTCCACTACTTGGGTGATCGTTTCCGCGGGGCGGTGTGGGAAGAGATTATTCTGCACCTTCCCAAACACGTGCGGATCGTCGCGCTCTCCGCGACCGTCTCGAATGCGGAGGAATTCGGAGACTGGATGCACACGGTGCGTGGGGATACCGACGTCATTCTTTCTGAGCACCGTCCAGTTCCGCTCTATCAGCATGTGCTGACTCCACAAGCGCTGCTGCCGCTCTACATCGACCGAGATGGCGAGTTGGCGGCACGCGGCAAGCTCAACCCGGACGTGCGGCGACTTGAGAGCGGATCGCACCGGAGCGGTGGTGACCGTGGCGGGTCAGGCCACGGTGCCCGAGGACACAGAGTCCGCAGTCGGGGTCGGCCGCCACGTCGCCGCACAAGACGCATTTCGCGGGCTGACATAGCTCGCGCGCTCGATGAAGCGGCCATGACACCAGGAATCGTATTCGTGTTCAGCCGCAACGGTTGTGACCAGGCGGTTCGTCAGTGCATGTATGAGGGTATTCGGCTCACCACTCGGGACGAGCGGGATCGGATTCGGAGCATCGTTCGCGGCGAGGTTGCGGGCATGCAAGACGAGGATCTGCGAGTGCTGGGATATCACGAGTGGCTCTCAGGTCTCGAGCGTGGAGTTGCGGCTCACCACGCTGGACTGTTGCCCATCTTCAAGTCAGTCGTGGAGCAGCTCTTTCAAGAACGACTCGTGAAACTTGTGTTTGCGACCGAAACGCTCGCGCTTGGCATCAATATGCCGGCGCACTCGGTGGTAATCGAGCGTCTGGACAAGTTCAATGGTGAACAGCGCGTGCCGCTCACTTCGGGTGAGTACACGCAGTTGACCGGTCGCGCCGGGCGTCGTGGGATCGACACGGAGGGTCACGCAGTGGTCGTGTGGGACGACAGCGTTGAGTTAGAGGGGCTTGTGCACCTGGCGGGCACACGTGCGTTCCCAGTTCGGTCAAGTTTCCGTCCCACCGCAAATATGGCCGTCAATCTGTTGCAGCGTATGAGCGCTGACCATGTGAGAGAGACACTCGAGCTCTCGTTCGCGCAGTTTCAGGCAGACCGTGCCGTGGTCGATCAGGCTCATGAGCTGCGCGCAGAGCAGGAGTCGGTCGTGGGCTATGAAGCTGCGGCCGAACGAGCCAGCGGAAACGACCGAAAACGGTGGGAGGACCGGGCGCGGAAACTTCGACGCCGAATCGAGCGCGGCAGGCGTCGAATCGCCTCTCGTACCGGAACCATTGCGCGAACGTTCGACCGGGTCCTCCAAGAACTCATTGAACTCGGGTATGTCACGCCGGTGAATGATGGTGCGAAAACCCATGGGGGAGCCGAAGAGACTTACGAAGTTACCTCGTGGGGTCTCCTGTTGCGGCGCATCTATGGCGACCGTGACCTGCTTGTCGCGGAGTGTTTACGTCGTGATACATGGCGTGGGCTCGACGCTGAAGGTCTCGCGGCCATGTGTTGTGCGATGACGTACGAACCCCGGCGTGACGACGAGGGTGAGCCGAGGTTACCGAACCGCCGTGTCGCCGACGCGTTCGACCGCACACTTGACGTGTGGATCGAGCTCGACGACTTGGCCGAGCGTCACCGACTCCCGCGAAGTGAAGCGCCCCACGCGGGCCTGGCTGCAACCATGCACGAGTGGGCCCATGGAGCGCCTTTGGATCAGATACTCGAACGCACAGGCGTTGGTGCCGGAGACTTTGTGCGCTGGGCGAAACAGACAATCGATCTCCTCGACCAGATCATCGTTGCTGCTGAGGTAGCTCAAGGTCCTGCCGCGGCGCGCAACACAGAGGTCGATGTCAGCAGATTCTCCGGGCTCGCACAGCTTGCTAGGGATGCGAAGCGTCGGGTGCGTCGAGGCATCGTGGAGGCATCGAGTACCGCGTGAACGACCGCAAAGAATTCCATGGCACGGCCGCGGCAGGCCCGTCGACAGGAAGCGCCGCTGTGCCGAGACGTCTCAGTTGGTGGGTCGCGCTCCTCGCGGCACTGGCTGGCGGTCTACTTCTTGACGCGGCGGGCCCAGGGCGGTCCTGGTGGATCCTCGCGTTCCCTGCGGCTGCCCTGATTTTCGCTGCGATCTGGCAACAACGGGCTTGGACGGGACTCCTCGTGGGAGCTATCGCGGGTGCATCGTTCTGGTTGCCACACATCTCGTGGCTGACGCTCTACCTGGGACCGGTGCCCTGGTTAGGGCTCACCGGGGTCATGATCCTGTGGTTCGCACTCTTTGGTGTTGCCGTCGCAATAGCAACTCGTGGACTCGCAAGGCTTCCATGGATGCGGCGGCGACCGATGCTCACTGCAGCAGCCCAAGCACTCGCAGCAGCCAGCCTGTGGGTGGCACGTGAGCAGATCCAATCCACCTGGCCGTATGGAGGGTTTGCGTGGGGCAGGTTCGGCCACACTCAGGCCGAGAGCCCACTGGCACAATTGGTTTCGTGGACAGGGTTTGCAGGTTTCTCTGGCATCCTCGTGCTGGTGTGCGCCGTACCGGTTGCGGTGTGGTTTGCGTCACGACGTGCAGCCGTAACCAGGGTTCTCGCGGTGACGGGATCCGCCGTAGTCGTCCTCCTCGTACTGAGTTTGATCCCCGTTGCCGCACTCCCGGAGAGCGGTGCTATTCGCGTTGCCGGCGTGCAGGGAAACGCCAAGGCCGGAATCTTCGATGACCGAGACTCGGGTGATGTGCTGGAGGATCACATTGAAGCCACCGAGATGCTCATCGAGGGGCTCGAAGCATCGGGAGAGTCTGTCGATGCGGTGGTGTGGCCCGAAAATAGCGGTGAATTCGATTTGCCTGGCAACCCGTTCGCGGCAGCACGTGTTTCGGAGCTCTCGACACAGCTTGATGCGCCAATACTCCTCGGCTCGGTGCTTCGGGATCCAGACGGTACCTACACGAACAGTGCACTCGTGTGGACGCCGACGGGCGAATCAGGTGAGCGCTACGATAAACGCCGTCCCGTACCCTTTGCCGAGTACATGCCGCACCGAGACTTTTACCACTCGCTGGCGCCAGATCTCGTCGACCTTGTTTCGCTAGAGTATGAGTTCGGAACTCGCCCTTCGGCGCTGCCGATCCCCGCAGCGTCCGGAACATTTCAAGCGGGCATCGCGATCTGCTTCGACATTATTTTTGATGACCACGCAGTTGCGATGCAAGAAGATGGAGCGCAGGTGATTTTCGCGCCCACCAATAACGCTGACTTCGGGTACACAGACGAGAGTGCTCAGCAGTTACAGATCGCCCGGCTTCGGGCGATCGAGATGGGCCGAGCTCTGGTGAATACGTCGACGGTTGGTACAAGTGCGATCGTCGCACCGGACGGCAGCACTCTGGATGAACTCCCCACGCACACAGCGGGCGCGATTGTTGCGGAAGTACCGCTGGTTGATGGTGCGACTCCAGCACTCCGTTACGGTGCCGGGATCGCGTTCGTGTGGATTACGCTCGGGATCGCGGGCCTTGGTGTTGGAGCAGTTTCCCTGGTGATTACTTCTTCCCGCGCCGGGCGCGCAAAAGCTTGAGTCGCTCTTCGAGAAGCTCCTCGAGCTCCTCGCGGCTGCGCCGCTCGATCAACATATCCCAGTGGGTACGCTGAGTTGAGCCTTTCTCTTCAAACTCTTCGCGGGCGGTGCGGCCGGCTTCGTCGTCGAGGAAGCCTAGTTCACCAGTGCGCTGATCGGTCCATTCGGCTGGGGGTTCCGCGTCAGCGTCGAATTGAACGATGAAGCGCGTTCCTTTGTCAGTGAGATATTCAATCTGTTGCCGAGGTGAGAGCTCAATGCCCTCCTCGCCCTGCAAGCTCGTTGAACCGATACGTGCGCCTCGGAGTGTGCGCTCGGCCATGGGATTCCTCCTTGCCTAGCCGGACGACGCGGCCAAAATATTTAAACCGCGTACTTTCCTTACTTTGCAGCGTAGCCTTCTTCTGAGTGCTGGCGATACCCCAACCAGTGAATCCTGTTTCGACTACGCTGGTCACAGCATGACCAATGGCACTTTGGCCGCTCGCATTCTGGCAGCATCAAACGACGCAGTCTAGACTGCACCGGCATCGTCCGAAAGTAAGGGGTACTCCATGTCAGAACTCTCAGCTGCAAACCCGTTGACCGCAGGTAGTTTGCAAGGCAAACGCGTACTTGTCACCGGCTCTTCCCGTGGGGTTGGAGCGGACACCGTTCGTTTCTTCGCCGAAGCGGGCGCCGATGTCGTGATCAATTACCGCAATAAGGCACCCCGCGCTGAGAAGCTCGCCACGCAGCTGAGTGAACTGGGTGTGCGTGCCCTCACACAGGGAGTGGACCTCACGGACGGCGGTTCGGTTGGCGAAATGATGACGGCAATCGATGTTGAGTTTGGTGGGCTCGATATTCTCGTGCTCAACGCATCTGGTGGCATGGAGAGCGGTATGGGGGAGGATTACGCGCTGAAACTCAATCGTGACGCCCAGCTGCGAGTGCTTGACGCTGCGCTGCCATTAATGGAGCAGGGGAGTCGCGTAGTTTTTGTGACAAGTCACCAGGCGCACTTTATCCGCACCACCCCGACGATGCCGGAGTATGAGGCCGTGGCGCTATCAAAGCGTGCTGGTGAAGACGCGTTACGCAACCGTATTCCAGAGCTCAAGTCGCGCGGCGTCGAGTTCGTCGTCGTATCTGGGGACATGATTGAGGGCACCGTGACCGCGACGCTACTTGATCGGGCAAGTCCAGGCGCGATCGAAGCGCGCCGTGAAACCGCTGGCAAACTCTACAATGTTACCGAGTTTGCCGCCGAGGTGGTGCTAGCGGCGACGGAATCAGTTCCTGAAGAGCACACTCGTTTGGTGGGCGACACCTCGAGCTTCAACGGCCCAGCGTAACCGTCACCTCGGCGGTCTTCACGACGTACTTCACGGCAGTTGTCGTGCTGTACTGTGCTGTGTTTCGAGTATGTTTCGCACGTATTTCGCGTGCATATTCTATGTGCGCAGCCTGCGGCCCAGCAACCACATTAATGCAGAATATTCGGAAACTATTGGTCGCTTGCTGAAGATGCCGCATAACGCTCGCGAAACCATTCGTTCTGGCGAAGAAAGGAGTGTTATTCTGTAATTCCTGGGCCGCCGACGTCCCACCGGCAGCGAAAGGACGTCAATGACCATCAAGCGACCCTCTTCTTACCATTCGTTCGGCGCGCCGGAAGCTGTTGGCCTCTATGACCCTGCTGCCGAGAAAGACGCCTGCGGACTTGCCTCAGTGGTGTCTCTCACAGGTGAGGCAAGTCATGAGATAGTTTCCCTTGCGTTGACCGCACTGAGGAATTTGGAACACCGAGGCGCTGTCGGGTCAGATGCGGGGACCGGTGATGGTGCCGGAATCATGATTGACGTTCCACACGCGTTTCTTCGAGCAGCCCTGCACGCGTACGACCCAAGCGTGCGGGTGCCGGAGTCCGGCCAGTACGTCACGGGCTTGGCCTTTTTGCCGCAGGACGCCGCCGAACGAGACGTGATGCGCTCTCACATCGAGTCGATCGCGGAGGAGGAGGGACTCCGGGCACTGGTCTGGCGACCGGTCGCTGTGAACCCGAACGTACTGGGGGAGGGCGCGCGGCGCGCGTGCCCCGCGATCGAACAGCCCCTGTTCGCAGCCTTAGAGTCGGGTCCCATTGATGAGCTTGCCTTGGAGCGACGTGCATTTCGCGCGCGGAAGCGGATTCATCGGTTGACTGACGCTTACTTGCCCTCTCTGTCTGCACGCACAATTGTGTATAAGGGAATGGTCACCACGCTGCAACTATCCGAGTTCTACCCCGAGCTGGATCAAGGGGACCTCACATCACGGTTTGCGATCGTGCACTCACGCTACTCAACGAACACCTTTCCGTCTTGGCGTCTTGCGCAACCGCTGCGCATGGTGGCCCACAATGGCGAGATCAATACGGTGCGCGGAAATCGAAACTGGATGCGGGCAAGAACGTCGCAACTCGAGTCTCATGTCCTTGGTGATCTGAGTCAGTTACACCCGATCTGTTCTGAAGGGGCCAGCGACTCAGCGAGTTTCGGAGAGGTCCTCGAACTGCTCGTGATGGCGGGGCGGTCGCTACCGCATGCACTGGCGATGATGGTTCCCGAGGCGTGGGAGTCTGAGCCGGGGCTCGATCCTGCCCTGCGAGCCTTTCTCGAATACCACTCACTCATCATGGAACCCTGGGACGGCCCCGCTGCCATGATCAGTTCTGACGGTACAGAGCTTGTCGCGCTGCTCGACCGTAACGGATTGCGCCCTGGCCGCTACCAAGTTACCCGCGATGATCTCCTCGTGATCGCGAGCGAGACCGGTGTGCTCGACTTCGCACCTGAACGTGTGATTCGTCGTGGGCGACTCCAACCCGGCCGCATGCTCGCCGTAGACCTCGCAACCGGACGACTCAGGGAGGACACAGAGATCAAAGCGGAGCTTGCGGGGCTTGCCCCGTGGGGTGCGTGGCTTGAGGCCGGAAGGATTCGGCTTTCTGATCTGCCCGAACGCGAACATCTTGTGCATCCGCCTGCGTCGATTACAAGACGGCAGCGGACGTTTGGTTACACCGAAGAAGAGCTTCGTCTGACACTGACCCCCATGGCGAGGGACGGAGCGGAGCCGCTCGCAGCAATGGGGAGTGACACGCCTATTGCTGCACTATCGTCTCGACCACGCATGCTCTTTGACTATTTTGTCCAACAGTTTGCGCAGGTCACAAACCCGCCGCTTGACTCACTTCGCGAGGAACTGGTGACGAGTCTCGTGACCAGCATTGGTCCCCAAGCGAACTTGCTGACGCAGTCTGCTGAACATGCGCGACAGGTGGTACTAGAGTTTCCGGTTATCGATAACGACGCGCTGGCGCGGATCCAGCACTTCGGCGACCCCGCGCCTAGCAATCTAACGCAGCACGAGGCCTGGGGAGACGACTTTGAACGCCAGAGAAGCGTGTCGATTCGTGGCCTGTACACCGTCGAACTCGGTGCACAGGGGCTTCAAGACCGTCTAGAGGCCATGTGCTGGGAAGCAAGTGCCGCGGTTCGAGCCGGGGCCGAGTTTCTGATCATTTCGGATCGCGACTCGAACAAGGATCTGGCGCCAGTGCCTTCGCTACTGGCCGTGTCTGCTGTGCATCATCACCTGATTCGGCAGGGAACGCGGATGCGAGTCGCGCTCATTGCTGAAGCTGGCGATGTGCGGGAAGTCCACCATGTCGCCGCACTCATTGGGTACGGTGCGGCTGCAGTGAATCCGTATCTCGCGATGGAGACGGTGGGTCTTATGGCTCGCTCTGATGAAATCCAGGGAGCAAGTGAAGAGGAAGCCGTGCAGAGGCTCATCAAGGCTCTTGGGAAAGGGTTGCTCAAAGTTATGAGCAAGATGGGGATCTCAACTGTTGCCTCATATTGCGGAGCACAGACGTTTGAGGTCATCGGGCTCGCACAAGAACTTGTTGATCAGCATTTCACCGGTACCACGTCGCGCCTCGGGGGAGTAGGCCTCAACGTGCTCGCCTCCGAGGTCGCTGCACGACACCGGAGCGCCTACCCCGATGATTCGGCAGCACTCGTGCATCAGCGACTTGAAACGGGTGGGGAGTATCGGTGGCGCCGCGGGTCCGAGCCGCACCTCTTTGATCCACAGACCATCTTCAAACTGCAGCACAGCACGCGTACGGGGCGTCGAGACATTTTTGCCGAGTATACGAGTCGAGTGAATGATCAGCAGGAGCGGTTGATGACGCTTCGCGGGCTGTTTCAATTTGCTCCCACTCGTCCACCTGTGCCACTTGATGAGGTTGAGCCAGTAGCTGCGATCCTGAAACGCTTTGCAACTGGAGCCATGAGCTACGGGTCGATCTCGGCCGAAGCGCACGAGACCCTGGCGATTGCGATGAACCGAATTGGTGGCAAATCGAACACCGGTGAGGGCGGTGAGAGCGAAGAGCGACTGCTCGATCCCGCGCGGCGGAGCGCAATCAAACAGGTTGCCTCGGGGCGGTTTGGGGTGACGAGCATGTATCTCACACACGCGGATGAAATTCAGATCAAGCTCGCTCAGGGTGCAAAGCCCGGCGAGGGAGGTCAGCTGCCTCCGAACAAGATGTATCCCTGGATCGCGGCGACCCGGCACGCGACCCCCGGAGTCGGCCTCATCTCCCCACCACCTCACCACGACATCTATTCCATTGAGGATCTTAAGCAGTTGATCTTCGACCTGAAACGAGCCAATCCCGGCGCACAGGTCTCCACGAAACTCGTGGCGCAATCGGGTATTGGTCCGGTCGCAGCTGGTGTCGCCAAAGCACTCTCTGACATTATTCTCATTTCCGGGCACGATGGCGGTACCGGAGCGAGCCCGATGAACTCACTCAAGCACGCAGGGTCTCCCTGGGAGCTTGGGCTTGCTGAGGCCCAACAGACGCTGATGCTGAACGGGCTGCGAGAACGCGTGGTGTTGCAGGTCGATGGGCAATTGAAGACTGGACGCGATGTGGTGGTGGCGGCGCTCCTTGGAGCCGAGGGATTTGGTTTTGCGACGGCGCCGCTCGTCGTCTCCGGGTGCATTATGATGCGCGCGTGTCACCTGGATACGTGTCCAGTCGGAGTGGCCACACAAAACCCAGAATTACGAGATCGATTTACGGGGCAGGCCGAGCACGTCATCAACTTCTTCCACTTCATCGCTGAAGAAGTGAGAGAGATTCTTGCCTCGCTCGGATATCGGAGCCTCGAAGACGCCGTCGGCGACTCTGCGGCGCTTGACGTCGATGGGGCAATTCGGCACTGGAAAGCGGACGAGCTCGATCTTTCTCCGATCTTGCGCGGCGCAGAGTTTGCGAGCGATGAACCGCGCCGACACGGCGTTTCGCAGCAACATGCACTCGATGCACACTTCGACCAGATGCTGATTGCGCTCTCAGGCGATGCACTTGAACGGCGTGACCCGGTCATCATCGATGTTCCAATTCGAAATGTCGATCGCGCGGTTGGCACGATGCTTGGCCATGAGGTGACGACGCGGTTTGGGGCAAATGGACTGGCTTCAGAAACGATCGATGTCACGCTCACTGGTGCGGCAGGACAATCCCTCGGAGCATTCTTGCCACCCGGTATCACCCTGCGTCTCATTGGAGACGCCAACGACTATGTCGGAAAAGGACTTTCGGGTGGCGAAATAGTGGTGAGACCGCACCCAGACTCTGGGCATACGGCTTCCGACAACATCATCGCGGGCAACGTGGTGGGGTATGGCGCGACGAGTGGCTCGATATGGATCGCCGGAGTAGTGGGCGAACGCTTCCTCGTTCGTGGGTCCGGAGCGACTGCCGTGGTCGAGGGCACAGGAGACCATGCGCTTGAGTACTTCACAGGTGGATTCGCACTTATCCTCGGGCCTGTTGGGCGTAACTTTGGGGCAGGAATGTCCGGGGGAGAAGCGATCATCCTCGATCTCGATCCCCAGCATGTGAACGCGGCCGAACTCGCCTCAGGCGCGCTCACGCTGCAGCAGCTGGATGGCTCTCTCCACAGAGAAACGGAACTCCGGGATCACATCAAGTCACTACTCAGGCGTCATGCAGAACAAACCGGCTCTCCGACGGCTCTGGAGCTCCTCGAAGACATCCAGAGAGACGAACCTCGTGCATTTGCGAGGTTTACGCGACTGGTACCCCGAGAGTACTTGCGAGTACTGAGTATCCGTGAACAGATATCGCGAACCGGGCAGAACCCCGACGGGCCCGAGGCGTGGTCGCAAATCTTGGAGGTCTCACATGGCTGACACTTTAGGCTTCTTGAAAATCCGCGAGCGTGAGCTCACCGCGAAACGCCCAGTGCCGATTCGGTTGAAAGACTGGCGTGAAGTGGTCGACCCCGCGGACCCGACACTGGTGGCCAAGCAGGCATCACGATGCATGGATTGCGGAGTCGCATTTTGCCACCAGGGTTGTCCACTCGGCAACCTCATTCCTGAGTGGAATGACCTCGTCTGGCGAGGGAGGGAGCGTGAAGCGCTCGACCGATTGCATTCGACAAACAACTTCCCCGAGTTTACCGGGCGAGCCTGCCCTGCCCCCTGCGAGACGGCGTGTGTGCTGGGCATTAATCAGCCAGCCGTGACTATCAAACAGGTCGAGAACAGCATCATTGACCAGGGCTTTGCCAACGGGTGGGTGCAGCCCGAGCCACCCGAGCGCCTCACCGGAAGAACTGTTGCGGTCGTCGGGTCGGGGCCAGCTGGGCTCGCCTCAGCGCAGCAGCTCACTCGTGCAGGGCACACGGTCGTAGTGTACGAGCGTGACGAGGCGCCTGGAGGGTTGCTCGTGCTTGGTATCCCCGACTTTAAACTTGAGAAACATTTGATTCAGCGCCGAATTGAGCAGTTAAAAGCAGAGGGGACTCGCTTCCACACTGGCGTTGAGATTGGCCGTGACCTCAGCTGGTCCGAGCTGCGTCGCCGATTTGACGCGGTCGTGGTGGCGACCGGTGCAACGGAACCACGGCACCTCGATTTGCCAGGACGTCATCTCCGAGGCGTTGAATACGCCATGCCGTATCTCGCCGCGGCAAATCGTGTGCAGGCGGGCACCATGGATTCTTCGCCAATTGACGCTCGCGATAAACACGTTGTGGTGATCGGCGGGGGAGACACAGGGGCTGACTGTATCGGGACTGCGCATCGGCAGAACGCTGCATCCGTCACGAATCTTGCGATCGGGAAACGGCCCCCCACTGAGCGCGGTGAAGACCAGCCCTGGCCCACACACCCCCGACTGTTCGAAGTCCAAAGCTCCCACGAAGAGGGGGGCGAGCGTCACTACCTCGCCTCGACAGTCGAATTCATAGGCAATGAGCACGGCTTCGTGACGGCCCTCCGGGTCGCTGAAACGGGGTTCACTGCTGGTGGGCGCGAACCAGTGCCCGGTACGGAACACGACATACCCGCCGACCTCGTACTCATTGCAATGGGTTTTACGGGTCCGGAGCCGATCCAAGTGCAGGGCAACGCAGCATCGACGGAAACGTTGCTCCAGACATCGCACGGGTCAGAGCTGGGGGCATTCCAACGAGAAAATGATTATTCCACGGACCAGCCGGGCGTATTTGTTGCGGGTGATGCTGGGCGCGGGCAGTCACTCATCGTGTGGGCAATTGCGGAGGGCCGTGCAGTAGCCGCGTCGGTAGACACCTACTTAGCGGGGAGTACCCTATTGCCCTCACCCGTGGCTGCCAAAGATGGGGCGTTTGCCTAGCGGGGAGGTGTCTAGCCCTAGTCTGGAATGATGGATCCAAGACTCATCGACCAGCTCCGCGAAAGTCTCGACTCAGCGGGCTACAGCGTGAGCTGTGTACGTACGCTACTCGGCCGCGCCGCAGATGACGCGCGCCAGCGCGGGGTATTCGTCCCAGCACGGCGTATCCTCGACCAACGCGCAATCTCTCCATTGCACACGCTTGTGCGTCTATTTCTGCTCGGCGACACTGTGACACCCAGAGAACTGGACGAGGCATTGCCCACCCTGCAATCGCTCGGGGCGCTGCAGCTGGGAATTGTCACTCAAACGCACGAGGGCCTGTGCGCAGCGGCACTATCGGTGAACCCTGTTGAGGTGAAGGATTCCCGCAAGTCTCAGCCGGTCGAGTGGTGGATCATTTCTGACCTTGATGATCAGCTCCGCCGAGGACCCGCGCGACCCGACCATGTCATGGGGGTTGGGGGAGCGACCCGTTCACTCATCGCCCAGGCCCCACCACACGACTCTGCTCGCTCGCTCGATCTCGGAACGGGCTGCGGAATTGTTGCCCTACATTTGAGCCTGAGGGGCTCAGTAGTCGCTACTGATATCTCGGAGCGGGCACTCATGTTGGCGCGCGCGAACGCAAGACTCAACAGGGTCGATCATGCGATTGAGTTCCGCCTGGGAAGCCTGTTCGAACCCGTTCGTGGCGAAGATTTTCACCTCATTCTGTCGAACCCTCCGTTCGTGATTACCCCGCAATATGAGGTTGCGCAGGAGCGCTACGAGTACCGTGACGCTGGTTTCACAGGCGATCAGCTGGCCGCAACTGTAGTGCAGCACGCGCCCGGCTACCTTGCACCGGGTGGCACCCTGCTGTGCCTCGGCAACTGGGAATCTGAGTGGGGAGCACCGGGGCTTGAACGAGTTCGTGGGTGGGTTCACACGGCCTCCGAGAAAGCAGGGCCCCTTGCTTCATGGGTATTGGAACGCGACCGTGTTGATCCGATCCAGTACGCGGAAACATGGGCACGAGACGGCGGAGCGCGGTCCGGAACACCCGAATTTGATCGGCTGATTGACGGGTGGATACGAGATTTTACAACGCGGAAGATCGTGGCCATCGGCCTGGGTGCGATTCGCGTGAGGAAGCTCTTAGAGCACGAGGCGGCACGAGCATTCACCGCACAGGGACACGCATCGGTCGTGCAGGTGGATGAAGCAACGGGGGCCCTCTCGAATGAGCAACTCGGGCACGCGCTTGACCGAGTATTTGAAGCGGGCATCATGTCGGACCTGATGAGTGACTCCGAAGTACTCCAGACGCGCTGGCAGCGTGCAGACACTGTGGTTGAGGAACGCGAACACGAACCGGGGGAGGAATCTCCGCGAGCCATCACACTCAGCACGCACGATCCAATTGCGCGCCGCGTCACTGCGGACACGCTGTTGGCCGCGACTGTGGGCGTCTGCGATGGGGAGCTCACTTTGAGCCAGATCACCGATGCACTCGCCACGCTGCTCGACGTGGATGTCGGTGCCGCAAGTGAGGCACTTGTGAGTGGGGTGAGAGAGCTCACCTGGCTTGGCATGCTCTCGCCTATGACTAAGCCCTCACCAGTAAGATGAGCGAGTGATGCAAACGATCGACTTGAGGGGACAGCACCTCTCCAGAGCTGAACTCCGCGACCTGGTGCCACGGGCGGCACTCGATGCAGCCACTGCGGTCGAGCGTGTACGTCCGCTCGTCGCCGATGTCGCGACGCGTGGCGAAGTCGCGCTCCGAGAGCAGGCGCGTGAATTTGACGGAGTCGAGGGCCACGCGTTGCGTGTCACCGATACCGCACTCCAAGAGTCGCTTACGGAGTGTCCGCCGGAGGTCGAGGCTGCGCTCCGAAACCTCATTGGAAGACTCCGGCAAGGGTCAGCCGCCCAGGTACCGGAGGAGCGCGTTACGAGAATTGCAGAGGGCGCGACGATTCGTCAGCGCTGGCAACCCGTGTCACGGGTGGGTTTGTATGCGCCAGGCGGCAAGGCTGCCTACCCCTCATCAGTCGTGATGAACGCCGTGGCTGCGCAGACGGCTGGAGTGCCCAGCCTCGCCCTTGCCTCTCCCGCCCAGCCAGACAACAACGGTTTGCCGCACCCGGCAGTGATGTGGGCGGCGGCGCTCACCGGCATCACCGAGGTGTATGCAATTGGTGGTGCTGGTGCCATAGCGGCTTTCGCTCATGGTGTGCCGAGCATCGGTCTCACCCCAGTCGACGTCGTCACCGGTCCGGGCAATGTTTATGTCGCGGCGGCGAAGCGAGTCGTCAGTGGAACAGTCGGTATTGACGCGGAGGCCGGGACGACCGAGATATTGATTATTGCAGACGAGACCGCGGATCCCGGGTTCGTTGCGGCCGATCTCATTAGCCAGGCGGAACATGATGAGGCAGCTGCCTCTGTGCTCGTAACGGACTCAGTGCGACTCGCCCAGCGTGTCACCGATGAGGTGGCCACGCAGGCTGCAAAGACAGAGCACACGACTCGCGTTCGGGCAGCGCTTTCGGGACAACAATCTGGAGTGATCCTGGTCGATAACCTCGAAACAGCCGCCCGCGTGAGTAACGCGTATGGCCCTGAGCACCTCGAAATTCAGACCCGTGACGACGAAGCCGTGCTCGAACACATCGGTGATGCGGGCGCCATTTTTCTCGGCAGTTATACGCCGGTGAGTCTGGGCGATTATCTGGCTGGATCCAATCACGTGCTCCCAACAGGGGGCACGGCGCGATTTGCGGCGGGGCTCGGAGCACACACGTTTCTGCGGGCACAGCAAATCATCCACTACGATCGTGACGCCCTTGCTCAAGTGCACGAACCGCTCATTGCTATAGCAGAAGCTGAGGGGTTGCCCGCACACGGAGAGGCTGTGTCGCTGCGCCTCACCGAGACGAGCTTGGGCGACCGCCTGGAACCAAATACGGAAGGGAGCCGGTGACATGCATTGTCCATTCTGCAGGCACCCCGACAGTAGGGTGATTGATTCTCGGACTGCCGACGACGGGCTTGCAATCCGCCGTCGACGTCAGTGCCCGGAATGTGGGAAGCGGTTCAGCACGACGGAAACGGCGAGCTTGACCGTGATTAAGCGGTCGGGCGTCGTGGAACCATTTAGCCGTGAGAAAGTCATGAGCGGCGTGCGAAAGGCGTGCCAGGGACGACCCGTCACCGATTCCGACCTTGCGCTGCTGGCGCAGCGCGTTGAAGAGTCTGTGCGATCGACCGGCGTCTCGCAACTCGCGGCTAACGATATTGGGCTCGCTGTGTTACCCCATCTGCGCGAGCTCGACAAGATCGCCTATCTGCGGTTTGCCAGTGTGTACCAGGCCTTTGAGTCTCTTGCGGATTTTGAGGCAGCGATCAGTGCGCTGCGTAGCTCAACGGAAGTCGCGCGTACCGAAAACTAAACCGTGCACCGCGGGCACGGCGATTGATTGACATGAGAGAGGACCGGATGCGACTCTATTCGCTGCTATTTCACGCCGTGTTGCGTCATATGGACCCTGAGAGTGCCCACCATCTTGCTTTGAAAGTGATTCGCGCAGTCCCGTTGGCGGGGCCGGTGGTACGGAAGTTGTGCGCGCCTGACCCCTCCCTCCGGGTCAGAACCCTCGGTCTTGAATTTCCTAGCCCGTTTGGTTTGGGCGCAGGGTTAGACAAAAATGCGCAAACCATTTCGGGGCTCTCAGCGCTCGGCTTCGGCCATGTTGAGGTGGGCACGCTTACGAAGCATCCCCAGAGCGGCAACCCTCAGCCTCGGGTGTTTCGTCTCGTCGACGATCGCGCACTAATCAATCGCATGGGATTCAACAACGAAGGTTCGGCAGCGGCACTTCCACGGATCGAAAAAGCGCGGATGCGAAGGCACCGCCCAGTAATCGGCGTGAACATCGGGAAGAGTCGCGTGACCGAAGTCGAAGACGCCGCCAAGGATTACGTGTGGAGCACACGCAGACTCGCACCGATCGCCGATTACCTCGCCGTGAACGTGAGCTCACCGAATACGCCGGGGTTGCGTGGGCTCCAAGAGCTTTCCCTGCTCGAGCCACTCTTGACGGAGGTGCGTGAGGCAGCTGGGAGCACGCCACTGCTCGTCAAGATTGCACCAGATATGGATGACGAACAACTCAGCGGGATCGTGAAGCTCGTAGAGAGGCTGGGGCTGGACGGGATTATCGCAACAAACACGACAGTCTCGCGTGAAGGACTGAGCGCGTCGCCGGAAGAAGTGGATGCGGCTGGGGCCGGCGGACTTTCGGGTGTCCCGTTGCGTGAACGTTCACTCGAGGTGCTGCGACACATCCGAGCGATTGCTCCGAAAGATCTTTGCGTCATCTCGGTTGGTGGTGTGACGACGGCTGCCGACGTGTTGGAACGGTTGAGAGCCGGAGCGACGCTCGTGCAGGGGTATACAGCATTTGTATATGAGGGACCTTTATGGGCGCGCAGTATCAACCGTGGGCTGAGAGCTGCCGGCTGGCGCGGTAATGCCAACGAGCCTCAGTGACGCAGTTACTGCGACCTGTCGCTGCTATTTCGGGAATGCTCCACGCTTCACCTGAGGCTTTGGCATCCGCAACATGCGGAACTGCAGCGCACGCATAGCCGCATACCAGCGGAAACCCGACTGCAACTTGTCCGCACCAAATTTCTCGCCCAGCTTCTTCTTCAAACGCATGCCAAGAATAATGGCGTCAATCACTGAGAGTCCGAGGAAGCCCCAAACAACAAAGAGGCTGAGGACCTGAACAAACCCAGGGATGAACGTCATGACGAGCACGATCAGCATCATGGGGATGAGCAGCTCGCCTACGCTCCACCGTGCATCAACATAGTCACGCACGTAACGACGCTGCGGGCCTCGATCCCGGGCCGTCAAATAGCGCTCATCACCCTGCATCATCCCGAGACGCGCGCGCTCGCGAGCATCAGCTTGCTGCTGCTTCTGCTGCTTGATCACCGACTTATCTCTTCCACCGACAAGTGGCCGAGCGTTCGCGGCTTCCGCCTGTCTGCGAGTCGGCGTCGGACGCCCCTTGCCGACAGGCTCCTGCGCTTCGCTCGCCGCGACCTGGTCGCTGTCGTCTGAAGTGTTCGCAGTGCTCTTCTTGGCCACGCCTGTGCCTCTTTCGATAGGTGGGAGTTCGTTCTCGCGATCCGTGCGTTTTCGTACCGCTACCTAGGATACCGTGTCGAAACCAAATGGGCCTGAGATCCCTGACATGAGTAGAATGGAACGGAAGTGACGAAGCTATCCAGCCGCACGGATGAGGGAGGGCGCAATGAGTACCGAAACGATTGACTCGAATGCCACAAATGCCACCACAACCGAGACGCCTACGCACGGTGTCGGTTTGACTGAGACTGCACAGCAAAAGGTACGCAGCCTGCTAGAGCAAGAAGGTCGAGACGACTTGCGTTTGCGGATCGCGGTGCAGCCCGGGGGCTGTTCAGGGCTGATTTATCAGCTCTTCTTTGACGAGCGCACTCTCGACGGTGATGCGATCGTTGATTTCGAGGGAGTCGGAGTGGCAGTCGATGAAATGAGCGTTCCCTACCTCGAGGGGGCAAAGATTGATTTTGAGGACACGATCCAAAAGCAGGGATTCACCATCGACAATCCCAACGCTCAGGGAAGCTGCGCCTGCGGCGATAGCTTCGGGTAGTTACAAAAATATAAGCGAAGCAGAATTCTCGATGAGCCACGCCCAGCGCGTGTTCGGTCGAGGTCCAGGTTCACGCTAAGCTATCAGGGAGTCATCAGCTTTGCTTGCCTGTAGGCAGCCAACACAACGTTTCGAAAGGTATGCGGTGCGTTCCAATCGTCTAATGAAATGGGTCGGAGCCCCGGTTGCACTGGCAGCTGCGCTAGCATTCGCTGGCTGCACGCCCGAACAGCAGCGAGGGTTTCTTCCTGAAGGGTCAGAGGGAGCAACCAACCATACTGACGGCATTACCGGACTATGGGTCACCTCATGGGTCGTGCTGCTCATTGTGGGCGTCATCACCTGGGGCCTCGTCCTGTGGGCAACGATCGTGTATCGCAGGCGCAAAGGTCAGACCGGCCTCCCAGTGCAACTGCGCTACAACATGCCTATTGAGACATTCTTCACTGTGGTTCCGGTCATTCTGGTGCTCGGCTTCTTCGCATTCACCGCGCAAGAGCAGGCAGAGATCGAGGCACGCGTCGATAACCCAGACAACATCGTTGAGGTGTGGGGCAAACGCTGGGCGTGGGACTTCAACTATGTAAATGAAGATGTTCACTTCCAAGGTGTGCAGGTAGAGACCGACGAGAGCGGGTCGGCTATTCCTGAGACGATGCCGGTGCTGTATCTCCCGGTCGATCAGACGACGGAAATCCGTTTGGAAACCCGTGACGTTATTCACTCGTTCTGGATTGTGGAGTTCCTGTATAAGAAAGACATGATTCCTGGACAGACGAACTACATGACGTTCACACCAGAAAAAACCGGCACCTTTATGGGTAAGTGTGCGGAACTCTGTGGTGAGTACCACTCCATGATGCTCTTCGAGGTCGAAGTTGTTGAGCAGGCCGAGTATGACGCCTACATTGAGTCCCTGCGCGCCACCGGCGAGAATGACGGACTGGTGAGCCACGACTTCAACCCGAACCAGGAGAATTTCCACGGTGACGGTGCTTGGTCACAAAACGAGTAACAGGGGTACACGAGAATCATGAAAAAAGGTAACGTTGTCGTCTCGTGGATGACCTCCACGGACCACAAAGTAATCGGATACATGTATCTGATGAGTTCATTCGGGTGGTTCCTCATTGGAGGAGTCATGGCACTGCTGATTCGTGCACAGCTGTTTGCCCCAGGCCTCGAGGTCATTGCGACCAAGGAACAATACAATCAGCTTTTCACGATGCACGGCACCATCATGCTGCTGATGTTTGCGACACCCTTGTTCGTAGGTTTCACAAACGTGATCATGCCCTTGCAGATCGGTGCACCTGATGTGGCATTCCCTCGGTTGAACGCGTTCTCGTTCTGGTTGTTCACATTTGGATCGTTGATCGCAGTCGGAGGGTTCCTCACGCCCCAGGGTGCAGCTTCATTCGGCTGGTTCGCGTACGCGCCGCTCTCAGAACTGACGTTCTCGCCGGGTCTCGGTGGCAATCTCTGGGTAATCGGTCTCGGCATCAGCGGTTTCGGCACCATTCTTGGTGCGGTGAACTTCATTACGACGATCGTCACGATGCGGGCGCCTGGTATGACGATGTGGCGGATGTCCATCTTCAGCTGGAACTCGCTGATCACGTCGATCCTCTCGCTACTCGTCTTCCCCGTCCTGGCTGCGGCATTGTTCGGCCTCGCCGCCGACCGTATCTTCGGGGCACAGATCTATACGGGTGAGGGGGGTGCGATCCTGTGGCAGCACCTCTTCTGGTTCTTCGGGCACCCTGAGGTATACATTATTGCGCTGCCGTTCTTCGGGATCGTGTCTGAGATCTTCCCCGTGTTCAGCCGTAAGCCAATCTTCGGTTACAAGACGCTGGTGTACGCGACGATCGCTATTGCAGCGCTCTCGATGACGGTGTGGGCACACCACATGTACGTCACCGGTTCGGTGCTGCTGCCGTTCTTCGCGCTAATGACGATGCTGATTGCAGTACCAACGGGTGTGAAGATCTTCAACTGGATCGGCACAATGTGGCGCGGGTCCATCACGTTTGAAACGCCGATGCTGTGGAGTCTCGGCTTCCTCGTCACGTTTATCTTCGGTGGTCTCACTGGTGTGATCCTTGCTTCACCAGCGCTTGACTTCCACATCTCCGACACCTACTTCGTGGTCGCGCACTTCCACTACGTGGTCTTCGGTACCGTCGTGTTTGCGATGTTCGCCGGATTCTACTTCTGGTGGCCGAAGTGGACCGGCAAGATGCTGAACGAGCGTCTGGGCAAGATCCACTTCTGGTTGCTGTTCCTTGGCTTCCACATGACGTTCCTTGTTCAGCACTGGCTTGGTGTGATGGCGGCGCCTCGTCGTTACTACACCTATCTGCCGGAGGACGGCATTACGTGGATGAACCAGCTGTCGACTGTTGGCGCCATGATTCTCGGCGTGTCAATGATCCCGTTCCTCCTGAACGTGTACCTCACGTCGCGCAATGCGCCCAAGGTGACGGTGGACGACCCATGGGGCTATGGCCGCTCACTCGAGTGGGCAACCTCATGCCCGCCACCACGCCACAACTTCACCTCGATTCCGCGCATCCGCACTGAGTCCCCTGCGTTTGATCTAAACCACCCTGAGGTGAGCGGTATTAGGCAACCGAGTGACGAGCACGAGCTCGCCGAGCGACAGTGACAACTGGGGAGACTGAAATATGAAAACGAACATAGTTCTCTTTTGGATCATCGCGATTTTCTTCCTCGTGGTGTCTACCATGTACACGGTTTGGAACCTGATTGTTCACGACGGTCGCATGGAATGGGTAGGCTCAGTCGTGCTGCTCCTCTCAGGCATGCTGGCCGGATTTATCGCGTTCTATCTCGGGCTTGTTTCACGCAAGCAGGGAGGGACACTCCCCGCTGATATTGAGCACGCAGATATCGATGATGGTGATCCTGAGCTCGGGGAGTTCAGCCCGTGGAGCTGGTGGCCACTGGTACTCGCGTCCGGTGCATCAATGGTGCTCCTCGGAATCGCCCTCCAATGGGGTTCATTCTGGCTCGTCATCTTTGCCGTACCCGTTCTGATCGTGGGCGTCGTAGGCTGGGTGTATGAGTATTACCGTGGACTTTTCGCCCGTTAGAATGTGTCTCTCGTGAGCATCACAATCCGTCGTGGCCAGTTCGAAGACGCCTCTGTGCTCTTCGAACTGGCTCTTCAGTATCAGACCAACCGCGAGCGGATTGGGCGAGACGAGTTTGGCGTTGCGTTCGATAACGTTCTCCGAAAACGTACCGAAGAGACAAATGTGCTCTTCGTAGCGGAAGACGACGGTAAGGTCGTCGGTTATTCACTGATGACCGTCTCGCGTCTTCTCCACGCGCCTGGACTGACGGCACACCTGCAAGAGATTGTTGTTGACAGTGACTCGCGCGGAGACGGGGTCGGTGATCGTTTGATGCAGGCCAATGAGCATTACTGCATGGGGCGAGGGGTACGTCAGCTCTCAGCATCAACCTCACGAATCGGTTCGTTCTACAATCATCGTGGGTTTGAAGCGATGGGGGAGCACTACCGCAAGCTGCTCGACTTGGAGTGAGTGAGTGAGTGCACATCGCCCACGACGTCGTCCGGGCGAGAATCGTAAGTTTCTGCTGGAGGCCGGACTCGTTGAGTTCGGCCTCTCTGGCTTCTATGGTGCTTCGACCACCGCGATTGCACGGCGCGCCGGGGTTCCGCAACCGCACCTCTATGCCAACTTCGCAACGAAGCTCCAGCTGTTCGCCGCGTGCTGCGACCAGGTAGCTTCAGAATTCAGCGGCGCAAGCTCAGGTGGGGAAGATCCACCCCAGTCCCACGCGCATGCCACCTTCGTCCTGCAGGCCGTATCGGTGCTCCATGATGGTGATCTACGCCCGTCGGCAGCTGCGTTAGTTACAGCGGTGCGCAGTGTGGTGGGGGAGCACGGCCTCAGCAGGCTACTCATGGACGCCGCTGAAGAACTGCTAGCCGGCGAAGATAGGTAGTACGGCAGCACACGGGTCCGGCAAAGATGTGCGCGGCATGTCTATGCGCCCAACTTGTGTCCGCATGCTCAGCTGAGCACTCGGTCGCGCAGAGATACGTTTGGTGCTGCCTAAGAACTGTTCGGATGCAAAAAGTACTGCGCCCCGCGAAAATAACAATCGCGGGGCGCAGTACCGTGTGAGTGGACGTGACCTAGTGGCCCTCTTCCTGACTCTTCTCGATTTCTGCCTGAGTTGGGGGTACGATCCGGTCTTCAAAGAACCAACGGCTGAAGCCAGCACGCAGGCGCTTGGAGAATGGAATTCGCCCATCATTATCAGGCCTGAGCATGATCGGAGCGTAGTCGTGGTAGCTCACCAGCTCCCAGCGCTCGTACTCAGTGATCGGCTTGTGCACCTCGATGTACTCGCCACCAGGCAGCCGGACGATGCGTCCGGATTCATAGCCGTGGAGGGCAATTGAGCGATCTTTCTTCTGCAGCGCCAGGCATATGCGCTTCGCGAGGAAGTATGCGATAAATGGCCCGAAGATCAGACAAAGCTGCAGTGCATGGATCACGCCTTCCATTGATAGTTGGAAGTGTGTCGCCATAAGGTCAGAGCTTGCACCTGCCCACATGACGCCGTAGAAAGTGACACCAGCAGCGCCGATTGCGGTACGTGTGGGAGCGTTACGGGGGCGGTCCAACAAGTGGTGCTCACGCTTGTCACCAGTTACCCAAGCCTCGATGAACGGATAGAGCGCCACCAAGACGAGGAAAATTCCGATGAGTGCGAGTGGGATCAACATGTTCCAAGACCATGTATATCCGAACCATTCAGTCTCCCAGCCCGGCGGAATCAGGCGCAGCATGCCGTCGGCAAAGCCGATATACCAGTCGGGCTGCGTACCCGCCGACACGGGGGAGGGGTCATATGGTCCATACGCCCAGATCGCATTAATGCCGAAGAACGACGAGATCGTGACGATCACACCGAAAACAATGAAGAAGAACCCACCAGCTTTCGCGGCGTACACAGGAAGCACTGGGTAGCCAACGACGTTCTGCTGCGTCTTACCTGGACCGGGGTACTGCGTGTGCTTGTGAATGACGACAAACGCGAGGTGTAGCGCCACAAACAAGATTACGAGCGCGGGCAACACCATAATGTGCAGCATGTAGAGCCGGCCGACAATATCGGTTCCAGGGAATTCTCCACCGAAGAACAAGTAAGAGAAGTACGTACCGATTACGGGAATCGCCTTGACGATTCCATCGATAATGCGGAGACCGTTGCCCGACAGTACGTCATCCGGGAGTGAGTAACCGGTAAAGCCCTCGGCCATTGCCAGTACGAACAGTACGAATCCGATGACCCAGTTCAGCTCGCGTGGTTTGCGGAACGCACCTGTGAAGTAGATGCGCAGCATATGCAGACCAATGGATGCTACAAAGAGCAATGCAGCCCAGTGGTGCACCTGTCGCATGAGCAACCCACCACGAACTGAGAAAGAGATGTCCATCGTCGAGGCCATCGCCACCGACATCTCAACGCCCTTCATCGGAACGTACGGCCCGTTGTACACAACCTCGGCCATTGAGGCCTGGAAGAACAACGTGAGGAACGTACCAGAGATGAGGATCACGACGAAGCTATACAGAGCGACTTCACCGAGAAGGAATGACCAGTGGTCCGGGAAGACCTTTCGACCGAATTCTTTAACGGCACCGCTAACTTTGGTGCGGTCATCGAGGTAACTCGATGCAGCGGCCGTGAAACGGCTGGATCCACTCTGCGCGGGGGACTTGGTTACGGTGCTGCTCACTTGAGACGCTCCCAGAAGCTCGGGCCGACGGGTTCACGGAAATCGCTCTGCGCGACGAGGTAGCCCTCGCTGTCAACAGCAATTGGCAGCTGTGGGAGAGGTCGTTTTGCGGGACCGAAGATGACCTTCGCGTGCTCCGAGACATCAAACTGCGACTGGTGACAGGGGCAAAGCAGGTGGTGTGTGTGCTGCTCGTAGAGGGCCACCGGGCAGCCTACGTGGGTGCATACCTTGGAGTAGGCAACAATCCCGTCATACGACCAGTCCTTGCGATCTTCATCCTCTTTCAGTTCAGACTGATCGAGACGCATCAGCAGCACAATGGCCTTGGCCTTTGCGTCAAGGAAGTTCTGACTGCCGCCGCGCTCCTCAAGAGTGAGGTTCTCAAATTCCTCATGATTCAAATTCTCAGGGATTACATGGAACGCTGAGCCGATCGTCACCTCAGATGCTTTGATCGGCACGCCGGAGGGGTCACGAGAAAGACGAATCCCGGTGTCCCACATGGTGTGCTTGAGCAGCTCGACCGGGTCTTCGTCCTGCGGAGCGAGACCGCGCAGCAAGGTAATCCCGGGGAGAGGGAACGCGATGAGCGCACCAATCAGACTGTTGCGAACGAGGGAACGGCGTGAAAAACCCGATTCCTTATCCGCGAGCTCAAATACCTCAACAGCCGCCTCACGGGTCTCAGTGTCGCTGGGTGTTGGGTGGCGCACATCGATCGACTCGTGGTCGGCCATGATTGCTTTACCCCAGTGGACCGCGCCAATGCCAACGGCGAGCAGTGCAAGTGACATGCCGAGTCCGACGAAGAGCGTATGGAGGCGGATCTCCCCGAGTTGACCGCTCTCTATCGGGAAGAACATGTAGGCGAGCACTGCTCCGAGGCTGCCTGCGATGGAGATGTAGAAGAGAGTGTAGACGGTGCGCTCAGCCCGCTTCTCTCGCTTCGGGTCAAGGTCGGTGACGCGTTTGCGATGCGGGGGAAGGCCCGGGTTTTGGGCGGCGTCAGATGAGACCATTGCGGCTCCTACCGAGCTGGTCCCACTCACGCCGTGGCCCTGGGCTGCGACAACGGCACTTTCGGTGCCGTTGTTCTTCGCTTCCTCTGCCATGTTGCTCCTAATTTACTGACTGATGAAAACTTTGATCGGTATCGGCTAGTTCGATTTTGCTGTCACCCAAACGGTGAGAGCAACGATCGCGCCGAGTCCAATAACCCAAATGAACAGACCCTCGGCGACCGGACCGACCGAACCTAGGGAGAAGCCACCGACTGCTGGTTCTTCATCGATGTACTTCAGGAAAGTGATGATGTCCGACTTCTCTTGCGGGGAGAGGTTCGCATCGCTGAATACGGGCATGTTCTGCGGGCCAGTCACCATTGCTTCGTAGATGTGTGTTGGCGCGACACCACTGAGGCCGGGTGCATATTTGCCCTCGGTCAGTGCGCCACCAACAGCAGCCACGTTGTGGCACATTGCGCAGTTGATGCGGAAAAGCTCGCCGCCGTTTGCGGCATCTCCGTCGCCTTCGAGATAGCGCTGATCGGGGAGCGCGGGTCCTGGACCAAGCGACGCAACGTAAGCCGAAAGCTGCAGCGTCTGTTCTTCAGTAAACTGCGCGGGCTTTACCATGCCCTGAGGGCCTTGGAAAGCGAGGGGCATTCTTCCCGTTCCGACCTGGAAGTGAACTGATGCAGCGCCAGAGCCGATGAGTGAGGGCCCCTCTGCGGTACCTTCTGCACCCATGCCGTGGCAAGTGGCGCAGTTTGCTCCAAACAGTTTCTCGCCGGCTTCGATCGTTGCGGGGGCCTCAAGATCCACCTCGGCGGTGGCTGAGGTTTGACTGAAGCCGGTATAGGCGGCACCCGTTACTAGGAGGCCTGCTGCAACGAGAGCAACCGTTGCGAGGGGATGCCGACGACCCGTCCTGCGGGAGTTCTTCTTGGCGCGAGCCATAATGTCGATTTCTCCTGACTCTACTTAATCACGTAAATGATGATGAACAGGATGATCCAGACGATGTCGACGAAGTGCCAGTAATACGACACTACGACAGCGGAAGTCTCTTCCTTCAGTGTGAAGTTCTTGACGGCGTACATACGCCCGATGATCAAGAGGAACGCAACGAGGCCGAGCGCAACGTGAATGCCGTGGAACCCGGTTGTGATGTAGAAAGCTGATCCATACGGGTCGGAACTGAAGGTGATGCCTTCCGACACGAACGTTGCATACTCCCAGACCTGACCAGAGACGAAGATCGCACCCATGAAGAACGTGAGGTAGAACCATTCGACGGTTCCCCATTTAGCGGGGCTCTTGCCGGTCGCTCGGGGCTGCATACGCTCGGCTGCGAACACTCCGGCCTGACAAGTAAATGAGGAGGCCACCAGAATCAGGGTATTGACGAGCGCAAACGGGAAGTTGTGAAGCTCCGTTTTCTCTACCCATAACTCGGGGTTCATGGCACGCAAGGTGAAGTAAATCGCGAACAGGCCCGCGAAGAACATGACCTCGCTGCCGAGCCACACGATCGTACCGACGGCAACGAGATTGGGTCGTTTCACCGACGGCACGGCTGACTTGGTATTCATAGTGGTCGTTGTCACCCCTCCATTATGGCTGAAAGTTTGGTGTGTGTTGTCCACCGGTGGACGGCGCGCCGCACTTTCTGCAGGAATCTAGCTCAAGCCTACCTTCTTCTGAGGGCTCCTCACGCACACTTCTGCTCGGGTTGGGGCGGGGAACGGCGCGAAGGCAACATCGGTAGGGGAGAGTAGGCTTGAGGGCATGATTGACGAATTCACATGGCCGACTGTCCTCACGGAACTTTTGAAGAATGAAGATCTGAGCGTGTCGCAGGCGGAATGGGCCATGTCGGAGTTCATGACGGGGCGAGCCACCGGTGCACAGATGGGGGCGTTTCTGGCGGCGCTGAGCGCAAAAGGTGTGACCGTTGACGAGGTCGTTGGTTTCCGTGACGCAATTCTTGCTGAAGCTCGTCCGGTTCCACTGCCGGCGATGTCTCTCGACATCGTTGGAACGGGCGGTGACCGCTATGGGACCGTGAATATTTCTACGACCGCATCGATTATTGCTGCGGCGACTGGCACCCCAGTTGTGAAGCACGGGAACCGGGCGGCGAGTAGTAAATCGGGTGCTTCCGATGTCTTGAGCGCTCTGGGCGTTGATCTTTCGCTGGAACCTGAACAACTCGTACAGGCCTTTGACCGAACTGGGATCGCTTTTGTGCATGCCGCGCGATTTCTTCCAGGGTTCCGGCACGTCGCTGCTGCGCGCGCCGAGATCGGAATTCCCACCGTATTTAACTTCTTGGGACCGCTCAGTAATCCAGTGCGGCCTGAAGCTTCCGCGGTCGGGGTCGCTGATGCGGAGCGTGCACCGCTCATCGCGGGTGTGTTCCGCATCCGTGGTGCTGCGGCACTTGTGTTTCGGGGCGACGATGGACTCGATGAGCTCACAACAACCGGGCACTCTCGGATCTGGGAAGTGAGTCGGGGAGCGTTGACAGAGCATGATCTTGATCCACGCGATCTTGGGATCCCGAAGGCGAAGATCTCGGACCTCCTGGGCGGTACGCCAGAGGAGAACGCCGCCGTGGTACATCGGGTGCTCGCGGGGGAGGCAGGACCAGTGCGAAACATTGTGCTCCTGAATGCCGCGGCTGGGCTCGTTGCGTACGATCTCGTGCAAGAGCCAGACTCGGTCGAGCGTCCCTTGCTCGAGCGGCTGGCCGCTCGAATGATCACGGCCGCGGACGCTGTCGACTCTGGGGCGGCAGCAGCCAAGCTCCAGGCGTGGGCAACAGCTACCACTGAACTCGGCGGAGACTCATAAAACCGTTCTACGCTGGATATATGTTGTTTCGGCGTGCAGTGTACCGGTGGATGTTTCCCGCTTCGCTAGTACTACCACTCTGGCTTCTTGTGGGTTGGGGCGTGTTTCAGGCTGGTGGCTGGGCTTTTTTGTGGGTGCTGTTTATCGCAATGCCATCGGTATTTCTTGGGCAACTCGGTCTTGCTCTCCTCGTCCGTGCGCGCCCGTCTGTTGCTGAGTCCCGTGCTGTCTCGCGCTGGGATGCAGCAGGATTTATTGTGTGGCATGGGCTCGTGGTTGCGGTTGGTTTTTACTTACAGACCTGGTTTGCATTGTTGCTCATTGCGGCAATCATTGCGGGGCTCGGAATGTACTATCTCGTCTTCCGGCAGCTTCGCACCGAGCTTCGATCTATGGGGATGTCAGCTCAAGGGCACCAATCACACAGGGAGACTGAGTGGATCGTGCGTGGTGACCGCGAGGGTGCGGGGGATCCCCAAGCACCTAATGGGGCTCAGGATCCGTCGCGTATGATCATCGTCACTGATGCGGAGCCGCAGGGGCGCGACCGCGACAAGCCGCACGAAAAGTAGCGCGCATCGACCGCGCGAGGCATGTCGTACAGATCTATGACGCCCGCGCTTCGTCAATGAATCGAGCGATCTTGGCTAGGTCTTTCACTCCGGGGGAACTTTCAACTCCACTCGAGACGTCAACTCCCCACGGTGCGGCGCGCGAGACCGCTGCGGCGACATTGTCGGGATTCAGGCCGCCTGCAAGTAGCCAGCCATCTCCGACGCGTTCATCGTCGAGTAGGTCAAAGTTCCAGGACTCACCGGAGCCCGCGTTCGCTCCGTCGAGCAAAAGTCGTTCTTCGCCGCGCTCTCCGAAGCGCACATCAGGATCCCCCGCGAGTGAGGTCGCGCGCCAAATACGAGGAAAGAGTTTGCGAGCCGCGACATAGTCTTCGGGCGAATATTTGCCGTGAAGCTGCAAGACATCAAAGCCAAGACGCAGAGCAAGCCGTGCAGCCTCGTCCGCCAGCATTTCGCGGACCACGAGTACCACATCAACGTCAGGTGATGCAGCACGGGCGGCATCAATGATTGATGCCGCCGTGTGTTCTGAAACGTGGCGAGGACTCGGCTCGCTCATAACAACACCGATGGCGTTTGCACCATGTTCGATGGCGAACTTTGCGGTCGCGGGGCAGGAGAGGCCACAGATTTTGATGTACACCGCTACCATTCTCCTGGTTCGTCAAAGATCCGCGTCGCAAGGTCAACACCGTGGCTCGTAATCTCGGCTGTGCAGACCAGGAGGGACTGCGTCGGATAACCGTGCGGGCGGTTATCCCGAATAATGGCTTGATCGTCTTGCGGGGAGAGTGAGGTTGTGGTTTCCAAGAGAGCGAGCCAGCGGTCGCGCCACTCGTTTGTTGGTAAGCCACTGAGAGTACGAAATTCGTGAAGCCACCGACTAATACGCGCAGTTGCTGGGTCATCAACCCAGCCGTGAGCAATCATGTGTACGCCAGGTGTTAGCCGCTCGCGCTTGACACTCGATCCGTTCCACCCCGTTACTGTGACCGACCCGATGCCAGACCTAACGTCTGCGTGCTGTTCTTCACCTCGCATCTCCACGAGGTTGAAAGCACCAGTTCGTGGGGAATCATCAACCTCAAGACCGGTCACAGAGTTGAGCACCAGGCCTCCACGAGAGAGCAGCGAATCTGCGGGATAGGGGACCGACTCACCGCGGTTCAGGAGTACCGAGAGCCTACTGGCGCTTGGCAGCGCCGCAAGCCAGGCACCTCCGGCTCTCCGATCCCGAACCCCCAATACGCCAGGGTAATGCTCGGGCCACCACAGCCCCACGGGATCCCAAGCCCGCGATGGGTCCTCATCTCGCACCGCAAGCACACGGATCGCTTCACCTGGGTTCTCAGGTACTTCAAGAATGACGGTGCACACGAGGGCTCCTCCCCAAGAAAACTGCGTGCTGGTGGCGAATGTGGGCCCACAGCGAGTGTAGTTGATGTGATGATGGATACATGGTCATAGTTCTCGGAGTTACTGGCGGCATTGCTGCGTACAAGTCGGTACAACTCGTACGTCTCTTAGTGGAGGCAAACCACGAGGTGCACGTCATTCCAACAGAGGATGCGCTTCGATTTGTGGGCAGACCTACTTGGGAAGCGATCAGTCGCAACCCCGTGGGGACCTCGGTGCATGACGATGTACCGGAGGTGCGGCACGTGGCACTCGGGCAGCGGGCCGACCTCGTGATTGTCGCGCCGGCGACCGCAAATACGATTGCACGCATGGTGACGGGGCTTGCTGACGACCTGCTCGGCACCACGTTACTCGCAACGAAAGCCCCGGTGCTTGTCGCACCCGCGATGCACACAGAGATGTGGCAGCACCCCGCCACACAGCACAACATCGAGTTGCTGCGTGAGCGGGGAGTGACGTTGGTGGGGCCCGAAGCTGGCCGGCTTACGGGGAACGACAGTGGGGTCGGACGTATGAGTGAGCCCGACACCATAGCGGCAGCAGCAACACAACTATTGAGTCCCGGCGATCTCGTGGGTCGGCAGATACTTGTGACGGCGGGCGGAACGCGAGAGCCGATCGACCCCGTGCGGTTTCTGGGAAACCGGTCGAGTGGGAGACAAGGAACAGCTGTGGCCCTCGCAGCTGCAGACCGAGGTGCCGATGTCCTACTCGCCGCCGCCAATATTGATGCGTCCGTGCTGCGCGCCGCTGAGCTGCACCCGCAAATACGGGTAGAGCCAGTGTCCACGACGAAAGATCTGGAACAGCTGTGCAGAGCAGAGGCTGGGGCCACCGATGTTGTTGTGATGGCTGCTGCGGTCGCCGACTATCGAATCGCGCAGGTGTCGGATACCAAAATGCGAAAAGAAGACAGTGGAGGAGAAGCTCCGGTGCTGCACTTGACCGAGAACCCGGACATACTTCGAGGTCTTGTTGACGAGCGGCGTCCAGGCCAGATTCTGGTGGGCTTTGCAGCTGAGACCGCAGAAACGACAGCAGAGTTGCTTGAGCGCGGCCGTCGAAAGCGTCAACGCAAGGATGTTGACCTCCTTGCCGTGAACGCCGTCGGGTGGAATGAAGGGTTTGAGCGTGACGAGAACTCCCTTCATATCATCGATGCGAGTGGGGAAGTGGTGGCCCAGGCTACAGGATCGAAGAGCGATGTTGCCTGGACTTTGTTGGATGCTGTCATAAGCTACAGCCCCAAAGTATGAGCTGATTCGCTCTTGCCCAGGGCGGGACATTACAGTCGGGAGTATGGATAATCAATCGGAGACTCGAGTAGATCCTGAAGCATTCAAAGACGCGTTCAGGCTGCATCCGGCGGGTATTGCACTTGTCACTGCGTCAACACCAGAAGGGCCAGTCGGGCTCACTGCGTCGAGTGTTGCGTCGGTAGCGCTCGCTCCGATGGCGCTGGCGTTTTCGGTAACTCGAGCGACAGGCAGTGCGGGAGGAATTCTCGAGGCTCCGTCATATCTCGTTCACTTGTTGGACTTGCAGCATGCCGAGATGGCGAAAGTGTTTGCGCGCTCGGGGACAGAGCGGTTTACGCACGAGCAGGGGTGGGAGACGCTGCCGACAGGAGAACCGTACTTGCCCACGGTTCGCGTTGCACTCCGCTGTGAATCGTTGCAGGTAACACCAGTGGGGTCTTCGTCACTAGTGCTCGCTGGTGTACTTGAGATACTCACGAGTGATGACGTAGACAGTCTCGAACCACTCGTTTACTACGACCGGGCTTTTCAGACGCTGTAGTTAGTCGGTCTCTTCCGCTGCGGGTACGCCGGCTTCAACTGTCGGTGCTTTCGAGTGAAGCGCAAGGTAAGGCATCGGATCGAGCTGCTCACCGGCAACCTCAATTTCAAAGTGCAAGTGTGCACCAAATGCGAGGCCAGTGGCACCGACTCGCCCTACTTGGTCGCCTTTGGCGACAGTGTCGCCGACGGACAGTGATGGGGAGCCCGCCTCCATGTGGCAGCTGAGCGTTGTGACCTCTTGATTATCAATCTCATGCTCGATCTGCACACCGAAGCCACAGCGTCCGTTGATGAATCCTGATGACGCAATCGTGCCATCGGCCATAGCTACTACTGGCGTGCCGCTTGAGGCCGCGAAGTCTTGACCTGCATGGAACCCAGAGACCGGGTACATGCGGGGTCCGAAGCCATCAGTGAGGTTCACCGAACCTGAGACCGGATACTGCACAACGGCATCTGAGTCAACCTGAAATGCTGCTGAGGTCGGGGAGTCTATGAGTTCCGCTTTCGGTGCCTCAAGCTGCGACAGTGATCCGGCTTCGAGTGAGCTGGAGATGTCTTCGCTGGTGAATCGCTGGGCGTCTGCGGCTGCGGCCAGGGCCGAATCTTCAAACGGCGCGAGTGTCGGAAGCATCATGACTGAAAACAGCGCGCATGCGCTTGCGGCAGCGGCGACAGTGCCGACCACTCGGCGCGCCTTTGACCGGCGCGGGCGAGCAGCGTCTGAGGTTTCCGAAACTACGGGCCTCAGCGAGACAGGTGAGGGAATCACTGACCCGAGCTTGAAGACTGGGTCCGGAAACTTTACCTGTGCAGTAGAAGCCGGAGGTTCTACTGGCTCAGGCTTCGCTGTTGATGCGTCAAGAGTCGGGACGTCAGGGGTGGGTGCTTCAGTCGTCGACGCGGCAGGTGCGGGAGACTTGTCGGCGTCCACTGCCGCGGCGCGTGCTGCGGCCTCTCGGAGGCTTCGCCGGGTCGGGTACTTACGCTCCGGCGTGGTCGAGGTCTGGTCCATGCAGTCTTTCTGTCGGGCACCGTGTAAAGCGGCGAGGAACGGGGGGAGAAAAGCCCTCCGCAAATATAACAGAATAGTAACGGCAATGCATCTATTCGGTGCTTTTAGTCCTGGTAATGAGCTGAAGATCCACACCAGCAAACGGAATCTAGTGGCCACGGAAGGTACATGCGTGCACGGCTGTGCTTAACCCACTGGCTACCAAAGCGCACGCGGCCGCGTGAAGCAGTGAGGGAGTCGCCGGAAGCAGTGAGGGGCCCAGTGATTCTCGAGCTGACATAATATAGATTATCCACGGTCAATTCCACTGAGTTGTACCGAGTTGACGGTGCGCCACCTGTGTTGCATCCGTGCACAGTCCACCGGATCATTACCTGCGACGAGCACTGAGCGCAATGAACATCCAGGTCGCAAGGGTGCTCGCAGACACAACGCCAGCTTCACCAGCCAACAGCATGAGGTCGCGAGAGCTACCGCCCATCAACGCAAGGCTCAGGGCTAGCAGCGTCACAACAATCATCCCGGCGATGGCAACGATCAGAATCACGCGAACTGCGGTGCCCAACGCCGCCCGACCAGCAGATCTCGTAGGAGCAATCAACGCGGCCAGTGAAAACCCCAGCACGGCGAGCGAGAGTGCGCCCAACACGTCACTGGGCCGATGCCATCCGTACGCAAGGAGTTGCCAGGCGACAATTCCGAGTGTGATTGCGCCCAGCAGCCCAACGATTGAGCGCCACGTGGCGGGAACCGCCCAGATCGCTGCAGCCACCACGACTGCAAACACTGTCATGTGACCGCTTGGAAACGTGTTTGTGACTTCAATACCAAGAAACCCTGGTCGCTCCAAGAATTGCTGCTTGAGGAGCTGCGAGGCAATAATTGCCACTGTCGGCACAACGGCAACAATGATGGCACGTCGGACGCCGTGTATTGCCAGCGCAAACGCGGCGATAAGCACGATGGCGATGACAACCGATGGGGTGGACACCAGGTTTAACGGTGCCGGTGGGCTTGTCGTGAACTTCGATGCATCGAGTACTGTCTGCTCAGCCTGCTGTCCGAGCTCACTCCGCACGCCAATCACGTACGAGGTTATACCGGCGATCAGAGCACCCACCGTGAACACGAGCGCGCGCGGACGCCCAGTTCTGAGCTGTGCTGCATTCATAGTGTTGCTCCGCGCATTCTTGATGTGGATCCGCTCGTGCGGATGAATCCTTACGTGAAAATTAGCCTATCCAGGCAAGCTATCGGTCAACTGCGAGAAGCCTCTCCCCTGCTGCGCGTCCGCTGTCCGCACCGCTACCCCTCACTTCGTTCCGTGGGCTGCCGCAGTGTGCGGCACGGCGGTGCGGGCGTACGCTGCGCGTCCGCTGTCCGCACCGCCCACAGCACAACGGCGGCTGCGGTCGCCACATTGAGAGAATCAACGCTGTGTTCCATCGGAATCGTCACCGCTCGCGTAGCCGAAGCGAGCGCTTTGCGGCTCAGGCCAGGCCCCTCGCTTCCGAAAAGAAGAGCTACTCGTGCGGGCAGATCATGCATATAGTCGGCGAGATCTTCAGCATCATCGCGGAGCGCGAATGCCGCAAGATCGTATCCAGCATCACGAATCATGGGTCCCGCCGCTTTCCAGTCGGGCAACCTCGCCCACGGCACCTGCAGTACGGCGCCCATGCTCACGCGGACCGCACGACGGTAGAGCGGATCAGCGCATGCCGGTGTGAGCAGTACCGCGTCAGCTCCGAGTGCTGCGACCGATCGGAATACTGCGCCGACGTTCGTGTGATCGGCGAGATCCTCGAGCACGACCACGCGGCGTGAGGATTCGAGCAAATGCTTCGCATCGAGGGGTTCGGGGCGGTGCATCGACGCCAACGCACCGCGGTGTAGGTGAAAGCCGGTGAGCGCCTCCAGCTGCTCTGACTCCCCCACATACACGGGGATATCTGGGTACGCCTCCAGCAGCGGTTCGACTCGAGGGAGCCACGCTTCAAGAATCAGAACGGACCGAGGCTGGTGTCCTGCTTGGAGCGCCCGTTCGATCACTTTCGGCGATTCTGCCAGATACAGTCCTTCTTCTGGCTCCCGCACTCGTCGCAATGCAACATCTGTCAATTGAGTGTAATCTGCGAGTTCAGGAGTGTCGAGCGATTGGATCCGCGTGATTCTCACGCGTCCCTCTCCCCCGCTTGGGTTGCCGGTAACGCGTCTCCTGCATCGTGCTTGAGCGTCACGTCTTGCAGGAACTGGAGGGTGTATGCCACAGAGTCATCAACTGCCTCGTAATGCACGAGATGACCGACGCCCGGCAAGATATTGAGCCGTGAGCCCGCAATTCTCCGGTGCAGGGACAACTGATGCTGCAGCGGCGTAATGTCGTCCCGATCCCCCGCGACCAAGAGAGTCGGCATACTGAAGCTCTCGGCTACTTCTGCCACCGTGTGCGAAACCGATGCACGGAACGCCTGCAGCAGCGTGCGCGGGTCGGAGAATTTACTGAAATGACTACTGTGCTGCCCATGAATCCACGAACGCAACTCGGGGTCGGCCGTCTTTGCCATAGTTTCGCTCATCACCCGAACGATTCCGGGGTGTGTGAGGAGCTTGTGAGCGAACCGGTCGGGCAGCACATCAGCGAGCTGATAGTAGGCGATTGCAAGCTGGGTCATCACACGGTTCGGGCCCGAGAGTGCGAGCGATGAGATGGGATTGATCAGGATGGTTGCAGTGGGCTTCATGCCGCCCGCGAGTGCGCGTGACACGATGAGCGACCCGAACGAATGCCCGAGGATCGCGAAACTGTTAGCACCAGCTATATGGTCGGCAAATTCACCAAGCCACTCACCATACAGCTCGAGGTCATGATCGCGTTCGGGGACGGGTGGTGTTTCTCCGAAGCCGGGGAGATCTGGAACGATGATCCGAAGCTCGGGGGCTTTCGTGGCGAGACCAGCTGCGAGCAGGTCAAGTCCGTGGTGGTCGCCCCGAAACCCATGGACAAGGATGAGTGGGGTTCCGTCTGGGGTACCGTACTGCCATGCTGAGACTGGGCTGCCGAGAACCGAGGTTTGGAACCTCTTGAAAAGTATTGTCACCCGTTGATTTTATCGAGAACCGCTGGCAGCCAGCCGACTGCTGCGCGCTGTGTCGGATGTGGCAGCTAATCTGGAAGCAACGAAAGGATCGATGTGGAGCAGAGACTGCCGCTGTGGGCGGAGAACGTCGCGGTGTTTGACACAGAAACGACCGGAATCGACTCATACCAAGACAGAATTGTGAGTGCGACGGTGGCGTTGCTCGGGCCTGAGGGTGAGGTGGCTGAACGTTACGACTGGTTGATCGACCCAGGTGTGCCGATCCCCCCTGAGGCAGCACGCGTGCACGGTATTAGTACGGAGATTGCCCGCACGAGTGGCGTACGGGCGGAAATCGGCGTGGAGCAGATCATTTGGCAAGTGGCTGCGATGATCGAGCGCGGATTTCCGTTAGTCGCGTACAACGCTCCGTTTGACCTTACGCTGCTTCGTGCCGAGGCTGCACGACACGGTATCGCCTGGCCAGACACGCTCTCCCCGGTGATCGATCCGCTCATTATCGATAAACAGGTTGATCGATTTCGTAAGGGGAAGCGCACGCTTGAGATCGTTTCTGCGCACTATGGGGTTGAGATTGGCAATGCCCATGATGCGGGTGACGACGCCATTGCTGCCGGGCGCGTTTTGCAGCGGATTGCTCGTACGTACGCGACAAAACTCCCGAGTGAAATCACGGAACTGCACCAGCAACAGGTCGAGTGGGCGGCTGCACAAGCAGAGAACTTTCAGGAGTACATGCGACGAGTGCGTGATCCGTCGTTTATTGCGGACGGAAGCTGGCCGCTCCGCGCTCAGTAGGCCAAGAATAGAGAAAGGCCGGAGGATCCATCAGGATCGTCCGGCCTTTCTTCTTCTGAAGACTGCTTAGGAGCCGAAGCCCTTGAAGCGCTTGTTGAAGCGCTCGACGCGACCAGCAGAGTCCATGATGCGCTGCTTGCCCGTGTAGAAAGGGTGTGAGGCACTGGAGATCTCAACGTCGATCACGGGGTAGGTCTCACCGTCGAGCTCAATGGTCTTGTCGCTCGACACCGTGGAGCGAGTCAGGAAAGTCTCGCCTGATGACAGGTCGCGAAAGACGACTGCTTTGTACTCGGGGTGGATATCGGTCTTCATGAGTGTCCTTTAGAGAGTCGTAGAAGTGCATAGTGCACACGAAGTCTTGCGGCGTTACCGCGCCAAGGTTCTACTTTAGCAGATGCGAGCAGAAAATCGATCAGGCACGTGCAATTGCGGCGTATCGCCCGTCTGATTTGGTGAGTTCAAACCGCATCCCAAATGTCGACTCCAAGTTGTCCGCGGTCAGCGTCTCATCGATGGGTCCAGATGCTGTGACTTGGCCGTCATTGATCATGAGGACGTGAGTGAAGCCGGGAGGGATCTCCTCCACGTGGTGCGTGACCATGATCATCCCGGGTGATGATGGTGAGCTCGCAAAGCCCGAAAGCATCTGCAGGAGTCGTTCGCGCGCACCGAGGTCGAGGCTTGCACTTGGTTCATCAAGAAGCAAGATTTCGGGATCTGTCATGACTGCGCGGGCGATAATGGCTCGCTGTCGCTCCCCGTCACTGAGCGTTCCGAAAGCATGATCAGCAAAGGGAAGCAGGTCCCATTCAGCGAGCACGCGATCAGCTTGGCGCAGATCAATATCGTCGTAGTGCTCATTCCAACGACCCTCCACTGAGTAGGCCGCGGTGAGTACAAGATCTCGGACTGTTTCAGTGGGCGGAATGCGGCGAGCCTTTGAAGAGGCTGCGAGGCCGATACGGGTGCGCAGCTCGAATACGTTGACTCTCCCAAGCGTCTCGTCGAGCACATCTACTTTCCCATCCGTGGGAAAGTCATCGGCAGTAGCGAGCTTCAGCAGAGTTGTCTTTCCTGCACCGTTCGGTCCAAGAATCACCCAGCGCTCACTGCTGTCCACCGCCCAGTTCACACCATCGAGAATTGGGCGACGGTTGCGAACATAGGTAACATCGGTGAAGCGCAGCACATTGACCATGAGTTAAGCCTATCCGCGTGTCTGCAGCATGCGTTTGATCGCCACGCGGAATATCTCTCGTGTGAGCACGCATGCCGCATTCGTGCGCGCGGACCCCATAATCTTCCCTAAGCTTGAGGCATGTCTGTGCGCCCCCTTGTTGTTCTTGACTGCGATTCGACCACTATTCAAGATGAGGTCATCGAGCTCATCGCTGACGCTGCAGGAAGTCGTGAGGAGGTGGCGGAGGTCACTGAACGAGCTATGCGAGGCGAGCTGGATTTCGCGGAGAGTCTACGTGAACGAGTTGCGACCCTCGCGGGCACGCCTGAGTCAGTGTTTGCTGTGACTCACGCCCGGGTACGACATACCCCAGGGATCGCGAAACTGATTGAGGCTGTGCACGCGCGCGGCGGAAAAGTAGGCGTGGTTTCGGGCGGATTTCACGAGGTGCTCGACTTGATCGCGCGCGACTTGAACATTGACTTCTGGCGGGCCAACCGACTCGAGCTTGTTGACGGTATGCTCACGGGACGCACCGTTGGACCGATCATCGATGCTGCAGCGAAAGCCGAAGCGTTGCGGGAGTGGAGCGCCGAGACCGGCATTCCTCTGAGTGCCACTGTCGCAATTGGCGATGGGGCGAACGATCTCTCAATGATGGAGATCGCGGCTCTAGGTGTCTCGTTTAATGGAAAGCCGATCGTTCGCGAACGTGCAGACGTCGTGATCGAGCACGACCTCGCACTCGCGATCCCGTTGTTAGACCGGCTTGATTACCGTCGCTAGTGCCCCATTCCAAGACCACCATCAACGGGAATTACGGCGCCAGAGATATACGCTGCATCGTCACCAGCAAGGAACGACACCGCTCCAGCAATCTCTGAACTTTGACCAAAGCGTGCAGCCGGGATCGACTCGAGATACTTCCGCTGCTGTTCTTCTGGCAGGGCCGCAGTCATGTCAGTTTCGATAAAGCCTGGTGCAATCACGTTTGCGGTGATGTTGCGGCTGCCGAGTTCGCGAGTAAGTGAGCGAGCGAAGCCCACGAGCGCGGCCTTTGACGATGAGTAGTTGATCTGCCCGGGTGAACCGTACATGGCAACTACGCTGGAGAGCAGGATCACACGACCGAAGCGTCCCTTCAGAAGTCCTTTGGCGGCGCGCTTGACGACGCGGAATGTTCCAGAGAGGTTGGTATCGATGACGCTCGTAAACTCCTCCTCGCTCATACGGAGAAGCAGTGTGTCGCGCGTGATACCGGCGTTCGCGACAATCACCTCGACCGGGCCAAGTTTCTCTTCAATTTCGCTAAATGCCGCATCAATCGACGCGGAGTCGGTCATTTCCGCGCGTACACTGAGCGATCCCTCCGGGCCTTCCCCTGAGCGCGCAGTGACGGCGACGCGGTGACCGTCTTCAATCATTCGTTGCGCGATGGAGTAACCGATGCCGCGGTTGCCGCCGGTCACAAGTACGGTTCGAGGAGTGCTCATCGGGAGAATCCTTTCGGGTCTGTGATTCTCAAGCCTATGACACATGGGTGAAGCTGCAGCACGCGTCCAGCGGGGCGGCGTAGGCTAGTGTACTGACGGAGAAAGGGCGCATGGCCAAGAGTTATAGCGTGACATCAGCAGGCGTCTCGGCCGCTGAGGATCGAGCGCACCGTATGCGCGTCTACTTTATTGCAATGACGCTTCGCCTGTTGTGTGTTGCGTCTCTGTTTTTTGTTCGCGGCTGGTGGGTATTGCTCGTTGGAGCAGGTGCAGTACTCCTCCCCTATTACGCTGTGATGATTGCGAATGCGGTCGCACACAATAACGGATCCGCCCCTGACGCGCCCGCACCGAGAGAGCTCGAGGGCGCCGCTGACAACGACGCTTCAGCCCAGACAGAGTCCACCAGCTCAGAGACACTCATTGTGGTGGACTCTCCTGCCGAACGACGCACCACATCGAAAGCAGGGCACAGTGAGCACTCCAGCGCTCCAGCGAATGACGAGTCGAGCGATGACACGGATAGGAGCGCACCGTGAGTGGGGTCGTATCGATATCGCTCGGGGGCGAGCCAACCAAGCGATTTGAGTGCTCGCGAGCCCGCTGCCGCGACACTGCCGAGTGGGCGATCAGGTGGCGCAATCCAAAGATTCACAGTGAGGAGCGCCGAAAGATCTGGCTGGCCTGTTCTGAGCATCGAGAGACACTCCGAGATTTTCTTGCCGCGCGCGACTTTCCACTTGACGTGGTGGCGGTTACTGAACTCGATGAGCGGGATGAACTGTGACGGTGCAAACGTCCGCAGCGCAGCATACCGAGGGTATGGGCGAAGGCTGGTCATTTCTGCACAGCAGGAGATGGATCGGCTACTTCTCCTTGCTCATTGTTTTTGCGGTCGCCTGTGTTTTTCTCGGAAACTGGCAGTTCGAGCGACGAGCCGAGGCCCGAGCTGAGATCGACCGGATCGATGCGAATTACGGTGGCCCCGCAGTCCCGCTCGCGGAAGAGGTCCCAAATCTCGCGGAGTTTGATGAGGATACGCAAAAGTGGCAGACCGTTGAGGTCACGGGTGAGTACGTTGGTGAGCCGTTCTTCGCAAGAAATCGACCTGGGCCAGAAGGTGTGGGCGCAAATATGATTCACGCGCTTCACACCGGAACGGGGCATGTCTTCTTTGTTGATCGCGGGTGGATTCCGTATGACGCGGAGAGTGGAAACACCGTGGGTACACCGCAACCTTTCGTGGATCAGGTGACGGTGACCGCACGGCTGAGAGCGAGCGAGGCTCCGGTTCCTGGGAGATCAAGCCATGGCGTCACAGTGGGGAGTATCAATCTGCCGGAACTGGCAAGACTTGCCTCAGCGGAGGACACAGCATATACCGGCGCGTACGGCATGCTGATCTCAGAGTCTCCCGCGGGCGACCACGGAGTACTACCGCCGAAACCTGAACGCGATGAAGGCCCGCACCTTTCCTATGCACTGCAGTGGTACGTATTCATATTGATTGGTGTACTCGGTGTCGCCTACGCTGCGCGTCAAGAATACCGGGGACTGAATGCTGGGAGCGAGCAGGTGCGCAAGCAGGATCAACGAAGCGCGGACCGCAAGAAGAAGCGCGGACCCACCGACGCCGACGAAGAAGACGCCATGCTCGACGGGTACTCCCCCGCAGACTAAGCGAGCTCGATCAGCTCGAGATATTCTTTCGAGAAGTGATCTTCGGTCGCTTCAGGCATGATGAGTACGCGTTCCGGGTTGAGCGACTCCACGGCGCCCTGATCGTGGGAAACGAGCACAACCGCACCGGAAAAATGTGCGAGCGCGTCGAGAATCTCCTCGCGGCTCGCCGGGTCGAGGTTATTCGTCGGCTCGTCGAGTAGCAGTACGTTCGCGCTCGACACCACGAGCTTGGCGAGTGCAAGGCGCGTTTTCTCTCCGCCCGAAAGCACACCAGCCGGCTTATACACGTCGTCCCCTGTAAATAGGAATGACCCGAGCACCTTGCGAGCTTCAGTCTCGGTCATGTGCTGCGAGACCGACACCATGTTCTGCAGAATGGTTGCACTGTGGTCGAGAGTTTCGTGCTCCTGGGCGTAGTACCCAACTCTGAGGCCATGGCCAGCGATGATCTCGCCAGTATCTGCCTCATCGACCTGTGCCAGCAAGCGAAGCAGAGTGGTTTTTCCTGCACCATTGAGGCCGAGCACCACGACTCGTGATCCACGGTCGATCGCGAGGTCCACACCGGCAAAAATCTCGAGCGAGCCATATGACTTCGAGAGCCCCGACGCCATGAGCGGAGTTTTTCCACACGGGGCCGGGTCTGGGAATCGAAGCTTTGCCACACGGTCTTGCTTACGCACATCCTCAAGACCAGAAAGCATGCGGTCTGCGCGAGCCACCATCTGGTGCGAAGCTGCGGCCTTTGAAGCCTTGGCGCCAAAGCGAGCAGCCTGATCTTTCAGTGCAGACGCCTTTTTCTCGATATTTGAGCGTTCCTTGCGGCGCCGCTCTTCGTCGGCCGCACGCTGTCGGAGGTAGTGTTTCCACCCCATATTGTAGATATCGATGACTTCGCGGTTCGCATCGAGATAGAAGACCCTGTTCACGGTCTCCCCCACGAGGTCAATATCGTGGCTAATCACGATCACGCCGCCCTTATAACTCTTCAGGAAGTCGCGAAGCCATACGATCGAATCGGCATCCAAGTGGTTGGTGGGCTCGTCGAGAATCAAGGTTCCAGCGTCAGAGAAAAGAATTCGCGCGAGTTCGATTCGTCGGCGCTGACCGCCAGAGAGCGTTTGCAGCTCCTGATCCAGAATTCGATCGGGCAAGCCTAGGTTACTGGAGATAGATGCGGCTTCAGCCTCAGCAGCATACCCGCCAAGTGCCTGAAAGCGATCGGTGAGATTTCCGAACCGCTTCATCGCCTTTTCGGCGACTTTCGGGTCGTCGGAGGCCATCTCTTCAGAGGCTCTCGCAATATTTTTCGTAAGCGTCCCGAGCCCACGGGCATCCAAAATGCGGTGTCGCGCGAGCTGTTCAGGGTTCCCGCTGCGGGTGTCTTGCGGCAGGAAGCCGAGTTCACCCGTGACGCGAAGGGAGCCCTCAGCCGCCTCTAGTTCACCGGACAACGTACGGGTGAGCGTCGTTTTCCCGGCGCCATTACGTCCCACGAGACCAATCTTGTCGCCGGGGTTCACCCGGAACGTGACACCTGACATGAGACGGCGGGCGCCGACGTCGATAGCAAGATCCTCGACGGTGATCATTGAATTGGTCCTCAAAGTTTGAAACGAGCTGGGCGCGCTATGACCAGCTTTGGGCGATGGCAAGCCAACATGGAAAAATCGGGAGCCTGTCCCAGGAAGACTCGTGCACTACTCCCTGCGGCGCGTGAAGCGCGCAAGAGACGAGTCTTGCGGGAACAGACCCCCGAATTGTGGGTGACGCGAAAGTTAGATCGCGAACCCGAGCGCGCGCATCATGTCGCGCCCATCATCAGTAATTCGTTCGGGCGTCCAAGGCGGCATCCACACCCAGTTGATGCGGAATGCCGTGACCAACCCATCAAGCGACTCAGCAATGTCGTTCTCGATCACATCTGTGAGTGGGCAGCCTGCGCTCGTCAGTGTCATGCTAATGACGAGTGCGTCGTGCTCCTCATCGAATGCGACATCGTAGATCAAACCGAGGTCGACGATATTGACGCCCAACTCTGGGTCGGAGACGTCCTTGAGCGCTTCGATAGCCTGGTCGCGAAACGCAGGATCAATCGTTGTTGGTATGACGTTCTCACTCATATGTCTAGCCTAACGTTCAACTTGATTATGCTGAAGCTTCTTCGGTGAGGAAGCGATCGTAACCCTCTTCTTCAAGACGCTCAGCGAGTTCACGCCCGCCCTCTTCAGCAATGCGTCCGTTCACGAACACGTGCACGAAATCGGGCTGGATGTAACGGAGGATTCGTGTGTAGTGCGTGATGAGCATGACGCCCACCTCGGTCTCTTCTTTCGCATGGTTGACGCCTTCGGATACGACCTTAAGCGCGTCGACGTCGAGACCGGAGTCGGTCTCATCAAGTACCGCGAACTTCGGCTTGAGGAGACCCAGCTGCAAGATCTCATTGCGCTTCTTCTCGCCACCGGAGAATCCCTCGTTGACGTTGCGCTGGGCAAAAGAGGAGTCCATGCGGAGATGATCCATCGCCGACTTCACGTCTTTCATCCAGGTACGGATGGGGGGTGCTTCGCCATCAATCGCAGTCTTGGCAGTGCGGAGAAAGTTGGCGTTGGTGACTCCCGGTACCTCTACCGGGTACTGCATAGCGAGGAAGACTCCCGCCTGTGCACGCTCGTCAACCGACATTTCGAGTACTTCTTCGCCGTCCAGCAGAATTGATCCACTGTCGACGATGTATCGGGGGTGACCGGCGATTGCATAGGCAAGCGTTGACTTACCCGATCCGTTCGGACCCATAATCGCGTGGGTTTCACCCTGTTTGATGGTCAGGTTGACACCGCGCAGGATCGGCTTTGCGCCCTGGTCGGTTTCGACACTGACGTGCAGGTCCTTGATCTCCAGAACTGAGCTCATAGTTCAATCTCTTTCGTAACGTTGGGGTCAATGTACACGTCGTCGTTTTCGATCTCGACAACGTAAACGGGTACCGGCTCAAATGCCGGAAGGTTCTGAGGTACGCCGGTGACCAGGGAGAATGCCGAGCCGTGGGCCCAGCATTCGAGTGTGTCGTCCTCAACGAACCCTTCGGAGAGGCTGATCTGACCGTGCGTGCAAGTGTCACCAATTGCGTGGACTTCCCCATTGCTGTCGAGTACGACTGCAATGGGGACACCGTTGAGGACCACCTGAGTGGCCTGATCCTGAACCAGCTCGCTCAGAGCGAGCGCTTTCTGTCTTGCCACTATGGGTCAGCGTTCCTCGTGAGACTCGGTGGCGAAGTTTCCTGCAAGCTCCGCCTCGATTGCAGCTTGAAGTCTCGCCTCGGTGGCTTCGTCACCGATTTGCTGGATCACTTCAATCAAGAAGCCGCGCACTACTAGCTTGCGCGCCTCTTCTTCGGAGATTCCACGGCTCATGAGGTAGAACAGGTGCTCATCGTCAAAGCGGCCGGTTGCACTCGCGTGGCCTGCCCCTGCAATGTCACCGGTTTCAATTTCGAGGTTCGGAATCGAGTCCGCACGCGTGCCCTCTGAGAGCACGAGGTTGCGGTTCTGCTCATAACTGTCGGTGCCATTCGCACTGCGACGAATGAGCACGTCACCGATCCACACGGTGTGAGCGCCCTCGCCACGAAGCGCGCCCTTATAGGTGACTCGGCTGCGCGTGTGTGGGGCATCGTGATCCATGTAGACCTGGTGCTCGAGATGCTGGCCGGCATCTGCGAAGTAGGCGCCCCAGGCTTCACCGTTAGCGCCCTGGTTATCCAGGTGGATCGCGGGGTTCAAACGTACGACGTCGCCACCGAGTGTGACTACGATGTGCCTGAGGGTTGCGTCGCGTCCGACCGTAGCGAAGTGGCTTGCAAGGTGCACTGCACTATCGCCCCACTGCTGCATCGAAACGACGGTGAGCTGTGCTGCATCGCCGACCACGATCTCCACATTCTCGGTGAGATGGGCGTCGCCCGTGTTATCGAGAATGATGAGGCCTTGGCTACCCGCGATGGCTTCGATCACGGTGTGCCCTGCACGTGGGGTGTTATCGATGCTGTCTCGCGTAAGAACGGCCGTCACGCCGTCTTCGGAGGCCATCGTAATGAGGTGAGCCTCCGCAAACGCGGACCACGCAGCAGCCGACGCACGATCCTCTGGAACACCCGCGCGCCCAATTCTCGCATCGTCACGTGAGATCCACTCGGTCGTCACGCCTTCGGCCGCGCCGAGCGATGCTGGAACACGGGAGCCGTCGAGCTCCCCGTTCAGCAGCGCATCGAGCTTCGCGACGGGCGTGAATTTCCAGTTCGCCTCACGTCCAGTGACCTCGGGGAAGTCAGCCACGTTCGTCGACTTGAAACGCCCGGACCGGGTCTGTACCGGTGCCTTGCGATCCCAGTCTCCGTCGGAGTGCGCTTTGAGGCCGTGCTGGGCCGTTCCAGAGTCGGGTGTACCAACCTGAGTTGCAACAGCTTCGGTCATTATCCGACGGATCCTTCCATGCCCATCTCAATGAGCTTGTTCAGTTCGAGTGCGTATTCCATGGGTAGCTCACGTGCGATGGGCTCGATGAACCCGCGCACAATCATTGCCATGGCCTCTTCTTCCGCGAGTCCGCGGCTCATGAGGTAGAACAGTTGTTCCTCGCTCACGCGCGACACGGTAGCTTCGTGACCGAGTTCCGCATCGTCAGTTCGGATATCGATGGCTGGGTACGTGTCACTACGCGAGATCGTATCTACAAGTAGCGCGTCACACACCACTGAGTTGGCGGAGTGGTGCGCGTTTGCATCGACGCGAACCTCGCCGCGATAACCGGTGCGGCCGCCTCCACGAGCAATCGACTTCGAGAGAATCGATGACTTGGTGTGAGGAGCCAAGTGGATCATCTTCGCGCCCGCGTCCTGGTGCTGACCCGGCCCAGCGAATGCCACGGATAGCGTCTCACCCTTGGCGTGCTCTCCCGTTAGATAGATCGACGGGTACTTCATTGTCACCTTGGAACCGATGTTGCCATCGACCCACTCCATGGTCGCGCCCTCTTCAGCAACGGCACGCTTGGTAACGAGGTTGTACACGTTGTTCGACCAGTTCTGGATCGTGGTGTAGCGCACACGTGCGTTCTTCTTCACGACGATCTCAACAACGGCAGAGTGCAGTGAATCCGACTTATAAATCGGGGCCGTGCAGCCCTCAATGTAGTGGATGTAGCTATCCTCGTCGGCAATAATGAGGGTCCGCTCGAACTGGCCCATGTTTTCCGTGTTGATGCGGAAATAAGCCTGGAGTGGAATCTCCACGTGCACACCCTTAGGGACGTACACGAACGAGCCGCCCGACCACACTGCCGTGTTCAATGCGGAGAATTTGTTGTCGCCCGACGGGATAACCGTCCCGAAGTACTCCTCGAAAATCTCAGGGTGCTCGCGAAGCGCCGTGTCGGTGTCAAGGAACAAGACGCCCTGGCTCTCTAGGTCTTCCCGGATCTGGTGGTAAACAACCTCTGATTCGTACTGTGCTGCGACACCTGCAACGAGGCGCTGCCGCTCAGCCTCGGGGATCCCGAGCCGCTCATACGTGTTTTTGATCTCCTCGGGCAGCTCCTCCCACGTGGTGGCCTGCTTCTCCGTGGAGCGCACAAAATACTTAATGTTGTCGAAGTCGATGTCGCTCAGATCTGCACCGAACGTTGGCATCGGCTTCCGGTTGAAGATCTGTAGTGCCTTGAGGCGGCGCTGCAGCATCCATTCTGGTTCGTTCTTGAGTTCAGAAATCTCGCGCACGACCTGTTCGCTCAGGCCACGCTTTGCGCGTTCGCCTGCATCATCAGCATCGTGCCAGCCGAACTCGTACTGGCCCAAGCTGTCTAGCTCTGGCCGATCAATTAGCACTTCTGGCATCGTTCCATCCCTCACTAGTTCTCCGTCTGAGGAACCTGGGGAACCCGGAGGGATCCGGATTCACGGGACGCTCGCCCCATCAAGTTCCCTGCGGCGGTGCAGTAGTCTGGTCTTCGGTTCGACCCGCACTCTAGGTGAAGCACCTCGGGCTCGGGTCACCATACGCAACCACAACTGCCTATTCTACAGGTTCCTGCTCAAAACGGCAGGGGCTCGCCAAGAACCAGGTGAAGCATAGGCGGAAGACCACGAAGGAGCCTCGTTGCTTTCAGCGAGCACAGCCGGAACACAACCACACGCGCCGAAGAAAAGTGCGGTCGGCACTGGGAGCCGCAGCGCGCTGCTCCCCCGCTTTCTGCCGACCGCAGCGTGGATCTCATTCGTCCTGAACGTGCTCATCATTGCCACCGGTGGCGCGGTGCGTTTGACCGGGTCCGGGCTGGGGTGCAGTGAGTGGCCGGCGTGTGTGCCAGGGTCACTCACCCCGACGCCTGAAATGGGAATTCACGGGATTATTGAGTTTGGTAACCGCACGATTAGCGGGCCGCTGCTCCTGGCCGCCATCGCGGTCGTCGTGCTTCTCTGGAAGATTCGCCACACGCGTCGGGACCTCTTCGTGATCGCGTGGCTCGTCCTCGCCTTGGTGCTGCTGCAGGCGATCGTCGGTGGCTTTGTGGTGTGGGAGGATCTGGCTGCGACCCTCGTCGGATTTCACTACACAGTTTCCGTCATCATTGTGTGTATCGCCGCCGCGTTTCTCGTGCGGATGCGGGAGCTGCCCGGGCCGCGATCCCTCGCTGTCCCCCGTCCGTTTGCAATAATGACTCACATATTGACTTTTGTGATGGCGGTCACTGTGTTCGTTGGCGTCCTCACCACAGCGTCAGGCCCACACTCCGGTGATATTGATGTCGTGCGTGATGGCTTTGACGCTACGCTCCTCAGCCACATTCATTCCTGGCCTGGGTATGCCGCGCTCGCTCTCTCGCTGGTGCTGACCGTCTGGGCTTTGGTCGCGGGGCTACGGCCCAGTCGTTGGTCAGTCGCACTCCTTGCGATCCTCATCGTGCAAATTGCCGTCGGCGTCTACCAAGCTCGCAGCGGCCTACCCCCGGTTGCCGTCGGTGTGCACATGGTGCTGGCGTCGCTCACCGCGGCAGCGATGGTTGTGGTGGTCCTGCGGCTGAAGAAACCAGCAGCCTAAGCAGACACCTCCGACGCATAGTTCAGAGCCTGCAAGAGATCTGCCCAGAGATCATCGACGTGCTCGATCCCGATGCTGAGTCGCACAAGTGCCTCGGGAACTTCATGCGGCTCGACCGGGTGCCTGCGTCGTCGTTCCACGAGGGACTCCACACCGCCGAGGCTGGTCGCGGGAGTAAACAGGCGGAGTGCTGACACGAACGCATCTGCAAGGACCGCGCCACCCTGCAGCTCAATGGAGACCATTGCGCCGAATCCCCCCAGCTGTGCTTTCGCTCGAGCAAAATTTGGGTCTGATGCGAGGCCTGGATAGCGCACGCGGGAGATCGCTGGATGCTCACTCAAGCGATTCGCGAGGTCGCCCGCAGATCGTTCCGCACGGTCCAGCCGAACCTCAAGAGTCCGGAGGCCACGCAGGGTGAGCCAGGCCTCAAATGGCCCCGGTATTCCTCCGTGCAACGTGCGATGTTTCGCCAACCGCTCACGAAGTGCGGCAGTTCGCGCAACTAAAAGTCCGAGAAGTACGTCAGAGTGCCCTGAAATAAACTTGGTCGCTGAGTGCACGACAACATCGGCACCGAGGGACAACGGTTGCTGACGGAGTGGTGTGCTAAACGTGTTGTCTACGATTACTGTCACGCCACGCCGTCGCGCTGCGGCGATAAGTGCGGGCAGATCGACAACATCGAGCATTGGATTCGTGGGAGATTCGAGCCACAGGACATCTGCGCCATCAAGTGCGGTCACGCTCGCACTGACGTCGAGCGGATCAATCTCACGGAGCTGCACGGCGCCCGTCTCTTGGAGATTTTTCGCGAGACCGATCGTGCCGTTGTAAGAGGCGCTCGGAACCACAGCCACACCGCCGACCGGTATGAGTGAGAGCGCCGCCGAAACGGCCGCCATTCCTGAGGCAAAGGCAAGACCGGGTACATCGCTTCCCTCGAGTGACGCGATCGCTGCCTCGAGCGGCTCCCAGGTCGGGTTCGAGTAGCGCGCGTAGATGCGGTCAGATTCCAGCGGGGTGGCCTCACCGCGAAACGTTGAGCTGAGCGTGATCGGAGGGTTGATCGCCCCGTCATGCTGCGGTTCGGGGCGTCCGAGAGTGACGACGGATGTTGCAGGATGAGGTGGCTGATCTCGGAAACTCATGAGGAACAGCGTACCGGCGGTTTGCTCGAACGATCCCCTCTGGTCGCTAGATGACCGCTCATGACTCGGACCGTACGGTCACCGCTCGCGGCTTCCTGCCGAGCGCAATCGCGATAATAATGAGGCCGTTGAGTAGTACATATGCGGCGAATCCCCAGGTTTCAGGCGTCCAAGAGGTAATTGTGGCGAGCGTAACTGTGGAACCAATAACGACGAGTACGAAGAAAAACACGCCTTCTGATGCCGGGTCAATCCAGGTCTTTCGGTAAGTGGGAAGCGCCGCGATCGCATCCGCTGCAATTGCCACCCACACCGCAAGGGCGGCGTGACCGAAGCCGACCCAGACACCGAGTGCGACGACAGAAAATACCGCACACCACACGTCGAACGCGGTGACGCGTACGCGAGCGTGCTGGCTGAAAATGCCAGCGATAAACACGATGAGCGGTGAGACACCGGCTCCCAGGGTTTGAATTGCCGGCATCCCCACACCGGCGTCAAGCTGCGCGAAGAACCCGATCAGTGGTGCGGCTGCCCAGAGGCCCCACGTCACAAGATTAGGTCGGACGAGACCCCGGACGGTGAGCGTTGCGTATCGGACAGCGCCCGTCAGGCTGAGAGCCAGGCTCAGGAATACCCAGTTTGGGTCAAGCACGCCCTGTTCCTTTCTCGAGCACCCGGTGCGGGTTCGCGAGGGCTGTCAGACCTAGAAAGGCAGCAAAGGATCGATCGCGATTGCGAGTGAGAGCACGGACAGGTACGTGATGGAGCCGTGGAACACCTGCATGGGCTTCCCCTCCTGGCCCCGGATCGCTTTCCCGTAGAGGCGGTGCGCTTGAATAATGAAATAGCCACCAGACAGAATCGCCACACTCGCGTAGACCCAGCTGATGCCTGGTGCTGGAATGAGCAGCAGGCTAGAGGCTACCGTGGCCCACGCATACAGGATGATCTGCAACCCGACCGTGGCGCGGCCGCGCACCACGCCGAGCATCGGTACACCCGCCGCCGCGTAATCATCGCGGTAGCGCATCGAAAGCGGCCAATAGTGAGGTGGAGTCCAGAGGAAGATCACTAAGAAGAACACCCAGGCTGGCCAGTCCAAACCACCAGTCACTGCCGCCCAGCCAATGAGCACCGGGAAACAGCCGGCGATGCCACCCCAAATGATGTTCTGCTCACTGTGTCGCTTCAAAATCAGGGTGTAGATGACGACGTAAAAGAAGATCGCCGCCGCTGAAAGAGCAGCCGCAACCCAATTCGTTGTCAACCATAGCCACGCGAGTGAGGCGATGCCGAGCACAGACGCGAATACCAGCGCGCCACGATCTGAAATTTCTCCCGTCACCAGGGGGCGATTCTTGGTTCGCTTCATCTTGCGATCCATGTCACGGTCGAGATAGCAATTGAACGCTCCAGCGGACCCGGCGCTCATCGCACCTCCGATAAGCGTGGCAATAACGAGCCACAAGTTCGGAAGTCCCTGCTCGGCCAGAATCATCGCGGGCACGGTCACGACGAGCAAAAGCTCCATGACACGCGGTTTGGTAAGCGAAACGTAGGCCTTTACGCGACGCCCAAAACTGATGCGCTCTGGGTCGACGGTGGCCGTATTCTTGGTTGCAAAATCGGTCGACATTGCTCCCATGATACCCCGACCCGCGCTAAGATGGACAATGGTGTGCCCGACGCTGGGCGCGCTCCCCTTTTCAGAGAGGCTGGGCATTTGGTAAACGAACTGTTGTGGGATGAACGAGACGATCGCGCGGTAGATACTGCGCGTGTGCTGGCCGCTGACGCGGTCGAGAAAGTAGGGAACGGACACCCCGGTACGGCGATTAGCCTTGCCCCGGTGGCGTACCTGCTGCACCAGAAAGTCATGCGGCACGATCCGAGCGATGCTGATTGGATTGGCCGCGATCGATTCATCCTGTCAGTAGGACACTCGTCCTTGACACAGTACGTGCAGCTGTACCTCGGAGGGTACGGGCTCGAGCTCGATGATTTGAAAGCTCTGCGCACCTGGGGATCAAAGACTCCAGGCCACCCCGAGTACGGCCACACTGATGGTGTTGAAATTACCACCGGCCCGCTTGGCCAGGGACTCGCATCGGCGGTCGGCTTTGCATTTGCCGCCCGTTATGAGCGTGGACTTTTCGACCCTGAGGCAGCACCAGGCACAAGCCCGTTTGACCACCATATTTATGTGATTGCGGGCGACGGCGACCTGCAGGAGGGCGTCACAAGCGAGGCGTCATCTCTCGCAGGCCACCAGGAGCTCGGCAACCTCATCGCAATTTATGACTCCAACCAGATCTCCATCGAAGATGACACCGACATCTCGTTCTCCGAGGACGTAGCAAAACGCTACGAGTCATACGGCTGGCAAGTCATTGAGGTTGATTGGAAGAAAACCGGCTCATACGTCGAGGACGTGCGTGAGCTGAATGAGGCCATCGAGGCAGCGAAAGCTGAGACGACGAAGCCCTCAATGATCGTGCTCAAGACGATCATTGGGTGGCCCAGCCCGAACAAGCAGAACACGGGTGGTATTCACGGTTCGAAGCTGGGTAGCGACGAGCTCGCTGGCCTGAAGACTGCGCTTGGGTTTGATCCTGAAGAGAGCTTTGCTGTTGCTCCTGAGGTTATTACTCACACCCGCGAAGCAGTCGATCGCGGGCAGGCGAAGCGTGCTGAATGGCAGCAAAGCTTTGACGCGTGGACTGCAGCAAACCCCGAGCGTAGTGCGCTCTTGGCGCGGCTCGAGCAGGGCGACTTGCCTGCAGAAGCGCTGAGCGCACTCCCAGAGTTTGAAGCAGGCACGAGCATTGCGACGCGCGCCGCGAGCGGTAAGGTACTCGCGGCTCTTGGTCCGGTTCTCCCAGAACTCTGGGGTGGGTCAGCCGACCTCGCAGGCTCAAACAACACAACTATTGCCGGAGCCGCGTCGTTTGTTCCAGAACACCACTCCACGGACTCGTGGCAGGGGAATCCGTATGGGCGCGTACTTCACTTTGGCATTCGTGAGCATGCAATGGGTGCGATCCTGAATGGAATCCAGCTCCATGGGAAGACGCGCTCGTATGGCGGCACATTCCTGATTTTCAGCGACTACATGAGGCCCGCAGTCCGACTCGCGGCCCTCATGAACGTTCCGAGTATCTTCGTCTGGACGCACGATTCAGTTGCGCTGGGGGAAGACGGCCCCACGCACCAGCCGATTGAGCAGCTCGCAACCTTGCGCGCGATCCCGAACCTTGCGGTTGTCCGCCCGGGTGACGCGAACGAGGTTTCGGTCGCATGGCACGAAATTTTGCAGCGACGTGAGGGCCCGACGGGTCTTGCGCTCACTCGCCAGAACGTGCCGGTGTTTGCTCGAGGCACGGGCGATGCGTCCGGTGACACCTTCGCCTCAGCTGAGGGCGTTCGTCGAGGCGCCTACGTGCTTGCTGACTCCCCCACTGACAAGGTTGACGTCTTACTCATCGCCACCGGCTCTGAGGTGCAGCTGGCAGTTGAGGCTCGTGAGCAATTGGCTGCCGATGGTATCGGGGCACGAGTCATTTCCGCTCCGTCTCTTGAATGGTTCGCTGAGCAAAGCTCCGAGTACCGCGAGAGCGTGCTTCCATCAGAGGTCGTTGCTCGAGTCAGTGTTGAAGCTGGACTCTCACTCGGGTGGGAGCGTTATGTTGGAGCCGAGGGTAGCTCCGTATCGATCGAACACTTTGGTGCGTCGGCAGACTACGAAACCCTATTCCAGAAGTTTGGGATCACCGCAGATGCCGTGGTTTCCGCTGCACGTCAGACTGTTGAAAGGACCTCAAAATGACCTCTCCAACTTCACACCTCAGCAAGGCGGGCGTCAGCATCTGGCTCGACGACCTCTCCCGCAGTCGTATCGACAGCGGGAACCTGAAATCACTGATCTCTGAACTGAACGTTGTCGGCGTCACCACCAACCCGACAATCTTTGCGAATGCACTGGCTAAGGGTGAGGGGTACGGTGACCGTATCGCTGGCTGTGCTGCTCGCGGACTGAACGCGACAGATGCCATCTTTGAGCTCACGACGAACGATGTTGCGGACGCCTGCGATATTTTCGCTGACGTCTATGCGTCGTCCAAGGGGCGCGATGGCCGCGTGTCGATCGAGGTAGAGCCCGGTCTTGCCCGCGATACTGCTGGCACCGTCGCTCAGGCGAAGCAGTTATGGGAGCGCGTGGGCAAAGAGAACGTGCTCATCAAGATTCCTGCGACCGTCGAGGGACTTGACGCGATCACCGAGACGATTGCAGCGGGCATCAGCGTCAACGTCACACTGATTTTTAGCTTGGAACGCTACCGCGACGTCATCAATGCATACCTCACTGGTCTGGAACGCGCGCGTGAGGCAGGCCACGACCTCACCAAGATTCACTCGGTCGCATCGTTCTTCGTGTCGCGTGTCGATGCTGAGATCGACAAGCGACTCGAGGCTGTCGGTACTGACGGTGCTCGTGAGCTCAAGGGACGCGCTGGCATCGCGAACGCCCGACTCGCTTATGAAGTTTTCGAACAGTCGTTTGCGACTGAGCGCGCGAAGCAGCTCATCGAAGCTGGCGCCAACGCACAGCGTCCACTGTGGGCATCCACCGGAGTAAAAGATCCCTCGCTCCCCGACACGCTCTATGTTACGGAGCTGGTTGCTTCGGGGATCGTGAACACCATGCCTGAAGCAACGCTGAACGCGGTTGCTGACCATGGTGTCATTGCTGGGGACACGGTCACAGGTGCATACCGCGAGGCGGATCAGGTACTCAACGCAGTAGATGCCCAGGGTATTGACTATGTTGAGGTGACCAATCTACTCGAGCTTGAAGGTCTGCAGAAGTTTGACGCGTCGTGGGCTGAGCTCGTTGAGACCGTTGAGCAGGCGCTGAAGGCAGCGCAGTGAACGCCGTGGTGTGGCGGGGCAGAGACCTCACCACGGTAGACGCGGTAATTCGTGAACTCGTCGACGACCGGGTTGCGAGCCGCCTCTTTGCAAAGGATTCCACGCTGTGGGGTTCTGAAGCTGAGTCTGAGGCCTCAATCCGTCTCGGCTGGACCGACTTCTGGGATCATGCAAATGAGCTTATTCCAGCAATCGAGACACTTCGTGCCGAGTTGAATAGCGCTGGGATTGACCGTGTCGTGTTGTGTGGCATGGGTGGCTCGAGCCTCGCACCAGAAGTGATCACCACGGCTGCTGGCCTTCCGCTCACGGTACTCGACTCAACGCACCCGGACCAGGTGTCACGGGCGCTGGGCGGTGACCTTGCGCGTACAGTTGTGGTGGTCAGTTCTAAGTCAGGCTCGACAATTGAGACGCGCAGTCATCGCGCAACGTTCGAAGACGCATTCCGTAAGTCGGGCATTGACCCGGCGGAACGGATCATCATCGTCACGGACCCGGGCTCGCCGCTCGAAGCGTCTGCCAAAGAGGCTGGTCAACGCGTGTTTCTCGCAGATCCGAATGTTGGTGGGCGCTACTCAGCACTCACGGCGTTTGGTCTCGTACCCTCAGGGTTGGCTGGTGCAGATATTCGCGAGCTCGTTGCTGAGGCAGAGTCGGTGCGCGGACCGCTCTCTGAGGACGTAGCGACGAACCCCGGCCTGCAGCTTGCTGCAACGCTCGGAGCGGGACTCCCCGATCAGTACGCGGTAGCGATCGCATCTGCTGCCGATGCTCAGTGGGGTCTTGGCGAGTGGGTAGAACAGCTCATCGCTGAATCGACTGGCAAAGAAGGCGTCGGCATACTTCCAATCGCGCTTCCCGCAGACGCGCCTGAACTTTCGGACTCGTTGCCAAACTCGGCGATGCTCGCGACGGTTTCTGCGACGGCGACTGAGCCGGTTGTGGATGCGTTCAGCGTCACGGCTCCGCTGGGTGCACAGATGCTGCTGTGGGAGGTTGCAACTGCGGTAGTAGGTCGCGTTATGAAGATCAACCCTTTCGACCAGCCCGATGTTGAATCTGCAAAGATCGCCGCACGGAAAGTGCTCGATGAGGGTGGGGGCGAGGTAGCAGCCATCACGGAGCTCCCGGCTGGCATTGAAGTGCTTGCTGCGGCCGACAATACAGAAGTGAAATCACTTGCTGCACTCGTTGAGCAGCTTCGCTCCGCGGTTCCTCCGAATGGTTATGTGTCAGTGCAGGCCTATCTCGATCGGGAAAGCGCCGCAGTGGCACCGCTTGAAACGCTGCGGAATCGCCTCACGGAGGTACTCGGCGTGCCTGTCACACTCGGATGGGGCCCGCGGTTCCTCCACTCCACGGGGCAACTGCACAAGGGAGGCCCGGCGCTCGGTGTATTCCTCCAGTTCCTCGATGCAGCTGAGCCCGACCTGTCCATTCCTGGGTCAGAGAGCGGCTTTGGCACGTTGATCACGGCGCAAGCCGCTGGTGACCGTCAAGTACTTAAGGATCACGGTCGTCCAGTGTTTGCGCTGCGAAGCGCGGACCCTGTACAGACTGTTGGCGAATTCACTGATGCGCTCTCCGCTCTCACGTTTAAGAGTGCAGCCGAGTGACGGACAACGTCTCGCCGGAGCCCGTCGTAAACGCGCTCCGGTCCACCGATGATGTCAGACTCGCCCAGGTGGCCGGGCCATGCGCAATAGTTCTTTTTGGGGTGACGGGTGACCTGGCTAAAAAGAAGCTGCTGCCGGCGATCTACGATCTCGCAAACCGAGGGCTTTTACCTCCAGGGTTCGCCCTGATCGGATTTGGTCGCCGCGAGTGGAGCGACGAGAAGTTTGTGTCGGTGGTACGCGAATCAGTTGAAGCCCACGCGCGCACACCGTTCAATCCTGATGTCTGGGATCAACTGTGCACCGGCATTCGGTTTGTCACTGGTGCGTTCGACGATACCGAGGCGTACGTCGAACTGGGTCGCGTACTGAACGAACTCGAAGAAACACGTGGCACGGGTGGTAACGTTGCGTTCTACCTCTCGATTCCACCCCGTTCGTTCCAAACTGTGAGCTCACAGCTGCGTGATGCCGGGCTCGAGAGCACGGACGGAGATTCGTGGCGCCGTGTGGTCATCGAGAAGCCGTTCGGGCATGACCTCGAAAGCTCCCAAGAGCTGGGTCGCGCGATCGACGACGTATTCCCACCAGAGCATGTGTTCCGGATCGATCATTACCTCGGCAAAGAGACCGTACAAAACATCCTTGCACTCCGGTTCTCCAATGTGTTGTACGAACCGATTTGGAACGCTGAGCATGTCGACCATGTGCAAATCACCATGGCCGAAGACATCGGAGTGTCCGGTCGCGCCGGATACTACGACGGCATCGGAGCTGCGCGCGATGTGATTCAGAACCACTTGTTGCAGCTCTTGGCACTCACAGCGATGGACCGGCCTTCCTCACTCGGGGCAGACGATCTGCGCGCTGCCAAAGAGCGTGTGCTCGAGATGGTTTCCCTTCCGGACGATCTACTCGGCTCAACTGCTCGTGGACAGTATCTTGGCGGGTGGCAAGGAGGCGAGAACGTTCGTGGGTTCCTCGAAGAAGATGGCATGGCGCCAGACTCAGAAACGGAGACCTACGCCGCGATTACGCTGGGCATCGAGAATGACCGTTGGCGAGGTGTCCCGTTCTACCTGAGAACAGGGAAGCGTCTCGCTCGCCGCGTGACTGAGATTGCAGTGGTGTTCAAGAAGCCAGAGTTTTCCTTGGTGCCACAAGATCAGTTGGGACACAACGCACTCGTCATTCGCGTGCAACCAGATGAGGGCGTCACCACGCGGTTTACCTCAAAGGTTCCAGGCCCTGGCACCCAAATGCGTGATGTCACGATGGACTTCGCATACAGCCACGCATTCACTGAAGCGAGCCCAGAGGCATACGAGCGCCTCATTCTGGACGTCTTGCTCGGTGACCCGCCATTGTTCCCTGGTCAGCGTGAAGTTGAACTTTCGTGGCGCATCCTCGATCCGATTGAAGAGGCGTGGCAACAAAATGGGGCTCCTGAATCTTATATTCCCGGAGGCTGGGGGCCTGCTGGCGCTGAGTTGATGCTTGGTAGCTCCGGACGTGCTTGGAGGCAACCGTGATTGAGCAGCTGCCCGATACTACTGTCAGCGACATCAGCAAGCGCATGGTTGGCCTCCGTGCAGAGGGCGGAGCCAACACGCTGGGACGCGTGCTCACACTCATCATTGTGAGTCCCTCGGAGAATGCGGAGGAGGCAATTGAGGCGGCGAACCTCGCCTCACGCGAGCATCCGATGCGGATCATCGTCTTGGCGCTCCCCCCGCACCAGAACGGCACGAACCGACTCGACGCCGAGATACGTGTTGGACGTGACGCAGGCGCTGGTGAGGTCATTGTGTTGCGCCCGCAAGGAGAAGTCGTTACCGACCGTGCACAGCTCGTCAGCGGGCTCCTGCTCGCGGACGCGCCGGTCGTAGCCTGGTGGTCACGGGAATGGCCAAAGCGTGCGGCAGAATCACCCCTCGGCAGTTTGGCGCAGCGGAGAATTAGCGACAGTGGTGCATTCGACAACCCTGCTGAGCGACTGCTGGAGCTCTCTGCAAGCTATGCTCCCGGAGACACCGATCTTGCATGGTCCAGGCTGACTCTGTGGCGAGCCCAGTTGGCTGCGGCCCTCGACAATGCACCGAATCGAAAGATCTCCTCGGTCACCGTGAGTGGTACGTCTGATTCATCGTCAACGATGCTTCTCGCCGCATGGCTTCGATTGCAACTGGATGTACCGTTAGTGCTCATCGATCGTCCGCGTGAGGCAAGCGTCGAGTGGGGCATCCACTCAGTGACTGTGCACTCCCCCGAGGGCGACACGATCATCGAACGTTCGCACGGGCTTCTCGCAGCAATCACGCAGCCCGGACATCCACGGCTCGAGATTCCTCTCCCGAGACGTGCGCTGCCGGAGTGCCTCGCAGAAGACCTACGGCTGCTGCGTCCGGATGCGCTCTACGGTCGAGTCATCACCGAAGGCGTACCAATGCTGTTAAGCGAAAGGGCTCTCGAATGACAAGCTCACTGTGCGTCGAGCAGGCACCATCAGGAGAAGAGCTTGCGACAACGATCGCCACACGGCTCATTGAGATCTGTCTTGCGCGACAGCAGGACGGAGGCATTCCGTGTCTCGTCCTCACTGGCGGCAGCATGGGCAAAGCAACGCTCTCAGCACTTGCGACCCACCCTCGGCGTGACCAGGTAAATTGGCAGCGCGTTCGCTTTCTCTGGGGCGATGAGCGGTGGGTGCCAACGGGCGATGTTGAGCGGAACGACAGACTTGCCGATGATCTGTTCTTCGACACCGTGAATGTTGATGAATCACTGGTGCACCGTGTGGTTGGTTCAGATTCTGAGTACAGCCTTGATGAGGCAGCGCACTCCTACGCCCAATTTCTCGACAGTATTGATCGTATCGATGTGGCGATGAATGGCGTCGGGCCTGACGGACACATCTGCTCGCTATTCCCAGGACGGGACGACCTGCTGCAAGAGAGCAATGGCACACCAGCCGCACTTCCCGTACGTGATTCTCCGAAGCCACCCCCGGAGCGAGTTACCCTGAGTCTTCCTGCTGTTCGCCGCGCCGAGCACGTGTGGCTCCTCGCCGCGGGTGCAGAGAAAGCTCCAGCTGTGGCTGAAACGCTCTCCCCCAGTCCGGGGTCGGCACTCTTGCCGGCAGCACGCGTCTACGGCTCAGTGAATACCGTGTTGTGGGCAGACGCCGCGGCCCTCGGGAAATAAAACCCGAGGGCCGACACAATGGCGGTTAATTACGCGCGAGCGGTACCGCGGCGATCACGAAGCTTCTGCAGAGCCTGCTCCAGCAATTCTTCTGCTTCTTCGGGTGTCCGTCGCTCCTTCACATACGCAAGGTGAGTTTTGAACGGCTCATTCTTTGCGTTTGACGGCGGGTTCTTCCGGTCGCGACCTGCCGGAAGCCCGCTGGTCGGTGAATCAATCTGCTCAGGAATTTCGTCCTCGGGAACATCAGCCGCAAAATACCGGACTGTCTCATTACCGAGTGCGTCCCAATACGAGACCTCGGTCCGCTCAGCGCGTGAACCGTGATCCTTCTCCCCCATGGGGCCGGAACCAACTCGTGCACCACGGATAGCACTACTGCTCGCCATTGGCTGCCTTTCTCAAGATATCGACCGTGCGGGAAATGTTCGCACGGTTAGGAACGACGCGGGTACTATTACGTGCGTCGTTTAGAAGGTTGCAAAGCGTGACATCAGGCCGAGCCCGACAATCGACGCGAACCAAATAATAGACACCACAATGGTGATGCGGTTCAGGTTTCGCTCGGCCACCCCGGACGAGCCAAGGCCCGACGTCACACCGCCGCCGAACATGTCGGACAGTCCCCCGCCACGGCCTTTATGCAACAGGATAAACAGGGTAAGCAGCAGACTCGTGAGAACGAGAATGGAGATCAGTGCGATCTGGAGAACAAGCACACATTCACCTTTCAGGGGTCGAGGCGCGAAACGCCAACCTATAGTATAACGTCTCGCTGCTGGACTGGGTCGCTACGTCGTTGCGTGGAGTGTTAGCCCGCAGTGACGTGCTTCTTAAACTGGACAATTCGTGAGAACTCGTCTGCCTTGAGACTCGCACCACCGACGAGTGCACCATCCACATTCGGTTGGTTCATAAACCCGGCAATGTTCTGGCTGCTCACCGAGCCACCATACAGAATGCGGGTCGCGTCGGCTTCGGCATCGCCTCGTTGCGAGCGAAGCTGCTCACGCAGAGCTCGGCACACATCTTCAGCCTGATCAGCAGTCGCAGCTTGGCCGCTGCCTATTGCCCAGACGGGTTCGTAGGCGAGCACGTACTCAGACCCGGCAGGTAAACCCGCAAGAGCTTTCTCAACCTGGGACACGGGGATCGCGGCAGCACCGTGCTGTTCAAGATCTGTTGCAGTCTCACCTACGCAAATGACTGGAATAAGTCCCGCGGTAACCGCGGCACTGGTCTTTGCAGCGATGTCACCATCCGTTTCGTTGTGCCCCTGGCGTCGCTCAGAGTGTCCGACGAGCACGTATTGTGCATCGAGCTTTGCCAGGAACTGTGCAGAGATATCGCCTGTGTACGCGCCCGACTCGTTCGGTGACACATCTTGCGCGCCCAAACGAAGGTCCAGTTTGTCTGCGGAGAGCAGAGTCTGCACGGAACGTAAGTCTGTGAACGGTGGGAACACTGCAACTTCGACATCGCTGTAATCGTGACTAGCATCTTTGAGTGCCCAGGAGAGCTTCTGTACGAATGCGATTGCCTGGAGGTGATCCAGATTCATCTTCCAGTTGCCAGCGATGAGCGGCGTACGGCTCACCTGTTGCTGTACTGAATCCTGCTGCTGCTCGCTCATGCGAGTACCTCCAAACCGGGGAGTACTTTCCCCTCTAAGAATTCAAGACTCGCACCGCCACCGGTGGAGATGTGACCAAACTGATCGTCTGCAAAGCCGAGGGCGCGCACCGCTGCAGCAGAGTCACCGCCGCCGACGACTGTGAAGCCGTCAGACTGAGTGATCGCGGCTGCGACCGTACGCGTACCATCAGCAAATGCTTCCATTTCAAACACGCCCATCGGACCATTCCAGAACACGGTTGCCGACTCGGTAATCACCGACGCAAACGCCTGTGCTGATTCAGGTCCGATGTCGAGGCCGAGACCCTGAGCACCAAAACTGCTTGATTCGATCGCGTCAGCAGGGACGACCTCATGAGCCGCTGTGGCATGGAAACCTTCCGCTACCACGACATCGCTCGGAAGCACGATGCGCACGCCCCGCGCATTCGCCTCAGCTAGGTAGCCGCGAACGGTCTCGATCTGGTCGTCCTCGAGCAGACTCGCCCCCACTGCATGGCCCTGGGCGGCGAGAAATGTGAAGAGCATCCCACCGCCAATTAGGAGTGTGTCCACACGCTGCAGGAGGTGCGAGATCACACCGAGCTTGTCAGAAACTTTTGATCCACCGAGCACCACCGTGTAGGGGCGGTCAGGGGTATCCGTGAGTCGACGCAGTACGCCGAGCTCGGTTTCCACCAAACGTCCGGCCGCACTCGGGAGGAGTTCTGCAAGATCAGTCACACTCGCCTGCTGGCGATGAACGACACCAAATCCGTCCGACACAAACGCGTCACCAAATGCAGCGATCTGCGCGGCAAATTCACGTCGTTCCACCGGATCTTTGCTTGTCTCCCCCGCGTTGAACCGCAGATTTTCGAGCAGTAGAACGTCGCCGTTCTGCAGTGCAGCCACAGCCTCCGTGGCACTCGCTCCGACGGTGTCGGCGGCGAAGTCCACGGGGCTGCCGAGCAGTTCAGCCATGCGCGTCGCCACCGGGCGCAGTGAAAAGCGATCTTCTGGCTCGCCTTTCGGTCGTCCCAAGTGACTCACGAGCACCACTTTCGCGCCTGCTTCACGCAGTTCGCGAATCGTGGTGAGTGAGGCTCGAATCCGTCCGTCGTCGGTGATGACACCATCACCGAGTGGAACGTTCAAATCGCAGCGGACAATAACCGTCTTCGAGGTCACTGATCCGAGAGACTCAATGGTGCGCATGATGTAGCCGATTCTCTTGCTGATGAACGCCGGGCCTATGCCAGCTTCTCAGCGACCAGGTTCGTCAGGTCTACGAGGCGGTTCGAGTAACCCCACTCGTTGTCGTACCAGGCTGAGACCTTGACCAGGTTGCCCGAGACGTTCGTCAGACCTGAGTCAAAGATTGCCGAGTGTGGGTTCTGTACGATGTCACTCGACACTAGCGGATCCTCCGAGTACTGCAGGTAGCCAGACAACTTGCCCTCTGCTGCGGTGCGGTATGCAGCGTTAATCTCGTCAATTGACAGACCGTCACGAGTAGTGAGAGTGAGGTCAACAATTGAGCCTGTGGGGATCGGCACTCGATACGAGCTGCCATCTAGTTTGCCGGCGAGCTCTGGCAGCACGAGACCAATGGCTTTGGCTGCTCCGGTCGACGTGGGGATGATGTTGATTGCTGCAGCGCGCGCACGACGCAGATCGGAGTGGGGGCTGTCCTGTAACACCTGATCCGCAGTGTATGCGTGTGCGGTCATCATAAAGCCCCGCTCAAGTCCGAACGCCTCATTGAACACGCCTGCGAGGGGTGCCAGGCAGTTCGTGGTGCATGATGCATTCGAGATGACGTGGTGAATGTCAGGATCATATTCTTCGTGGTTGACACCCATGACGAAGGTCGGCGCATTGCCTGCGGGGGCGGAGACGATTACCTTCTTTGCACCTGCCTGAATGTGTGCCTCAGCGGCCTCCACCTTGGTGAAGCGTCCAGTGGACTCGATCACAATATCGACGCCCAGATCACCCCAGGGCAGTGCCGCCGGGTCACGCTCGGAAATCACCTGGAACGTGTCACCATTCACTGTAATCGACTTCTCGTCGTGTGTAATCTCGGCGTCAAGGATGCCGGCGACAGAATCGAACTTCAGGAGGTGCGCCAGCGTAGCCGTATCAGTGAGGTCGTTTACTGCGACAAGGTCGAGGTTCGAGCCCTTACTGAGTGCTGCGCGGACGTAGTTTCGGCCGATGCGACCAAAACCATTAATAGCAATACGTGTGCCCATTCACGTGCCTTCCAGATGATAGTGAGATGCGGGGCGCAACTTACGCCCCATTCGTAGCGATATCAAAACCATTTGATACCGAGGGTTCCAGCGGAGTGCCGCCGGAATATGGTGTGTGCCAGCACGCTGCGGTGCCGGCACACCAATTATTATGATCCGAGCAGAATGAGCCCGGAGGACTGGCTGCGCGCAGCATCGAACCGCTGTGCGACATCCTGCCAGTTTGCGATGTTCCAGAACGCTTTCACATAGTCAGCGCGGACGTTCAAGTAGTCGAGGTAGTACGCGTGCTCCCACACGTCAAGCATCAACAGCGGGATGGTGCCTGCGGGCAGGTTGCCCTGCTGATCAAACAGCTGCACAATGTTCGGGCGCTGCCCGAGTACGTCCCACGCGAGTACTGCCCAACCGGAACCCTGCACGCCGAGTGCGGTCGCGGTGAAGTGCGCCTGGAACTTCTCGAATGATCCGAAGTACTCGTCGAGTGCTGCGGCCAGTTCACCCTCGGGGCGTTCGCCACCTTCGGGTGAGAGATTGTTCCAGAAGATCGTGTGGTTTACGTGCCCACCAAGGTTGAACGCCAGGTCCTTTTCGAGCTTATTTACTGCACCGAGGTTATCATCGTCGCGTGCAGCAGCAAGCTGCTCAAGCGCATTGTTCGCGCCTGTGACGTACGCCTGGTGATGCTTGTCGTGATGAAGCTGCATGATCTTGCCACTGATGTGCGGCTCAAGTGCAGCGTAATCGTAGGGAAGTTCGGGAAGCGTATATGCGGTCATGCCAGGCTCCTTACATTCATTGTTCTCTATTGCGTTCTTCATTCAGTCTACGCCGAGTGTGTCGTAGGTGACAGAAGTGTGACTTGGTCCGCCTAGATTGTGTCCAACTCCTCAGGCAAGTTTGCTTCGGTGTCTGGTATTCCGCGGACTTCTGCTTCTTTGTCTGCCATTGCAAGCAACCGGCGAATTCGACCGGCGATCGCGTCTTTAGTGAGTGGAGGATCTGCGGCAGCACCAAGATCATCCAGGCTGGCCTCGCGATGAGCGAGACGCAGAGACCCAGCGTAGCGGAGGTGTTCCGGAGTCTCAGTACCTAGAATCTCAAGCGCACGTTCTACCCGAGCACATGCGGCTACTGAGGCCTGCGCGGACCGCCGCAGATTCGCGTCGTCAAAGTTCACCAGGCGGTTTACCGTCGCCCGAGTTTCTCGGGCACGTCGAAGCTCGTCCCATTTGTTTCGCGACTGCGTGGCACCCATCGCACCCAACATCTCACCGATGATTTCACCGTCGCGGATGAGTACCTTGTTCTGGCCTCGAATCTCGCGGCTCTTGGTTTGCACGCCGATACGGCTCGCGGCACCCACCAGTGCCATTCCAACTTCTGCCGTCGGGCATACGATCTCGAGGCTTGCTGAGCGGCCAGGAGGCGTAATGTTTCCACGAGCAAGGAACGCTCCGCGCCAGATAGCCGCGAGCTCCGCCTGAGCGCCAGTGGTCAGTCGATTCGGCAGACCACGAATCTGACGGCGCCTCGCATCGAGGAGACCGAGTTGGCGTGCGAGCGTCTCGCCATCAAGCACTCTTACGAGAAACTGGGGCGCACCGGGCCTGGTACTTGTTGGGGACATCTGCTTCGCCTCTGAGCGAACGCCGTAGAGTTCCGCGAGGTCCTTTCGAACACGCTGCACGATCTGCGGGGTGTGCAGCTCAGCTTCGAGTGCGATCCTGCCAGATATTGTGTGCAGCCCCCCTGAGAGACGAAGAATGGTCGCCACTTCGGCGACCCGCTCACCGGTTCGCTGCACCGGAACTCGAACGAGCTCACTCCTGACATCAGGGGTCGATGACACAAATGGTCCTTTCAGGCGTTGAAAAATATTTGAAGTTGTGTGCGGCGGGTTAGCGACCGCGAGGGTTACTCTCTGCCGAGGTCGCGATGCCGCAAATTCACGCTTACACCGGGAAATCCGGCGAGACGATCAGCGAGTTCACGCGCAATGGCAACCGAACGATGCTTGCCACCAGTGCATCCCACTGCAAGCGAAGCATGGCGTTTATTCTCGCGCTGGAACCCTGCAAACACAGGCTCGAGTGCCGCAACGTAGTGGTCGAGAAATTCAGTCGCACCCGGTCGGCTCAGCACGTAATCTTTCACCTCGGTATCGATTCCCTTGAGGGCGCGAAGTTCTGGCTCCCAGAAGGGGTTCGGGAGGAAGCGCATATCAACCATCAGGTCAACATCCGTGGGTGCTCCGTATTTAAAACCGAAGCTCTGGACGGACAGCTGTAGCCCCGGAGTCTCCGCATCGGAGAAGAGCTCACGCGTCGCCGTCGAGAGATCGTGCACGTTGTAGCGAGAGGTATCGATGACGACGTCGCTCGATGCGCGTAACTCTTGGAGCCGCTCGCGTTCGAGCCGAATGCCCTCAAGGAGGTTCCCCTCCCCCTGCAGTGGGTGAGGCCGCCGGACTGACTCGTACCTCCGTACCAGCACTTCGTCAGTCGCATCGAGAAACACGACTCGAACGGTCGCGTTCTCTTGCAGCTCGCGGACGGTCTGTTGAATGTCTGCGAAGAGGTCTCGGCCTCGAATGTCGACGACTGCGACGATGCGTGGCAATGCTCCGCCAGAACGGTCCGCCATGTCGGCAAGCGTCTTCAACATAGGAAGCGGTAAGTTGTCGACCACGTACCAGCCAAGGTCTTCGAGAACGTTCGCCACTGTCGTACGACCGGCACCCGACATGCCGGTGACAATGAGGATCTCCTGTGGCGTCGAGTTACGACTCATTCTCGGCTCCCCCGTCCTCGTTCGTTTCGTTCCGAACTTCAATCTTAGCGCTTTTAGGTGACGCGTCTGGCCCATCGGGAGCAGACCCCGCCACTGATTCTCGAAGATGCTGAACGATTTGGTCAGCAAGCTTGGGACCAACCCCGGGCGCGGCGGAAACTTCAGCGAGCGTTGCGGCACGCAGGCGTGCGACTGAACCGAAGTGCTTGAGCAGTGCTTTCACCCGCTTGGGTCCGAGGCCCGGCACTTCGGCGAGCTTGCTCGCGATCGCGGTGCTTCTGCGCTGCCGCTGAAACGTGATCGCAAAGCGGTGCGCTTCATCGCGAATTCGCTGCACCATAAACAGGGCCTCACTCGTTCGCGGGAGAATAACGGGAAACGAATCATCCGGGAGCCAGATTTCTTCCAGACGCTTCGCCACACCACACAGCATGACATCGGTGATGCCAGCCTCCGCGAGTGCACGCGCGGCCGCAGAAACCTGTGGCTGTCCGCCGTCCACGATTAACAGCTGAGGACGGTCACGGTAGACGCCGCTCGGCTGCTCACCCGCGGCCTCGATTTGATTGAGCTGGGTGGCTCGTCGCGATACGACCTGGTAGATCGAGTCGGTGTCATCGGTCGTCTGTTCGATCCGATATTTTCGATAGGCGCCTTTTGCGGGCATACCGTCTTCAAACACCACGAGAGATGCGACCACACCGGTCCCCTGCAAATGAGAGACATCGATGCACTCAATACGTAATGGGGGTTCGTCCATATCGAGTGCGCGCTGCAGTTCAGCAAGCGCATCGGTGCGCGCTGTGAGATCGGCTGCACGCTTGAGTTTATGTCGAATGAGGTTCTCTCCTGCATTCAACACGGCGCGACCCATCAGCTGCACTTTGTCACCACGTTCAGGCACGCGCATTCGTACTCGGCCTCGCCTCGGGCGCTGGGCGCTGAGTGCCTCTTCGAGGGCAGGCGTGCCCTCGGGCAGAATGGGAACCAATATTTCGGACGGCGGCTCAACCTCCTCATAGGCGGACTGCACCACCTGCTCCAGGAGAGTGCTTGGTGAATCATCGAGCTCCACATCCACGATCCAGCTCCGTTCGCCACGGATTCGTCCGCCGCGAATGATGAATTGATGGGCAGCAGCCGAGAGATCATCCGATTTAAGTCCGAACACGTCGAGATTGGTATCAAGACTCAACACAATCGCATTCTTCTCGAGAATGTGCTCGACGGCCGACACCTGGTCTCGGAGCTTGCCGGCTTCTTCGTAGCGCTGCTCGGAGGCTGCCTCCTGCATGTCTCGGCGCAGGGCACGGAGATTTGAGTCATCTCCACCGGCGAGGAATGCGGTGAGTTCTGCGACTCGGGCTCGGTGATCTTCAAAAGAGATCAACCCCGAGCACGGCCCATGGCAACGCCCAATCTGTCCCGCTAAGCACGGTCTCCCAGTATCTATCGCGCGCCGATAGTCACTGTCATTGCACGTCCGAATGGGGAATGCTTGCTGCAGCAGAGACGCTGTCTCCCGCAGCGCCCACACCTTGGGGTATGGGCCAAAGTACTTCGCGCCGCGAATTCGCTCATTGCGGGTGATGATGAGGCGCGGTGACTCCTCGCGGAGTGTGACGGCCAAGTATGGATAGCTCTTGTCATCTTTAAACTGGACGTTGAATGGGGGCCGAAATTCATTGATCCAGGTGTGTTCGAGTACGAGCGACTCAGTATCCGTCGCTACAACCGTCCAGTCCAGCTTTGCGGCGAGAGTGAGCATCTGCCGGGTACGCGGCATGAGCGTGTGCACGGCCTGAAAATAGTTAGCGAGACGTGCGCGTAAGTTCTTCGCCTTTCCGATGTAGAGCACGCGACCGTGCCGGTCAGCGAAGCGGTACACCCCCGGGCTCGTCGGGATTTCGCCCGTCGCGGGGCGAAATGAGGCCCGGTGGTCGAATTCGATGGTCACGTGCGAGCAAGGACCTTCTGAGATTTCGTGTCCCGACCCTCAAGAATCTCTGCGAGAAAACGACCAGTGTGGCTCTCTTCATTCTTCGCAAGCTGCTCAGGGGTACCCGTGGCAACGACCATCCCGCCGCCAGAGCCGCCTTCGGGACCCAGATCAATCACCCAGTCGGCACTGCGAATCACGTCGAGATTGTGCTCGATGGTGATCACGGAGTTGCCCTTATCAACGAGCCCGTTGAGTACGAGCAGCAGCTTCCGCACATCTTCGAAGTGCAGCCCCGTGGTCGGTTCGTCAAGCACGTAGATGCTTCGCCCGTTTGAGCGTCGCTGCAGCTCCGTTGCGAGCTTAACGCGCTGTGCCTCGCCACCGGACAGAGTGGTGGCACTTTGTCCGAGCCGGACATACCCGAGGCCAACATCGACGAGAGTCTTCATATACCGGTGAATACTCGAGATCGGTTCGAAGAACTCCTCGGCCTCCGCGATAGGCATCCCCAATACTTCCGAGATATTCTTCCCTTTGTAGCGCACCTGGAGAGTTTCACGGTTATATCGCGACCCACCGCACACCTCGCACGAGACGTAGACGTCGGGGAGGAAATTCATCTCGATCTTCAGTGTGCCGTCTCCCGAGCATGCTTCGCACCGCCCGCCTTTCACATTGAAGCTGAAGCGACCAGGAAGGTACCCGCGGGTTTTTGCTTCAGGAGTCTCCGCGAAAAGGTTGCGGATTTTGTCGAACACCCCCGTGTAAGTGGCCGGATTTGATCGCGGGGTACGTCCGATTGGCGCCTGATCAACATGGACCACTTTGTCGAGGTATTCGAGCCCGGTCACACGAGTGTGCTTGCCCGGTACTTGTTTCGCCCCGTTCAGTTGGTTTGCGAGCACCTTGTAGAGCACATCATTCACGAGTGTGGACTTGCCCGACCCACTCACACCGGTGACTGCGGTCATGACGCCGAGCGGGAACGTTGCGTCGATCGCTTTGAGATTGTTGGAGCGAGCTCCAATGACTTTCAGTTCACGGCCGCGCTCGCGTTTCCGGCGCTTTTTGGGGGTCTCGATAGATCGACGCCCTGCCAAGTAGTCTCCTGTGATCGACTCAGGTGTTGATAACAGGCCTGCGTACTTGCCCGAGTGCACCACAGTGCCACCCTCGACACCGGCACCAGGACCAATGTCGACGATCCAATCGGCCGATTCGATGGTCTCCTCATCGTGTTCAACCACGATCAGGGTGTTTCCCAAATCCCGAAGTTTCAGGAGCGTTTCGATGAGACGCCGATTGTCGCGCTGGTGTAGGCCGATGCTCGGTTCGTCGAGCACGTACAGCACCCCGGTCAGACCGGAACCAATCTGTGTGGCGAGTCTGATGCGTTGCGCCTCGCCGCCACTCAGGGTGCCTGCCGACCGTGCAAGTGTGAGGTATCCGAGCCCAACTTCAATGAGAAAGTCGAAACGTAGCCGAATCTCACGCAGTACCTGAGCCGCGATCTTGGCCTCACGCTCTGTGAGTACCACCTCATCAAAGAAGTGTTTCGCGTTGCTCAGGCTGAATTCCCCAACGCTCGCAATTGACTGGTTGTCGACGGTCACCGCGAGCACCTCAGGCTTGAGTCGCTGACCCTGGCAGGTGTGACATGGGACTTCGCGCAAGAACTCGCCCCAGCGATCACGTTTGTTGTCCGATTCTGCCTCGGCATACTGGCGCTCGATGAACGGGATGACGCCTTCGAAACCGGAGGAATACTTCACCTCACGACCGAAGCGGTTGCGCCACCGAACATTCACCTTGAAGTTGTTGCCGTATAGTATGGCCTCCCGTACCTCGTCACTGAGCTCTCCCCAGGGAGTCCCGAGTGCGAAGTCAAGATCGCGTGCGAGACCGCGCAGCAGCTTGTCGTAGTACTGATAAAGGCTCTTCCCCTGGCTCGTCCACGGAACGATGACACCCTCTTCAAGTGAGAGCTCGGGGTCCCCGAGCACCAGGTCTTCATCTACTGACATGCTCGTCCCGAGGCCTGTACACGTGGGGCACGCCCCGAACGGTGCGTTGAACGAAAACGTCCGCGGCTCGATCTCAGTGAGCTGGACGGGGTGCTGATTCGGGCACGAGAGGTGCTCCGAGAACGTCTGTGTTCTGTCAGGCGCATCGGTCTCGACGTCAACAAAGTCAATGACGACCAGGCCGCTAGCGAGCTTCAGTGCCGTTTCGAGTGAGTCCGTGAGTCGTCCGAGACCATCTGGAGTCGCGACCAGACGATCCACCACTACCGAGATGTCGTGCTTCACCTGCTTCTTCAGCTTTGGGGGGTCTGAGAGCTGGATGAGGTCCCCATCAACCATGGCACGCGAGTATCCGCCCGCAGCGAGATCCTGAAAGAGATCAACGAACTCCCCTTTCTTCTTGCTCACTACAGGTGCGAGCACCTGATACCGAGTGCGTTCCGGGAGCTCCATCAGCTGATCCGCGATCTGCTGCACGGTCTGAGAAGCAATACGCTCACCGCACACCGCACAGTGAGGCACACCCACCCTCGCCCACAACAGACGCATGTAGTCGTAGATTTCGGTGATCGTGCCCACGGTGCTTCGCGGGTTGCGGTTTGTAGACTTCTGGTCGATGGAAACCGCCGGGCTCAATCCCTCGATAAAGTCGACATCTGGACGATCAACCTGACCCAGGAACTGGCGGGCATACGCGCTCAGGCTTTCGACGTAGCGACGTTGTCCCTCAGCGAAGATCGTATCGAATGCGAGGCTCGACTTCCCGCTCCCAGATAACCCGGTAAACACGACCATTGAGTCGCGAGGAATCTCGAGATCCACGTTCTTCAGATTGTGTACTCGGGCACCCTGCACGTTCAGGTGCGCGTGCGCGGCGGAGGAGCGGACAGGGGACGCAGAATTCTTCAATGGCACTCCCCCATCTTATGCCTGGATCCTGAAAAGTAGAACATATGTTCGAGAGTTCTGGGGTTCTGGATGTTGGACAGTGTCGGCGACCCAAACACACGCACACGCCTTTCACTTAATAGACCTAGAGATGCCCAGCCGCGTCCATACTGCGAAGTTCACGCTTCAGGTCTGAGACTTCGTCACGGAGCCGAGCGGCGAGCTCAAACTTGAGTTCTTCCGCGGCCGTGAGCATTTGCTCGGTAAGGTCAGCAATCAATTCCTCTAGGTGCGCGGCACCTTCTCCAGCAATTGCCTCCGCTCGGACAGGCCTCTTACCTGTAGCGCGCTGCGACGAACGCTTCTTCTCATTCCGTGCCCCGAGCACGTCTTCGGTATCCGCAGCTTCGCGCGCAAGCATTTCGGTAATATCACCGATCTTCTTGCGCAACGGCTGTGGATCGATACCGTGCTCCAGGTTGTAGGCGAGCTGGATCTCCCGACGGCGGTCCGTCTCGTCGATTGCCTCCCGCATCGAACGTGTCACGGTATCCGCGTACATGTGTACCTGCCCGGACACATTTCGTGCAGCTCGCCCGACGGTCTGAATAAGAGACGTTGATGAACGGAGAAATCCCTCTTTATCGGCGTCGAGAATCGCAACGAGAGACACCTCCGGAAGGTCGAGACCCTCGCGCAGGAGATTGATTCCGACGAGCACATCAAACACTCCGGCCCGCAGTTCCGAGAGGAGTTCAACGCGCCTGAGGGTGTCGACGTCCGCATGAAGGTAGCGGACCCGAACGCCGGCTTCTTCCATAAACGTGGTGAGTTGCTCTGCCATTTTCTTCGTGAGCGTCGTCACGAGTACGCGCTCATTGCGCTCCGCACGGACACGTACTTGTTCCAAGAGGTCGTCAATCTGGCCCTCACTCGGCTTAATGACGATTTCAGGATCAACGAGGCCTGTGGGGCGGATGATCTGCTGGACGACGCCATCGGCTCGCTCCATCTCGTACTTCCCGGGTGTCGCGGAGAGATACACGGTCTGCCCAACACGCCCCTTGAACTCGTCAAACTTCAGTGGACGATTATCAAGCGCGCTCGGCAGGCGGAAACCATGTTCGACGAGCGTCCGTTTCCGAGAGGAGTCACCCTCGTACATTGCACCAATTTGCGGAACAGTCACGTGTGATTCATCGATGACGACCAAAAAATCGTCGGGGAAGTAATCGAGAAGGCAGTGGGGTGCCTCGCCAGGCTCACGCCCGTCGATGTGTCTGGAATAGTTCTCGATCCCGGTGCAGAATCCGATCTGCTCCATCATTTCGAGATCAAACGTCGTGCGCATACGGAGTCGCTGCTCTTCCACGAGCTTATCTTGCTGCTTGAGCTCCGCAAGGCGGGCATCAAGCTCGGTAGAAATTGTTCCCATGGCCCGATTCATCACATCGCGACTCGCAACATAGTGCGACCCCGGAAACACTGAGACCGACTCAACTTGTTTCATGACCTCGCCCGATACCGGGTGCAGGTAGTAGAGCGCCTCAATCTCATCCCCAAAGAACTCGATCCGCACCGCCAGTTCCTCATACATTGGGATAATCTCAACCGTGTCGCCACGCACCCGAAAATTGCCGCGCACAAACTCAATATCGTTCCGCTGGTATTGCATATCAACGAATCGCCGCAGCAGCAGATCGCGATCCAGTACGTCGCCCACGACGAGTGGCACCATCGCCTCGTAGTATTCCTCGGGCTTACCGAGTCCGTAAATGCATGAGACAGTCGAAACCACAATCGTGTCGCGGCGGCTGAGCAGTGCATTCGTCGTGGAGTGCCTGAGCCGTTCAACCTCAGCATTCACCGAGGAGTCTTTCTCGATAAAGGTGTCAGTTTGTGGCACGTAGGCCTCGGGCTGGTAGTAGTCGTAGTAGCTCACAAAGTACTCGACGGAATTGTGCGGCATGAGTTCTCTGAACTCGGTTGCGAGTTGCGCCGCAAGGGTCTTATTGTGCGCGAGAATCAGCGTCGGACGCTGCACAGCTTCGATGAGCCAGGCCGTGGTCGCTGATTTACCGGTGCCCGTCGCTCCAAGCAGCACGATGTCGGTCTCCCCCGCGTTGATGCGGTTCGCGAGATCTTCAATGGCTTTGGGCTGGTCACCGCTTGGGACATAATCGCTGACGACTTCGAATGGGCGGACGCTACGCGTAGTTTCCATGCGTTCGAGACTACTCCCGGCCACCGACAATCACCCGGTAGGTCACCTCTCCAGACAAAGTGAGTGGCCGTGCAGCGTCGAAAGTTTCGTCCCCACCTGTTGGCGTACGAGTTGTCGGCGTGGTTGTATGAGTCATGGAACTGAACAGATACGCGACACCACGTGCGCGAATGATGTTCATCACGGTGTGCGTTAGCGTCGCTCTGGGATTCACCGGGTGTTCAGCGAGTGCCGATCCAGCACCAGATTTCACTCCAGCACTTGAGGCTGCACTGCAACGCACCCTCGATGAGACCGGTGTTCCGGGTGGCTCCGTGATGGTGACGCAGCCCGCTACGAATGATGTGCTGATCACACTCGGCGAAGCTAATACACAACTAGACAGTGACACCGAGACCAACACAGAGCTGGTCAACATGGTGACTGCGGAAACTCGCTTTGCATATCGCAGTATTACTAAGTCGTTCGTGGGAATTGTCATCCTGCAGCTTGTAGACAGTGGAGAACTCACGCTCGATGATCCAATCTCGGCGTATGTTTCGGGGGTGCCCGATGGTGATCACATTACGATTCAGCAACTTGGAACGATGCGCTCAGGGCTGCCAAATTATTCCGCGGTACCCGAGTTCGCAGATGTTTTTCTTCCATCCCCAGAACGGGACCCGAGCACGAACGAACTGCTCGAGATCGCGTTTGAGTATCCCCCAGAATTTGCACCTGGCAGCGCATATGAATATTCCAACACCAATACGCTGCTGCTCGGCGAGGTCATTGAGCAGGTCACCGGCTCCCCCTGGCAGGAGGTGGTGCAGGAGCGTGTGATCACGCCACTACAGCTGTCATCCGTACACTATGGGTTTTCAAACCCGGCGAACGAGGAGGACGCTCGTGGCTTCCAACTCGCTGACGGGGAAGCCGTCGAACGCCTCCCCCAGGTTCCACCCGGCTGGTTCGGGGCGGCGGGTGCGCTGACAGGCTCCATTGCTGACCTTGCGGTCTGGGGCCGGGCTCTCGGAGAAGGCAGTTTAATCGACTCCCAGATAAAGACACGACAACGCGAGCTACTGGGTTCCACGGCCGACGATCCGGCAAGTCCCGAATATGATCGGTACGGGTTCGGGATCGGAGAGATAGCCAACTGGGTCGGTCACACCGGCAATGGCTTGGGGTTTCAAAGCCTCACCATGTATGACGCAGTATCCGGCCGCACGATCGCCATTCTGCTCAACGGCACGGGTGACAATGCGGACGTCCCCGCTGACCTGTTTCGAGACATCATTAGAGTGCTGCCCGAGGCATAGTCATGCTGCGACCAACATCAATGGGCAGCGCTCGCGTCGACGCACGCATCGAATAGCTTAGGTAACTGAAGGTTGCCGATCCCGCTTACACGCACACGCACCAGACCCTGCCACGCGGCTGCTTCTGCGAGCAGGCGGGATGCTGTCTCCGCTGTGCGCGGTGGCGCACCATCCTCTTGCCACGCTGCCTGTACCAACAGCTCGTTGTTCACTCGGTCTGCTTTCAGATCCAATCGGCCAGCAAGCTTGCCGCCAACCATCAGCGGGAGGCAGTAATAGCCGAACTGTCTCTTCTGCTTGGGTGTGTAGATCTCAATACGGTAGTGGAAGTCGAACATTCGCTTGGCCCTGGGCCGAAACCACACAACCGGGTCAAAGGGCGTGAGGAGGGCGTCAGGGGCGAGCCGAGACGGCACGCGTGCGTCGCGGTGGAGCCAGGCTGGTTCAGGTGATCCTGACGCTCGAGTCCAACCCGCAACCTGTACTGGGAGCAGGATCCCTTCGGCCTCAAGCGACTGCACTGCTGCGCGGGCGGCGCCAGCCTTGAGGCGATGGTAGTCGGCCAGGTCGGCGAGCGTCCCCACGCCGAGCGAACGCGCAGCGCGTTCTACGAGTGCACGCTGTGCGTTAGCCGTAGGTATCTCGTGCAGCGATTGTGCCGGCAGTACCTGGTCGGCGAGCGCGTAGCGTCTGCGGAAGCCGGCTCGGCCAGCTGACGCGACTTCGCCCCAAGCAAAGAGCAACTCCAGAGCGCGCTTCGTGTCGCTCCAGTCCCACCACGGCCCGCGGGCGCCGCGCGGTGACCCTTCGAGGTCACTCACAAACTGTGGCCCGCCATCGGCGAGTGACCTCCGCACTCGATCGAGCTCGATTTTCAGCCCCTGGGCACGTTCATCGCGGATAGCGCGATCCTGAAACTCCCGCATGCGCCACGCGAAGAGAGGTCGATCCTCCACCGGGATGAACGCGGCTTCGTGCGCCCAGTATTCGGTGTACTCGCCGCTCTCCCAGAGAAGACGGTCGAGCGTTGCCTGGTCATACGCGCCGTGACGAGAGAACATCGGCACATAATGACTCCTAGCAAAAACGTTCACTGAGTCGATCTGCAGCACATGCAAGTGCTGGAGGGCAGGATCGTACGGTCGCCGCTTCCGAAGCGTTCGGGTTCCAGAAAACCCCTGTGCCGCAAGCGCAATTCGGCGTGCCTCGGCCGCGCTCAGGGAGTTCAGAGTCAGCTCCCTATGCGAACCAGAGTGCGAGTTCACGCTCCGCAGACTCGGTGGAGTCCGAGCCGTGTACAAGGTTCTGCTGAACTTTGAGGCCCCAGTCGCGGCCCAGGTCTCCGCGGATTGTCCCCGGAGCAGCCGTCGTAGGGTCGGTGGTTCCGGCGAGCGAGCGGAAACCCTCGATAACGCGGTTCCCTGCGGCACGGATCGCCACGCTTGGTCCGGAGGACATGAACTCGAGAAGCGGCTCATAGAAAGGCTTGCCCTTGTGCTCCGCATAGTGCGCTGAGAGCACCGCGGGGTCAGGCTGCACAAGACGCAGATCGACGATCGTGTATCCCTTTGCTTCGATGCGGCGCAAGATTTCGCCGGTCAACCCACGGGCTACTCCATCGGGCTTCACCAAGATCAACGTCTCTTCTGCAGACATGCACGCTCCTTATGTTGCGTTCGCCCCAGCGACTCTTCGTGCCGCGGAGTAATTCAATTCTTCCGTCGCTCAGTCTACCGATAGGAGAACTAGAATCTCGATCAGAACCGGCCGTGCTTTTTTGCAGCGGGCTACTCTTGTGCTGCAATCCAGGCGCTGCGATCCCGATCGATCTGTGCACCTTTCACCATGCAGTACACCCAGAGCGCGCCGAACAAGAGTCCGACGACAAACGCGGGGGGCAGAAGGAAGCCGGTGGCAAGCAGTAAGACGTGAAATGCCCAACCAATGACGATACCGACCTTGCCCACTCGCATCATCGCAAGACCCACGATGCCGATAATCGAGAGAGCCCCGCCCAGGTAGAGTCCGAGCTCCCGTGGTTCGAGAACACTGAGCCCAAAGAGGGTGAGCCCAATCAGAATAACAATGATGAGCTCAAACCCGAGCACTATCGAAGCGAGTGCTTTCTGCGTAGAGCGTTCGCCCCGTTTCGCTCCGGAGAGCCGCATCGCAGAGTTGTGCGCCATCGTCTCGGAGGGAGAAAGGTTGAACTCCTCATCATGTGTCACGCGATCCCCCAGCCCTCATCGCGCGAATGGGCAATCGCTTCACCCGCGAGCAGCACCGATCCGACCACTAACACTGCGCGGTTCTCTGCGCGGTCTGCCCACCCACGAGCGACATCAAGTGCTTCGGGCAGGCTGACGGCGCGCTCTACTGCGGTATCTGTGAGCACACTCTCCGCAGCGTCTTCGAGCTCATCAAGACCAAGCGACCTCGGCGAATCCACCGGAGTGAGATAGGCAAGAGTAGCGATCGGCGCGAGCTCCGCGAGCATCGCTGTCACGTCCTTGTCACCGAGTACCCCCACAACGACCGCGAGCTCTTCAAAATTGAATGACTCCGTCACAGCTTGGACGAGCGCGCGCATACCGTGAGGGTTGTGTGCGGCATCCACATACACGATGGGGTCGGCCCCGATGAGCTGCAACCGACCAGGAACGGTCAACTGTCCAAACGCTTCGACGAGAATCTCCTCTGGCACGGGGCGGTCGCCGCCAAAGAAAGCTTCGACGGCAGCGACAGCCACAGCCACGTTCTCAGCTTGGTACTGACCAAACAAGGGAATGAAAGCGGGGTCATAGGTATTTCCGCTCGTTCCCTGGAGCGAGATTTGTCGCCCTCCGACCGCAAGACGGTCATCCGTGAGGTGAAAGTCAGTGCCGGCAATCAATAGCTTGGCATTCGCCGTTGCCGCGGCATCCGTGAGTTCCGCGAGGGCGTCTTCCTCCTGGGCGGCTGAAACAACCGTACTGCCAGGCTTAATAATGCCGGCTTTCGTATGCGCGACCTGAGCAAGTTCGTAGCCGAGAATCTCCGTGTGGTCGAGTGCAATCGGAGTGAACACAGCAACCTGCGGATCAACAATGTTTGTTGCGTCCCACTCACCGCCCATGCCTACTTCAATGACGGCGACTTCGACTGGGGCATCAGCAAACACACTGTAGGCGAGCACTGACAACGCTTCAAAGAACGTGATCGGCCCGTTCCCAGCCGCCTCGAGTTCGGCATCAACCACTTGGAGCGCGAGCTGAAGCTCGTCCCATGATTCCGTGAGGATGTTTTCGTCAACCGGCTCACCATCATTTTGGAACCGTTCAGTGAAGTCAACCAGGTGCGGGCTCGTGAACAGCCCAGTGCGAAGTCCATGGGCGTGCAAGAGTGACGCGATCGCACGGCTCGTGGAAGTCTTTCCATTGGTGCCCGCGACGAGAATCACCGGGTACGACTCCTGCGGCGATCCCGCCAATTCGGCGAGACGGCGGACTGGCTCGATGCGGGGGCGCGGGCGGGCCTCGCCCACTCGTTCAAGAAGCTGCTCAAATACCTGTTCTACCGCACTCATGAAGTGGGCTCCTTCCCATGTTCCGCTGCTTCGATCGTAATAACGAGGGGGTCCTTGTGAATTCCAAGTGCCTCGGCGGTAGACATTGTCACCCCTTCTACAGTTTCGGGGAGACGCTCACACAAGTGCGTGAGTTCGTCAGGTGCCAGCGCACCTGCGGTAAACCCAAGCGCAAGCGTCTCTGCGGCAATGAACTCACTGTGCTGCTCGAGTGCCCGGGCATGCTCGGGGGTCGCGTTCAACGCCAGTACGATGCGGTCGCTCACATCGAGGCCGGCGTTCTTACGCGCCTCCTGAACTGCACGAATCGCGTCTCGCGCAATGCCTTCGGCTTCAAGTTCGGGGCTCGACACTGTGTCGAGCAGCACGAATCCCCCGTCTGGAATCAGTCCGAGTGCCGGTCCGCTGTCGGCGCTCTCCCCAACTTTCAGAGTGAGCTCGTACTCGTGTGGTTCGAGGTCGATTCCGCCAGCAGTCACCACCTCGTTCTGCTCAGACCAGTCGCCGGTCTTGGCGGCCTTGATCGCCTGCTGTACATTTTTGCCGAGACGTGGGCCCGCAGCCCGTGCATTGACGGAGAGCGTTTGTACGATGCCGTATTCGCTGGCGCTTGCCTCAGTCTGCTGCACAAGCTCGACGGTTTTCACGTTCAGTTCTTCTCGAAGAATGTCAGCGAAAGGTGTCAGCGCTGTCGGCCGTGCGGAGACTACTGTGAGTTTTGCGAGCGGCAATCGTACGCGGAGTTGGCGAGCTTTTCGAAGTGCCAGTGCTTGCGAGGTAATTTGTCTCACTTCATCCATCGCCACGACAAGCTCGTGGTCTTGGGGGAAATCGTCGGCATCTGGCCAGTCACAGAGGTGTACTGACCGTTCACCGGTGAGGCCACGCCAAAGATCCTCAGCAACGAGTGGCGTCATGGGTGCAGCAACACGCGCAATGGTTTCGAGCACGGTATAGAGCGTGTTGAATGCTTGGGCGTTTTGTGGGCGACCATTCGCTCCACGTGTCCCCTCCCAGAACCGATCGCGTGAACGTCGTACGTACCAGTTCGTCAGCACGTCGCTGTACGCGCGTAGCGCGTCTGCTGCTGACGTCGTATCTAGGGCATCGAGGTGCGCAGCTACGTCGCGCACAAGCGTGCCAGTCTTGGACAGAATGTAGCGATCGAGCGGGTCATCAGAGTCCGTACGACGGGTCGCATCAAATCTGTCGGCGTTCGCGTAGAGGCTAAAGAAGTACCACGTATTCCAAAGCGGCAATATGAACTGCCGCACGCCTTCGCGGATGCCTTCTTCCGTAACAATGAGGTTGCCCCCCCGTACCACGGGCGAGGCCATCAGGAACCATCGCATGGCATCCGAACCATCGCGATCGAACACTTCGTTGACGTCCGGGTAATTTTGCAGGCTCTTCGACATTTTATTGCCATCGGAGCCCAAGACGATGCCGTGACTGATGACATTCTTGAATGCCGGCCGGTCAAAGAGTGCAGTGGCGAGAACATGCTGCACATAAAACCAACCGCGAGTCTGCCCAATGTATTCGACGATGAAGTCTGCAGGTTGATTGTGTTCGAACCATTCTTGGTTCTCAAACGGATAATGTGCCTGTGCGAACGGCATTGATCCCGAGTCAAACCACACGTCGAGAACATCCTCGATGCGCCGCATCGTTGACTGACCGGTGGGATCATCAGGGTTTGGTCTGGTGAGCGAGTCGATATAGGGGCGGTGCAGGTCTACCTCACCCTCCGCGTTGCGCGGCAACTCACCAAAATCAGTTTCAAGCTCTGCGACCGAGCCATACACATCAATGCGTGGAATCTCAGGATCGTCACTCTTCCACACAGGGATGGGACTGCCCCAGTAGCGGTTTCGACTGATTGACCAGTCTCTGGCTCCCTCGAGCCACTTCCCAAACTGTCCGTGTTTGACGTTCTCGGGGACCCAGTTGATCTCTTCATTTACCTCGATGAGGCGATCCTTGAAGTCAGTGACGCGTACAAACCAGCTCGATACTGCTTTGTAAATGAGCGGATTACGACACCGCCAACAGTGCGGGTAGGAGTGCTCGTAGCTCGCTTCGCGAAGCAGGCGGCCACGTTGCTTGAGGAGCCGAATGAGTGGGCGGTTCGCGTCCATCCACAGCTCTCCGGCCACATCGGTGACCGCTGAGATGAATCGGCCACCCTCATCGAGGCTCATGATCGTAGCCATGCCCGCGGCCGTCGTGAGCCGGTGGTCATCCTCACCGTATGCCGGTGACTGGTGCACGATTCCCGTGCCGTCAGTGGTGGTCACGTAATCGTCAACGAGTACGCGCCAATACTTTTCGGTGCCCCAGGTTTCAGCATCGACAAAGTAGTCAAAGAGCTGGGTGTACTCGACGTTAGCGAGGTCGGCGCCGACGAGGGTGCGTGTGATCGCTTCACGGACCTCATCGGCCGAGGCATATCCCAAGTCTTTCGCATAGTTCCCGGCCAGCTCGCTGGCGATGAGATACTCGGCGTCACCGGCAGCGGCACCGTCTCCCGCGCCCAAGGGGCCGGCAGGCACCACTGCGTACGTGATGCTCGGACCCACAGCGAGCGCGGCATTTGTTGGGAGCGTCCACGGGGTTGTGGTCCACGCAAGCGCACGCACGCCCTCGAGGCCGAGCTCTACTGCCCGTTCTCCCGTGAATGGAAAGGTGACGGTAACTGAGGGATCCTGCCGCATTTGATAGACATCATCGTCCATGCGGAGCTCATGGTTTGACAGCGGCGTCTCATCACGCCAGCAGTAGGGCAAGATACGCTGCCCCTCGTAGGCGAGTCCCTTGTCGTAGAGCTCTTTGAACGCCCAGATCACGCTCTCCATGTAGCTGAGGCTTAAGGTCTTATATCCGTTCTCAAAATCAACCCAGCGCGCCTGCCTGGTGACGTACTCTTCCCACTCGCGGGTGTACTGCAGCACTGATTCGCGAGCTTTGGCATTGAACTCAGCAACGCCCATTTCTTCGATCTCGCTCTTCTCGGTGATGCCGAGTTGCTTCATCGCTTCAAGTTCCGCAGGGAGGCCGTGTGTATCCCACCCGAAGCGACGCTCCACGAGTTTGCCGCGCATCGTTTGAAAACGAGGGAACACGTCTTTCGCATAGCCGGTCAGCAGGTGCCCATAGTGGGGCAGTCCATTCGCGAACGGCGGGCCGTCATTGAACACCCACTTGGGTGCACCTTCGCGCTGTCGAACTGACTCATTGAACGTGTCGTCGCGCTTCCAAAACTCGAGTACACGCTGCTCGATCTCAGGAAATTTCGGCGAAGACGCCACACCAAATGACGCACCCTGAGAACTGGGTGTTTCGGCTGCTGCATGGCTGGGCTTCTGGGGGTACGGCATGTGGGTCCTCTGGTGCGGCTTCGATTATTGCTTTAGTTGCTCACGTGCCGGGACGAGAGAAAAATCCCTAAGGATCTAGACCCCGCGGTACCACCCCGCTTACTCGCTTTATGTCCGTTCGAGGACGGCGCTAAAGCAAGCCGCTTCATTTGGCTGTAACGGGCCGCACCCGTTCGGCTCTACTGGGAACTCACCGGCGGACCGGTGCGTGCTGTTCTTCCGAAAACTCCCCGGTGATGACCGGATCAAAGTCGCTGCCTCAATCTTACACCGAACGATGCTGAACAGCCGGGATGCGAAAGTTTCGTTCGACGGGTGGCCGTGGTGCTGTGTCGTACCGTGCCGCGCAAGGCCGCGACTACAGTATGACGAGATGCGTGATCCTCCGTTGAGCCATAGAGTTTGACGCGGTGCCACTCTTGCATCGCCGCTCAAAGCTCATATCCCGATCTTGTTCGTGCTGCGCCGATACAACGCTTGCAGCACCCTCAACGTAAGGAAACCAGATGACCCCGGCCGGTCAAACCGCTGATAACCGCAGTGCGCACGAAAACGCTGCTGCCGACTCCAAGCTCCGCTACCGTTCAGACCCCACCGTACTGTCGGTGCTCAAGTCTCCAAAACTGCTCACTCGCGAGGTGCTTGCGGGCCTCGTAGTCGCGCTCGCCCTCATCCCAGAAGCGATCTCGTTCTCGATCATCGCGGGAGTCGACCCAAAGGTCGGGCTCTTCTCTTCATTCATCATGGCCGTCTCAATCGCTTTCCTGGGCGGACGACCCGCGATGATTACCGCTGCTACCGGTGCGGTCGCGCTTGTTGTCGCACCCGTGGCGCGTGAATACGGTTTCGATTACCTCATCGCAGTGATACTCCTCGCCGGAGTCTTACAAGTGCTCTTCGCACTTCTCGGTGTCGCAAAACTGATGCGATTCCTCCCCCGCAGCGTTATGGTCGGGTTCGTAAACTCACTCGCAATCCTCGTATTCCTGGCACAACTTCCCCATCTGATCGACGTGCCCTGGATGGTGTATCCGCTCGTGGCGGCAGGGGTACTCATCATTGTTGCGATGCCGTGGATTACCAAAGCTATCCCCGCGCCTCTCGTATCTGTCGTAATCATCACCGTGGTCGCAGTGGTGTTCGCGATCAACGTGCCTACTGTCGGAGATCAGGGGGAACTTCCCGAGAGCTTGCCTGAGTTCTTTATGCCGAACGTCCCGCTCACGTGGGAGACGCTCAGCATCATCGGTCCGTTTGCCTTGGCAGTGGCACTCGTCGGTCTCATGGAGTCCCTCATGACGGCCAAACTGGTCGATGAGATTACTGACACTCACTCAAACAAGACGCGTGAATCATGGGCGCAGGGTGTCGCCAACATGTTGTCAGGCTTCTTCGGCGGCATGGGAGGGTGTGCTGTGATCGGCCAGACCATGATGAATGTGAAGATCTCAGGTGCGAGGACGCGTATCTCGACGTTCCTTGCGGGTGTCTTTCTCCTCGTCCTCGTCGTCGCCCTTGGCGACTTGGCGAGCGCAATTCCAATGGCCGCGCTCGTCGCAGTCATGATCATGGTCTCCGTTGCCGCGTTTGACTGGCACAGCATCAAGCCATCCACGCTCAGGCGGATGCCGAAGAGCGAAACATTCGTGATGGTCTCTACCGTGATTGTCGTGGTGCTGACGAATAACCTCGCAATCGGTGTGATCGTGGGGGTTATCATCGCCTCCGTGATGTTCGTTCGACGAGTGGCACACTTTGTCACAGTTGATAGGACGGTGACTGAACACTCTGGCGTCTCCACCGCGCACTACACCGTCAATGGAGAACTGTTCTTCGCCTCAAGCAATGACCTCACAACTATGTTCGAATACACTCATGACCCTGATCGCATCGTCATCGACATGTCCCAATCTCACATTTGGGATGCGTCAACCGTGGGCGCGCTTGACGCAATATTTACCAAGTATGAAAAACTCGGTAAAACAGTAGAACTCGTCGGCATGAATGATCAAACCACGGCAATGCACCAGCGTTTGAGTGGCTCGATGGGTGAAGCATAAAAATTCGGGTGGAGTAAAAGATGGCAGCCGATGCAGATCACGACGCCGGGCCCACTCGGGTCGGCCGCGGTCGGCCACGTGCCTCAAGCCGGGAGGTGCTTGAGGAGGCCGCATACGAGCTTTTTCTGGAGCAGGGGTACGACGGGACCACAGTGGCGGAAGTTGCTCAGCGCGCAGGGGTAAGCCGAGGCACTTTCTTCAACTATTTCCCCGCAAAGGCCGACGTATTCTGGGGAGACACTGACGCAGCACTCGACGAGTTGCATGCGTTGCTGGGCGCAACAAGCCCGGCTGTTTCGCCGTCGCAAAACGTGATTGATGTACTCATTAGGCTCGCAGAGAGCTTCGGACCAAATCGCGTTCCGTGGATCCTGACCCAGTTTGAAGCCGTGGGTCGTCCTGCTGAGGTTGGCGCTTCAGCCCTCGCCAGAATGAACCGCGCCGCAGAAATCATAAGCCAGTTTATTGCAGAGCGCACAGGATTGAGCCCGCGCGATCTCTACCCCCGAGTCACCGCATACGGGACACTGGCAGTGCTCCTGACAGCTGCACAGCACTGGGCGGAATCTGGAGCTGATCGTGGTGTGCTCGCATCACACCTGAGGCGCACCCTCGACGCAGCAGAGAATTCTCCAGGATCGCGATAGACTG
>JBQDBM010000005.1:4874-128318 GCA_052090925.1 Leucobacter sp. | reverse complement strand
CTGTTCGACGTGACCCGACGGCCGCTACTCGCTGTCTCGTGTTCCTGAGGAGCGCCGATACGAAGCGGTCGGCAATCCATCCGGGCCCCAAGATGCCCCAGCGAAGTGGTGGGGCTGCCTGCGGATCTGGCACGCGGGACAGCGGCAGCTGGGCCGGGAATTGCTGGGTCACAAATCCACTCTAGAGGATTGCACGTGAGTGAGAATGTTCGATTGATGTCATCAGCCGACCGCCTCCCAGCGGTTCGAAGACACCGACCTGAGGAGTGCGTCTTCGACTTTCGCCACCCTCAGCGCATCATCTATCGTTGCCGCCTCGGACGGCATGCCTTTCATCATCTTCACGAGTTCACCGAGCTCGATGAGTTTCACATCATCGAAGCCGATACCAAGGCCCGGCCCGGGCAGAAACCTCCCGTATTCTGGCATGTTCGCGTCGACATATTCTTTAGCCACCGCTGACATGTTTCGGTCGCGCCAAGCAAACTCATTCGGATGTTCTGTGTTCCACCGCGCGTAACCGTGGCTACCGTGGATCTCGACCTCCAGGGCGTTCTCACCCGAACGCGAAACCCGGCTCGCGTTTAGAGAGCCGAACGCGCCATTCCTGAACGTGGTGAGCGCCACGGCTATGTCATCGTTGTCGACCGTGCCTTCTCGCTCGAGTGCGCGCCCACTGAAATGACCGTTGGATTCTGCAGGGAGAGGGCGAACCTCGTGGACAGTCCGCACCTTACCGACAGTCTCGGTAATCGGACCGTTCAGATACAGTACGAGGTCTATGAGATGACTCAGGAGATCGCTCGACGCTCCGCCACCGGCCTGGGTTTTGGTGAACCGCCAGGTGAGTGGAGCTGAGGGGTCGGCGGCGAACCCTGCGTCGTAATGGCCGCGGACGTGTTCGATAGTGCCGAGGCGACCATCGGCGATGCGCTTTCGCAGCTCACGTGCAGCGGGGGAAGCGCGATAGTTGTGCCCGACTGCGAGCACAGTGCCATTGCGTTTGACGGCGCCATGAACACGAGCCACTTCTTCGAGCGAACGCCCGACCGGCTTCTCCATCCACACGGCCTTGCCGGCATCGGAGGCCGCGATGGCGGCGTCTGCATGCTCCCAGTTCGGTGTACAGATCGAGACGATATCGATCCCGTCGTCCGACGCCACCGTCTTCGAGTCGTCGGAAACCTGTTCAAATCCCCACCGCCTCTGGGCGGACGCACGCAGAGCTTCTGAGCGACTGACAGCGAGATTCAATGAGAACTGTGTGCGGAGTTCTGGGTAGGTCTCGGCGAAGCGCCGATAGCAGCGGGCATGCAGCCCTCCCATCCATCCCAATCCGATGACAGAAGAGCGAATTGTTGACCACGAGGTGTCGTCATGCCGCGGGCTCACGAGCTCTCCTCGCCGCTGAACTTCAGGTGATTGTGAAGGCGAGCAGCGATCCCATCGATATGCCGGACCACTGCGTCACGCACATCTTCCGGCTTCCCAGTCTCCATCGCTTCCAACGCTGCCAGGTGCTCTTCGATTGACTTGCGCAGGTGTTCGTGCAGGGGGCTCGCGAACGCGCGGACTCGAGCCAGCGGTCCACGGAGTCGCTCGATGAGATGGATCAGCATCGGGTTTCCGCAGCGTTCAATATACAAATTGTGAAAAGCAAAGTCTGCCTCGCTGAAAGAGTGCGGGGTGCCATTCGCGAGCTCCATGCGCACTGTCTCCATCAGGGCCCGAACACGAGAGATCTCGGGTTTCGGGATATCGCGCGCAAGAAAAGCGGCTTCCGCTTCGAGCGCACGACGTACCTGGTAAAGCTGTGCCACGAACTGCGACGTGATGGCAGGGACAGTGAAGCCGCGCGGGCCCGAGTCATTGAGCATCCCCTCATCCTGGAGACGTCGGATTGCTTCTCGCAGCGGTGACCTGCTGACCGAGAGTTGTCGAGCAAGATCATTCTCGCTCAATACAGTCTTCGGAGTAATGACTCCAGCAATAATCAAATCTTGTATCGCGTTGTATGCCTGTTCGGCGAGCGAGGGCCCGCGCTGAAGCGCGCCTGCCGATTGCAACATCGTCATTTCATCACCAGTCTCCAGATCTCTGCAGCTGTAGGGGATCTTGTGCGGTCAGGAGTTCCTGAGCGGAACTGCAGAGGTTCCACTAATTGACAACCTATCGGAACAATCCTACCCTGTATACAGGCGACTGACGACAGGCGACAGTTGCTTACTTCAACTCGATGGTGAGGAATTAGGAGAATCTTGATGATTAAAAAGGGTGCAAAATTCATACTGTCGCTTGCGGCGGTCGGTGCGCTCGTCGGGGCGACGGCTTGCTCGTCTGGTGGCGCAGCGAGCGAGGGCGGCGATTCCGGTGATGCCGACATCACCATTGGATACTCCGGTTACACGGTTTCCAATCCGTTCTTCGCTGGTCTGCTCGAAGGGCTTGAGCGAGGCGCCGAGGAGACCGGGACCACACTGATCACCACCAATGCGAATGGCGACCCGAACCAACAGGTCACAGATGTCGAAAACCTGATTACTCAGGGGGTCGACTACATCGCGATCAACCCAGCCGATGGTAAGGCGATCGTCCCCGCGGTCCAGGCGGCAGACGCCGCCGGTATCCCGGTAATCGCGCTCGCTGACTCGATCCCTAGCGATCTGATCACGTTCACGATCAGCCAGAACCACGTAGATGCGGGCCAGATGGCGGCCGAAGAGATCGTCTCATTCCTTGAAGACCGATACGGGGCGGCCGAAGGCAACGTCGTCAACATCCAGGGCGCCGCCGGATCACCCGCGGCAATCGACCGGGATAAGGGCTTCCTCGAAGTCATGGATGCGCACCCGGACGTGGACGTTGTAGCAACCGCAGATGGTGGGTGGGACACAGCGATCTCCAACGAGATGATGACCGACATCCTGCAGGCGCAGCCCGAGATTGACGCGGTCTTCGCGGGCAACGGAGCTGAGGCGGTGGGCGTGAGCCGAGCGATCGATTCAGCGAAGCGCTTTGTTCCGGTTGGCGAAGACGGACACATCTTCGTAATCGGCATCGATGGGCCGAAGCCCGCGATCGAGAATATCCGAGCCGGTATTCAGGACGCCGAGGTGAGTCAACAGCCCATCACAATGGGGCAGGAGGCAATGAGGCTGATTGTCGAAATGCACGATGGTGAGCAGATTGACAGCCTTGTCGAGTGGCCCTCGATGCTCATCACGACCGAGAACATCGATAGCGATGAAGTGAAAGAATTTGGTATCTGGGCCGATGAAATCGATGGCTGATTCTCTCGTCAAGCTTGAAGGCGTCAGTAAGCACTATCCGGGAGTTCGCGCACTAACGGACGTCAGCCTGCAGATCTTCCCCGGCAAAGTGCTCGCCCTCGCTGGTGAGAACGGTGCTGGAAAGTCCACGCTGATCAAGAGCTTGGCAGGCGCAGTACGCCCCGATGAGGGCACGATCGGGGTCGGCGGGAAGTCTGTTCCCGCCGACCCCGGCGAAGTTATCAAAGCCGGTGTGAGTGTCATCTATCAGGAGCTCACTGACGTGCCCGATATGTCGATCGTCGACAACCTGCTCCTAGGGGCATTGCCGAGCAGCATGGGGATCACCCGGCGAAACGAGGCAGAGCGACTGAGCAAGGCATCTCTCAAGAGAGTAGGTCTTGGTCACCTCAATCCCTGGCGTTCTGTGTCGAGCTTGACGCTCTCGGAGCGCCAGCTCCTTGAGATTGCACGCTGCCTCGCTCGCGAAGCGAAAGTGCTGGTCTTCGATGAGCCCACGTCCTCACTTGCCGAGAGTGAGGTCGACACTCTCATGAGCGTCATTAAAGGCCTCAAAGACGACGGCCTCGGCATTCTGTATGTCAGCCATCACCTCGATGAGTTCTTCGAGATCGCCGATGACATTCTCGTGCTGAGAGACGGGCGGGTGGTCGAGCAGCGACCGACCTCCGACTGGGATGAGCAGCAGCTCGTCCGTGCAATGCTCGCCCGCGATCTCGGCCGCGCCTATCCCTACATTGAACGGAAAGTCGGTGATGACGTACTACGTGTTGAAGGATTGAGTGCGCCGCGCGTCAACAACGTCGAGGTGCATGTCCGCAGTGGTGAGGTCGTCGGGTTGATCGGACTCGCCGGAGCCGGACGCACGGAGTTGATGCGGGCCGTCGCCGGCATCAATCGTCCTGAAGAGGGACACGTCTCGGTCGACGGGAAGCCAGTGAAGACCGGAAGCATCGCTGCAGCACGCGGAGCGGGTATTGCATACGTCACCGAGGATCGAAAGAAAGGCGGACTCGTTCTCGAGGGAAGTGTGCGCGACAACATGGCCTTTGGGAATTACGGACTTTTCAGCCAGTTCGGTTGGATGAGGAAGACGAAACTCGCCAGATTGTGTAAGAAGTGGATCGTTGATTTCGGGGTCAGAACTTCCGGAATGAACGGTGCTGTTGGAAGCCTTTCGGGAGGTAATCAGCAGAAAGTAGTGCTGGCGCGCTACGCAGCGACTGAGCCGCGCGTGATCCTGCTCGACGACCCGACGCGAGGAGTCGACGTCGGTTCAAAAGCCGCGATCTACGAGAAAGTATTCGAAATTGCCGAGGGTGGCGCAGGCGTCATGATCACGAGCTCTGACACGGACGAGGTGCTTGCAGTTTGTGATCGCGCATATGTCATCCGAGCGGGCCGAATCGTTGGAGAGACGAACCGGTCCAGCTTCGACCGAGAGGCCGCGTTGCATCTTGCATCGCTGGGCTGATACATACAACCTCAGGAAGAATTTCATGAACCTCAACACGCAAAAGCTCGAAGATCGAGTACAAGCGCCGGAGACATCAGCCTTGCCCCAGCTCGCAGAGCGTCGGGCAAGCTGGATCTCTATCATTTGGCAGCGCGTCAAACTCAGCTCGACTACGCCGATCTTCGTAGCCCTGATCTTGGTGTGCATCGTAATGTCGGTACTCAATGACCGCTTCTTCACCGCCGCCAACACACTCAATATTCTCAACCAGTCTGCAATCGTGGGCATCGCCGCAGTCGGTGCCACCCTTGTGATCATCACGGCTGGAATCGACCTCTCGGTCGGATCGAACATCGCCCTATCCGGGATGGTGGCGGCGACATTTGTAGCGGGTGGAGGGGATGGCGTGCTGGGCGTGATCCTCGCACTGTTCGTTTCTACTCTGATTGGTGCATTTAACGGGGCGTCGGTGGCTTGGCTCAATCTGGCGCCGTTCATCGTCACACTCGCGACCTTAGGTATGGGGCGAGGCCTCACACTGCAACTCAGCCAGGGGCAGAGCGTCTACGATCTACCGGAGACGTTCAACTGGGTCGGGAGTGCATCCGTATTCGGTCTTCCGTTCGCATCGATACTCACGGTCCTGATGTTCGTCGTTGGTCACCTGATCCTGAACAATTCCGTGTTCGGACACAAGGTGTATGCGACCGGCGGCAACCGTGAGGCCGCCCGCCTGTCAGGGATCAAGGACCGTCAATCACTCTTTCTCGTCTACGCATTCGCAGGGCTCTGCGCCGGTATTTCAGCGGTCGTGCTTGTCGGCCGATTGGGGTCAGCCACTCCGACGGCGGGCGAGGGGCTCGAACTGCAGGTCATCGCTGCCGTCGTCATCGGTGGAACGAGCCTGTTCGGAGGTAAGGGCAGCATGTTCGGTACGTTCATCGGCGTGCTGCTGATCGGCGTGATCAACAATGGGCTCACGCTGCTCAACGTCAGCCCGTTCTGGGTGCAGTTCGTGCAGGCCGCGATGATCTTCCTCGCAGTGCTGCTCGATTCACTGAATACTCGCCGCCTGTCGCGACGCAAGCTCTCGGCCTGAAACAAGAAAATCATAAGGAACTATTCATGAACATTCCATTCAATTCACAACACCTCGACGAGCTCATGGCGAAGGAGAACATCGACGTTCTCCTCGCCACTTCAAAGCACAACGTGCAATATCTGCTCGGCGGACACCGCTTCTTCTGGTTCGATTACATGGATGCGGTTGGTGTGAGCCGTTACTTGCCTGTGGTGGTCTACTTCCGCGGTGCACCAGACGCAACATTTTTCGTCGGGAACGCTATGGAGGGGTTTCAGCTCGAGAATGACCCGATCTGGACACCGCATGTCAAGGCCGAGGCCTGGGGCGTGCGGGACGCGATGGCGTTCGCTCTCGAAGCGGTACGCGAGCGGCTTGGCACGCAGGTAAGAGTTGGTATCGAGCCGAGCTTCCTACCGATAGATGCTCTACCCGTCATCGAGGATCGTGGATCGTACGAACTTGCCGACGCAGAGTTTCTCCTTGAGCGTCTCCGTGCGCAGAAGACCGAGAGCGAACTCGAGCTCGTCACGCAAGCTTCCGACCGGACCGTGGACGCGATACTGGACGTGTTTGGGCAGCTCGAGCCCGGCATGACGAAGCGTGATGCGGTACAGAAGCTGCGGCTTGCGGAGGCGGAGCGTGACCTGATCTTTGAGTACTGTCTCGTATCGGCAGGGCCGACGTTTAACCGTGCACCCTCCGACGAACGTCTCGAAGAGGGGCACGTGATCTGCATGGACTCCGGCGGGAACTACGGTGGGTACATCGGTGATCTCGCGCGTATGGGCGTAGTCGGGTCCGTCGATGACGAGCTCGAGGAGGCGCTCGCCGAGATCGATGAGATTCAACAGGCGGCGCGTGGCGCTATAGCGGCGGGGGTTCTGGGGCGCGATGTCATGACAGCCGGTGACGCACGAGCGGCGAAAAGTCCATTTGCTGACAAACTCGCCTACGTCACACACGGTATGGGGCTTATCAGCCATGAGGCTCCACGGCTCACAGCAACCGGTCCGGTGCCGTACCCGGACACCGACGCGGATTCTCCACTGCAGGCCGGAATGGTGCTCTCGGTCGAAACAACACTTTGGCATGACCGAAGAGGGTTTATTAAACTCGAGGACACAGTCATCGTAACGGAGGATGGTTATCGGGCCGTAGGCGATGCCGGGCGTGGGTGGAACGTCTGCGGGCAGGGTGCTCCGCGATTGGCGACAGTCTGATGCAGAGCTTTGCTTTGCATCACATTGGCCTCGTCGTCGAGGACCTTGACCGCGCGGTCGGGTTCTACAGCGACGTGCTCGGAATGAGCCGAGAGGGACGGACCGAGTGGACCGTGATCGACGGAACCCCACTCGGCATCAATGCCTCCGAGGTTGAGCTGCGCTGGGAGTTTCTAGGCCTTGGATCCGCCCGCCTCGAACTGCACGAATTTCGAAACCTCGAGGCGACACGGCAGCGCCGAAACACACAGGACCCTGGACTCGGGCATCTCGCGCTCACCGTGCCGGACATCGAAAGCGCGGTCACAGCGCTAGAGTCCGCTGGTTCGGAGTTCTTCTCTACTCCGAACCTACTGGTTGACTCGCCCGGACAGGAGGGAGACCGATGGGTATATTGTCGGGATCCATTCGGGTTGACCATCGAGTTGTATCAGATCGCGACCCCTGAGGAGCGCGCCCGCGTGGCTGCGGCTCCTGCGGAAAGGATTGAACAATGAATGACACTATGCGCGCTGCGATATTCGAAGGTGATGGACGGCTGGAACTTGGTCGACGACCGCGTCCGAGCATCGAGCGACCCGATGACATCGTATTACGGGTACAAGCAGTAGGGATCTGCGGCTCGGATCTTCACATTCTCGACGTACCGCCGACTCACCCCGCCAAGCCGGGCGTGATCTTTGGTCATGAGTTCTGCGGTGAAGTGGTGGAAGTAGGCCCTGACGTGCGAGGTCTGAGCGTCGGCGATAAAGTCGCAGTTGACCAGAATCCACCTTGTGGTCGATGCGATGCCTGTCGAACTGGCAGTCCGAACTTCTGCGAGGTCGTGTTTGACAACCCTGAATGCGACGTGCCCGGTTGGCCGCATACCCCGGGCCAGTGGTGGGATGGCGGTATGGCCGAGTACGTGCGTGTCCCCTCCTACTTCGCCTACCTGGTTTCTGACGATGCAACGATGGAACACGTCGTGGTGGCCGAACCACTCGGTTGCGTGTTGAACGGAGTCCATAAGGCGGGTGTGCATCCGGGTGAGACAGCGGTGGTCGTGGGTGGCGGACCGATTGGTCTCCTGGCCATCATGGTGCTTCGTCTGCAAGGGGCGGGCGACATCATCGTCATTGAGCCTTCGGAAGAACGCCGTAACGTTGCGATCGAGCTCGGTGCCACGACGGCACTTGACCCCATCGGCATAGATGTAGTGTCAGCCGTACGTGAGGCGACGGACGGCCGCGGACCGACGCTCACTTACGAGGCGGTCGGATCCCAACTCGATGATGCGGTTGCCATGGCGGCCGATGAGGCGAGAATCGTGATCGTGGGCATCAACTCCGCGGTCCGAGCAGGTTTTGCGCCGACGGATATCGTAACCAAAGAATTGAGCTTTTACGGTGCGTTTCTGATGAGGAACACGATGCGCGAAGCGCTTGATCTCATCGAGAGCGGCGCAATACCGATCGCGAAGATCGTGAGTCATGTGCTCCCATTGGAGGACGTGCACGAGGGGATACGTCTTGCTCGTGCTGGTGAAGCGTTGAAAGTGGTGTTTACGCCGTGACTGAAAGGAAGAAGATGAACGGCACGGAGCGAGACGATGAGCGCTGGGTACTTATTACAGGCGGCGCTTCCGGCATCGGTGAAGGCATCGCCCGAGTGCTGCATGAGGCCGGGTACGGTGTGATTCTCGCCGACCGCGACGCCGCCCGACTCGATCAATTAGCCTCCGAGTTCGAGCGTGTACGTACGGTTGTCACAGACGTGAGCGACTCTGCCGCAATACCCGCACTGCGCGAAGCTGCAGAATCCGTCGGAAATGTGTGGGGACTCATCAATGCAGCGGGCATCTCGCTGGTGAAGCACTTCTTGCTCAATACGGAGGAGGAGTGGACACGGATTTTGCGAGTCAATCTCGAGGGAACATTCCGAGCCTGTCAGGCGGTCGCCCCAGTATTGAAGAACAATGGTGGCGGTGCGATCGTGAACCTTGCCTCCATCACTGGCCGGACACCTGCGGCCTTGCAGGGCGCCTATGCCGCTTCCAAGGCGGGGGTGATCGGTTTCTCGAAGAGCCTCGCATTCGACCTGGGACCGTTGAACATCACCGTGAATGCGCTGTGCCCCGGGATTGTCCGTACGCCGATCTGGGATCGTATTCTGGAGGAAGACGCTCGGGTGACGGGCCGAGCAGAAGATGAGATCTTTGCCGAGCATGTGAAACCTATTCCTGTGGGACGTCCGCAAACTGTAGAGGAGATCGGCATGCTCTGCCGTTTTCTGCTTTCTGATGGGGCGCGAAGTATTTCAGGCGAGGAGATCGGCGCGACGGGCGGAATGTCATTCGTCGAGTTCGATTTCCTCTCGGCAGCAAACAACCTAACGGAGACATCATGAACACGAATACCGATCAGGAACTCATCGCATCCTGTTGGACGACCGCAGGAGCCGTTGCTCCGCTTTACGCCGATGAGCGGAGCACCTACACGATTGACGAGCGCATCGACGCGCTCGTCAAGACTGGCTGGCAGGGCATGGGCCTCAACCAGGCCGACCTCGCCGAGATCAAGCGCACGATCGGGTTCGATGAGCTTCGGCGAAAACTCGACGCTGCAGGGCTCAAGTATCGAGAAGTCGAGTTCCTCAATGATTGGTGGCTCGGAGAAGAGCAGTGGAGAGAAACCTGGGAACTATTGCTCGATGCTGCGACGACCATCGGTGCGGCCTTTATCAAGGTCGGCGCGGCTTTCAACGGCCCCGAGGAGGATTTCGGATACCTGGTGGAGCCGTTTCGAAACCTCGGCCGCGAAGCGGCCGAGCGCAAGCTTCGCGTGGCGATCGAACCGATCGCATTTTCTGGCATCGATACGACTCCGAAAGGAGCGGCCCTCGTTCGTGAGGTAGGGCTCCCCAACGTCGGTATCTGCATTGACTTCTGGCATGTCTTCCGTGCGGGTACGCCGTTCACCGAGATTACGGAGACCGTCACGGGAGAGCAGGTGTTCTCGGTAGAACTCGGAGACTGCCCGACAGAAGCTCTGTCAGACCTCTTCACCGACACCACCGACAACCGACGGCTCTGCGGTGAGGGCGACTTTGACGTGCAGGGTCTCGTTGATGCTGTTCGGGCAACTGGCTTCCGCGGACCGTGGGGCATGGAAATGCTTTCCACTGAATATCGGAAGCTTCCTCTTGAGGATGCACTGCGCGCCGCTCACGATACCGCGTTGCCGTACCTCGTGGGTGTTTGAGTCGCGAAGATTGAATATCACCGCGCGTGGGGCCTCAGGGCGCTGCGCGTAGGACTGTGCCGATCTAGCTTTCTGATTGCTCTGCGGGAGCTTTCGAAAGCGGCCTATGCGAGTGTGCCGTCAGTGCAGATTGAGACTGACGTGCGTTGTTTGACGGAGGCGACGCAAGCGAGTGCGATCGTGAGCGCTGCACGGGCATCCCTTCCAGTGGCGCCCGTCACTTTCCCGCTGCGTACTGCGCCCGCAAACGCCACGAGTTCATCGGTGTACGCCTGATGAAATAGATCCATATTGAGCCGTGTGGTGGCGGCCATCGCACCGGCGGCCGAGTAGTGTCTTGTGCTGCTGGTACGGACGTCACCCACGGTTACCATGCCGGCTGAACCAAAGACTTCGCCTCGCACGTCATACCCGTATGCGGCTGAGAAGTTTGCTTCCGCCGTAGCGATGGCCCCGTTGTCGTAGCGGACGGTCACCACCGCTGTATCAAGGAGTCCGTTCTCCTTGAACTCGGGAGCAACGAGCGCGTCGGCCGCAGCGAACACTTCGACAGGCCTCGCCCCAGGGTTCAGCCAATTGAGAGTGTCGAAGTCGTGGATAAGCGTTTCGAGGAAGATCGTCCACGGCTTGACGGCTCCGGGGTTTGCGAGGCCGGGGTCGCGGGTGAGGGAGCGCAGCAGCTGTGGACTACCAATGCCACCTTCGGTGACGATGCGTTGGGCATCGGCGAAGTCCGGTGAGAACCGTCGGTTGAAACCCACCTGCAGGGGCACCTGTGCGGTATCTGCGGCAGCGATAGCCCGGTCAGCGTCTTCGAGCGTGAGCGCCATCGGCTTTTCCACGAACACGGCTTTGCCCGCAGTTGCGGCCGCGACCACGAGGTCTGCGTGAGTGAATGCGGGTGAAGAGATCACGACCCCGTCGATGGCCGGGTCTGTGATGAGCTCCTCGGCATCGAGGTAGGTTTTTGCGGTTCCCAGTGGTTCAGCAACCTGGGCTGCGGCGCCGGGACGGGGGTCAGCGACTGCTTCAAGCACGGCGCCGGGAATGCGCCGGGCGATGGTTTCGGCGTGGAACTCACCGATCCATCCCGAACCGATGAGACCGAGGCGGACTGGTGTGGCAGCCATCTGGCGCTCCTTTGCTAGTGGACCAAGAGGTCCGAGGTTACGGACGTGGACGAGCATCAGTGAGACTAGCACGTGCTAGTAACGCTAGAAGGACTGCCTAGAGATGATTCTCATCGAAGCTTCAGCTGCGGGGAGGCCCGGTGCTGCCGCGCACACTCAGTGTGGGTGACACAAGCGTCGTTGACGGCGCGATCAACGGGTCGTCAAGCCGGGCAAGGACGGTATCGATGGCGAGGCGCGCCATGTGTTCAGGATCAGGTCGCACGCTCGTCAACTCGACGAACGGAAGCGCCGCTGATGTGCTGTCATCGAACCCAACAATAGAGAACTCTTCGGGAACCTGGGCGCCATCGCGCACGAGCGTTTGTAGCATGCCGATTGCACAATGGTCATTGATGCAGACGAAACCAGTCGGTAGTTCCGCGCCTGGCACGGCAAGGCGGGTACGCAGCGTTCGCGCTGCCTGTGCGCCACCAGACTCAGTGTAGTCGCTGGGGAGTACCTCAGCTTCGACCCCGCGCGCCTCCGTGACCGACCGGAATGCACTGAGCCGCTCCTGCGCATTTGCTCCCTCGCTTGGACCGACATAGGCGATGCGGCGGTGTCCGAGTGCTGCAAGATGGTCGACAGCGAGCGCAACACCCGCCTCGTTCTCCACCCGCACGCTGTCATGTGGCTCGGTTGCGACCGGGCCGCCGAGCAGCAGTGTTGGAACTCCGGTGGGGAGAGCATCGAACACCTCGGCCCCACCGCCCGCGTCGAGGGCGAGGAGCGCTTCAATACGCTGCCGCATGAGTTCTGAGAGCGCATCCTGTTGGGAGCGTTTTGGGCCCATGGAACCAAGGAGCAGTGTGTAGCCGCGAGCGCTCGCCTCTAGGTACAACGCGTCGACGAGATCCACCTCAAACGGTTGGTGCATCGTGAAGAGCACGCCGAGCTGCCCGCTGCGGCGGCGGCGGAGCATTCGCGCGGAGTCATCTGGGTAATAACCCATCTCAGCCGCGGCAGCCAGCACACGGGCGCGAGAGTCATCGCTTGCGCCGGGCGCACCGCGCAACACGATCGAGACTAATTGCCTTGAGAGTCCGACGCGTTCAGCAACATCACGCATCGTCGGACGCGGCGCAGGTGCCCGGTGTCGGTCATCAGTGGGATGCTCCGTGGCTCCTGCCTCTTTATTGCTCACGATCACTATGGTGCCACGTCGCGTGGAGCGGCGTAGGTGAGCGCCCAGATCGAAATGCAGGGTTGACGTCGCGCTGCTCTCATGCTTACAATTTGGACCGGTCCAAAATCGATGTCGGGGGATGGTCGCAGGCGCATGAACGAGCAAATCGGACAAGGTACACGCGAGCAGCGTATCTTCGGACTGCTGATCGGCGGCGAGTGGCGCGAAGCCACCGGTGGCGGCCGCGCAGAGGTCCGCTCCCCATTTGACGGCCGCGCTGTCGGCGAGGTCGCGGTAGCTACCGCGAGCGACGTTGACGCAGCCATCACAGCTGCCGAGCGTGGTGCACGTGTCTGGGGCCGTACACCGGCTCACGAGCGCGTCGAGATCATGAATCGCGCCGCGGATCTCCTCGACGCACGCGCGGAAGAGCTTGCCGCAACCATCTCAGCCGAGAATGGCAAACCGCTCGGCGAAGCGCTCGGCGAAGCACGCCGTTCGGGCGCCATCACCCGCCTGGCAGCCCACGAGGGTAGCCAGCTCTACGGCGACAGCCTGCCCCTCGACGCGAACCCCGGCACCGGCCAAGACAAGGTGGGGTTCACGCTCCGCCAGCCGGTCGGCATCGTCGTGGCGATCACACCGTTCAACTACCCGGCACTCCTCGTGCTGCACAAGATTGCCCCGGCCATCGCGGCGGGCAACTCGGTCGTACTGAAGCCGGCCGGCATGACGCCACTCACGGCTCTGCAGATCGCGGAGTGCTACCTCGAAGCGGGGGTGCCTGAGGGTGTTCTCTCTGTCATTACGGGCTCCGGAGGATCGCTTGGCGATGCGCTTGTCACAGATCGCCGCGTACGAAAGATCTCGTTCACCGGGTCAACTGGTGTGGGCGAGAGGATCGCGAGCGTCGCAGGCGTGAAGAAGCTCTCGCTTGAGCTTGGTGCCTCCTCCCCCACGCTGATCCTGCCTGGCGCCGACATCGAGAAAGCCTCCTCCGCGGTCGCGGCCGGCGGCTACGTCAACGGCGGGCAGGTGTGCATCTCGGTGCAGCGCGTCATTGTGCACCGCGACATTGAGGCAGACTTCATGGATGCACTGCTTCCCAAGGTAAATGCGATCGCGATGGGCGATCCGTTTGCCGAGGGCACAAAGCTCGGCCCATTGGTTGCTGAGCGCGAGGCGGAGCGCGTCGCGACGAGCATCACGCAGGCCGTATCGGACGGCGCGAAGCTCCTCACCGGCGGAGAACGTGACGGTGCATTTGTGTCGCCGGCGATCGTGTCGGGCGTCGACACCCGACACGCGTTCGCGCAAGACGAGCTCTTCGGCCCAGCCGTCGCGGTCACGACGGTGAACGACTTTGATGCCGCGATTGATGCCGCGAACGGCACGGCCTACGGGCTCGCCGCCGGAGTATTTGGCGGGACCCTCGGCGAGGGCGTTCGGGCCATGCGTGAGATAGACGCGGGGAGCGTGCACCTCGGTTGGACACCGCTGTGGCGTGCCGACCTCATGCCCTACGGCGGACTGAAAGCCAGCGGATACGGCAAAGAAGGCGTGCGCTCGACCGTCGAAGAGATGACCGAGATCAAGACCGTGATCTTGCACGGCTAGTGCACTCGGTGCGAGCTGCTTGACGCAGAGCACCGGGTGTATGACGATTCGACGCAAGAGAACACACAGAATTTTAGGCAAAGGAGCTACCAGGAATCATGGTCACAGGAACATCAGGGCAGACGGTACGGCTGACCGTTGCACAGGCGATTATTCGCTACGTTGCCGCGCAGCACTCTGTATCGGACGGCGAGCGTCGGCGCTTTGTGCCCGCGGCACTCGGTATTTTTGGTCACGGTAACGTCGCTGGCTTGGGGCAGGCGCTGGCTGAGCACGCCGACAGTCTGCCGTTTGTGCAGGGTCGCAACGAGCAGGCACTCGGTCACATGGCGACCGGGTTCGCGAAGGCGTCGAAGCGGCGTCAGACCCTCGCGGTCACTGCGTCGGTTGGTCCGGGAGCAACGAACCTTGTCACCGCCGCGGCCCTTGCAACGGTGAACCGTATTCCGCTCCTGCTTTTCCCGGGCGACACCTATGCGACGAGGCGCCAGGGACCCGTGCTGCAGCAGTTGGATCTCCCTGGCACGCCAGAGGTGACGGCGAACGACACGCTGCGCCCCGTCGCACGCTTCTTCGACCGCATCAATCGCCCCGAGCAGCTGCTCACAGCCCTCCCGCAGGCGTTCCGCGTACTCGCAAACCCCGAGGAGACCGGCGCTGCAGTGGTGGCACTCCCTCAAGACGTGCAGTCGCACGCATACGACTTCCCCGTCGAGTTCTTCGCGGAACGCGACTGGGTGATTCGCCGTCGCCAGCCAGACGCGACCGAAGTCACGCAGGTCGCGGAGCTGATTCGTGGCGCCAAGCGCCCGCTCGTGATCGCAGGTGGCGGCGTGATGTACTCCGACGCGCAGCAGCGGCTCACCGACCTCGGTAAGCAGACACTGCTCCCGATTGCCGAGACATTTGCCGGTAAGGGTGCCGTCACCGAAGATGGACCGTGGAGTGTCTTTGGGCTCGGGCTTGAGGGGTCGCCGACCACGAACCAGCTCGCCGGTGAGGCAGACCTCATCGTGCACATCGGTACGCGCCTCACTGACTTCGCGACCGCGTCACAGTCGCTGTTTGCGAACCCCGAGGTTCGGTTCGCCTCAATCAATGTGACCGAGCACGACGCGGTCAAGCAAGGCGCCATTGCGGTGGTGGCCGACGCGCGGCTCGCGCTCGAGGCGTTGGCGGCGGAGCTTGGCGAGTACCGACTGCCCGCCGCATGGGCTGAGCGAGTCGAGGCCTCCCGCGCCGAGTGGCTGGCGATGCGAGGCCCCGCGCTCGATGCGGACACGCGCTTCCCGAAAGAAGAGCACCCGGAGCTCCCCGACACCGACGCCGTGCTCACGCAGGGGCAGCTCATTGGTCTCATGCAGGAGCACTCGCGTCCCGGCGACACGATCGTTGCGGCCGCGGGAGGCCCCCCGGGCGACCTGCAGAAGGTATGGGACGCGACCGACGGACGCCACGCACACCTTGAGTTCGGTTTCTCATGCATGGGGTACGAGCTTCCGGCCGCGATGGGCGTGCGGCTGCAGGATCCTGATCCGAGCCACCGCGTCACCGCATTCATCGGCGACGGCACGTTTGTCATGATGCCGACCGAGATTGTTACGGCGGCACAGGAGCAAATTCCTTTCACCGTAGTTATCTCTGAGAATCACGGGTACCAGGTGATTCGCCGGCTGCAGATGTGGCGCACAGGCGAACATTTTGCCAACGAGTTCCGGTACCGCGAGGGCGAGGGATCCCTGGGCACGTCCGATGCTGGCCGCCTCGAGGGTGACTATCTGAAGATCGACCTCACCCAGATCGCAGCCGGTCTTGGTGCTGAGGTGCGCAAGCCAACAACGGCCGAAGAGGTGCGACAGGCGCTGAACGAGACGCGCAATGTGCGCGGGCCCGTCGTGATCGTGGTCCCGACCATTCCACACGCAGATCTGCCCAGCGCGGGCGTGTGGTGGGACGTCTCGCCCGCCGAGGTGTGGGACCGGGTCGATACCTCGCAGAAGCTCGAGGAATATGGTGAGGGCCTCGCGATGCAACGGTGGCACGGATGAACGCCTCACAAATGACGAGTGGACCCCTCGCGCCTGGTCGCACGCTGCGCGAGCGGTTCCTCGCAGGCGAGACCACGGTCGGGACTTTTCTCGGACTGGGATCGGTCACTGCCGCTGAGGTGTGTGTGGCCGCCGGGCTTGACTGGGTGCTTGTCGATCTCGAGCACGGTGGCGGCGACGAGGATCAGGTCGGCGCGATCGTGGCAGCGGCCGGCGCCTACGGTGCCTCGACGCTTGTGCGAGTTGAGCAGCCCGACCGGATCCGCATCGGACGCGTGCTCGACGCGGGCGCTGCCGGGGTGATGTTCCCTCGGATCTCGAGTGCGACCGAAGCAGCCGAAGCGAGACGGCACCAGCTGTATCCACCCCAGGGCGACCGAGGGGTGGCGAGCTACAACCGGGCGGCGCGATGGACGCTCGACGCCGCTGCGCTCGACCGTTCGAACGATCAGGCCGTGGGCATCGTGCAGATCGAAACCCGCGGCGCGGTCGAGGACCTCGACGCGATCGCGGCAACCCCCGGTGCTGATGTACTTTTCGTTGGTCCACAAGACCTGAGTTACGCGCTTGGTGTGCCGAGGCAGTTTGATGACCCCGGGTTTCAATCGGTGCTTGATCAGGTGGTCGAGGCGTGCCGAACGCACGGGAAAGTGGCTGGCATCCTCGCGAATGACCGTGAGGCCGCGGAGCGGTACCGAGATAGAGGGTATGGATTCCTCGCGATCGGCTCGGACGCGACGCTGCTTGCCAACACCGTGCAGCAGATGATCCCTGAAGGCCTGGGAACAGTGAAGTGAACACCGCAGTGAACACCGAAGTGGGCAGCGTCCGCGCGGGCGGTACTGCGGTGGGCGACGCGCCTGTGGTAGTTGGGTTGGGCCCCGTCGATCCTGACCTCGTGGTGCCGTACCTGGGTGCGGGTGTTACCTTCGTGTCGCACCCAACCGAGAGGGACCTTGCGGAGGCGCAGGGGGCGATCGTGCGGGCCGCGTTTGACGTCGACCGCGAGCTGCTGGCGCGCATGCCGCGGCTCCGCGTTGTCGCCCGCACGGGTGTCGGGGTTGATCGCGTCGACGTGACGGCCGCAGCCGAACACGGCGTTACCGTCGCAGTGACTCCCGGAAGTAACAGCCGGGCGGTCGCGGAGGGCGCCTTCGCGCTGCTGATGTCACTCGTGAAGCGAGTGCCAGAATCACACGACTTCGTGGTCTCGGGGGCGTGGGGAAATGATCCTGTCCCAACCCCGGGAGACCTCTATGGCAAGACACTCGCGGTGCTTGGATACGGGCGAATCGGCAAGATAATTGCGGGGTTTGGGGCCGCATTCGGAATGAGGGTGGTGGTGCACGACCCGTTTGTGCAGTCCGAGGAATACGAGAATGTCTCGCTCGAGGAGGCAGTGCGGTTCGCTGACGCAATTACCCTTCACCTACCGGGCGGCGACGGCGAGCTGCTGCCAATCGGGTTATTGAGGCAGGCGAGGCCCGGTCTTGTGGTGGTGAATTGTGCACGAGCCGATCTCGTGAGCACGGAAACATTGCAGACGGCTCTCGCCGAGGAGATCCTGGGCGGAGTCGGTCTCGATGTCTTCGCTGAGGAACCCGTCGCGGACCACCCGCTCGCGAACCACGCCCGTGTGTTGCTCAGTCCTCATACCACCGGTCTGTCTGCGGCAGCGATGGCAGCGACGTTTCGGATGGCAGCAGAGGCTGTGGATGCGGTCCTCACAGGTTGTTACCCAACCTTTACCGTTACGAGCCCCTGAAAGGCTGAATTCATGTATTGTTAGGTCAAATCGAAAGATTTGTAAGGACATATGGACCAAGAAGCACAATGGAGTGGAGAGTATGTTGAAATCACGCAAGACAAAGTGGGCCAAGCTTGGCATGGCCGGAATCGCAGCAACGGGTGCGTTGCTGCTCGCAGCTTGTGGCGGCGGACCCGCTGGTGCGGGTGCCGGTGGTGCGGCTAGCGAAGATGGTGGAGGTGTCGATACTCCCGAGATGAAGGTTGCCCTCATTACCCATTCGACGCCAGGCGATACGTTTTGGGACATTCTGCGGCAGGGAGCCGAAGCTGCAGCGGCCAAGGACAACATCGAACTGCTTTATACCTCGGATCCGGAAGGTGGACGCCAGGCACAGCTTGTCGAGCAGGCCGTCGACCAGGGTGTCGACGGTATCGTGGTCACCCTCGCGAAGCCTGAGGCTTTGGAGAGTGCTGTAAGGAAGGCTGTTGAAGCTGACATCCCGGTGTTCAGCATCAATGCTGGTGAAAGTGCGTACGCAGAGTTGGGTGCGCTGGCACACTTTGGCCAGGACGAGGTGGTCGCTGGCCGGGCTGCCGGCGACAAACTGAACGAAGAGGGTGCGACGAACCTCATCTGCGTGATTCAGGAGCAGGGACACGTTGGTCTCGAGAATCGCTGCGAGGGTGTGAGTGAGACGTTTGAGGGCGATATGGAGATTCTCTACGTGCAGGCCGCCGACGCGACGAACATCGCGTCGACAATTACGTCGAAGCTGCAGACCGATCCCTCGATCGATTATGTACTGACGCTCGGTGCACCGCAGGCGCCGATCGCGTCTGACTCGATCGGCGACGCGGGCAGTAGCGCACTGCTCGGAACTTTCGACATGAGTCCTGAAGTGATCGAGGGGATCGAGAACGACACGATTCAGTTCGCGATCGATCAGCAGCCCTACCTTCAGGGGTACTCTGCGGTAGACGGAGTCTGGCTGTACAACACCAATGCGAACGTTCTGGGTGGTGGACTGCCAGTGCTGACCGGCCCGCAGATTATCACTGCGGACAATGTCGCCTTGGTGTCTGAGCTGGCGAAGGCTGGCACCCGCTGATCGAGCGAGACGTCGCAGCGAGGAGACACGTGCGCTCTGTGCACGAAGCCGTCAAGCTTTCGGGCAGCTTCGTGCACAAAGTGAGCGTACTCTTCTCCAGGAATCTGAAAGGCAGATAGTACATCATGAGTGTTACAACTGCGAATAAGGGCGACGAGCGCCTGGCGGCCGGTAACTGGTTTACGAAGTTCTTCACCAAACCAGAAGCCGGCGCCACGGCGGCCGCCGTCGTCCTCTTCATTCTGTTTGCGGCCGTTGCGCCGCAGTTCACCCAGCCGAGTTCGCTCGCCACCACACTTTATGGTGCGTCGACGGTGGGTATTATGGCGCTTGGCGTCTCGCTCCTCATGATCGGTGGAGAGTTTGACCTCTCGACCGGTGTTGGAGTGATCTCGAGTGCGCTGGCAGCGTCGCTGTTCGTGTACTGGTTCGGCACCAACGTGTGGGTTGGCGTCATTGTCGGCCTCATTTTCTCGCTGGGTGTTGGGTTTATCAACGGCTGGCTGCTGATCAAAACAAAGTTGGCGAGCTTCATCGTCACGCTGTCAACGTTCTTCATGCTGACGGGTCTGAATCTCGGCCTTACCCGTATGATCACGGGTGGTGTTGCGAGCCCTTCGATTGAGCAGTGGGCTGGGTTCAAGTCCGCAGAGGCCGTGTTCGCGTCTGACATCTCGGTGTTCGGCCTACGGATCAAGATCACGGTGTTTTACTGGATCCTGCTCGTCATCGTGGCCACCTGGATCCTGCGCCGTACCAAGATTGGCAACTGGATCTACGCGTCGGGCGGTGCGCCTGAGTCCGCGCGCGCGGTTGGTGTGCCGGTGGCGCGTACGAAGATCGGCCTGTACATGGGTGTCGGTTTCTGTGCATGGCTTCTCGGCATGCACAACCTCTTCGCGTTCAAGACGGTGCAGTCAGGCGAGGGAATCGGTAACGAGTTCCTGTACATCATTGCTGCGGTCGTCGGTGGCTGTCTCCTCACGGGTGGCTACGGCAGCGCGATCGGTGGCGCGATTGGTGCACTGATCTACGGCATGGCACTGAAGGGTGTCGTTTACGCTGAGTGGAACCCGGATTGGCTCCGCTTCTTCCTCGGCGCGATGCTCCTCGGAGCGACCGTGTTGAACTTCTGGTTGCAGCGCAGGGCCGCCAAGGGAGGAAAATTCAAATGAACGCCACGGCAGAAAAAGAACAAACGGCTGTAAAAACACCCCTCGTTGAACTACGGGATGCTGGCAAGTTTTATGGCAACATCATCGCTCTGCGCGATGTGAGCCTGAAAGTCGGCGCGGGTGAAGTGATGTGCGTGCTCGGCGACAATGGTGCCGGCAAGTCGACACTCATCAAGATCATTGCTGGTCTCCACCAGCATGACGAGGGTGTGTTCGAGATCGAGGGGGAGCCAGTGCAACTGGCGTCACCTCGTGAGGCACTGAAACACGGCATTGCGACTGTGTACCAGGATCTGGCGGTCGCCCCGCTGATGCCGGTGTGGCGCAACTTCTTCCTTGGGTCCGAAGTGACCAAGGGATGGGGGCCGTTTAAGCAGCTCGACGTAGCTTTCATGAAGAAGACGGCGAAAGCAGAGCTGCTCGCGATGGGCATCGACTTGCGTGACGTCGACCAGCCGATCGGGACGCTCTCTGGTGGTGAGCGGCAGTGTGTCGCGATTGCGCGCGCTGTATACTTCGGCGCGAAGGTGCTGATCCTTGATGAGCCGACCGCGGCCCTGGGTGTGAAGCAGTCGGGTGTTGTGCTGCGGTACGTCATTCAGGCTCGTGATCGCGGGCTTGGTGTGGTGTTTATTACGCACAACCCGCACCATGCGTTTCCTGTGGGTGACCGGTTCTTGTTGCTGAAGCGCGGCCTGAATATCGGTTATTACGAGAAAGAAGAGATCACGGTCGAAGAACTGACCGGGCTGATGGCTGGTGGCGCGGAACTCGAGCAGCTCGTTCACGAGCTTCGCGAGGCTGGTGCCGACACTGGGAATGTGCGCACCATTCGTGACGAGATCTCACGCGACGACACCGCTGGTGTCGGCCGTGTGCAGGTGACCGAAAACATTGGGGTGATCCCCATGGAGGAGATCGAAGACGAGGAAGGCCGAAGCTGAGTTTCGACCAACCCTGTTTCTGAGCTCCGCGCCAAGGCTGGCGCTCCGGGCTAACGTCGAGATGACGCAGATGCACCCTGTGAACAAACATAGGATGCATCTGCGTCATCTCGGTTCGTATACCTACCACTAAGGAGCGCCCGTGCGCAGAGGGTTCCTCATTGCCGCACTGGTGTGCGGCGGCCTCGGGATCGGCGTCAGCGAGTTCATTGTGATGGGGCTCCTCCCCCAAATCGCCGAGGACCTCGTTGGAGGCCTGTACGCCTCACACCCAGAGTCGGCGCTCGCCGCGACCGGCGGGCTTGCATCGGCGTATGCCTTGGGCGTGGTGGTCGGCATGTTCATTACGCCGCTCGTGCTCCGCAGGGTCTCAGAGCGCACGGCGATCCTCGTCTGTGCGGGCGGAATGCTGCTGTGGACGGTGCTCCTGGTGTTTGCACCAACGCTCCCAATTGCGATCGCCCTGCGGTTTCTGGCATCCCTCACCCACGCGACCTACATTGGGGTCGGCGCACTGGCGACTGCCCACATGCTCGGCTCCAATCGCTACGGCCGCGGGAGCGCCGTCATGCACGGCGGTATCGCAGGCGCGAACTTGCTCGCGGTGCCCGCCCTCACCGCGCTGGGCGCAGAGGGAGACTGGCGTCTCATCGTTGCCGGCTGCGCCCTGCTGTTCGCAGTACCGTTCGTGGCGTTCGTGTGTATTGCACCGCCCGAGACTGCAGGGTACGTCGCTGGTACGAGCGGCGGGCGGGTATTTGGCCACCGCCTAGTGGTCATCGCGATCGGAGTCATCCTGCTTGCGGGTGGAGGGTTCGCCGTCATCACCTATGTCGCACCGGTGACTGAGTGGGCGCAGGGCGGCGGTGGCTGGCTGACGGCCGCGCTCGCGATGCTCGCGTTTGGAATCGGCATGAACGCGGGGAACTTTGGTGCTGGCTGGCTTGCCGATCGGGCGGCAGTCGCAACATTCTGGTCGAGTGCGGCAATCGGCATCGCGGGGGCGCTGCTGCTACTCGTGCCGGGAATCGGAAGCCTCGGCACAGGGATCGCGATCCTCCTCGTCGGTGTCATGGTTGGGGCCGGCGGGCCTACGTCCCAGGTGCTCTATCTAGGTGAGTTGCGGAACTACCCTCGACTCGCATCGGCTATGCCCTCCGGAACTGGCAACATGGGGAGCTTCGTCGGCTCCGTCGTCGGCGCTGGGCTCCTCGCTGGCGTGGGCCCCGCGCTCGTACCGATTGGTGCACTGGGTCTCATCGGCGCGGGCCTCGTGTTCTTCGCACTGCGGATGCGTGCGCGATCTGGTGCGGCCGGTTCATGAGATCGGGTGACAACTGCGGAGGACGTCGATTCAATTCTGCGTGGGATATCGTGGAACGATTCTTGACATCGTGCGCGCTATGTCCTTACAATTTGGACCGGTCCATTTTATGCTTGGACACTCATTGACGATGCCCTTCGTGCATGGCACCCAGGAGCAACGAAGCACACGGTGCGCGGCACCCAGAGCGAAAGCGTTAGACATATGCGAACACGCGAAGACGGCACCGTCGAGGTGGGAGTCGGGCTCATCAGCGTCGGGTGGATGGGCAAGCTCCATAGCCGCGCCTACACGAACCTGCGCTACGCCTACCCCGACCTCAAAGTTAGGCCCCGCTTGGTGCACGCCGCGGACACGGCACCCGCTCGCGCGGAAGAGGCCGTCGAGGTGCTCGGCTACGAGCGTGCGTCAGACAACTACGAGGCGGTGTTGAACGACCCAGAAGTTGATGTTGTGTCGATCTGTGCTCCGAACTTCTTGCACGCGGAGATCGGGATCGCCGCGGCGAAAGCTGGCAAGCACTTCTGGATCGAGAAGCCCGTCGGGCGCGGTGAAGAAGAAACGCGTTCGGTCGCGGAAGCCGCTGCCGAGGCCGGAATCGTCTCCACGATCGGATTCAACTACCGCAACGCTCCCGCAGTCGAATACCTGAAGCAGCTTGTGGCCGACGGTTCCCTCGGCCGCATCACCAACGTGCGCGGCCATATGTTCGCTGACTACTCCTCGGACCCCCGCGGAGCACTCTCTTGGCGGTTCATCAGAAACCTTGCAGGCTCGGGGGTCCTCGGTGACCTGATGGGACACCTCGTAGACCTCGTGCAGTACACCCTCGGGCCAGTCGCCGAGGTGTCCGCACTCACCTCGACCGTCTACACGGAGCGGCCCGAGCTTCCGATGGGAACCGGCACACACTTCGCGGTGATCGAAGACGGGGAGATGAAGCCCGTCGAGAACGAGGACTACTCAGCGATGCTCGTCCGCCTCTCGAGCGACGCCATCGCGGCTGACGCCGTCGGCACGCTCGAGGCCTCCCGAGTTGCCGTGGGTCCCCGCGCGAGCTACGGCATCGAGGTGTACGGAACCAATGGTTCGGCCAGGTGGGATTTCGAGCAGCTGAACGAGCTGCAGTTGTCTCAACCGCTCGGCGCTGAGCAGCAGGGGTACACCCGGGTCATGGCGTTCCCCGGCATGGGGGACTTCGGAAACTTCCAGCCCGGATCCGGCACCTCGATGGGATACGACGACCTCAAGGTCACTGAGGCGAAGAAGTTCGTGCAGTCAGTGTTGGGGCGTGAGCACGCGAACTCCAACATTCAAGATGCACTTTCCTCCGCTCAGGTGATCTCTGCAGCAGAACGCTCGGCGGAAGCACGCACCTGGCAGTCGAGCGCCCCGGTCGCCGGGACCACATCGGCGACCCGCCCGTAAAGACTCCACCACACCTACGAACTGCACGAAGGAGTGCCATGAACGCACGCATCGCATCCGCTCCCATCACCTGGGGTGTCATCGAAGTCCCCGATTGGGGGCTGCAGCTGAGCCGCGACCGAGTGCTCGCCGAGATGGTGTCGATCGGCATCACCGCGGCGGAGTTCGGCCCCGAAGGGTTTCTGCCGGAAGAACCAGTTGAGCGTGCACGTGCGCTCGCCGAAGCGGGGCTGTCGGCTGTGGGCGGGTTCTTTCCGATCGTGCTGCATCGAGCAGATCAGGATCCGCTCCCGGCCATCGAACGCGAGCTCGAAGCATACGTTGCCGCGGGTGCGGGCACACTCGTTCTCTCGGCGGTGACGGGTGAAGCAGGATACGACGCGGCCACCGAGCTGAGCGACGCGGAGTGGGAGACCCTGCTTGGGAATCTTGACCGGGCGCGGCTCGCCGCCGAGCGCGTCGGTGTCGTCGCGACACTCCACCCCCACCTTGGCACGGTGGTCGAGCGCCCCGAAGAGGTCGAGCGTGTGCTCTCCGGATCCTCCATCGGCGTCTGCCTCGACACGGGGCATTACGCGCTCGGTGGCGGTGACCCCGTACAGTTCGTGCGAGACCGCGCCGACCGCATCGTGCACGCCCACTTGAAAGACGTGAACCTCAGTATCGCCGCGCAGTTCCGCGACGGTGCGTTCGACTACCGGGAGGGCGTGCGCCGAGGCATGTACCAGGCGCTTGGTGAGGGCGATGCCCGCATTGGGGAGATCGTGGCTGCGCTTCGCGACGCAGCCTACGATGGTTGGTACGTCCTTGAGCAGGATACCGTGGTCGAAGACGAAGCGGGTGCCGCCAAGGCTCTCGACGACGCACGCAAGAGCGCGGACTTTATCCGCGCCGCAACTTCTCAGGAGGCATCACGATGAGCGCACCACTTCGCATAGGTCTGCTCGGTGCATCGCGCATCGCCGAAGACGCGATCACGAAAGCGAGCCACGATTCCGGGGAGATTCGCGCCGCGGTCGCAGCGCGAGACCTGAAACGTGCCGAGGCCTATGCCTTCGAGCACGGATACGAGAAAGCATATGAGGGCTACGACGCACTCCTCGCCGATGACAGCATCGACCTGATCTACAACGGCCTGCCGAATGCGATGCACGCCGAATGGACCGTGCGGGCGCTCGATGCAGGTAGGTCTGTCCTCCTCGAAAAGCCGTTCGCCTCGAATCTCGCCGAATTCGACCTGGTCGCGAAGCGGCTCGAGACCGCACCCGGCTGGGTGTGGGAGGCATTTCACTACGCCGACCACCCGGCCATACAGCGACTCATCGAGGTCGTCCAGGGTGGCGAGATCGGTGAACTGCGCGAGGTCGATGTCCACATGAACATGCCGTCGCCCGAGCCCGACGACCCCCGCTGGAACTTCGAACTTGCGGGTGGAACCGTTATGGATGTCGGCTGCTACGCGTCGCACAGTTTGCTGCTCCTCGGAGATGCGCTCGGTCTTTCACTCGAACTCGATGCTGCGAAAGCGGAACCCTACGACGGTGATGGTCGGGTAGACGCGCGGATGACGGCCGAACTCACCCTCGGCGGCGCCGCGGTCTCGCTGCAGGCCAGCATGCTCCACGACGAAACCGATTTCAGCCTCCGTGTGATCGGAAGCGCGGGTGACGCGTTCCTGCCGAACTTCGTGAAACCCCAGTGGGACGATCGTCTCCTCGTTAACGGCGCTGAGGGGGAGCGAGTGGAGCGCATGGGCACAACTGAGTCGTACGTGTACCAGCTGCAGCGGATACGGCAAGCGCTGCGCACAGGTGAGCGTTCGCAGCAAGAGCTCTCGCGTTCGCGCCGCAACATGGAGCTCATCGACCAGATGTACCAGCTCACGGGCTTGCCGCTTCGCCCCGCGAGGCTCGTCTAACACACTCCTCGGGCGTCGACGCACGTGCGGCAATCAACAATTAGTCAGTCAGGTGGAATGCAAGATGCAACAGTTGATGGATGGCAAGATCGTACTCGTCACCGGCGGCACGCAGGGACTCGGGCTCGAAGTTGCACGGGCAGCTGCCCGTGAAGGTGCGGCGGGAGTGGCCATTGTGGGCCGCAACGGCGAGAAAGCCGAGGCTGCGCTCCCCTCGATTACGGGTGCTCACCCCTCGGGTGGCACTGAGGCGCTCGCCGTCGTTGCAGACATGGGTGTTCCCGGTGAGGCCGAGCGTGCGGTGGCTGAGACGATCGAACGCTTCGGCCGCGTCGACAGTCTCGTCAATGCGGCTGGTGCAACCACGCGCGGTACGCTGCTCGACACGTCGCGAGAGCTGCTCAACGAGCACCTCTCCGTCAACCTGGTAGCGCCGTTCATGACCATGCAGGCGGCCGTCTCCGACATGCGTGAGCGCGGCAAACCGGGCACGATCCTGAACATCATCAGCATGTCGATGCACGGCGGTCAGCCCTACCTCGCCCCCTATGTCGCCGCGAAAGCAGGGCTTGCGGGGCTGACGAAGAACGTGGCATATGCGCACCGCTTCGACCGGGTGCGAATCAACGGCCTGAATATCGGATGGACCGCGACTCCCGGTGAGACCGTGACGCAGCAGACGTTCCACGGGGCCGGGGATAACTGGCTCGCGGAGGCGGAGGCGGCGCAGCCCATGGGCAAGATCGGCCAGCCCGACGAGATCGCAGACGCGGTCGTCTATCTGCTGAGCGAGCGCAGCGGTGTCGTCACCGGTTCAATTATCGATTGGGATCAGATGGTCGTGGGAGGTCATGACTGAGCCGCTACGGGTGCATGAGTTGTTCGGCCAGTTGGAGGAGCATGATCTCTGAACCCGCTCGGCCGACGAGTTGCACGCCCATGGAGAGGCCGTTGGCCGTCCGAAGCACGGGCACCGCGACCGCGGGGAGCCCCGATACGTTGACCATCGATGTGTACGGTGCCCACTCGCACTGAAGCCCGTAATCGTCCTCGGGTGAGAGGTCGAGAAACGCGCCGACCGTAGGTGGCTCCATGACGAGCCCCGGCATGAGGACGACGTCGTAGCGGCCCCACTGCTCAGTCACGTCGGCCGCGAATTCACGCAGTCGACGTCCGTTCTCCCGGAGGTCTTCGGGCGATCGGGAGAGGGCCGCGTCCCGGAATGCGCGTGTGAGGGGCGCGAGCTTCGCCTCCATCGCAGTTTCGAACTCAAGGAGCGACAGGCCGGCAGTCCATCCCTTGGTAAAGATGCTGGGGTAGTCGGGGTCGTATCGCACGTCGGCCTCCGCAACACGGTGGCCGCGAGCAAGCAGCCGCTCTGCGGCGAGATTGAACGCCCGCTCCGCGTCCGGGCTAAGCGTAGTGGAAAACTCTGACGCGAACGGGGAGACGCTCGTCACCCCGATACCGAGACTCTGCAGCTTATCCGCCCGTCGCACTGCCGAGAGCGCCGGTTCGGTGCGGGCCGTGCACATCGCATCGAACAGCATGGCGGCGTCAGCGGCATCACGCGCGATTGGCCCCGACGCCGTCAATCGCGGGGCTCCGAACGAGTCTGTATCCGCGACGTCGGTGGAGATCGCCCCACGGCCCGTCTTTAGGCCGACGAGGCCGCAGGCGAGCGCCGGGATCCTGATTGAGCCGCCCCCGTCACTCCCAGGAGCCACCGGCACCAAGCCTGCCGCGACTGCCGCGGCAGAGCCCCCCGAGGACCCTCCGGGGGTAAGCCGAGTGCTGAGCGGGTTGCGGGCCGGAGCGGCAATGAGATTCTCCGAGTAACCCGTGAGACCGAACTCCGGGACCTGAGTCTTGCCGAGTGATATTGAGCCTGCGGCACGCAGCACCGCGACGCCGGGGTCGTCACTCGGTGCGGCCCTGTGCTCGACGGCGGCACTGCCGTGAGTCGTGGCGACACCGGCGACATCGACAAGATCCTTGTGTGCGAGGGGGAGCCCGTGGAGCCGGGCGAGGCGCGCCTCGCGCTCCGCAGCTGAACACGCGGCAAATACGCGGTCAGCTTCTGCAGCCGCGTCGAGTGCCGCCTCCGCGGTGACGGTAATGAACGCTCCGAGATCGGTGCGTTCGGTGATCCGCGCAAGGTGTGCGGTCGTAGCCTCGGTCGCCGATATTTCGCCGCTTCGCAGTTGATCGCGGAGTGCTCGCGCGCCGGAACCAGTGGAGTAAGCCATGCTCCCAGCTTAGGAGGAGCGTGCGAGGCATGCACCCTTGTTGCGAAGTGTTCTCATTTGCGACTACAGTGATACTCGTTCTCAATTAGGAAAGAGCCCCATGCACGCTTCACCTGCATTCCGCCGCGCCGCCGCTGGCGTAGCCCTCGCAACGACGATCGCCCTCGTCCTCACCGCCTGTTCGGGGTCCGGAGGTTCGGGCGCCGAAGCTCCTGGCGCGGTGGCCGCGGGTGACGGCCTGCAGGTGGTTGCCACAACGACACAGCTCACCGACTTCACGAGGCAGGTCGGGGGCGATGACATCGCGCTCACCGGGCTGCTCACAGCCGGAGCATCGGCACACCACTTCGACCCGAGCCCGGCAGACCTGCTCGCGCTCGGAAGCGCCGAGGTGCTCGTGGTGAATGGCGTCGGGCTCGAGGAGTTTCTCGACGACGCCATCGAGGCCGCCGGGTTTGACGGGGTTGTCATCGACGCGAGCGAGGGCGTAGACCTCGAGGAAACTGAAGAGGCCACGCACGAGGCCGATGATGGTCACGATGATGACCATGACCATGACCACGCACACGACCACGGTGCGATAAACCCCCACATCTGGACGTCGCCGGAGTACGCAGCAGACATGGTGGACGAGGTCGCTCAGGGTCTCGCCGAGGCTGATCCTGACCATGCTGCTGACTACCAAGACCGTGCTGGCGCCTACGTTACGCAGCTTGACGATCTCGACAAGTGGATAGAAGCTCAGTTCGAGCGCGTACCGAGCGAAGACCGTGTGCTCGTGAGCGGACACGACTCACTGCGCTACTACCTCGATGAGTACGATATTGAATTCGCCGGGGCGATCCTGCCCAGTTTTGAAGACAACTCTGAGCCGAGCGCGGCAGACATTGACCAATTGGTGAGCGCCATCAAGGAACGCGGAGTCACTGCGGTCTTCGTGGAGTCATCAATGAGCCCAAAGCTTGCCAGCACCATTGCGAAAGAGGCCGGGGTGGAGGTGGTCACCGAAGATGCGCTCTACGCTGACTCCCTCGGTGCAGAGGGCAGCGGTGCCGAGACGTATATTGACGCCACCATCCACAACACGCAGACAATTATTGAGGCTTGGGGCGGCACTGTCGACCCGCTGCCGAATACGCTTGGATCATGACGCCCACTCACTCCACCGCGCTTCGGCTTCAGGATGCGGCATTCGGGTACGGAGGGGTGCCACGTGTTGACGGGCTGACCGCTGAGCTTCCCCGGGGGACCGCGGTTGCGCTGATTGGTCCGAACGGCTCGGGCAAGTCGACGCTCTTGCGCGGCATTCTCGGGCTCGCGGACCTCATGGCGGGGGAACTCGAGGTGCTCGGCGACTCTCCGCAGGGTGCACGACAACACGTTGGCTCACTGCCGCAGGCCGATACGCGTGACACGGAGTTGCCGGTCACGCTCCGCCAGGTCGTCACTATGGGCCTGTACCGGGGCCTCGGACCGCTGCGCCCCGTCGGGCGAGCGGGCAAGGCGACCGTCACGGCCGCACTCGAGCGCGTGGGGCTTGGTGCGTACGCGGGGCGCCGTTTCGGTGAGCTCTCTGGCGGCCAGCAGCAGCGCGGTATTCTCGCCCGCGCACTAGTTTCAGACCCGCAGCTCTTGCTGCTCGACGAGCCGTTCAACGGGTTGGATCAAGAAAACCGGGAGGTGCTGCTCGAGTTGGTACGTGAGCTGCGTGCCGAGGGGCGCACCATTATGGTCGCGACCCACGATCTCGAAATCGCGAAGCAGGCCTGCACGCACGTCTTGCTGCTCGCCGCCGGGCATGAGCCGGACCAGCCGGGCCACCCGGCCGCGTTCGGGCCGCTCGACCAGGCGCTCACGCTCGAAGCGATCGAGCACGCGTTCCAAGACACCACGGTGGAGCTTGACCAGCACACGGTGACCACGACCCGCGAGACGGAGTAGCGGTGGAAAGTGTCTGGCTGCTCGACTCTCGAGTTCTTGAAATATTTGCGCTCCCTTTTATGGGGCGTGCGCTCCTCACGATTACGGTGCTCGCTGTTGCGGCGGGAATCATAGGGCTCTGCATCAGCTTCAGGGAGCTCGAGTTCGTGAGCGACGGCCTCGTACACGCGGTCTTCCCTGGCCTCGTGATCGGTGCGGCGCTCGGTGGCAGCCAGTGGCTACTCCCCGGTGCTGCTGTGGCGGCCGTCATCGCAGGTGTCCTCTTTACTGTGCTCGAGCACGCAGATGGCGTGGGGACTGACGCAGCGATCGCTGTCGTGCTGACCGGACTCTTCAGTCTCGGCGTGGTACTGGTTTCGCGGCAGGAGGGGTACGTCTCGCAGCTACAGGAGTTGCTCTTTGGCAGCCTGCTCACCGTCACAAGTCAGCAGGTTTCGCAGATCGCGATCGTTGCGTGCGTCGCGCTCGCGATCGTGCTGGTGACCTGGCGCGCGCAACTGTTTCGCGCGTTCGATCGGGTCGGTTTTGAGGCCTCGGGCTTCCGCGTGCTCTCGACCGACCTGTGGCTGAGCGTTGCGATCGCCTTGCTCGTTGTCGCTGGTGTCCAGGCGCTCGGCGTACTGATGGTTATCGCTCTGCTCACTATCCCTATGGCTGTAGCGCGACTCGTGACGCGCCGCTTCGTCCTCCTCATCCCTGTCGCAATCGCGGTCCCGCTCCTTTCGGGTGTGCTCGGCCTGTGGGGGTCGTTCGAACTGTCAGTTGGCGCAGGATCATCCGTGTCGCCCGGCGCCCTCGTCGTATTGATCCTCGTCGCCGTGTATGGGCTCGCCGTGGTGCTACGACTCTTGGTGCCCCGACTCTTGGTGTTGAAGTGGTTCGGCCGCAGGCGGGTGGCGAGATGAACTACTATGCGCTTGCCGTGCTTGAGATCAGCCTATTGGGAGTGCTTTCGGGAGTCGCCGGTACCCTCATGGTGCTCCGTCGGCGCGCATTCTTTGCGGTCGCCCTGAGCCACGCGACGTTTCCCGGCGGGGTAATCTTCGCCATCGCCGGGTGGAACCTCCTGCTCGGTCAGGCACTCTTCGCGCTCCTCCTCGTGGCACTCATGACGCTGCTCTCACGCGTGCCGGGCCAGGGGCGACAGGTTGCGAGCGGTGTGATTCTCTCGTTTGGCTTCGCGTTTGGGACGCTGCTTGCGAGCCTGAACCCGGGACTCGGTGTGCCGGTTGAGGCGTTGCTCGTCGGCTCTCCTCTGAGCGTTACCGGAACGGACATCATCGCGACCGCGTCGGTGCTTATCGTGTCTGTAATTGCCGCCCTGCTCTGGGGGCGCAGGATCATCTTCCACACGTTCGACCCCGTTGGGTTCGAGTCGAGTGGCTTTCGTGTGCCAGCGGTCGAACTCATTGTCACCGGGATTATCGCCGCCTCAGTGGTGGTAGCCATGCCCGCGGTCGGTGCAATCTTGGGCGTCGCGATCCTGATCGGGCCCGCAGCGACCGCGCGGATGATTGCCCCGACCATCAACTGGATCCCCCCTCTCTCAGCACTCATCGGTGTCGGATCTGGTCTCTTGGGCCTTTGGGTCTCGCGAGAGTTCTCGGTTGCTGCCGGGGGCGCAATCGGATGCACGGTGGCCGGCGTATTCGTGGTCACGTATGTGGTGATGCTTGTGCTCGGCCGAGTGCGAGCTCAGCGCCGGCCAGCACCTCCACCCCACCCGGGCCAGGTATTGGCTACGGTGGAGGGAGACCGGGTTGGGATAGCAGTGAGGGGGTCGAAATGAGTCAGCAGAAGCGAAACACGTGGCAGCGGACGGCCGTGCGAGCAGCCCTGGCCGACGCGCGCGGCTTCGTTGGTGCCCAGCAGCTGCATCAGAGTCTCAGCGAGGCGGGCACCACGATCGGCCTCGCCACCGTCTACCGGGCGCTCGCTGACCTTGCGGTGAGCGGAGAGGCTGACTCACTGCAGTCACCCGAGGGCGAAAACCTCTTTCGATCCTGCGTCATGGAGACCCATCACCACCACCTCATCTGCCGTAACTGCGGCGATACCAGGGAACTCTCGTCATCGGTGGTTGAAGAGTGGTCGCGTGACGTTGCCTCACAGTACGGGTTTGCTGAAATCGAACACGTTGTCGACCTGTTCGGAATCTGCGCGCGCTGCCGTGCCCGCTCGCAAGCGGCCTAGTGTATTTGCGCGAGCGACGATCCTGACATAGAATTACTCGTTGGCTGTGCGAAGTCCCATCGCGCAGACCGCAAGCGCGTTTCAATTTGCGGCCACCTGGCCGAAAATACCACGCTTGCAGACAAGAAATCTTGGGTGAGGCCGTCCGGTCTCACGGTATGAGAGGAAACACTATGGCAGCAGTGTGCCAGGTGACCGGCGCCGTTCCCGGCTTTGGTCACAACATTTCACACTCGCACCGTCGCACCAAGCGTCGGTTCGATCCGAACATTCAAAAGAAGACCTACTACGTGCCCTCACTCGGCCGTAAGGTGACCCTGAACCTGTCGGTGAAGGGCATCAAAGTGATCGACGCGCGCGGCATCGAGTCCGTGATCGCCGATCTGCAGAAGCGTGGGGTGAAGATCTAATGGCGAAAGCACAGGACGTACGTCCCATTATCAAACTCAAGTCGACGGCAGGCACTGGGTTCACATACGTGACCAAGAAGAACCGTCGCAACACTCCGGATCGACTCGTGCTGAAGAAGTACGACCCGGTTGTCCGTAAGCACGTCGACTTCCGAGAGGAGCGTTAATCATGGCGAAGAAGAGCATGATTGCGAAGAACAAGCAGCGCCAGGCGATCGTTGAGCGTTACGCTGAGCGCCGCGCTGAGCTGAAGAAGGCTCTCATTGACCCCAATGGGACCGACGAGAGCCGCGAGGCCGCACGCGTCGGACTGCAGAAGCTGCCCCGTAACGCATCACCGGTGCGCGTGCGGAGCCGCGACGTCATCGACGGCCGCCCCCGTGGTGTGCTGTCGAAGTACGGGATCAGCCGTGTGCGCTTCCGTGCGATGGCTCACCGTGGCGAGCTGCCAGGCATCACCAAGTCATCCTGGTAAGCAGAGTTTGAACGTGCTGAGGGGCGAACACCGAAGAGGTGCTCGCCCCTCAGCTGTTTCTGCGCTCGACTCCCAGCTGTGCGCTTTTGTTGTCCCGCACGCGGTGCGACCGGTTAGTATGCTCAGCATTGGTGGCTGAGGCGGTTACCGAGAGGGGGAGTTTTGGGCGAAGCACCACGGAAGCGATTCCATCCCATTCGCCAGGAGTCGACATCGGCCCTGATTGCCAGGTCGCTGCGTGACGCGGTTGCGCGAGGCAGATTTGGGCCGGGGCAGCAGCTGTTTGAGCAAGAGCTGGCAGGCCAGTTCGGTGTGAGCCGTGGGCTGCTGCGCGAAGCGATGCAGCGGTTGACGCAAGAGGGCCTCCTCGTGAGCCGCCCGAATCGCGGGGTGTTTGTCGCAGAGTACGGCCCTGACGAAGTATTCGACATTTACACGGCACGTCTCGCAATCGAGCGCGCGGCCTGTCTGAAAGTGATTGAAGTGACGGGCCGCTCCAGTGAACTTGCACTCGCGCTGCACGGTTTCACGAATGAACTTGAATTACGGATTGCCGAAGAAGATTCCAGCGATGACCTCGTCGCACTTGATATTGGGTTTCATGAACGCATGGTTGCCGAGGCCGACAGCCCGAGGCTGAGCCGCATGTATGAGACGCTGGCGACCGAGTCCCGGATGTGTGTGGCTGCCTTCGAGGGGGGCGCCTACCCGCTGCCCGAGCGCATCGCCGAGCACCGCGCGATCGCCGAAGCTATTCGCGAGCAAGATGTGCCGCTGTTGCACCGCTTGTTGGCGGAGCACATGGATCACGCGATGGAACTGATTACTGAGCGGATGCGCTCCGCTGAGTAGCGCGGTAGGCGACCACGCTGATCTCGACGGGAGCGCCGTCGGGGAGCGATTGGACGCCGACGGCGGCGCGGGAGTGCTGACCAGCCTCTCCGAGGAGCTCAGAGAACATGAGGGATGCGCCGTCAATCACCCAGGGGTGTCTGCGAAACTCAGAAGTGCAGGCGACGAACCCCGTCACCGACACGATGTGCTCGAGCTCGCGGAGGTCGCCGAGATGAAATCGGAGCGCAGCGAGTGCGTTGAGCGCGGCCGTTCCCGCGAGTGCTCTCGCCTGCTCAGCCGATACCTCGTCACCAACCTGCCCGCGGAGGCTCAAACTCCCATCAATATGCGGCGTTTGCCCCGCCACGTACAGGAAGCCGCCGGCCTCTCGCACCGGAACGTACGAGGCCGCGGGTGGGGGTGGCGGAGGGAGCAGTTCATCAAGTCGGTTGAGCTGTGCGGTACTGAATTTCATCGTGTATTCCCTCGCAATGTTACCTATCCACAGCTTACAATGTCGACAATCCAACAATCGTAAGGGGTCACAATGGAGACTGTTTTGCTCGAAAATCTGCGCGGCCCAACTGCGAGAGTCGCGATTGGCGTTGTTGCGCCGTGCGACATGGAGCTCGACGCTGAGTTGTGGCGCTGGATGCCAGACGGGGTGGACCTTTTGACCACACGGACCCCGTTTGTCGACGATGTGGTGTCGGTCGAGTTTGTGCAAGAGGTGTCTAAGCCGCGCGATGTCGCAGACGGTGTGAGGAGTGTCACAACGGGCCGCGCCGAGGTCGTCGCGTACGCGTGTACATCGGGGAGCTTCGTGCTTGGCAAGAGCGGGGAGGCGGCAATCAGGGGCGCAATGGAGGACGCCGGTGCCCGTGACCCGCTCACCACATCGGGAGCACTCGTGGAGGCACTCTCGGCTCTTGGTGTGAGTCGGGTTTCCGTGGCCACACCGTATACGCCGACCCTTTCGCAGCTGCTCGACACGTTTCTGGAGGAGCACGGCGTGAGTGTGCTCGGGCATGCCGCACTCGGGCTCGACACTGATATCTGGGACGTCGAGTACCAGCAGACCGCGGAACTTGTGCGTCGCGCCAACCACGCTGACGCGGAAGCCATTGTGATCAGCTGTACGAACCTACCCACGTATGACCTCATCGCGCCGTTGGAGCGTGAGCTGGGGAAGCCGGTCATATCCGCGAATCAGGCCACGATGTGGGCGGCGCTCCGTCGAATTGGTTGCGTCGCAGAGGGCCCAGGGCAGGCTCTTCTCGGGCATTAATGCTGCCGCGACAAGCCCCCCTCGCTTGACGGGGCAGCAACCTTTCTACCAAGCTGGCATCGTCACAGTGCAGTTACAACCGCACGTTAGGTCTTGACACACCTGGGCAATCCTGACAGATTGTCCAATGGTGGGATTGTCCTACAGTTTTCCGTGGGATTGCTGTGCGCGATGATCCCCACTTGAGTCCCAAGGAAGCGACATACAAGAAAAATAGGAGTCAACATGACCCGGAAGAACCTTACTCGCGCACGGCGCATCGCGACGGCAGTACTCGGTGGTGTCTTCGCTGCGGCCCTGATCACCTCGTGTACGGCGACCACGCCAGGCACCGGTGAGACTGAGGGCGGTGGCGACAGCGGACAGAGCACGCTGGATCGCGCTATGGACGAGGGCTTCCTGCGTGTGGCGATTGCCAACGAGCCGCCCTACACGCAGGTTAACCCTGACGGTACTGTCACGGGTGCTGAGCCAGACATCCTCCGCGCGGTGGCGCAGAGCATGGGCATCGAAGACATTGAGGGCATCATTACCCCATACGAGTCAATGGTTCCGGGTCTTGATGCTGACCGCTGGGATGTCATCGCAGCGGGCCTCTTCATGAAGGAATCACGCTGTGCCGCGGTTGCGTACTCCGAGCCCGTCATCGTATCGACCGAGTCGTTCGGGGTGGCAGAGGGCAACCCTCTAGATATCAACACGATCCAGGACGTCCTGGATAACGGTGACCTTAGGATCGCGGTGTTGACCGGCGCATTTGAGGAGGGAATCCTCAATGAAGCTGGCGTGCCAGAAGAGCAGCAGGTCCCGGTGAAGGATGCCCGTAGTGGTCTCGAATCCATCGGGGCGGATCGAGCCGACGCATTCCTGCTGCCGACGCTTTCGCTCAGAGACCTGATCGAAGACGGTGACGGGCTTGAGGTAACCGATCCTGTTGAGGATGCACCTCGTACAGGATCCGGAGCCGCGTTCCGTACCGACGACACTGAGCTGCTTGATGCGTACAACGAAGCACTTGCCGAGTTCAAAGAGACTGATGAGTTCTCGAGCATCCTCACCGAGTGGGGCTTCGACCCCGAGGCTGTAGAGGGCGTCACCTCTGAAGAGCTTTGCCAGAACGCCGGTTAGTCCACAGGATCTCACCGATTTCGGATTGATCCATGGATGCAGTCATTGATTATTCGGGTCTCCTCTTAGAGGGACTCGGAGTCACAGTACTGGTAACCGTACTTGGAGCAGCCCTGACCATCGCGGTGGCATTTGCCGCCGGGTTGGCGGGGCTCTCCCGGTTCTGGTTCCTACGCTGGCCCTCCTACATATTCGTCGAGTTCATTCGCGGCTCTGGCCTGCTGGTGCAGATGTTCTGGTTCTTCTTCGCGCTGCCGTTCCTCGGCATTCAGTTGCACCCCATCCTCGCGGGTGTGCTGGCGTTGGGGTTGAACGAGGGAGCCTACGCCGCTGAGATCGTGCGCGGTACCATTCGCTCGCGCCCGAAGGGACAGACCGAGGCATCAATCGCACTCGGGATGAGCCGGATCCAGCGCCTATGGCGGATTCTGATTCCGCAGTCGATTCCCGCGATGTTGCCCTCGTTCGGCAACGTCATGGTCGACCTGCTGAAAAACACGTCGTTGGTGTCGCTGGTGACCGTCTCCGACCTCACCTGGCGAGCATTTAACGCCCGTACGGTGACCGGTGCCACGGTTGAGATCTTCCTCACCATCTTGGTCATCTACTACATTCTGTCGCTCATCATCGGCCGGATCACGAAGATGCTCGAGATGCGGTTCGCCCTCGATCGAAAGGCAAAATTGCGCGCGAGACGTGAGGCACGAATGGGGGTGGGTGCACGATGATTTGGGATAGCGAATTTGTAGCCTCCATCATGCCGAGGCTACTGGAGGGCTTCTGGCTCACCATTCAGATCACCGCGCTCGGCTTTGTTATTAGCCTCGTAGTGGGGCTGCTGGTTGCGGTGCTTCGGTACCTGCGGATCCCCGTGATCTCACACCTCGCGACGTTCTACGTTTCATTCATTCGTGGAACACCGCTCCTGGTGCAGGCCTACATTGCCTACTTCGTGTTGCCGTATGCGGGGCTCTCCTTTGACCCGCTGCCCACAGGCATCGTGGTGCTCGGCCTGAACTACAGTGCCTACACCGCTGAGGTCTACCGATCGGGCATCGAGCAGCTCCCCAAAGGGCAGTGGGAAGCAGGGAAAGCGCTGAGTCTCCCCGGTGGCCGCATGTGGATACGCATTGTCGTGCCGCAGGCAATCCGACCCATCATCCCAGTACTGGGCAATTACCTCATCATGATGTTTAAGGATTCGGCGATTCTGTCGTCGATCACGATCCTCGAGTTGATGGGTACCTCCATGCAGATTGGTAGTAACTTCTACCGCTACCTGGAGCCGATCACTATTGCGGGACTGCTGTACCTTGCCGTCAGCTTCCCGTGTTCACTGCTCATCCGACGATTGGAGCACCGTCTTGTCCCCACACACTGACCTACTTGAAAGCCTCGGCAGTCCAGCCGATGGCCACGATGTTGCTATTTCATTCGATAACGTCAGCAAATCGTGGGGCGACAACCACGTGCTGCGCGGTCTCGACTTCGAGGTGAAGCCGGGTGAGAAAGTAACCATCATCGGGCCGTCAGGATCAGGCAAGACCACGATCCTTCGCGTACTGATGACCCTCGAGACGCCCGACGTCGGCCTGGTGACGGTTGGCGGTGACGAGCTGTGGAACGTCCAGAAAGGCGATAAGCCCCGCGAGACGAAACACACCATCGCTACGCGGAAAAAAGTCGGCATGGTGTTTCAACAGTTCAACCTGTTTCCACACATGACGGTGCTCGAAAACGTGATTGAGGCACCGATTCACGTCAAGCGAATCCCCAAGGCTGCTGCGGTAGAGCGAGCCAAGGAGCTTCTTGAGCTCGTCGGTTTGCAGGATCACATGGGGCACATCCCACCGCAGCTGTCCGGTGGGCAGCAGCAGCGTGCCGCGATCGCGCGGGCGCTTGCGATGGAGCCACAGGTGATGCTGCTCGATGAGCCGACCTCGGCGCTTGACCCCGAGCTCATTGGCGAGGTGCAGAACGTCATCCGTCGACTCGCGACAACGACGAACATGACCATGCTGATGGTGACGCACGAGATGCGATTTGCTCGTGAGATCTCGGATCGAGTGGTGATGTTCGACAAGGGGCAGGTCGTAGAGAAAGGGGCGCCCGAGGAGTTCTTCAGTAACCCCAAGGAGGAGCGCACGCGCCAGTTCCTGGAGTCTGTGACACAACACTGACTTCATTAGCTGCGGGTCTGGATCTGTCAGTCACGACCCGCAAAACCAGTGAGGGGCGGTACCGGACATTACTCCGGTACCGCCCCTCACTGTCTGCTGTGACCATTGTCGCGGAGAGCACTGCTCCCGTTTGAGTCTTAGCCGCGTTCGAAGCGCAGAGTCTCTCCTGCCGCCCCGTTCATCCAGAGGTCCTGGCAGGCCGCAGCGAACTCATCGAGACCCTCCTCGATATAGGCAAACACGTTGCCAGGGATCCACCCCACATCACCGTTGATGAGGAGGTTATTGCGGCCGTAGAACACCGCGAGGTCGATGATCGTATCGCTCGTGTCGCCGCCCTCACCCTCGCGGTAGCCATAGCCTGGGTTGCCGAGCTCAGTTGCTGAGAAGTTGAAATAGCATACGTCGCCCGGAATGGGAGTGATTGTTGTGTTCTCTGCTCCGGGCTCCTCGGGCGCGAACGCGGGAACAAGGTTGTAGATCTCGTTCCTGGCGTACTTGCCGTGGTACACCTGGCTTTCCTGCGGCAGTGCGTCCCACACAGCCGCGCTTGTCCGCGGTGCCTCGGCGTCGAGCAGTCGTGCGCGGCAGGTCACTCCGCGCTTGACGAGGGAGATGCGTATGTAACGGGTCATGTCTATCGGCTCCTTGTGTTGTTGCTCTCAGACTAGAAGTGATGTTTAGGGATTGTCAACAATCCAACAGTCGGATAAACTTCAGCGAGTGTTGATGGAGTGCCGAATGGCTGCTCACGGCACACGTGTAGAAAGAAGCGCTGATGACGACAGTCGGATTTCTCTACCCAGGGTATGGGGCCGAGGATGACTACCCATACATGCAAACGCTGATGCCCGATGGCGTCACGCTGCAACTCGTCCACACATCGGTGGGCGAAGACGCACACGAGGTGGAGGCCCTCCTTGATCTCGGGAGGAGCGAACGTCTGCTCGCAGGGGCGGACGAGCTTCGCGCGGCCGCCCCCGATGCGGTGCTGTGGGCCTGCACCTCTGGTAGCTTCGTGTTCGGTTGGGACGGTGCGCGGCGGCAGGCCGCCGAAGTGGGCGAAGCGCTCGGCGTGCCTGCTTCGTCGACGTCACTCGCGTTTGTTGATGCGGTCCGGCACCTTGGTCTCACCCGTGTGGCGATCGCCGCAACGTATCCTGAAGACGTCTCCACCCACTTCCGTCGGCTCCTCGAAGACGCTGGAATTACAGTACTCACACTCGTCAGCCACGACATTCCCACGGCGGCACTCGCCGGCACCCTTGATGATGACGGCGTCGTCGCGCTCGCGCTGAGCAACAACCCGCCCGAGGCAGAGGTCGTACTCCTCCCCGACACCGCTATGCACACGGCGCGGATCATCCACCGTCTCGAAGAGGCACTCGGTAAGCCGGTGCTCACCGCAAATCAGGTCACACTGTGGCAGGGATTGCGGCTTGCAGGCGTAGACGCTGAGATTCCTCAAATGGGGGCACTCTCCAAGAAATGACGGGGTCGGTGAGGGTATTCGTCCGAAGAAGTGCGGAATTCTAGAACTTCGTAGAAGATAAGTGATGTGAGCCGTATGTCAATGGAGACAAAGGAGAAACACAAATGAGTACGACGACCCCCTCTGCTGGTGGTTCGACTATGGTGTCTATGCCGTCGCAGTGACCTACATCACCATCAATAACTGCGCGGCTGCAGTTCGAGTTCACTCTTGCAATTTCAACCTGAAACCGGAGGTCCGAGCTACGAATGAACGTCGACCTGCTGATCGAGAATGCGCGCGTCCTCACTCAGAGCCGCCAGTCGCCTGTCGCGCAGCGAATCGCGGTATTGCACGGACGCGTCGTCGCACTCGACGCAGAGTGTGAGGGGCTCGACGCCGCGCGGCGAGTCAATCTCGATGGGGCAGTCGTGGCGCCCGGCTTCAATGATGCGCACGCGCACTCGGTATGGTTCGGCCATACACTGCTCGAGGTCGACCTTGCGGCATGCCAGGGTATGGATGATGTCTACGCGCGAATCGGGCGCGGCGCCGAGGGCAAGGACCCTACCGAATGGGTTGTCGCTGCCGGGTACAACCAGATGGACACCGGCGGAACCTACCCGGATGCGGAAGCGCTCGATCGCGCATCCGGCGGACGCCCCGTGTGGATCAAACACACGTCAGGCCACTCCTGCATCGTCAATCAGGTCGCCATGAACATCCTTGGAGTCACCGCGGAATCCGCGGAGGTCACAGGGGGAGCAATTGTGCGACACTCCGACGGCGCGCCCACGGGGCTCCTTGAAGAAACTGCGATGTCGCTCGTGCAAAACCACATGTTGCCGGCCCCGCAAGAGCAGATTATTCAGGCACTCGCCGCGGCAACTCGTGCGTATGTACGTGAGGGCCTCACAAGTGTCACCGACGCGGGTATCGGTGGCGGGTGGATCGGGCACAGTCCCCAAGAGTTCGGCGCGTATCAGGAGGCTGCGGCCCGCGGGCTTCTCTTCACTCGGATGCAGCCCATGCTGGTCTCCGACGTGTTGGACGAGGTGCGGCTCGGGGTAAGCGGTGAACACTTCCGCGGGCTCCCGGGTGGGATGCGCACGGGGCTCGGTGATGACCGGCTTCAGCTCGGACCGATGAAGCTGTTCCTCGACGGCTCGATCCTCAGTAATACGGCCAGGATCTCCGAGGGGTACTGTAACCACCCCGACAACCACGGTTACTTCCAGGGCGATGTCGACACAATGCGCCGGCGCGCGCTCGATGTCGGGCGGGCAGGATGGTCGCTTGCCATGCACGCAGTCGGCGACGAGGCGATCGATCTCGCGATCGAAATTCTGACACAGCTTCGACGCGAAAACATCGAACCACCGATGCCGCACCGGCTTGAGCACGGGGCCGTGGTCACACAGGCTCAGCTCGAGGAACTCGGCAGACTCGGTGCCCCGATCGTGGCACAGCCGCACTTCTTGCCCGGATACGGCGATGGATTCCGTGGCTATATTGGGGACGACCGGGCGCAGCACTCGTTCCCGCTGGCGAGTCTCTTGCAGCACGGTCTTCCCGTAGCCGGCAGCTCAGATCGACCGGTGGCGCCCGGGGCGCCCCTCGCAGTGATGCAGTCCGCAGTGGAGCGGAAGACCTCGGGCGGCTGGATCTATGGTGAAAATGAGCGGCTGACCGCCGAGCAAGCGCTGCACGCGTACACGGTCGGCTCCGCCCAAGTGACCGGGTGGGCGGACCAAAAGGGCCAGATCGCTCCTGGGTTTCTCGCAGACTTGGTGGTGCTGGACGAAAGTCCCGTCAACGTGCTGAGCGACAAGATCTCGCAGATTGATGTGCACGCAACCGTCATAGGGGGCGAGGTCGTGTACGACGGTGCGGGTGTATTCGGGGAGGGGCGATGACGGCGCGGGATCAGCGACGCGGTGACGTCCCCCACCTCGGCACCGCTGTCGTCACAGGCGGCACATCTGGGATCGGTCTCGCCATTGTCCGCGGGCTCGTCGCCCGCGGCTTCGGCGTCGTCGCGACGGGCCGCACCGCGGTTTCCGCGGATCTCCGCGATGAGTTCACCGATTCGGTGCGCTTCGTTGAGGTTGACCACGCTGATCCTGCCGAAGCAAACCGCCTGGCAGCGTTGCTTGACGAACGTTTTGGCCCGTTGACCGCGCTCATCAACAACGTTGGACGGCGTCACAATGAGCTCATCGCGGAGCTTGACTCAGAGAACCTGCTTGAAACACTCTCACTGAACGTCGTTTCGCACATGATGCTCACGAAAGCTCTGGTGCCACACTTCAGTGACGCGGGCGGTGCGATCGTCAACATCAGCTCGAGGCTGGCAACGGTCGGCATGCCGGGAGTGAGTGGCTACTCTGCGAGTAAGGGGGCGATCAACGGGTTCACGGTCGCTGCAGCAATCGAGCTTGCACCTAAGAATATTCGCGTGAACGCGCTTGCTCCGGGAATGACTCGTACCTCGCTCATCGAAGCCTGGCTCAATGAGCAGCAGGATCCGATTGCGGCGGAGACCGAAGTCGCTGGCAACGTGCCGCTCGGACGTCTCGCGGTTCCCGAAGACGTCGCATCCGCGGCGGTGTTCCTCGCTTCTCCGGAGGCCGCATACCTCACAGGTGTGATCCTGCCCGCGGACGGCGGGTACACCGCAGCCTAAGCTCTGCGGTTCGCCCACGGCCGGCCCCGTGCTATGTATGGCGCACCGCTGCCGATGATCGAGGCCGTCAGTGGCGCCCCCAGTTAGCCCAGTTCGTGCGCGCACCCCTGTTGTGCACACTGTATAGTTGTAGGACAATAGGACAGCACTGCTGTTGTGTGCGATACCTACGCAACCTGAGGAGCCCCACGAAGATGACTATGCCCACGCCTTCCGCCGGACAACTTGCACTCGCTAATGAGGCACTGCGGAGTCTCCCCGGCTTCGCCAATCACGAGCCAGGTGAGAATGAGTTCGCCGTGCTCAACCCGTCGACCGAGGAGCGTATCGCCACACTCCCGAGCCTCACGGCCGACGACGCGATTGCAGCCGTGGGAGTTGCAGATGAGGCCGGCCGAGCTTGGTCGCGCACCACGCCGCGCCATCGGTCTGACACGCTCCACCGGGTCTATGACGTGCTCATCGACAACCAGGAGCGACTCGCGCTCGTGATCAGCAGCGAGATGGGCAAGCCGCTCGCTGAGGCCCGCGGCGAGGTGCAGTACGCCGGCGACTATGTGCGCTGGTATGCGGATGAGTTGCTGCGTCCGGGCGGGAACTACCGCGAGAACCCGGCTGGTGGATCGACGATCCTGACCAGACGTTCACCCATCGGCCTGGCGGTGCTGATTGCTCCGTGGAACTTCCCGATGGCAATGATCACTCGCAAGATCGCGCCGGCGCTCGCCGCTGGCTGCGGCAGCGTGATCAAGCCGGCCAAGCTCACCCCGTTGACCACGCTGCTCGTCGTTGAACTCATGGCCGAGGCCGGTGTGCCGCGCGAACTGATGCAGGTAATCACCACCACGCAGTCGTCCGCGTTCAGTACGGCGACCCTGGCCGACCCTCGCGTCCGCAAGATCTCATTTACGGGCTCTACCGGTGTCGGCAGCACGCTCCTCGAACTCGCTGCGAAGAACGTCGTGAAGAGCTCGATGGAGCTCGGAGGCAACGCGCCCCTCATCATCTTTGATGACGCAGACCTTGACCGTGCTGTCGAGGGTGCGCTCGCGGCGAAGCTCCGGAACGGTGGGCAGTCGTGCATCGCGGCGAACCGCATCTACGTGCAAGACGGCATCGCCGATGCGTTTGTTGAGGCGTACTCGGAGCGCATGGCGAATGTGACCCTGGGCCATTCGCTCGCCGAAGGTGTCGGTCTTGGCCCCGTTATCGATCGGCGTGCGGTCGACAACTTCACCCACCTCGTCGCGGATGCCACGTCACGTGGTGCAGAACTGCGCACCGGTGGCAGCGCTCCTGAGGGAGCTGGCTACTACTTCGAGGCAACGGTGCTGGACAACGTACCGGCCGATGCCGAGGTCGCACAAACCGAGATCTTTGGTCCGATCGCGGCAATCTCACGCTTTGGTACGCAGGCCGAGGTGCTGCAGAAAGCGAATGACACCCCGTTTGGTCTCGCGGGCTACGTCTTCACTGAGAACCTCGACCGCGCGCTCAATGTCGCTGACGAGCTCGAGACGGGCCTGGTCGGCATCAACCAGGGTGTCCCCTCGAACCCGGCTGCGCCGTTTGGCGGCCTCAAACAGTCTGGTCTCGGTCGCGAGGGGAGTGGCGAGGGGCTCGAGGAGTACCAGGAGATACGCTTCTACAACATCGCGCGCCGCGAGACGGAGTGATCCTGCGCTAACTGCGCGGCGGGTGGGTGCTGCTCAGCCCGCATCTCACCCATCTGGTCTCTCGAGCGTTGCTGAGTCATCGAGGGGACGCAAATGCGCACTACAATCGCGTGAAGCGCGCATTTGGGTCCCCTCGATAGTGGTCAGTCAGCCTCAGTCAGTCAGTGAGCCTGCCAGCTAGCGAGCCCGCACGCCGGGTTCTCGGCTCAGAGAGCGTGTGTGTCACTAAAACCTCGTTCCGTGCTGTGGATAACGACCTGGGTGAGGGATTGCGGTGAAAGCTGGCAGCGTGCCACATCCGCTTTCACCCATCCCAAACTCACTCCAGTTCCGCGCGTTCACGAGTTCTGAGGCGTATGATCACGGGTTGCATGCGAAAGCTTTAGAACATCAACGTTTTGTGCGTCCCCACCACGGAATGGCTCGCCTGCGCTCACGAGCCGACGAAGTCGAGGGGGCGAAAGGGTTCATCGAAGACGTCGTCTTCGCGCGTGCACAGGACTATGCTCCGCTGCTGCGCGCGGGTGAAGCATTCAGCCATACCACTGCACTTCTGCTCCTCGGAGTTCCCGTTCGTTGCAGTGCAGACCTCCACGTCACCTTGCCACGACCCGCTGGCCGAGCACGCGGTCGCGGCGTCCACGGCCACACTTGCGCAACAGAGTTCAGGCCCATTACCGTGCGTGGGCTTCCCTGCGCACCCGACACGCTTGCGCTGGTACAGGCAGCAGAGCTTCTGAACTTCAAAGAGCTCGTGGTTGCTCTTGACTACATTTTGTTGAGGCGCGTACCTCGGAGAACACGAAAGGGATTCGGTCCAGCAAGTCGGCGGGGCGCACACATCTCAACGAACCTGCCAACCCCAACGGGCTTGCGGAGCCCGACAACCCCACCAATCCCAAGGGGTGCCAGACAAAACCTCCACCACGCAACACTTCAGCTGGACGTAGAGCTACGCCAGTTCAGTTCGCGTGGCATACGTAGGCTGCGGGCAGCATTTCAGTTCGCCCGTGTCGGTGCGGAGTCTCGCATGGAAACACTGCTCCGCCTCGAACTCGCAGGAATAGGACTCGATGATCTCGATCTGCAGGTCGATATCTACAACGAATCACACACATGGATCGGCCGCTTCGACATGGTGGATCGTGAGCGCAAGCTCATCGTTGAATACGACGGGGAGCAGCACCGCACGAACAGAGATCAGTATCTTCGAGACGAGCAGAGACTCGAGGAGGCTCGAAAAGCGGGCTACCAAATACTGCGGGTGCACGCAGAGGACCTCCACCCGCATATAGTTCCGACCACGAGAGAACGTCTGTGCAACTTTCTTGACCGGGAGCCCCGTGTGATCTCGCAGGTCTTCGCGAACTATTTGGCGGAATAGTTTAATGGCCGATAAACGAGTTAACGAAATAGTGGGAAGTCGCAATCATTTGCCTCAAATGCCCACATGACCGATGTAGCGTGGCAGTTGATGCCGACCGTACCCAACTCGAACAACTCGGAATCTGGCGGAGCACAGCCCAGGCGTGCCTCGGTAATTGGAGCTGTGCTCGCGTTCGGTCTTCTTGCCTCCTGTGCGGCTACGTCGGAAGCGCCTTCGGAGACACTCGACTCGGCGGTGCGCGACTCACAAGCGGAGATCGAGGTTATTGCGGAGGGCCTTGAGGCCCCCTGGTCGATCACTTTCTATGGAGAGACGCCGCTGGTGAGTGAACGGGATTCGGGTAGGATCCTCGAAGTCGATAGTGACGGTGCTACCCGCGAGGTTGCCGTCATCGAGGGGGTCGAGCACGGCGGTGAGGGCGGCTTGCTTGGAATCGCGGTTCGCGAAGATACGTTGTACGCATACTTCACGGCACCCAGTGAGAATCGTGTTGAGCGGTTTGCTCTAGGCGGCGATGCGGAATCCCTCACGCTCAGCGACGGAGACACCATCATTGACGGGATCCCGGCCGCAAATAATCACAACGGCGGACGAATCGCGTTCGGCCCTGACGGGATGCTTTACGTGACGACCGGGGATGCTGGTGATTCGCAGGCGGCGCAGGACCTTGGATCGCTTGCCGGCAAGATTTTGCGCGTAACCCCCGAGGGGGAGATTCCGAGCAGTAATCCTTTCGCAGAGTCACCTGTGTATAGCTATGGTCATCGCAATCCTCAGGGCATGACCTGGGACGAGAACGGGACTATGTATTCGAGTGAGTTCGGGCAGAACACCTGGGATGAGCTCAATATCATCGAGGCGGGTGGCAACTACGGTTGGCCCGAGGCGGAGGGAACGTCCGAGCAGGAGGGGCTCATCGACCCTGTCCAGCAGTGGGGCACGTCGGAGGCGAGTCCGAGTGGGATAACCATCTTGAACCACGATATTTACATTGCGAACTTACGAGGTGAGCGGCTTCGGAGAGTGCCGCTCGCCGAGCTCGAAGCTTCGACCGAGTACTTCGTCGGTGAGCACGGGCGCCTCCGTGACGCAGTCGTCACTCCCGATGGGTCACTATGGATCCTCACGAACAATACGGACGGCCGCGGGACAGCCGGTCCCAATGACGACCGGATCCTCCGTGTGGGACCTGGTGACTGACTGCGCCCTCACGGACACCAATTGGACAGCAGGGCGCTACCCGTTGGTCTCGAGACGCTCTTCGAGGATTGTCTTGAGGCGCGTGAAGTTCTCCTCGAGGTGCTGCCGAATGAGTTCGACGGCATCGTCGGACCGGCGCTCACGTAGCGCATCGACGATCGCCGCGTGGGGGTCGACAATAGGCACTTTGGGGGTCGCGTACTCTTCATCGGCATAGGAGTGCAGCGTGAGGTAGAACACCATTTCCTTGCAAATCTGTGCAAAGAACGTGGAGATGCGTTCGCTTCCAAGGAGCCCGACGATCGCCTGGTGAAGCTCGAGGTCGGCCGTCACAATGGGGGAAGCTTTTGCCGTGTCCGCACTGAGCTGAAGATGGGCGAATGCCTCTTCGACGCGATCAAGCTGCTCGTCGGTCGCAGGCACGCGCGCTGCGAGCGTTTCGAGGTGAAGGCGCGTGCGGTACAGATCGGTGAGGTCTGCAATATTGGGGTCAGTGACGACGGCGCCCCGGTGCATCTCATATTTGACGAGGCGGCTCTGCTCAAGCAGCCGAATTCCCTCGCGCAGAGAGTTGCGTGAAATTTGCAGATCTTTCGCGAGCTGACTCTCGCGGAGGGGCTCGCCAGCCTGCAGTTTTCCCGTCACAATGAGGTCGCGAAGAGTGTCTGCAACGAGCTCCGCTGCACTCTTGCGACGGATCGCGAATGCAGGATCGAGCGCCATACGTTGAGACTACCAGTCGCACCGTGATTCTAGGCACGAATTTGCGCGGAATTCTGCTGGTTAGAGCGAGAATCTTGGCGGGTCCAATTCGGTGGATTGGGCTCAGAATTTGCCGCCCTATTGCGCGGCCTCAGCATGGATTGCCGCGAGGCACGCGCGCAGGTCTGGGCGGCGCTCGGTCCCTCGCCGAATGATGACATCGACGCTCCGCTCAAGGGGTGCTGCGAGGGTCTCGAGGGGAGCAGCAATCAGCTCTGTGTTCTCGGTCATATTGAGGGGCAGGATCGCCGCAGCAAGACCCCGCTCAACCAAGCTGAGATGCACTCCAAGGTCAGGGGACTGGAAGAGTACTTTCGGTTCAAACCCGGTCGCGCGGCACACGTTTCGCGCCCACCGGTAGGCGGCTGATCCTCTGGGTTCGAACGCCCACGGCACGTGCGAGAGCGTTTCTATGGATGACGCATCGCTGTCCGAGAGTGGGAGGAACAGCCCGAGCTGCTCGACCGTCACCGTTTCACGGACAAAGCCCCGCTGTGGTTGCAGTGGGAATCCGGGGTACTCGTCAATGACGATCAGGTCCACGCGTTTCGCGGTCAGTGCTTCAAACGCAGACTCGGGGTCAAGCTGCACAAACGAGAGCTGCAACTCGGGGTGCAGCTCGGCCAAGCTAATGGCGATGGTCGGTAGGCGACGTGCAGCGTAGGTTCCGTAGGTGGCGACACGCAGTGAGCCGCTGAGTGTCTTGCGTGCCGTTGCGACGAGTGCGTCGACCGCTTCGAAGTCTTCGAGAATGCGCTCTGCATGCTCTGCGAGGCGGAGCGCGATGGGCGTGGGGGCGATCCCGCGACCAGCCGGTTCAAGGAGTGTGACACCGGTATCTCGTTCCAATCGTGCGAGCTGTTGGGACACCGCGGAGGGGCTGATTCCGTGGCGTTTTGCGGTCGCCGCCAGACTGCCGCTCAGGGTGACATCGCGCAGTAGCGAGAGACGGTATGGATCGATCACGAGCCCTCCAATGACTGATGAGTTAATTCTAATGAGTATCAAACATATTCGCGAGTGTGGCTAATGAGTGCCGCGTTGGATAGCGTGAGACTTACGCAGGGATCAGGAATCTCCGAGCGCGCGGGCGATTGTGAGCACACACTGCCCGACCTCGACCAGTTTGGCGACGACTGCGATTCACTGTGGAAAGGGAATGGGCGACATGGTTGACGTCTTAGTTGCAAGGGCAGAGTTCGAGAGTCGAGTGCGTCGGGTACGTGACGAGCTTGCGGTTCGAGACCTCGATGGGATTCTGGTGTCAGACCCGTCAAACATGTATTACCTGACGGGCTATAACGCCTGGTCGTTTTATACGCCGCAGGCGCTCTACGTTGGCGCGGAGGGCGCGCTCGTACTTCTGATGCGCGAGATGGATGCTCGGGGTGCGCACCGCACCGCGGTGATCGGAGCCGAGGGGGTGCTTGGCTACCCCGAAACGCTCGTGCATCGACCTGATGTGCACCCGATGAGCTGGTGCGCGGATGAGCTGCGAGCCGCCGGGCACGTTGACGGTGTCCGGCGAATTGCGTACGAGGGTGACGCACACTTCTTCTCGCCCCGCGCCTACCATGCCTTTGAAGCAGGATTCCCGGGTGTCGAGTTCGTCGAGAGCCGTGAACTTGTGGCCTGGATTCGTCTCGTGAAGTCGGACACGGAGATCGAGTTGATGCGAGGCGCGGGCAGGATCGCGAGCGCCGCCATGCGTGCCGGTATTGACGCCGTGCAGGCGGGAGCACCTCAGTCGGAGCTCGCCGCCGCCATCATGGCGCAGCAGGCGCGCGGCGTGAGCGGCGTGGTGGGCGACTACCCGGCTATTGTGCCCATGTTCCCCATCGGGGAGGGGGCAGATACCCCACACCTCACGTGGACCGGTGCGCCGCTTGACGCCAACGAGGCCGTCTCTATCGAACTGGCCGGTGTGCACCGTCGCTACCACGCCCCCCTCGCGCGCACGGTTGCGATCGGCGCCCCATCGGCCGAGTTGGAGCGTGTGGCCGCGGTCACGGTTGAAGGGCTGAACGCTGCGCTCGATACGCTCCGTCCCGGCAACACCGCAGCGGATGCCGTCGCGAAGTGGGACGCAGTGCTCGCGCGAAATGGGCTCGAGAAGAGGTCGCGCCTTGGATACTCCATCGGTGTGGGGTTCCCGCCCGACTGGGGTGAGCGAACCGTCAGCCTACGCGCCGACGACCACACCGAACTGCAGGAAAACATGACGTTCCACGTGATCGCGGGGATGTGGATGACGGGGTACGGCTTCGAGGTGTCTGAGTCAGTTCGCGTCGCCGAAGGCGGCGCCGAGATTCTCACTGATGCGCCCCGCGAACTGATTGTGAAAGGAAAGTAGATGTCAGAACTTAAAGCACACCTCCGCGAGCGCGCGAAAGCATTCCCGGGGTCTGTGATCGACTCGTCGACCGCGCTCCTCGCATCCCAAACGCACGACATTGTTCGGTTTGCGATGGGTGCACCAGGTGGCGACCTGATCCCACAGCGAGAGCTCGATGACTGCTTTCAGCAGGGGGACGACAGCCGGTATGGTTACGGCGCTACCGAGGGCGAGCCCGAGCTGATCGATGAGATTGTCTCACTCTCTAACGCGTTTGGCGCGGAGACGACGCCCGAGCGGATCCTGATTACCACCGGCGCCATGCAGGGGCTCGACCTGGCCTTTAAGCTGCTGATCAGCCCTGGCGATCTGGTAGTCGTGGAGGGCCCCACCTACACGAATGGCAACAGTACTGCGCTGAGTTATGGTGCAGAGCTACTCGAGGTGCCCGTTGACGGTGATGGCATGGTTGTTGACCGGCTGCCGGAGCTCGTGGCCGAAACCGGGAAGACGCCCAGGGCGATCTACGTGATCCCGACGTTCCAGAACCCTTCGGGGACCACTCTGAGTGCCGAGCGTCGACAGCGCCTCTTGGAGCTTGCCGAAGAATGGGACTGCTGGATCATCGAAGACGACCCGTACGGGTTGCTCGGGTTTGAGGGGCAGCACGTACCCTCGTTGAGCGAGCTGTCACCGGGAAACACGCGTATCTTTAGTGTCCGCACACTGTCGAAGATCATTGCCCCCGGTCTCCGTGTCGGCTGGATCGATGTGGACCCAGAGATCCGTGAGCTCGCGATCGCGGCGAAGCAGGCGATGGACACGTGCTCGAGCGTTCCGATTCAGCAGGCGGTTGCCCGGTTCTTGCAATCGGGCGCACTCGACGCCCACCTCGAGCGCCTGCGTGGCATTTATCGAGAGCGACGTGACGCGATGCGCGATGTCGTAAGCGAGATTATTGGTGGTGACGCGCGGACGACGTATCCAGAGGGCGGAATGTTCCTCTGGATGACCCTGACCGGAAAGTACGCTTCTGTTGATACCGAGCAGATGTTCGAGCGCGCGCTGAAGAACGGTGTGGCGTATATTCCCGGCCCGGCATTCTCGGCGAACGGTCGCTACCGAAACCAGCTGCGGGTATGCTTTGCCACCTCGACACCAGAGCGGATCCGTGAAGGAATTGAGCGGCTCCACACCACCCTGGAGGAGGAGATTGCATGAGTGGCGGCGCACCTTCGAGTGTTTCCGTGCACGATGACGAAGCCGTGCGGCAGGAGCTCATCGAGATCACCTGCGAACTGATCCGAGGCAGGGGAGAAAACCCCGGGGAGACGGAGGCGGAGAGCGTCCGAGCAATCGCTGAGCAATGCCGGGCGATCGGTGCCGAGGTGACACTGCAAGAGGTGGCACCCGGGCGCGAGAACCTCAGTGCAGTGCTGGGTGATCCAAACGGCCCGCGATTTCTCTTTCTCGGCCACAGTGATGTGGTGCCGGCCGGCACCGGTTGGAGCACCGATCCGTTTGATCCGACCGTCACCGATGACCGCATCATTGGGCGCGGAACGACCGACATGAAAGGTGGCATCGCCGCCACGATTGTTGCGATGAGGGAAATCGTGCGATTGCGTCCCGACGTGTGCGTTGAACTGCTGTGCACCGTCGACGAAGAAGATCTTGCACTCGGGGTGCATCGCTACATCGAAGAGACACCATCGCGCAGCTATGAGGCATGCATCGTCGCGGAGCCTACCGACCTCGACGTTGTGATCGGCTGCCGGGGTGCAACGAACTTCTCACTCCATTTTACGGGCGCATCAGCACACGCGGGACGGCCGTGGGACGGAGCGAGTGCGATCCTCGCCGCCGCCCGTGGACTTGAGGTGATCCGCACCCTGATGCGAGAAGCAGAAGGACACAGTGCGCCGTTGATCGGGGGGCCCACCTGGAACGTCGGTAGGATCCTCGGAGGAACTGGGACGTCAGTCGTGGCACAGAATTGCCTCATGACAATTGATCGGCGGACGTTACCGTTCGAGAAAGCCGAGTCGATCCTGAGTGACCTACTGCAACGCGTTCGCTTTGATGTTCGCACCAGTCACCTGGCAAATGCAGATCTCATCACAGTAGAGGGATCCGTTGACATGGTGATGCCAGGCTTCTTTACGACCCCCGAATCTCCGCTCCCGGTGGCCGCAGCCGCGGTGATGGAGAATCTTGGCCGATCCGGGGAGCTCACGGGATGGACTGCTGCCTGCGAGGGCGGATACATTTCAGCGCACCACAACGTGCCGACCATCATTCTCGGACCCGGCGAACTGACGACCCAGGCGCACCAGCCAGACGAAAGTGTGAAGATAGAGGACCTTTCGCTTGCTGCGCAGGCCTATATCGATATCGTGCTCAACTTGGTGAGCACACGAATGGAGGAAGTATGACTCAGGATCACGGCACACCACGGGTAGCGCTCGTCACAGGAGCAACATCGGGTATTGGCATTGAAATTGCGCGGCGACTCGTTGCTGACGGCCTGAAAGTAGTCATCTCGGGTCGGTCTGAAGAACGCGGTAACGGTGTCGTCGCTGAGCTCGGCGAGAACGCACGGTTCCTCAGGGCCGACCTGGTGGCATCGGGGGCGGCGGCGGACCTGGTGCAGCGTGCGGCAGCTGAGTTCGGGCGACTGGACGTACTCGTCAACAACGCGGCCATCGACCACACCAATGACCTGCTCGAGGTTGGTGAAGATGAAATTCGCGAAACATTCGAGACGAACACGTTTGCGGCCATGAACATTCTCATTGCTGCGGCCAAGGTAATGCGGGAACAAGGGGAGGGCGGATCCATCGTGAACGTCACCTCGCGTCTCGCGAGCATTGGCGTGCCGACCATGGGGGTGTACAGCGCTAGTAAGGGCGCCATGCTCGCGTTCACCAAGGCAACCGCCATTGACCTCGCTCCGCACAACATCCGTGTCAACGCCGCGGCCCCCGGTATGACACGCACCCCCCTGTACCAGGAGTGGATTGACGGACTCGACGACCCTGAGGGTGAAGCAGAGCGCGTTGCCGCGGCCATTCCACTGCAGCGCATTGCTGAGCCTGAGGACGTTGCTGCAGTCGTGAGCTTCCTCGCCTCCCCACAGTCCGCCTACCTCACGGGGGTATCCATTCCCGTCGATGGTGGGTACCTCGCGAAGTAACTTTCGCGTGAATTTCAACATGCAGGTGAAGAAAAGCTGAGAGATAACCCGCATAAATCCGCCAGTGTGGGGTAGATTCGAAGCGATCAACCGATCGTCCTACTGACTAGGTGGGATCCCTGAATTCGATCAGAGGCACGGTTTACCACTTCCGATGCCTTGGAAGGACAAGAAATGTCACTGAACAAGACTGAGCTCGTTGCCAAGATCGCTGCCGAAACCGGCCAGAGCCAGGCTACGGTCGCCAGCGTTGTCGACGGGCTGTTTGCAGCCGTTTCCGAGACCGTCGCCCAGGGCGAGAAGGTTTCGATCCCTGGCTGGATCTCGTTCGAGACCGCTACCACTGCAGCACGCACCGGCCGCAACCCCCGCACCGGCGAGTCCATCGATATCCCCGCTGGCAAGCGCGTAAAGGTTTCGGTTGGTTCGAAGCTCAAGGCTGCCGTTAAGTAAGGCTTCCAGGCTTTTCAAAACCCCCGTCACCCTGAGCGCCCGGCGCGTCTCAGTGGGACGGGGGTTTTGTTGTGTGGGGCACACTTGCTCCTCGGGCCCGATCACAGCGAGCACGGCGTAGGCTGGTATGGTGCCTCGTTCCATGCGCATACTCGCTCCCGCTGTGCTACTTGTGGCGACCCTTGCGGCCCTGTATGCGGGGCTCGCCATCGGCGGCGCTGCCGCGGAACGCGCGCTGCTCGACCCTGGGACCGTTGTGCGCTTCGGGTTGCCGATCTCGCGCACCCTCGTGAATGTTTCGATCGCGGGACTCGTTGGCTCCCTCGCCATGACCGTCTGGGCGCTCGCGGCGAAGGAGCGGGACGGTGAGGTTACAGCCGAAACTCGCACAGCCATGGACTTCGCCGCGGCCTCCGCTGCCGTGCTTACCGTTGCGAGTGGTGCAGCGCTGCTCTTCACCTACGTCGATGTCTCGGGTCAAGCGTTTTCGACCGACGCCTCGTTCGGCGCTGGGCTCGCGCAGTTCGTCACGGAGATTGAACTAGGCTCGCTCTGGCTCATCGAGATGCTGCTGGCCGCGATCCTGACGGTGCTGTGCTTCGCAGTTCGGGATCGCCGACTCACCGTCGTGGTGCTCATTGCAGCCGCAGCGACGACGCTTCCCCTCGCCCAGCAAGGCCACGCAGCTGGCGCTTCAGGGCACGCGCAGGCCGTGAATTCGCTACTCGTGCATCTCATCGGCGCGGCGGTGTGGTTGGGGGGTCTCCTGCTGCTGATCTTTCTCGCGCGCGTGGTGGATCGTGCACGTCTGGCCGAACTTGTCGAGCGGTATTCGTCGCTCGCACTGTTTGCGTTCGTTGGCGTCGCCGCATCTGGCATTGTGAGCGGGTGGATTCGCGTCGGCTCGTTCGACGCGCTGTTCAACACGGGTTACGGCACACTCCTCCTCATGAAGACCGGTGCGCTCGTACTCCTCGGCATCTTCGGAGCGATGCACCGGCAGCAGCTCATCTCTCGGATCGCCAACTCGTCTCGTGGGCACCTTGTATTCGCCTGGTTCGTCTTAGCTGAACTCGCCGTGATGGGCATCGCCAGCGGCGTCGCGGGTGCACTCGGACGCACGGAAACCCCGGTCGGTCTGGAGCCTGCCCGCGACCAGGGAGGCGGCATCGGCCCGGCAGAGTGGCTCACGGGTGATCCGTTGCCGCCCGAGCTCACACTGCTCAGGTACTTCACGGAGTGGAAGTTCGACCTTGCGTGGACCCTCGTGTGCATCTTTGCGGCGACACTTTATGTGGGGGCCGTGCTGCGGCTCCGGCATCGCGGGGACAAATGGCCAGCGGCTCGGACGATCGCGTGGCTCGTTGGGCTCGCACTGCTGTTCATCACTACGAACGGTTCGTTTAACGCGTACGAGCGCTACCTATTCAGCATGCACATGCTCGGGCACATGCTGCTGACAATGCTGATCCCACTTATCCTCGTGCTGGGCGCCCCGGTCACCCTCCTGTTGCGCACTGCGAAGAAGCGAAATGACGGGTCGTGGGGTGGACGCGAGTGGGTGATGTGGGCAGTGCAAACCCCGTTCTCCAAGGTGGTCACACACCCGGCGGTGGCGGCAGTCGTGTTCGCGGGCTCCCTGTGGGTGTTCTACTTCACGCCGATATTCCGCTGGGCGATGGAAGATCACCTGGGACACCAGTGGATGATTATTCATTTCATTATCTCGGGCTACTTGTTGTCGCTGTCGATGATCGGGATTGATCCTGTTCCGTATCGGTTCCCGTACCCACTCAGGATCGTCACCCTATTTGCGACGATGGCCTCTCACGCGTTCTTCGGAGTGACCATCATGACCGGCGATGGGCTCATGCTTTCGGACTGGTTTGGTGCGATGGGGCGCACGTGGGGTGCCCCACCGCTTGAGGATCAGATGATTGGTGGCGGAATTGCGTGGGGCATTGGTGAATTGCCGACGCTCACGCTTGCCCTGATTGTTGCGATTCAGTGGTCTCGCAATGACGTGAAAGTGCAAAGGCGTAAGGATCGCGCGGAGGATCGCTCAGGGGATGCTGAACTCGAGGCCTACAACGAGATGCTCGCCAAGCACGCTGCGCGCGACCGCCGTGTGGGTGCCAAGGCGCCGGGTACTGGATCTGGCACGGGCGATAGCGATGGGCCGAGTGCCGGTCACTGATGGAATACTTTCATTCCAATCGAGTGTGCGCGAGCGATGGGTGTGGATGGTCGACACCCGGGGAGGGTCGCAACCTTACAGGGCGGCAGCGACCTCGGTACCCTCGCGGATCGCGCGCTTCGCGTCCAGCTCGTTCGCGAGGCTCGCGCCGCCAATCACGTGGGGCGTGAGTCCGAGTTCCTGAAGTTCCGGTACGAGTGCGTCCAAAGACACCTGGCCCGTGCACAGCACCACAGTGTCAGCCCGGATGAGCCGACGCTCGTCATCAACTGTCACTTCGACGCCCTCCGGAGTAATCGCGTCGTACTGAACACCGACGATGGTCTCGACACCGCGCCGTGCGATTTCGGCTCGATGGATCCACCCGGTGGTGAGCCCGAGCCCAACACCCGCTTTCGTGCCCTTGCGCTGCAGCATGGTGACACGGCGGCCGCCCGCGGTGGGAGGTGGTGCGGTGAGCACGGAGCCGGGCACGTGCGCATCATCAGTGACACCCCAGTGTCGTCTGAAGAGTTCGGGATCGAGTGCTGCTGAGGGGCCCAGCTGTGTGAGGAACTCTGCGGTGTCGAACCCGATCCCACCCGCGCCGAGGATCACGACGCGCTCACCGACCTCGCGCTCGCCACGGAGCACCTGCGCATAGTCCGCAACGAGCGGGAGGTCGACACCCGGAATCTCGGGTCGTCTCGGTGCGACGCCCGTCGCCACGATGACTTCCTCGAAAGCGACAGAGGAATCAGTCGTGAAGCGAGTGCTGAGTCGCACCTCGACGCCGAGCCGCTCGAGCTCTCCAGTGAAGTATCGGAGCGTCTCTGAGAATTCCTCTTTACCGGGGATGCGGCGGGCAAGATCGAACTGGCCGCCCAGGTGATCGCGTGCTTCGAAGAGTGTCACCTGGTGCCCGCGTTCGGCGGCGGTGGTGGCGGCCGCGAGCCCGGCTGGACCCGCCCCAACGACGGCGACGCGCAGACGGGTCCGCACAGGCTCGAGTGTGAGGACCGTTTCGTAGCAGGCTCGTGGATTCACCAGGCACGAGGTGAGTTTCCCTGCGAGCGCGTGGTCGATGCAGGCCTGGTTGCACCCAATGCACGTGTTGATGCGCTCGGGGCTTGCAGCGGCCGCCTTGGCGACGAATGACGGGTCTGCGAGCAGCGGCCTGGCGAGCGCAATGAGGTCTGCGTCACCGTCGGCGAGCAGCTGCTCGGCAGTCTCAGGCGTGTTGATACGATTCGTAGCGACCACTGGCACCGATACGGTGTCTCGCAGTACCCGGGTGAACGATGCCCACGCTGCACGCGGCACGCTCGTGGCGATCGTTGGTACCCGTGCTTCGTGCCAGCCGAGGCCACTCACGAAGAGGTCGACGCCGAGCTGGTCGAGGCGTCTGGCGAGGATGAGAGACTCGTCGAGTGTGCTGCCGTCTGGCACGAGATCAGCGACCGAGATGCGGTATGACAGCAAAGCTCTGGGTCCGACCGACACCGAATCGAGTGCGGCGCGTACCGCCTCGACCACTGCAACAGCGAAGGCCATGCGTCGTTCGGCGTCGCCGCCCCACGCGTCGTCCCGCACATTCGTGGCGGGTGCGAGGAACTCGTTGATCAGGTAGCCCTCCGAGCCCATCACCTCGACACCGTCGTAGCCCGCGAGCAAAGCAAGGTGGGCCGCGCGGCCGTAGTCGGCGATCGTGCGGTGAATGTCGGCGTCGGTGAGCTCGCGAGGTTGTAACGGGTTGATGGGAGACGCGAGCGGACTCGGGGCGACGAGATCTGCGTGCTTTGCGTAGCGCCCGAAATGCAGCAGCTGCATCAGCACGGTGCCGCCGGCCTCATGCACGGCGCGAGTGATCTTGCGGTGATTCGCGACTTGCGACTCATCGTCAAGCACGGCGCCGTGATCCTGGGGCCGCCCCTCCTGGTTCGGAGAGATGCCACCCGTAACGACCAACGGCGTTCCACCGCGCACCCGCTCTGCGTAGAACGCCGCCATTCGTTCGAAGCCACCCGGCATCTCTTCGAGGCCGAGGTGCATCGAGCCCATCATGACTCGGTTGGGCAGCGTGTGTTCGCCGACCGTGATCGGTGAGAGCAGCTTCGGATAGCGCTTCGTCATGGCCGCACCTCGTTAACCGCCGGTACTGCCAGCGTCTGTTTCGGTGACATCGATTCGGTGGAAGTTCTGGTGTGAGCGCGAGGCTGTCGGCCCGCGCTGTCCCAGGTAGCGTGAGTGCGTCGCCCCGGATCCGTAGGGTCGCTCAGAAGGAGAAGTGAGGCGGAAGAAGCACAGCTGCCCAATCTTCATGCCCGGCCACAAGCGAATTGGTAGCGTCGCCATATTCGACAGCTCCAGGGTGACGTGCCCCTCGAACCCCGGGTCGACGAAGCCAGCGGTCGAGTGGGTGAGCAGCCCGAGCCTGCCGAGCGAGCTCTTCCCCTCGAGCCGGGCGGCGATGTCGTCGGGGAGCGTCACTTGCTCGTAGGTCGATCCGAGCACAAACTCACCGGGGTGCAAGATGAACCCCTCGTCAGGATCCACCTCGATGAGCCGCGTAAGACCCGGCTGATCCTCTGCTGGATCGATCACCGCGTATTTGTGGTTATCGAACAGGCGAAAGTAGCGGTCAAGGCGCACATCGATACTCGACGGCTGCACCATCGATGCATCACTGGGTGCGAGCTTGATGCGGCCCGAGTTGAGTTCGGAACTTATGTCACGGTCTGAAAGCAGCACGGTTCAATCTTACGCGTTGCAGCCTAGCGAAGCTTGCGTTGTTCGAGTTCCCAGTACTCGACATCGAACGCCTGCTCTTCGGTGACTGAGCGGTAGCCGCCGAGGAGCTCGGCGGCGGTGATGATGCGCATGGTGTGGCGATAGATGTCGTTCGCGATGCGAGCGGCTTTCTCGTCGCGGCCGGTGGTGATGAGGCCAAGATCCTGATCCAGGATCACCCGCGGTACTGGATCAAGCATCGTGACGTCGTCCACACTCCGTGGGGCGTTCCGGTCGAAATAGTCACGGTAGGCCGCCTCGTATGCGGCGAAGTCGCCGTCGATCATCGGGACGCGCTTGGTGTGGATGACATGCTCCAGTGACGCAGTGCCCACCTGGGACACACGCGCAAGATCTTCGCGGGCGATGAACTCTCGTACATCGTCCGACTGCAGCACCTGTACTGCCCAGTCGGCGCCGGTGCGCGACTTGATCTCTGCCTGAATCTCGCTCATGCGGCGAAGCTCATCGGCTGATGCGTCCCCTGGCTCCTCGAGGGAGAAGCGAACCTCGTCGGTGTCCTCTTCGAGGCGCACGCCCGTCTCTTGCTGAATGTAGTCCGCGGCCGCGCCCACGAGTTCGAGGTGACGCGCGAGCGCCTCCTCGGCTGTGTCACCGAATGTGAACAGGCCGTGGTTCGCGAGTACGATGCCGGTGACGGGCTGATCTCCCCGCTTCTTGAGGGCAGCATCAACGGTCTTCGCGAGTTCGAACCCTGCCATCGTGAAGCCGACGATGAGGAGGTCGTCGCCCAGCACTTTCTCCACCAACGGTAAGCCCTGAGCGGTGTTTGTGAGGGCGACGATGGCGTCGGCGTGGCTGTGCAGCACGGAGGTGTACGGCAGCAGGTGGTGCAGCGGTGCCTCGATCGAGGGATCCTTCGATTTTGGATCAAGCAGCGCCGCTCGCAACGTCTCCACAAGCTGGGTGTCACTCATCGAGTCGTGCGACAGCAGCTCGTCGAGGTAGGTGCGATCGAGTGGGGCGAAGCCCTGTGGCACGATCGTGCCGAGGTTGAAGCCACTCGCCTTGACCCACAGGGTGTCATCCGTCTTCGTGGACGTGTTGCCTCCGCCGTGCAGGGTGAGAAACGGGTCACCGCCGAGCCGCCTCGACGCTTCAACGCACTCCATAAGTGCGGGCGGTGTGGTGACGGGTTCCTGTGACATCTGTGCGCTCCTTGACGTACTCAGTGGTTTCCTAACTCCAACGCCCACCGTAGCCGGTCTGGCGTAAGGATCACTCAACCATCACGCCCAGTTCCCTACGGTCGAACGCTCGATATTCCGTAATGTGTGATTCTGTGGAGCGCTATTCACCGGCGCTATTTTCGTATACGATAATAGTATGAGTGAGCATCTGATGCACGGTAAGCCGGTGACCGATGAGCAAATCCAAGCGTGGGCTGATGAGGCCGAAGCCGGGTATGATCTGGACAAGCTCCCCAAACCGCGCCGAGGTCGCCCCCCTCTCGGTGACGGCCCTGGAGCGGTGGTTCCGGTCAGGCTCGACGAAGCGACCATCGCGGCGCTGACTGAGCGCGCGAAAGCTGAGGGCATCACTACACGCTCGGATGCGATCAGGGCCGCGGTGCGTGAGTGGGCGCATGTCTCTTGAGCTGCATACGTCTGCCCGAAAGCACTACCAGCGTGACCGGCTCGATGATGCCGCCGTCTTGTACGCCGCCGCTCACATCTTGCACTCGCGTCCGCTCGACGACGACGATGACCCGCGCCGTTGGCTCATGGTCGGGAGTGACCCCGCTGGTCGACTTCTTGAATTGGTCACACTCGTCTATGACGACGGCTACGAGCTAATTATCCACGCGATGAAAGTCCGCGCTCAGTACCTCGACCAACCCTGACCGATTTATGGTTCTCCGCGAAGATCACTCACGTATCTGGGACTACGCGGCGGATGGCGCGCTGAGATTCAAATTACGACCAGTTCTTGTGAGGCGACGTTTCGCCGATACCGGCGTTGAAGACGTTGCACGGGTCAAGCTGCTTGAAGTGGGACTCCAGGGTCTCCGGTAACGCGTACAGGCGTCCGTAGTTGTGTTCGGCGGGGACCGCGGCTCCTCGCTCCTCGAGGAGCGCCATCATCTGCTTCTTGAGTTTGATGGGGTCGACACCCTTTTTGGCAACGTGGTCTTGGTGGAGGACGTGGCAGAAGAAATGGCCGAAATAGGAACTCACCTCGAGTTGATCGGCGATTTCGGGCGGGAGGGTCTCGAGCCAATCATCATCGTCGCGGCGGAGCGCGACGTCAAAGGTGATCATGTCGGAGAGCTTCTTGCGGCGCAGATTGTAGTAGCGCGTCACGGCGCTCGCTGCACCGAAGCGATGGAGCATGGCGCTCTCGGCCTCATCTCTGGTGCAGGTGAAAAACGCGCCGTCGCGCCCAGGCTCGGCGAAGAACTCTGAGAGCAGTGCGACCGTTTCATCCACTTCGTCTTTGCCGACGACGAGGATGAGGTGATGTTCGAAGCGATTGCGGTAGTCGATCATCCGCTCGGGCAACTGCTGGGGGAGAAGCGAGAATGCCCACTGCGCGATCGAGTCGGCAAACGTGGGGCCGAAGAACGGGAGTCTCGCGAACACTCCGTTCGCCCAACTCTTCAGGGCGAACAGGCGTCGAATCAGCCCGCTCCCCGCATGCTTCAACCCGACGAACGTGTCTTTCCCGTATTTCTCGGCGAGATCGAACGCCGAGCGTCCGAGGTACTCGCCCGAGATCGGCAGCTGCCCCTCCGAGCGCAGTATTGCACGCCGCAGGTTTTCCAGATCCGATGTCTTATTCGTGCCGATGTAGAACGTCGAGGTCTTGGTTTCCTTGGGAAACGTGCGGGTGCGCACGGCGAACACCATGATCTTGCCTGCGGACCCCGAGGCTTCCTTGAGGAACTTCGGGTCCGCGTTGTACCGCGCGGGCGTACCGACGATCTCTCGAACGTGATCGCTGTACTCCGTGTTGCGGCCGTCTGCTGGTGAAGGAGTCACGTCTGCGTCATCCCATTCACCGCGCTGCAGTTTGTCGAGCACATTCGTGGGGTCGTCGCCGAGATTGATTCCTAGGTGATTGACGAGTTCGACCCTGCGATCCTCGTTTACCCTGGCATACACGGCGTGCTCTGTGAATGCGGGTCCCTTGCGGATCTGGCTGCCGCCAGAATTGTTGGCAATACCGCCGACCACTGAGGCTCCAATAGAGCTCGAGCCGATCACCGAGTGCGGTTCTCGCTGGTGCGGGGCGAGTGCATCTTCGAGCTCGTACAGTCTGGAACCGGCGAGGCACACCGCCTCGCGGGCGTCGTTAATGAGATGGATCTGGTTGATCCGAAGGGTTGAAATGATCACGATCTCGCGGTCGTAGTCTTGGTCTCCGGGGCCAGATCCGCCGGTCAAGCCGGTGTTGGCAGATTGCGGGATCACGATGAGATCGTTGTCGACGCATACCTGTAGCGCGTGCCACATGTCGAGCAGCGTGCCGGGCCGGAGCACTGCGAGTACTTTCCCGGATCCGAACCGGTTGCCCCTGACGTACGGTGCGGTGGCGCGAGCGGAGGTGAGTACATTCGCTCTCCCCATAATGCCGATGAAATCGTTGACCGCGGTCGTTGGTTTCTGAGACCGAGCAGCATGTATCAACGTCGGTTTCCTTTCATCGATCCAGGGAGTCTCGCACACCTATTATCCGTCATCCGTATGAGGGACTTCTCAATTATCCATGACGATGAGAGCACGGCCGACGATCTCGCCGCGGGCGAGCGCCTGGTATGCCTCGTTTGCTTCGGCGAGTGGGTAACGGCGAGTGATGAGTGGCTGCACGTCGAACTCTCCCCGGCTCGCGATGTCGACGAGCTTCGGGAGATCCTGCCGTGTGCGCCCCCCGAATGAGCCGGTGATCGTGTACCCGCGTCGTACGAGCGGGGTGATCGGCACCTCTGCGGTCGCGTCGCCCGCTGCGATCCCGATCGCCACCATTCGGCCGCCATCGGCCAGCATTCCGACAGCCTGAGCGAACGTGCGGGGGTTGCCGAGTGCCTCGAATGCGATGTCCACTCCGCCGGTAAGTTCCCTCACAGCAGCCACAGGATCAGTATCCATCCCATTCACCACGTGTGTGGCCCCGAGTTCCTGTGCCCGCTCGAGCTTGTCGTCCGCGATGTCAACGGCGACGATAGTTCTCGCTCCCGCCCCTGCCAACATGCGGACGAGCGTGGACCCGACTCCGCCGACGCCGACCACCGCGGTGACTGCCCCAGCCTCAACCTGTCCCGCACGGTAGATCGCTCCGTATGAGGTGAGACCCGCGCACCCGAGAATGCTCGAACTCTCAGCGTCGAGCCCCGCAGGGATCGCAGTGATCGCCGAGAGCGGCACGACCGAATACTCAGCGAGTGCCCCCATGGAGTACCCGGCGAGCGGGGAGCCGTCGGCGAGAGCGAGCCGCCCGGTTCCGTCCAGCAGGTTCCCCTTGAGGCGATTCTCTGCGAAAAACACAGTGCACATGTCATCGCGGCCACGGAGACACGCGTCGCACTTCGTGCACGGCATGATGAATGCGCCGACGACTTCGTCACCCAAGGCCAGATCGCGTACGTCTTCACTGCCCTCGCCGATGGCCACGATTCGGCCACTTACCTCGTGGCCGAGCACCGCGGGGCGGGGAAACGCGACTTCGCCCCGCATCACGTGCAGGTCCGAGTGACACACGCCGCACGCAATCACCTTGATAAGTGCCTCGCCAGCTTTCGGTTGTGGAGTCGGGATCGTTGCGATCTCGAGCTCTGCCGCCTCCCCGGCAAGGACTGCGGCACGCATGGTCTCAGGGATACTGGCTGACATGTCAGGACCTTCCGTTTTCTGGGGTGTCGCTAGTTGGAGTGTCGTTAGGCGGAGCCACGTCAATTTCTTCGGTGAGCACAAACAACAGCTCAGTGATGCGTGGGCCGAGAATCGCGAGCCCTCCTGGGGCATCGGGGCCAGCAAGTATTGAGACCCGCTGAGCCCGTTCGTATTCGCTAATGAACACTGAAATGACGTGTGAAACGGGCATTCTGGGCTGACGGCCCGCGGCAAGGATCAGCTTCTCGACGATGTTCGAAAGCTTGGAGCCCACGTGCTCTACGAAGCTGGTAAACGCAGGGGCGAGATCGCGGTCACGTATGGCGAGTAACAGGTATTCAGTCTCGAGCGCGAACCACTCCGCAGCTGCGTCGGTGGGGTCGAGAAAGTCGGCCACATGGTATGCAACCTCGTCGGGCCCGAGTGGTTCAGCCCGAGCATGGAGCGTCGGGAGCAGTGCGGAAGCTTTCTGCTCAATGAGTTCGACCCGCAGTTCGTGTTCCCTACCGAGGGCCGTGAGAAAGAGTTCCTCTTTGCTCGCAAAGTTTGAGTAGAACGCGCCTCGAGTGAAGCCCGCCCTGGCGCAGATGGATTCGACGGACGCTCCCTGCAGCCCCTCCTCGACGAATACCTGTGCGGCAGCATCGATCAGGCGAGAACGCGTCTCTTGCCTGCGCGCAGTGGGAATCGGGGAACCGTCGGTCACGCTTTCATTGTGGCATGACCGCCCGACATACCTAAGTTTTCAGCGAGCTCGGAGAGTGTCCGGATACATTGGTGTATCGACATGGATACATCAGTGTATCCAACGGTGTGAACCCTGATGCCTGGCGGCTCGGCTGCACACTCTCCTGACGTATTTGCTGAATCATGCCCGCACGACCGGAAGGCCCGAATGTCCTCGTTGCTGCATGCGATTGGCCTCTGGGCCACGCGCGCTCGAACTCTCGTGGTCTTGATCTGGGTGGCCATTCTCGCTCTGCTAGGAGCTGGCGCCCTCTTCCTGGGGCAGGGAGCAAATGGACCCATCAGCATTCCGGGCACCGAATCCCAAGAGGCCATTGACGAGCTGAGCCGAACTTTCCCGGAGGTCAGTGGAACGAGCGCCACCATCATTGTGGTCGCGGCTGATGGACAGCATGCCGATGACGTGCGCTACGAGGAAGCGATCACCGACGCGGCCGACACCCTGGAGTCGCTCGAGAACGTGACGGCCGTGCAGACCCCGTTCGGGGAGCTCGGGAGCGGTGGCCTCGCTGGTGATGCATCTGCCGCACTGCTGACTGTGCAGATCGAGGGCACAACCGACAGTGTTCCCGACGCCACAGTGGAGGGGATCGAGTCTGCAGCGGATGAGCTGCGCGATCAGTTACCCGCAAATGCCGAAGTCTCGTACGGTGGCGAAGCATTCTCGGTCGCGGTACCCGGAATTAGTCCAACCGAAGCGGTCGGCGTCATCATCGCATTCTTCGTGCTGATCTTTACCCTGGGCTCGCTCCTTGCGGCTGGAATGCCGCTGATCGTCGCGATGCTCGGGGTCGGGGTGTCTATCGCGGGCGTGTTCTTCGTCACCGCGTTCGTGGAGCTCACGTCTACGACTCCCATGCTCGCGCTCATGCTCGGCCTTGCCGTCGGCATCGACTACACACTGTTTATCGTGAGTCGCCACCAAGAGCAGCTCAAGGCAGGCCTTGGCGTGCGGGAGTCGATCGCCCGGGCCACAGCAACCTCGGGCTCAGCGGTCGTATTCGCCGGGCTTACCGTCATCATCGCATTGGTGGGGCTCTCCGTCGCAGGCATTCCGTTCCTCACCGCCCTTGGCGTCGCGGCTGCTGCAGCGGTGGCGGTGGCGGTACTGATCGCAGTGACGCTCACGCCCGCAATTCTGTCGATGGTGGGGCTTAGGATCCTGCCTCGCCGGCAGCGGAACGCCCTCGCAGCGGCCAGTGCACACGGCAGCGGTGATTCACGCAGCAGCACCGCCGACAGTACTTCTCCCACCGAGGCGAAGCCTCGCACCGCCATCAAGCAGTCCACGGCCGACAGGTTCTTTGCCGGGTGGGTGCGCTTCGCTACCGCGAAACCCCTCCTGGTGCTGATTTCAGGGCTCGTGCTGCTAGGGGCGGCGGCCCTCCCCGCGCTCGAGCTGCGACTCGCGCTACCAAACGCCACATCGCTCGAAGCGGAGGACCCCGCCAGGGTCACCTACGATCTCACTGGCAAGCACTTCGGAGAGGGTGCGAACGGCCCACTGCTCCTCACCGGCTCAATCATCACGAGCGAGGATCCTCTCGGCCTGATGGAAGATCTCGCCGACGAGATCAGACAGGTGCCGGGTGTCGCGGATGTTCCGATGGCGACCCCGAATCAGGGCGCAGACACGGGCATCATCCAGGTGCAACCAGAGGAGGGGCCCCACGCGGAGAGCACCGCCGACCTCGTGCACGATCTACGCGATCGGCACGGCGAATGGGAGCAGAAGTACGGGGTGAGTCTCGCCGTCACGGGATTCACCGCCGTTGGGATCGATGTGTCAGAGATGCTCCTCGAGGCCTTGCTGCCGTTCGGCATTTTCGTTGTCGGGCTTTCGCTGATCCTGCTCGCCATGGTGTTTCGTTCCGTGTGGGTGCCAATCAAGGCAACGCTCGGCTTTATCCTCTCGGTCGGAGCCGCGTTTGGCGCCGTGGTGGCGGTCTTCCAACTGGGCTGGTTTGGTGACGCATTGAATGTCGCCTCTACTGGTCCGGTACTGAGCTTCATGCCGATTATCTTGATGGGCGTGCTCTTTGGGCTCGCGATGGATTATGAGGTGTTTCTCGTGTCTCGCATCCGTGAGGAGGTGGTGCACGGCGCCGACGCACAAACGGCAATTCACCGCGGGTTTATGGGTTCCGCGAAAGTGGTGACGGCCGCGGCAATCATCATGTTTGCGGTGTTTGCGGCGTTCGTGCCCGAGGGAGACCCGAGCATCAAGGTGATTGCGCTAGGTCTCGCTGTTGGAGTGTTCGTCGATGCTTTCATAGTCCGCATGACTCTCGTCCCCGCGGCGCTGGCCCTGCTCGGTGAACGTGCCTGGCGGATGCCACGCTGGCTCGACCGGCTGCTGCCCGTCTTTGACGTGGAAGGGGAGGGGCTGTCGCGCGAGATTGCCTATCGAGGTTGGCCCGCGGAGCTCTCTGACGCGAGAATCGCGAGCGAGGGACTCGTGCTGCCCGACGGAAGCGCGGTGCCTGATCTGCGGGTCGGGCCCTCTGAGGCACTCGTGCTGTCCCCGACAGACCCCCTAGCGGAACCGCTCGCGGAGGTGCTGAGCGGCCGCGGTCGCGTCGAAGCCGGCACGCTGAAAATTGCCGGGCTGCTGCTACCCGACCGTGCTGCGGCAATGCGTGCGAGGAGCGCATGGGCAACCCCGGCGACGACGCGAGAAGCGCTGCGGGATCGGCCCTCTCTCATCGTGCTCGACCTGCGAGGTGTCGGGTCGGTGTGGGGCTTCTCCGAGTCGGACGTGCCATCGGTGGCGTCGCTGCGCTCGGCGTTCGAGGCCCGCAAGATCGAGGCCGCCCGTGGGGCCGCGCCTGAGGTAACCGCCGTAGTGCTCGGATCCGAGGAGCTGGCCGCGCGGATCCTGCCCGCAGGGACACAGGTGCGTCGTCCTGGGGACGGCGCACCAACCATCGCCTCAGAACCCGTTGGCGCGAACGATGTGATTGGAGCTGAGGGATGAGCAACACTTTCACCCGACTGCGCAGCAAGCGCGCAGTGAGCTGGCGCACCATTGCTGGCATCATCCTGGTGCCGCTGACGGTTGCAGGAGTGCTGTTGTGGGGCTTGTGGAACCCGCAGGATCGCATGAGCGACATCACAGCGGCGGTCGTGAACCTTGACGAGCCCGTGGAAGTCGATGGGCAGACCGTGCCCATGGGACGCGTGCTGGCCGGGGAACTGATTGGCAGCGACGAGGAAAACTTCGATTGGGTGCTCACCGACGAGGACGATGCAGCGGACGGGCTCGCCGACGGTAACTACGCCACCGTCATCACGATCCCCGAGAACTTCTCCGAGGCAGCGACCTCACTCTCTGACGGCCCGGATGAAGCCGAAGTGGCGACGATCGATATCGACACGAGCGAACAGGGGAGGCTGATCGACACAGCTCTCTCGAGCATCGTGACACAGACCGCCACCAACCTGTTGAACCAGCAGCTCGGCGAGCAGTTTGTCGGCAACATCTTTGTGGGCATGAACGAGCTACACGGTGGAATCAGTGAGGCCGCTGACGGGACCGAACAGCTCGCTAAAGGCGGCAATCAGCTCGCGGATGGCGCGGATGAACTTGCGGATGGCACCGAGCAGCTCGCTGACGGAACGCAGCAGCTCTCAGCAGGCGCGGGCGAACTTGCGAATGGCCAGGCGAGTCTTGCGACTGGCGTGGGCGAGTATGTGGGTGCCGCGTCCACTCTTGCTGATTCGTACAAGCCGCTCGAAGCGGGAGCTGTTGAAGTGGTCACGATGGTGAAGTCTCTCGCAGACCTGCTTGGGCAGGTGGGCGCTGGGGTGAGTGAGCCATTCGAGCAGTTGGAAAGTGGGCTTGGTGCGGCTGGGGTTGGTACTGGAAACCTCGAAGCGACGATGTCAGATTTTGCCACTCAGTGCGAAGCTGACCCGGGTACCATCGCAGCGTTCTGTGACGAGATCCTCCCCGCGCTCGTAGCGAATGCCGGTGAAATCGGCGGTGGTCTCGAGACAGCCGGGGCCGGGGCCGCAGGGCTTGGCGACACGATTTCGGGCCTCCAGGGTGCCGGAGGTGACCTCGGAGGCGGGGGCACCGACCAGCTCGACCAGCTGATCAACGGCCTCGGCGCGTTCAGTGATGGGCTTGACGAGTTCGCGAGCCAGGGAACACAGCTGGCCGACGGTGCAACACAGGCAGCCGCGGGGACCTCGCAGTTCGCTGCCGGAGTCTCCGACCTTGCCGCGGGTACGCCTGAACTTGCTGACGGAGCATCGCAACTTGCCGACGGCACACGGCAGTCTGCAGAGGGTGCTGGGGAGCTTGCGGCAGGGCTTGGCGAGGCGACGAGTCAGATCCCGAACTACTCCGAGCCCGAGCGAAACCGCATGGCCGAAGCCGCGGTGACCCCTGTCGAAACGCAGGGCGAAAGCGGCGAGCTGTTCAACGCCGCAGGTGTACCGTTGTTTGCCGCGGTCGCGCTCTGGGCGGGGGCACTCGCGATGCTCCTAGTGATAGCGCCACTGTGGCGCAGAACACGGGACGCGGCACGAGGTGTCACATGGATCGCTCTGCGGAGCGCCGCACCCGTCGCTGCCCTCGGAGCCGTACAGGGCGCGATCGCAGGCATTATCCTGCCGCTCGTGCTGGGGTACAACTTTAGCCAGACGCTTGCATTCCTGGGGCTAGGGCTCCTCGCCGGTGTCGCGTTTGCCCTCATTGCGCAGGGGCTATCCGCCTTGCTCGGCGGGGTCGGGCGGTTCATTGCGTTCGCGCTACTCGTCGTTGTGTTTACGGTCGGCGTCGTCTCGACGGTTCCGGCACCTCTGCAGGCGTTGGGTGACGGAAGCCCGGTCGGTGCAGCCTACGCCGGGTTCCAGACCATTGCGTCGGGTTCGATGCAACTCGGAGGCACCGTCTGGGCGCTCGTGTTGTGGGCACTTGGCGGGATCCTGCTCACTGCTTTTGCTGTGATGCGCAAGCGCCGTGAGCCGCGTACCGGCCCACCCGCACTCTAGATACGTGCATGACTCGTAGCTAGAGTCGAGGCATGAGTATGCGAGCGATAGTTGCCGAGCAGCCGGGTGGGCCGGAAGTGTTGCGACCGAGCACAGTGGCGGATGCGGAACCCGCCGCCGGAGAACTACTGGTCGAGACCGCGGCCGTCGGCGTGAACTTCATTGAGACATACCAGCGCTCAGGCCTCTATAAAGTGCGGTATCCGTTTACTCCGGGGAGCGAAGCGTCGGGAACCGTGCTCGCGGTTGGTGAGGGGGTCTCGGAGTTTGCTCCTGGCGACCGGGTGACCACCTGTGAGGCGCGAGCCACGTATGCGGATCGTTTCGTCGTGTCGAGCGCAGCCGCCGTTGTCGTCCCCGAGCAGATCGGGCTCGACACGGCCGCAGCCCTCCCGCTCCAGGGGATCACTGCCCATTATCTGGCGAACTCCGCTGCGAACCCACAGTCGGGCGACACTGTAATTGTTCACGCGGGTGCCGGTGGAGTGGGGCTGCTATTGACCCAGTTGCTCGTTGCGCAAGGTGTTCGTGTGTTCACGACGGTGTCGACGCCCGAGAAGCGCGAACTGAGCCTTGCTGCCGGCGCGGCCGAGGTGTTTGAGTACGACGGTTTCGCGGAAAGTGCGCGCGAACTGACCGGTGGTGACGGCGTCGGAGTCGTCTACGACGGGGTCGGGGCACGCACGTTTGATGACTCCCTGAGCGCGCTTCGTGTGCGCGGTGAGATGGTGCTCTTCGGCGCTGCGAGTGGCCCCGTGCCGCCACTTGACCTGCAGCGGTTGAACGCGGGTGGCTCACTCTCAGTGACGCGACCCTCGATGGTTCACTTCCTGCGTTCGGCTAAGGAACGCGCGTCTCGCTACCGGGACCTCTTCGACGCGATGGGAGCGGGCGCCCTCGATATTCGCATCGGTGCAAGGTTCCCACTTGACGAAGCTCCCGCGGCACACACGGCACTTGAGGGACGGAAGACGACGGGCAAGGTGATCCTCGAGCCGTAGGCAGGGCCTGTATGCATCGAGAAGACACAGATACCCCCATCAAGGTTCTGAAGGGAGTATTTGCGTCGTCTCGATGCAAGTAGTGGCACGTGCGGTGAACATGGGGAGGCCTGTGGTCTCTTTAGCGGTCACAAGCGCAGTAATACCTACGGAACCCGGCGCAGCCAGGCCTCCGTGCTGAACTTCTGTTCAACGAGACGCTCCGCGGCGTCCCATTCGCCCTCGGAGACGGACCCTGCCGTCCCCCCGTGCCGTTGCACGAAGACCTCGACCATCTTCTCGATAATCTCCTCGCGAGACAGCCCGGTTTGGCTGCGGAGTGGATCCACCCGCTTCTGCGCGCTGGCGGTGCCCTTGTCTGAGAGCTTCTCACGGCCGATCCTGAGCACCTGAGACATGGCCTCGCCGTCCATGTCGTAGGCCAGAGTAACGTGGTGCAGCACCGCGCCCGAGGCGAGCCGCTTTTGCGCGGCGCCACCGATCTTGCCCTGCGGGCTCGTGATGTCGTTGAGCGGCTTGTAAACAGCGTCGATACCGACAGCTTTCAGCGCCTCGAGCACCCACTCATCCAGGTAGGCGTACGAGTCGGCGAAGCTCATGCCGCGGACCATCTCGCCAGGCGCATAGAGCGCATAGGTGATGCTTGCCGTCGGTTCCATATACATGGCGCCGCCACCAGAAATGCGGCGAACAATCTGCGCCGCGCGCGCAGCGGCCTCGCCCTCGTCGACCTCGTTCTTGAGTGACTGGAAACTGCCGATGAAGACTGCGGGAGCGTTCCACTCCCAGATGCGCAGCGCGGGCCCCCGAAGCCCCTCGCCGACTGCGGTCGTGAGTACCTCATCGAGGGCGGCATTGAGCATCGGGGCGACGGGTGGTTCGTGCAGGATCTGCCAGTCGTAGTCACGCCAGTGCGCCGCACCCGTGATGGCGCGTCGAATCGCCACACCGACCGACTCCGGGGTGAACCCGAGCATGTGCACCTCAGTGGGAAGCGCTCGCTCGATCGCGCTTGCGAATTCGTCGATCGTGCTGTTCGGGCTCAACCCGATGACAGCCGCGTCGATGTCGGCGAGCACGTCGTCGGGTTCGAGAAAGAAGTCGCCCGAGAGCCGAAACTCTCTGATTCGCCCGTCTTCCACTCCGAAGTCGACAACGACCAACTTGCCGCCGGGAACCTTATACTCACCGTGCATGCTCATGCAGTAAGGCTACTCCCACCTAATGAATGTGTCAGCGCCCAGTGCATATGCCGTCAGCTAGCGCCTGGTGGGCTCCGGCATGTACGGCTTCGGTGCCTGGGTGCGTGCGACGAGGTCACGTAAGTTTTCCAGGTCGCCGCTGATGGACCCAGCAGCGCGGGCCTGCACGAGAATGTTGCCGATCGCCGTCGCTTCGACGGGGCCGGCGAGCACGGGCAAGCCTGAGCGGTCAGCGGTGCGCTGGCAGAGCAGCTCGTTGAGCGATCCGCCGCCCACGATGTGGATCTTCCGCACGTCGACGCCAGCGACGGCACCCGCTCCGCGGGCTTCATCGGCGAGTGCCTGCGCGAGGCTCTCAATGATGCAGCGTACGAATTCGCTCCGCGTCGTGGGTCCCGGCAGGTTGTGGTCTCGGTACCACTCGTTGATGCGTCGCGGCATGTCGCCGGTCGGCAAGAAGCGATCATCTGTGACATCGAAAACGTGCTCAGTGGGTGGTTCAGCAGCTGCCGCGGCAAGCGCCTCTTTCAGATCGATCTTCTCGCCCGCATCTTCCCACGCGCGAATGGTCTCGTTGAGGAGCCACAGGCCCATCACGTTTTTGAGGAAGCGAACGCGGCCATCGACCCCGAGCTCGTTCGTGTAGTTTGCGACTCGTGCCTCTTCGCTCAGCACTGGCTCCGAAACCTCGACACCGACGAGGCTCCACGTGCCGCACGACACGTAGGCCGCGTTTTCTGCCTCCATGGGGATGGCAGCGACCGCAGACGCAGTGTCGTGTGAGCCCACAGCGGTGACCTGTACTGGTCGTTTCGCACCCATGGTTTGAGCGACCGAGTCAGTGAGGGTGCCGATCTTGTGTCCCGCAGAAACAATTCCAGGGAGCAGGTCGAGCGAAATCCCCGAAAGTTCGGCAATTCGCGGGCTCCACTGCTGTGATCGCACATCGAGCAGGCCCGAGGTTGATGCGTTGGTGAGCTCAGCGACCGCGTTCCCCGAGAGCCAGAGCGCAAAGAGATCTGGGATCATGACCAGCTTGTCGGCGAGCGGGAGAAACGGCCGGTCATGCTCAACCGACAACTGGTAGTTGGTGTTGATCGACATGTACTGGAGACCGTTGATCTCGAAGAGCTCTTCGCGGGAGATCGACTGGTGCACTCGCTCGGCCCCGAGAGGAGTGCGCTCGTCACGGTAGTGCACCGGGTTCGAGAGCATGAGCCCCGATCGGAGGAGCGCGTAGTCGACACCCCAGCTATCAACGCCGATGGATGCGATTTCGTCATGGTCCGCAAATACGCGCTGCAGGCCGGTCGTGATCCCTCGCCACAGATCGAGCACGTTCCAGTGGAGCGTTCCCTCTGCGCGCAACGGAGCGTTCTGGAAGCGCGTGACCGTCTCAAAGTGCAGTGCGTTCTGGGATGCCGACCCGAGGATGACGCGGCCGCTCGTCGCGCCGAGGTCGACCGCGATGTTTAGCGGGCTGCCCTGGCTCATCGCAGGAATGCTGCCGCGACGCCGGAGTCAACCGGAATGTGCATGCCGGTGGTGCGGGAGAGCTCTGGTCCGGTCAAAATGTAGACCGCATCCGCGATATTTTCGGGGACGACCTCACGCTTCAGTACGGTGCGCTGCGCGTAGAACTGCCCCAGATCTTCGGGATCAATACCGTACGTCTTGGCGCGGCTTTCGCCCCAGCCTCCAGCGAAGATGCCCGAACCGCGAACGACTCCGTCGGGGTTGATGCCGTTTACGCGGATGCCGTGGTCACCGAGCTCTGCGGCGAGCAGGCGAACCTGGTGTGACTGGTCGGCCTTGCTCGTGGAGTACGCGATGTTATTGGGGCCAGGGAACACGGAGTTCTTCGAAGAGATGTACACGATGTCGCCTCCCATGCCCTGCTCCATCATGACGCGTGCGGTCGCTTGTGAGACCAGGAACGATCCCTTGGCGATCACGTTGTGCATCAGGTCCCACTCAGACTCACTAGTGTCGAGCAGGCTGTTCGCGATGACGAGGCCCGCGTTGTTCACGACCAGGTCAATGCCGCCGAATGCGAGCACTGCCTCGTCGACGGCACGGCGTACGGCCTCGGGATCAGTGACGTCTGCCACGACACCGACCGCCACGTCGGGACCCCCGATCTCGGCCGCAGCGGCCTGAGACTTTTCGGCGTCAAGGTCAGCGATGACCACGCACGCACCCTCGGCTGCGAGGCGAATGGCAGTGGCCTTGCCGATGCCCGATGCTGCGCCGGTCACGAACGCGACGCGTCCCTGGTGAGACTTGGGCTTCGGCATCCGCTGTAGCTTGGCTTCTTCCAGCTGCCAGTACTCGATCCTGAACTTCTCAGCGTCGGGGATTGGCTTGTAGGTGGAGAGAGCCTCTGCACCCCGCATCACATTAATGGCGTTGAGGTAGAACTCGCCAGCGACGCGTGCGGTCTGCTTGTTTGCACCGAAGCTAAACATGCCGACCCCTGGGACGAGCACAATGGCAGGATCAGCGCCGCGCATTGCCGGAGAATCCTCGGAGGCGTGTGCGTCGTAGTACGCCTTGTAGTCCTCCCGGTAGGAGGTGTGCAGCTCACGCAGACGGGCGAGCTGCTCGTCCACGCTCGCAGTGGTCGGCAGGTCGAGAACCATTGGTTTGACCTTGGTGCGGAGGAAGTGGTCGGGGCAGCTCGTGCCGAGCTCCGCAAGGCGGGGATGCTCGGCGCCTTCGAGGAACTCGAGCACTTCGGGGGTGGCGAAGTAGTGACCAACCATCTGGCGGTCCATGCTTGCGAGTCCGCGAATAGTGGGGGCGAGAGCTGCCGCACGTGCGGTGCGCTCGTCCTCTGGAAGTGCTGCATAGCCCTCGAGCTTCTCGCCGAACGGTGCCGCAGCTCCGTGGTCTGCAATGTAACGCTCAGCAGTATCGATGACCCACTGCGAGTTTTCGGCGCACGCCTCGCTCGTGGCCCCCCAGGCGGTGATGCCGTGGCCGCCGAGGATGCACCCGACCGCGTTCGGGTTCTCGCGCTGAATGTCTCGAATGTCGAGGCCGAGCTGGAAGCCTGGGCGCCGCCATGGCACCCACACAACCTTGTCACCGAAGATCTTTTCGGTGAGTTCGGGACCATCAACCGCGGTCGCGATCGCGATGCCCGAGTCGGGGTGCAGGTGATCGACGTGATCGAGGTCAACGAGCGCGTGCATCGACGTGTCGATCGAGGGGGCGGCGCCGCCCTTGCCGTGCAGGCAGTACTCGAAGCGCGCGACCATCTCGTCTTCGTGCTCGACCCCGCGGTAGACCTTTTCGAGTGAGCGGATCTTGCCGAGTTCGAGCGTGCACAGGCCCTGTTCGGTCAGCGTGCCGAGGTCACCGCCCGAGCCTTTCACCCAGAGCAACTCAATGTCTTCGCCACTTGCGGGGTCCGTTCCGATCCCCTTGGCGGAGGTGTTGCCGCCACCGTAGTTCGTGTTCTTCGGGTTCGAACCGAGCTTGTTGCTGCGCGTGATGAGTGCCTGGGCGGTCTGATTCGTCATGCGTCCAATGTACGACTAGAAAGCTTCGTAAGTCAACCTTCTGGGTTTCATTCGAAAGTGAAATATGGGAGTTTCGTTCGTCGTTTCGAAGCTCGTCGGTGTAGCCTCGGTTACGAATGGACGTGTGCGAGAGGTCGGGGTGAGGGTGGAATTCGATAGCGAAGCGCGGATTGACGGCATCCTTTCTGTGCTCGAACAGCGTGGTGAGGCCTCGGTGCAAGAGCTGTCGCAGCACTTCAAAGTGTCGGCAGTCACGATCCGCAAAGATCTTGAAGCACTTGAGCGACGCTCCCTCCTTGAGCGTTACCGCGGTGGCGCCCGGCTCCAGGCATCGTCTGAAGAAGGGTCGTTTACAGACCGCCTGCGCCGCAAGGTTGCAGCAAAGAAGGCGATCGTGCGCAAGGCAGCATCACTCGTCTCAAACGGTGACGCCATCGCTATCGATTCGTCAACGACTTCGCACTACCTCGCAATGGAGCTGTTGGGACACCACGACTTGGTTGTCGTCACGAATTCACTGCGAACCGCGACGTTGCTTTCTGAAGAGTCTGATGCGACCGTCGTCATGCTGGGCGGAACGGTGCGGCGGACTGCGTACTCGACGATTGGCGACCTCACCGACACCCTCGGCGGGCGCGGTCCGCTCGCGTTCGCATTCGCCGGTGTTGCCTCCATTTCGACACAGCGCGGCCTGATGGAGCTCTCCGCAGCAGAGGCCGGCACCAAGCAACAGATCGTTCGCGCCGCGAAGCAAGTAGTCGCAATGTTTGACGGGACGAAAAGCGAGGCGTTCGGCCTGCACTCTTTTGCCACGCCCTCCCAGGTGTCAAGAATCATCAGCGACACCTCGTTCGATGCCGATGCAGAGTTCTGGCGAGAGCGAGGTGTGGCTGTAGACCTGTGCGAGGTGAGGTCGCAGCAGTTGAGTGTCGCCTCCCAACAAGTTTGAAATGTTAGCCACCCTACCCGGCAGAAAGAAGGAAAATCGTGTCCACAATTGCTGAACCGGAGCTTGTCTCCGATGAACTGCTCAGCCTGACGCACCGCCTCGCCGAGCCTGCTCGTGAACTCGTGATTTTGGCCGAGGGAAACACGAGCGAGCTCGTTGATCGCGAGTCGATCGTCGTCAAAGCGTCTGGCTCATCGATGGAGAACGCGACGCGAGACGACTTCGTCACGGTCAGTGTTTCCGAGTTGGTCGCACTTATCGACGACCCGAACACCGATCAGACTGCACTGACTGCAGCCCTGTCCGCCGGTACCTCCGCAGACGGAACCGCGAAACGAGCCTCAATCGAAAGCCTCATCCACGCGTCAATTCGCGCATTCAGCCCGAGTCGTTTCGTCGCCCACACCCACCCGACGGCAGTCGTGTCACTGCTCGCGAGTGTGGGTGCCGAGACCTCCTTTGCGGAACCCGTGTATTCGGACGAGCTCATTGTGCTTGGTGAGAGCCTCTTTGTGCCGTATGCAATGCCTGGAATCGAGCTCGGCCGCGTGTTCCACGAACACGTGAAAGCATACGTTGACGAGCGCGGCCACGTACCCTCGTTGATCCTGCTCGGAAATCACGGCATTGTCGCCGTCTCTGACACCGCGGCTGGGGCCGAAGCGATCTCACTGATGGCCGTCAAGAGTGCCAAGGTGCGCATCGGTGCCAAGCAGGCGGGCGGCATCGCGGCTCTCCCAGCCGAGGCAACGCGCGACTACTTTGAGCGCGACGATTTCCGTGAGCGCCGCCAGTCGCTCCGCTAACTCGAGCTATGCCGGAGAAACCTGAATTTTGAGGCTCTCCGGGCTGCCGATGCGCTCGAATGCCTGTTTCGCATCAACGAAGTCGTAGCGATCAGTGACAAGTGCACCCACGTCAAACTTCGTCTCGCGAAGCAGCTCGAGCGCGGCGGGAACCGTGCCGGAGAGGCTAAACGAACCGATGATGCGCAGCTGCCTCGCATACACCTCGTTGGGGTCGAGCGTGACCTCCGAACCGGGTGGGCACACACCAAACGGCACGAGGGTCCCCGCGTCTTCGAGGAGCGCGAGGCACTGCTGTACAACGGCGGGGCGGCCGGTCGCGTCAAACACGGCATCGTAGCGTTCGCCGCCGGCAGCTGTAGTGAGGTCCGAGACCACGTGGTGGGTCTCGGTGAAACCGAACTTATGGGCCTGCGAAAGTCGAGCCTCGGCGACGTCAAACACCGCCGCTGAGGTGACGCCGAGGGTGGCGAGCAGTACTCCCATCATCATGCCGATGGGCCCTGCCCCGACAACCGCAACACGATCTTCTGGCCCGATGCCTGAACGCTGGATCCCGTTGAGAATGCAGGCGAATGGTTCGGCGAGAGCCGCAATGTGCGGGGCGAGCCCGGTCGCATCGTGCACGTTGTGTGCTGAGACGACTGAGTACTCCGCCGCACCACCGTCGACGTCTGAGCCGTACGCCTGAATGGTGGGGCAGAGATTGCCGAAACCACGAAGGCAATTGCGGCACTCCCCGCAGCTGAGCAGCGGGTCGATCGCGACGAGCTTCCCGATGAGGTATTCGTCCGCCTTGTCGTGTGCCTCAACCACGGTGCCCGCGTACTCGTGGCAGGGAATCCTCGGGAACGAGGCGGGGTAACGGCCGTGGAGCACATCGAGGTCGGTGTGGCAGAATCCCGTTGCATCGACGCGCACCAGCACCTCTCCGGGGCCGGGGGTGGGTTTGGCTACCTCGGTTACTTCGGATTCACCGAGTGCCGTAAAGACGAGTGCTTTCATGGGAGTTCCTTTCGGGAGGATGCAATTGGTCTGTTTGGAAAGTTAGGGGCACGCTATGCGGTGATCACGTCGGGGCCCTCAGCGGCGAGCTGCTTGATCGCACGTTCCCCCGCATCTCGTTCTGTCACGATGGTGTCGATGTCCCGCAACGAGGCGAAGCGGCACATCGCATCGGCCCCGACCGCGCGCGGGGTAACCGCCAAGACGCGTGTGCGTGCGGCCCGCATGGCGGCTTGTTTCACGAGGGCTTCTTCAGGGGACGTCGTTGTGGCGCCGGTGCTTGGCGTGACCCCATTGCATCCAAGCACCGCGACGTCAATGGTGAGTTCCGAGAGTACGTCGGAGATCTCAGGGTCGATGATGCCCTGGGTGAGGGCCTTCACCTGACCGGGGAGCGACAGCAGGGTGAGCGAGGGGTGCTGCAGCAGGAGGAGTGACGCGGGCAGATTATTCGTAATGACCGTGAGTTCGCGGTCAAGCGGCACCACGGAGGCGACGAACAACGCGACGGATCCTGAATCAAGGAACACCGACCCCCGTTCAGGCAGCAAGCTGACAACGCGTTTCGCGATCTTGAGCTTCTGCGGAGTGTCTTGCATTCTGCGTTGCGCAAGCGCCAGCTCTAGGGGTGCAGTGGTGAGGAGCCGGATGCCACCGCGATGTCGAGTGACGTGACCGCTTTCGACGAGGTCGGCAAAGTCGCGGCGTACGGTCTCGGACGTGACGCCAAACTCTGACTTTGCCGTGCCGAGATCAAGCGTCCCACCACGGTTACGAGCAATCGCGAGCATCGCTGCCTGGCGTTCTGCCGGGTACATATCTTCACCTCGCTTGCATTCGTTCCCGTCATTCTATGCCCGAATAGTTGGTGAATCTGTGTTGTGAATGCCTGAAAGTGTCACTAAAATTGCGGTATTCGGTGTGAACTGGTCAAATTCAGTGGCACACTGGTCGAAATCGGTGCAGGTGCCGACGTGATGAGAAGTGCCGGTGAAGACTCGAAAGGCTAGATCTGTGAGTGCTGCGTTTGTTATGGGGCTGGACATCGGGCAGACAACGGTGAAGGCAGCGATCTTCGATGAACACATGTCGTTACGAGGCGTTGGGCGTCGCGCCAGCCCAGTTGACACAGACACGCCACGCCACGTCGAGCGGTCCCAAGACGACCTCTGGGCTGCGGTGAGCGGTGCGATCCAGGAGTCACTATCGGTTTCCGGAGTTTCAGCTGAGCAGGTACGCGGAGTGTCGATCGCGGGCCACGGCGACGGTCTGCACCTCGTCGACGCGGCTGGTGCACCTGTGGCGCCAGCCATTACGGCGATGGACACGCGCGCACACCGTGAACGTGATGAACTACTTGCTGATCCTGAGCGATTCAACACGGTGCTCCGCATCTCAGGCCAGATCCCGGCTGCAGGGTCAGCAGGGCCACTCCTCGCATGGTTCATGAAACACGACCCGAGTGCAGTGGAGCGTGCCGCGTGGGCGCTCTCCTGCAAGGACGTCGTACGACACCGCCTCACCGGTGAGATTGCGACGGACTACTCTGATGCGTCGGCATCGTTTCTCGATGTCGACTCAGCGACATGGAGCCCAGAACTCATGTCTGCGTTTGGGTTGTCGGGGCTCGAACATCTGAACCCGCCGCTGCAGGGAGGCGGGGAACTGGCTGGAACCGTCACTCGCGAGGCAGCAGCAGCGACCGGGCTGCGGGCCGGCACCCCGGTGCTCACAGGTGTCCATGATGTACAGGCCGCCTCGATTGGCATGGGTGCGCTTATCGAGAATCGGCTGGCGCTTGTTGCCGGATCATTCTCAACAAACGGTGTCACCACGAGAGAACGCCACGTTGATGCCAGATGGCAGTCTCGGCTCTCGCTGACACCGGATCTTCGAATTGCGATGTCAACGTCGCCGACAGCATCGCCAGCCCTGAACTGGTTGTTCAAAGTGCTCGACATCGAGACAACTGAACAGCGAGACGCGCTCTTCGCGGAAGCCGCAGCACTCGATGCAGACACCGACGCGCCCTTGGTGTTGCCCTACTTCCTCTCGTCACCGCTGGGGCCGGATGCGTCGGCCGCAATGCTCGGGCTGCGGCACTGGCAATCGCGAGGACACCTGTTGAAAGGTGTGCTCGAGGGGATCGCGCTCATCCACTACTGGCACACCAACGTCCTGGCAACGCGCTTCTCTTGGGACGCCCCTGTCTCGCTCTCTGGTGGGATCTCGAACTCGCCGTTGTATGCACGCATGGTTGCGGGTGCGATGGACTCGTCGATTCGAGTCGTCGAGAACGAGGAAGCCGGAGCCTGGGGCACCGCGGCGCTTGCGTGGGTGCATGACGGGCGCTTCGCTGACATCGCAGAAGCCCAGCAGCTCGTGCCGACCTCGGGCACCATCGAGCCTGATGGTGCAGTGCGTGGGTACTGGGCTGAACGACGGCAAGCGTTCGACGAGGCAAACGAGGGGCTTGGTCCCTGGTGGGATGCGCGGTCGGGAGCATAACGTGCGAGACGCCGAACGACCACTCACGCCCAAGCTGAGGCGTGGCTACATTCTGGAACAGCTGAGCCAGCTGGGCCGGCTCGAAGTGGGCGCACTCGCGGTCAAGATCGGGGTGGCTGAAGAAACCATCCGGCGTGATTTCCGTCGCCTCGAGAATGATGGGAAGCTGCGGCGCGCCCACGGCGGAGCGCTCCCACTCGAATCGGAGATGCAGTTCGCTTCGGACCTCGGGAAGCTGCAGGCGACCGCGACGCCACTTTCCGCCGCGGTGGCAGCACGGCTGCCAGCAGCTGGATGGATCTATCTCGACGGTGGCCCAGACATTGAGGGAGCATCAACTCTGCTGCCAGAACGTGAGGGAATGTTCGTGGTCGCAGGATCAGTTGGGTCTTCATTGGGCGCGAGCGCGAGGGATCAGTTGTCCGTAGTATCGCTCGGTGGCACTGCCACAGGGAGACGCGGCATCTATACCGGCGCGTGGGCACTTGCGAACCTCCGCCGTTACTTCTTCGACGCAAGCTTTCTAGAGGTACAAGCCATCGCATCCTCAGGCGAGCTTCTTACGTCTGATGCCGCTGAAGCCGCCGTCCGACGCGTTGTGCTTGAACGCTCGAGACAATCCGTTGGCGTCTGGACCGGTGAGGATGCGCCCACCGCGCGAGTTGCGTATGGTCGCCTCAGCGACCTCGACACGCTGATCGTGCCGCGGTCACTGGACGCAGCTCGATTGCGGGAACTCGGACAGGGTGCCTCCGAGCTCCCAACGCTCGTCTACGCTGACCTGGAGGCCGACCTCGAGGCCGACCTCGACGCCGACGTCGAAGTGAATATGGGTGCGGAGACCGGTGGCGTCGTCGGGCCCGAAGCGTGGCAGAGCACCTAGACCGCGGTGTAACCACCGTCGATGCTGACCGATGTACCCGTGACATACGCTGACGCATCAGAGGCGAGGAAGCCAGTGATTCCCTTCAGATCCTCGGGCTCGCCCATACGCCCAAGCGGCGTGAGGTCTTCCCACTGCTTCGCAAGCTCCGGGTTGTCTCTCGTGAACTGCCTCGTCATCTCTGAGAGGAAATAGCCTGGTGCGATGGCGTTGACGCGAATGTTGTTCGGTGCCCACTCGACGGCGAGCGACTTCGCGACCATGTCGACGCCGGCCTTCGCGGTGTTGTACGAGGCCTGGAACTGCGGCACATTGACGATGCTGCCCGACATTGACGAAATGAAAATCGCGCTCCCCGGAGTGCCAGATTTGAGCAACCTGCGACCCCACGACTGCGCCGCGAAAAACGTGCCGTCGAGGCAGACCGCGACAACCTTGCGCCATACGTCAGCGGGAACATCGATGCTATCGCCCCAGATCGTAATTCCCGCCGCAGTCACGAGGTGCTGCGCCGTCCCGAGTGCTTCCTCTGCGTTCGCAAAAGCGGCCTCTACCTGCTGATCATCAGTGGCGTCGGCCATGAATCCCGCGGCGCGTACACCGTACGTCTCTGCAAGCTTGGCCGCAGAGTCCTCCACGATGTCGAGCACATCGATGAGTGCAACGTTGCAGCCCTGCTCTGCGAACCCTTCGGCAATCGTGTAGCCGAGGCCGCGTGCGCCGCCTGTAACAACAACGGTGCGTCCCGCGAGGTCTGAATAAGTTGCGATTGGCATGTGTAGGTGTCTCCTATTTTTAGTTGCTGAGAAACGGGTAATCGGGGGAGCTACTCGCCGGGTTTGACCATTACCTTGAGGCTTGCCGGGTCACCCGAGGCTTGAAAAGCGCGATCGAGTTCGTCGAGGCCGAACGTCCCGGTGGCGAAGCGGTCGATATCGATGCGACCTGATGCTGCGAGCGCGATGGCTCTCGGGTAGGTATTGGCGTAGCGGTAGGTGCCAGTCAGCGTGAGCTCGAGGTTCATCATGTGCACCACGGGCAAGGTCATTTCGGTAGCGCCGAGGCCGACGAGCACGATCCGACCAGCAGGGCGCACGTTCATGATGCCGGCGACGACAGCCGCGTGTGCGCCAGAGGCATCGATGTAGGCGTCGACGTCGAGGCCGAGTGTTGCCACATCCTCGCGTGCGTCGATGACTCCGGTCGCCCCAAACTCCAGCGCACGGGTGCGTCGCGACTCATCGATGTCTGACACGAAGACTTCAGTGGCGCCCATTGTGAGAGCAACCTGGGTCAGCATGATGCCGATGGGTCCCGCACCAGAAATGAGTACGCGGTCGCCCGCGGTGATCTGGGCCTTACGGGCGCCCTGCAGCGCGACCGAGAGGGGCTCGATTAATGCAGCGCCGTCGTCGCTGAGAGAGTCGGGGATGGCGTGTGCGAATGTGCTCGGGATCGTCACATACTCCTGGAACGAGCCATCAACTGGCGGGGCAGCGTAGAACTCAACATCTGGATCGAGGTTGTAGTTGCCCGTCAGTGATTCCCGAGATTCCAGGTTGGGGCGCTGGGGCTCGATGGCCACGCGCTCGCCGACACGTTCTTCTTGGACACCCTCGCCCACAGCGACGATTGTCCCGCCGCACTCGTGACCGAGCACGATCGGGCTCTCAACGACGAAGTGCCCGGCGCGACCGTGGCTGTAGAAGTGCATGTCTGACCCGCAAATACCGACGGAGTGCACCTGCACGAGCACCTCCCCTGCTCCCGGCACTGGTACGGGGCGCTCCTCCATTCGAAGGCTCTGTGCCTCGAGGAGTACGTTTGCGCGCATTGTGGTGGGAAGTGAAGCCGTCATGGGTGCTTTCCTCGAGACATCAGTGAATCAAAAGTATGGTGCTGCTCTGAGCAACTTTACGCGAGATACGAACGGTGTGACCAGTTGTATCGAGCGTGCATTCGGACTATCTTCGCAGTTACGAAAGCAACGCCGCTTTCGTTTATTATTTCACGGGTTAGATGGGACGTCAGACATGCAGATTGGTTGCCACGGACTCTCCTGGACGGGAACGTTCGACAAGGCGGGGTTCGAGTTCGCACTACGCAAGACTGAGGAGAGCGGGTTCGACCTGCTCGAGATCCCTCTGTTTGATCCCTACAGTTTCGACGTTGCTGCCGCAAAGCCCGCCCTTCAGGCATCACCGCTCGCACTAACGGCTTCGCTCGCTCTCGGCGAGGGCAGTGATGTGAACAGTGAGGATCCTGAACAAATTCAGCGTGGCCGCGCACTGCTCGGGAAAGCGCTTGAGGTGATGTCGGAGTGCGAGTCAGAGCACCTGCTCGGAGTGCTGTACAGCAGGCTGTTCAAGTACCCCTCAGCGGCAACAGATGAGGCGCGGAAAAACTCAGCCGAGGCTATTCATGATCTTGCCGAACGCGCCAGCGAACTCGGTGTCAAGATCGACCTTGAGATTGTGAATCGCTACGAAACGAACCTGTTTAACACCGTGCGCGGCGGGCTCGAGTACCTCGACCTCGTCGATCACCCGAATGCGGGTCTCCACATCGACACGTACCACATGAACATCGAAGAGCCAGATATGGTGCAGCCGGTGCTCGAGGGCGCGGATCGCATTACCTACGTGCACGTCGGCGAGAACCACCGCGGATACCTGGGCGCCGGCCAAGTCGATTTCGACAGCCTGTTTCGCTCGCTGTTGCACATCGGATACGACGGGCCCATCACGTTCGAATCGTTCTCGAGCGAGATTGTGAGCCCGGACCTGAGCGACGCACTGGCAATTTGGCGTAATCTATGGACTGACGGCGAAGCGCTCGCCGATCATGCGAACCGGTTCATCCGTGACGGACTGCGCAGCGCCGCGGCCCTGTCATATCTATAAGGAAGTATGTGGAATGACTGTTATCGATAAGTTCCGTCTCAACGGTAAGAAAATTCTTGTCACGGGCGGCAACCGCGGTCTGGGGCAGGCGTTCGTTCAGGCGCTGGCCGAGGCAGGCGCCACCGTAGTGTTCTGCGGGCGTAACGAGAGCGTGAACGCGGAAGCCGTGAAGCAACTCGCGAATGCGGGAGTCGAGGCCTCGGCGATCGCGGGCGATGTGACGTCTGAAGCAGACCGCATCGTTAATGACGCGGTTCAGGTACTCGGCGGGCTCGATGTACTGGTGAACAATGCCGGCATCGCAATTCACCGTGCGAGCCTGGAGCAGCCCGACGAGGAGTTTGAGCAGACGTTCGACCTGAACGTCACTGCCCTTTGGAAGATGTCGCTGGCAGCTGCCCGTGTCTTCAACGAGCAGGGCCGCGGCGGCGTCATTGTGAACATCAGCTCCATTTCGAGCTGGATCGTGAACCGTCCGCAGATGCAGGCCGCCTACAACGCCTCCAAGGCTGCGGTCAATCAGCTCACCACGTCTCTAGCGGCCGAGTGGGCGCCGCAGGGGATCAGGATCAACGCAGTGGCTCCCGGCTACACGAAGACGGAGATGGCTCCCGTCGACAAGCCGGAGTTCAAGCGTCACTGGATCGATGACGCGCCTATGCAGCGCTATGCAATGCCCGATGAGATTGCCCCCGCAGTGGTGTTCCTCGCGTCTGAGGCTTCATCGTTCTGCACGGGTACGATTCTGAAGGTTGATGGCGGATACACCATCTACTGATCGGTTTCAGATAGGTACCTACGCGAATGGCCGGGGCAGCCTCTACGGAGAGCCCCGGCCATTCGCGTCCCTCGACGGCTGGGCTCTGTTTACGCCCTGCCGGGTTCCGTCAGCACCGTGTCGGGCGCTGGAACGGTGACGGTGGCCTTGGGGGCCGTGTCTGGGGCGGCGAGCACAGTGCCACGCTGTGAGACGGCGAGTGCGCCCCAAGCGGCGGCTCGCTCGGCCGCCAGATCTCGAGCCTCGATCCCTGCCTCTGCGACCGCCACGAGGTAGCCAGCAAGCGATGCATCACCAGCACCCACCGTGTTGACGACGCTCTCAGCACGGGCGGTGGCGAGCCGGTAGTCGTCTGGCCCCACCACGAGCGCACCGTCTGCGCCCATGCTCACAAACACCGTGCCGATGTTGTGTCGTGCCTGTAGTTCACGCGCAGCCATGACGACCTCGCCGATCGTGTTGAGGTCGCGTTTGATCAGCTCGGCGAGCTCGTGCGTGTTGGGTTTGATGAGTTCGAGCCGTACGGGGTGAGCAAGTGCGCGGAGGAGGCCCTCCCCGCTTGAGTCGATCGCGATGCGTGCACCGGCCGCGGCCGCGGCCGTCAGGAGTTCTTCAAGTGGCACCATGCCGCCACTTACGAGCGATGGCATGGTGCCACACAGCACCAGCCAGCCGCCCCCTATCTCGTTCAGTGCGCGAACGCTGGTTGCAACGAGCGCACCCCACTCATTCAGTTCGAGCGGCACCGCCTGCTCATTCACTTTCGTCGTAAGTCCGTTAGCTTCCATCAGTGTGATGTTGACGCGGGTGCTGCGAGAGATGATGACCGGTTCATAAAACTTCTCATCGCCGGTCCAGTGCAACTCCGAGGCACTGAGCGGCACTACGGCGCGCACGGTTTGGGATGCCTGGGCAATTGCCGCCGCAACGTTGACGCCTTTCCCGCTGAGCTCGCTGCTCACTGTGTCGGCCCGGTTCACGGCGCCGGGTACGACCCGGTCGAGCTGGTACGTGCGGTCTATCGCGGCACTCGCGGTGACCGTGACGATCCCTGTCACAGTAATCTCTTCTCTTTGTGGGACATGTATGCGTTACAGACAGAATAGAGCAATCAATCGGGCAATAATAGCCCCAAAGAGTGTGCAATCGGGCAAATCTGGGGTACGATCGGAATCCGAAGCCCCGGCATGCACCGAGGCGTCATCGTCACCCAGGCCTATCGATCAGCAAGGATCCCCATGACGCTCGTTTCCCCGGCATCAATCATTGCGAGCCACGGCGCCACGGCCGCGTTCAACGTGATTCAAATCGAACACATCGAGGCCATCGTTGCCGGGTCGATTCAGACGGGTGTTGGCACCGTACTCCAAATCTCGGAGAATACCGCCAAGTATCACGGTGGGATCGCGCCACTCGCGCTCGCCGCACTCCGCGCTGCAGCAGACGCGCCGACACCGGTCGCTGTGCACCTGGACCACGCAGAACGCGAAGATCTCGTGTATGAAGCGATTGACCTCGGTTTCACCTCGGTGATGTTTGATGCGTCACGCAGTGAGGACCAGGAGAATCGCGACCGCACGGCCCGCGTCGCCGCACGCGCACACGAGGCCGGCGTCTGGGTGGAGGCTGAGCTGGGGGAGATCGGTGGCAAGGATGGTGCCCACGCACCCGGAGTGCGCACCGACGTGGGTGACGCGAAGCAGTTCGTCGCCGACACCGGTGTCGACGCGCTTGCCGTCGCGGTCGGGAGCTCGCACGCCATGGCCGAGCGCACCGCCTCGCTCGACTTCGACTTGATTGCTCAGCTCGCAGCGGCCGTCCCGGTGCCCCTCGTGCTGCACGGCTCAAGCGGTGTTGCAGACGCAGACATTCAGCGTGCAGTGGTGAGCGGTATTCGCAAGGTCAACATTGCTACGCACATCAATGGGGTGTTCACTCGCGCGGTGCGCGAAGCGCTGACGGCGAGCGACACGTTGACGGACCCGCGGAAGTACTTGGGCCCCGCTCGCGAGGCGGCGTCCGCAGAAATCGCGCGGCTCATCCGCGTGATCCAAGAAAGCCACTAAGCATCTCATCGAGCAGCACCCAGCACGAGAACCGACCCCGAGGAGAACCCATGAGCGACACCATGCGACGCGTTGTCGTCACAGCCCCCGACGTCTTCGAGATCACGAACGTTGCGAAGCCCGCGCCGCTCCCCGATGAGGTGCTCGTCGAGATGACGGTGTCGGGTGTCTGCGGTTCTGATACCCATGCCGCGCACGGGGCCCACCCGTTTGTACCCCTCCCTTACGCACCGGGCCACGAAGTCGTCGGTGTCGTGCGCGGGGCGGGTGAAAACGCCGCTGAGTGGAAAGACGGCGACCGGGTGACGGTCGAGCCAACGCTTCCGTGCTGGGAGTGCAAGATGTGCACGACCGAGCGCAGTAACCTCTGCGAGAACTTGCGCTTCTTCGGCTGCGGGTACGAGCAAGGAGGCATGGCCGACTTCTTTACCGTGGACCAGAAGCGACTGCATCGTATTCCTGACGAGTTCAGCGATCTGCAGGCGGCGCTCATCGAGCCACTCTCCACTCCCGTGCACGCGGTTCGACTCGCGGGTGATGTGAAAGACAAAGCTGTGGTCGTGCTCGGGGCCGGCACAATCGGGCTGTTCGTACTTGCCGCTGCCCGGTACGCCGGTGCTCGCACCGTCGTCATGACCGACATGCTCGAGGCCAAGCGTGAGCGCGCACTGCGCCTCGGGGCTGACGCGGTCGTGGACGCCGCCGACCCGCAGAGCGTCGCACAGATTCGCGAGATCCTGGGCGAAAGCGCCGACGTGGTGTTTGACTGCGTTGCGCTTCAGCCCACCGTGAACCAGGCGTGCGAGCTCGCTGACAAGGCTGGCACCGTCATGATTGTGGGAGTGCCCGCGAAGCCGGTCACCGTGCCGCTCCCGCAGATTCAGGATCACCAGCTGCGCATCCAGGGCAGCGCCACGTACATGCCCGAGGACTACGTGACATCGATTGAGATGATCCGTGCGGGGCATGTGCGCGTCGAAGACATGATCACAAGCAGCTACTCACTCAACGAAGTCGCCGAAGCATTTGCTGCGTCGGCCGGCGGTGAAGAAGTGAAAGTCGTCATCACGCCCTAGCCCGCATCCACGCGATCGGTCATCCAGGTGATGAGATCGGCGTAAACCTGTGCCGCGTTCGTCTCGTTCAGCATCTCGTGTCGTGCGCCAGGGTATAGCTTGAGCGAGACGTCGCGCACGCCGCGAGCACGGTACGCATCTGCGAGTTTTCGCAGGTTGCGCTCGCCGCGGTGCAGGGGATCCTCTGCCCCCGACACAATATAGATCGGCACGTCGGGTGCGAGATTCTTCGACGGCGTTCCATAGAGCCGTAGGCCGTCAGCGACGCCAAAGAGCCTCAGTATGTCGGCCTCAAAACACAAAGGGTCCGCGAGAAACTCAGCCGCGACGGCCGGGTCCCGGCTGAGCCACTCGAACCCGGATGCGTCATCCGCGCTCCACTTCGTGTTGAGGTCCCCACTCTCCATGGCGAGCGGCGTGCGGTATGCGCTCCCCGAGAGTATTACCGCGTCATAGCTTCGTGGGTGCGAGTTGGTAATGCGTTGGACCATCAGCGAACCCCACGAGTGGGCAAATGCGATGAGTGGGAGCCCCGGGTGTCGAACACTGATCATCTGGCTTAGGTGCAGGATGGCATCTTCAGTGGCGCGAAGGCCGCCCGGGCCGAGCCGTCCGAGCTTGGTAAGGTCGCCGCCCCACTGCGTACGGCCGGTCTCTCCGTGTCCACGATGGTCGTCGGCGTAGACCACGAAGCCCGCGTGTACGAGCTCCTCCGCGAACGCGGTGTAGCGCTTTGCGTGTTCGCCGATGCCGTGCATGATCTGCACGACTCCGATCGGATCCTCAACCGTCGCGTACCACCTATACACGGTGATCTCGATACCGTAGGCGTCCGTGTAGCTGAACTCCTCGAACGTGACGGGTTGCTTGGGCGGGTGATCCATATGCTCATTCTGCCTCGAATCGGATAATCACGGGTGAAAACTTAGTGAGCGAGGAGTCGCTCTGCGTAGCGCTTAGACTGGCCGATGTGCGTCTGACCCCCCTGCGAAACTCTCGCCGCTCAGCGGTGGTCATTGGTTGTGCCGGCGCGCTCGCAGTAGCGCTGGGCATTTGGGTTGCCATTGGTGCCGCTACTGGTGGAGCTGAGAGTGCCGTGGCCAGCGAAGAGGCAGTGGTCGCTGAGACGATGAGTACTGCAGCCGGAGGGAGCGAGATGATGGTGAGTGAGCTCATGATCCCGGGGCCAGCAATTGAGTTGCAGACCGGGTCGCCGAACAGGCTCGGTTCCGAGCAGGTGCCGGTTCGCCTGTATGAACCCGAGGGTGAGCCGTGGGCAACCCTGGTGTGGGCACACGGCGGCTCGTTTGTGCACGGGGACCTCGATTGGCCGGAGGCGCACTGGGTGTCTCAAAAGTTCGCTGATGCTGGGTTGCGTGTGTACTCAGTGGACTACGGGCTTGCGAGCGAGGGCGTCAAAGCTCCGGCGCCCGCGAACGACGTTGCAGCAGTGCTGCGGGAGGTCGTGCCGCTCGCACCAGGTCCCGTCTTTGTTGGAGGCGCGAGCGCCGGAGCCAACCTTGCGGTGCAGGCCGCACTCACTCAAGTGGCACACGCCACAGCGCAGGCGGATGTGGCGAATCAGCAGCCGGATTCCGTACCAGCTGAGATCGCCGCGCTGATCCTGGAATACCCCTCGCTACACCGGGTACAGCCCGTCAACCCCGAGATCGCAGAGCTGACGTCTGCACTGGAAGAGCGCCGCCAGTTCGGCCCCGAGCGCATCGCCGAAATGTACGACTTTTACCTCGCAGAGAGTGCAGAGCGTGCAGGGAGTGCTGCCCTCGCTCCAGCGCCGAATGGGTACCCGCTCGCTCCTCTGGTCGTTGGCGAGCTGGCAGCGGCAGACCTTGCGCTCCTCCCTCCCACCGTCATTGTGAATGCTGAAGCGGATGACCTGCGTGCCTCGGGAGAGCAGTTTGCTGGCCAGCTGCGAGATGCAGGTGTGCCGGTTGCCACACACACCCAACCCGGTACGATTCACGGTTACCTGAACCGGCCTGAAGAAACCGACCAGGCGCTGCGCGACGCTCAGCAGACCATCGACTTTTTCGTCGCAGAGCTGCAGAAGATCCTGCAATAGCGCACATGTAGGTCGTTCCCGTTTCTCGTACGCTCGGCTCTAGACTCGAATGCATGAGCAAACTGGTGGTTTCGGTGCCCGACGTCCGGCTGCGGGAGGCGCTCGACCCGATTAACGGCGTCGAGTTCGTGCTGTGGGAAATGACGGGGCCCGCGCCTCGTGACCGTTTCGACGTGGTGGTTCCGCCGTACCTCGGAGGGAACAAGGCACTGAAGCACCTGGCGGGCGTGACGGCTGGGCTGATTCAGTGGCAGTCGATCGGATACAACGGAGTGGCGAAGTACCTGGAAGAGGGGCAGCTCTTCGCGAATGCTGCGACAGTGCACGAGGCATCGACCGCCGAGCTCACTCTCGGACTGACGCTCGCGGCACAGCGCGAGATTCCCCGGTTCGTCAGGCAGGGAGATCTTGGCGTGTGGGAGGGCGGTACAACGCCGAGTCTCGCTGATCGCCGCGTGCTGCTCGTCGGCTACGGGGGTGTGTCGAAAGCTGTTGAGGCGCGACTGTTGCCGTTCGAGACCGAGGTCACACGCCTCGCACGGAGCGCGCGCACAGAGACCGGACCGACGGGCGAGGACGTCGCCGTGTATGGGCTGGACGAATTGCACGAGCGCCTCGCGCAGGCAGAGATCGTGATCGTTGCGGTGCCCCTCAGCCCCGAAACGAAAGACCTGCTCGACGCAGCTGCGCTCGCAGCCCTCCCCGACGGTGCGCTCGTCGTGAATGTCGCGCGCGGTCCGGTCGTCAATACCAACGCCCTGGTCGCTGAGTTGCAGAGCGGACGGCTGCGTGCGGCAGTTGATGTGACGGACCCTGAGCCACTTCCGCAGGATCACCCGCTGTGGAGCTCACCTAACGTGCTCATTAGTCCGCACGTGGGTGGCGACACGACGGCGATGATCCCGCGCATGGCGCGTCTGCTGGGTCGACAGATTGACCACTTGCTTGCGGGTGAGGAGCTCGAGAATCTGGTGCTGCCTTTGAAATAGGCACACTCTCCACACCAGAGTTAACTCGGTATCATTCTGGTATGGCTATGACGGTTCGTCTGCCGGAAGATCTCGACACACGACTAGAGGCAGTTGCCCGTGCCCGGCATACGTCAAAGCACGCATTGTTGCTTGAAGCTACTGACCGCTTTCTTGCTGAAGAGGCCAAGACGGATTTTGCTGTGACAATTGCAGCGGGGGTGGCTGAGCGGTACTCAGACCTGCTGCGCAAGCTCGAAGATGCGTGATGCTCTACCTCGAACTGCCGCAAGCTCTGGGAATAGCGAGCGAGCTTGGGGGTCACGTGCGCGACACTGGGCTGCTCGTATCAGCCCTCGCTCGCCCCGCCGCGAGCATGTTTGGTGAGGATGCCTACCCTGGTCTGGGGCTCAAGGCTGCTGCACTATTCTCGTCACTCGCACGAGACCACCCGCTGGTCGATGGGAATAAGCGCTTCTCTTGGGTGATGACTGCAACATTTCTTGAGATGAACGGGTTCGAACTTCAAATGCCCACTGACAGAGCATTCGACCTCGTCTTAACCGTCGCTCAGTCCAACCAGGATCTCGAGAGGGTGGCGGAGGAACTGAACGCGCACCTGGCACCTATCTGAGGCTCCTCCTACTTACCGAGGCGTGCTGCTCCTGTGCGGCTCCGCCACTCTCGTCGAGACACGGAAATTACACCGTTGCTGAAGGGTAAATGGGGGTGGATGCCGCTTCTCGACGAGGCTGATGCGCACGTGAAATCCAGGGGAGAGCCGGTAGACTTGGCGGGCATGCCGCCGCGCGCCCGGAGTGACTCGGAAACTCGGCGCGGCACTTCCAAAGATCCCCACTTGCACCTTGGAGTAAAACACCCATGGCTAAACAGTCCCGCCTTGATAAGGTCATCGCGCTCGCCCGCCACCGCGGCTTCGTCTTCCAGGCTGGTGAGATTTACGGCGGATCTCGCTCAGCGTGGGATTACGGCCCCCTCGGCACCGCACTGAAAGAGAACATCAAGCGTCAGTGGTGGCGCAATATGGTGCAGAAGCGCGACGACGTGGTGGGTATCGACTCCAGTGTGATCCTGCCCACTCCCGTGTGGGAGGCATCGGGTCACGTCGACGTGTTCACCGACCCCCTCGTCGAGTCGACCGTCACACACAAGCGTTATCGCGCCGACCATCTGTGGGAGAAGTTCGAGGCCAAGCATGGCCGCGAGCCGGAGAGCTGGGACGAGGTTCCCGACCCCGAGACCGGGGAGCGCGGGCAGTGGACCGAGCCCCGCGCGTTCTCAGGGTTGCTGAAGACGTTCCTGGGACCTGTCGATGATGAGTCAGGTCTGCACTACCTGCGCCCCGAGACCGCTCAGGGTATCTTCGTGAACTTCGCCAATGTGCTGCAGTCGGCGCGCATGAAGCCACCGTTTGGCATCGCTCAGATCGGCAAGAGCTTCCGCAACGAAATCACTCCGGGTAACTTCATCTTCCGCACGCGTGAGTTCGAGCAGATGGAGATGGAGTTCTTCGTCGAGCCCGGCACGGATGACACATGGCAGGAGTACTGGATGGCGGAGCGGATGCGCTGGTACACCGACCTCGGCATCGACGCCGATAACTTGCGGTTCTATGAGCACCCGCAGGAGAAGCTGTCGCACTACTCGAAGCGTACGGCCGACATTGAGTACCGCTTTGGGTTTACGGGGGACGAGTGGGGAGAGCTGGAGGGGGTCGCGAACCGCACCGATTACGACCTGACGACGCACTCGAAGAACTCGGGCAAAGATCTGCAGTACTTCGATCAGACGAAGAACGAGCGCTGGACGCCGTACGTCATCGAGCCCGCGGCGGGTCTCACGCGCTCGCTCATGGCGTTCCTCGTGGACTCATACCGCGAGGAAGAGGTGCCGAACGCAAAGGGCGGCACCGACACCCGTACGATGCTTGCGCTCGATCCGCGGCTCGCTCCGGTGAAAGCTGCAGTGCTCCCACTGAGTCGCAACGAGAAGCTCTCACCGCTCGCGCGTGAGATCGCGCAGGATCTGCGTGACGATTGGAACATCGACTTTGATGACTCGGGTGCGATTGGGCGCCGTTACCGTCGCCAAGACGAAATCGGTACGCCGTTCTGCGTCACGGTCGACTTTGACTCGCTCGATGACAATGCGGTGACCGTGCGCGAGCGTGATTCGATGCAGCAGGAGCGTGTGTCACGCGACGAACTGCACGCATACCTCGCTGAACGCCTGCGCGGCGCATAGACCTGGAGGGTCATGAGTACCCACGACTCGCAACGCCCGGACGCTCCGCCCCCCGCACAGGGATGGGCGTGGGCGGCACCCGTCGCCATGGAATACCGTGAGACGGAGCCGCTTGAGTATCACCGCCTCTATCGGGGGGTACAGGGGTTTCGCTGGTGGAAGTCGCTCATCGTGCTGCTGCTCGCCGGAGCGTTCTACATTCTGATGACCCTTGTACTCGGGCTCGTTTTCGGGGTGCTGCTGAGCTTCACCGATCCCGAGTATCTGCTTGGGCTCGCCGACGGCAGCGTAGATGTGCTCGACACTCAGCGGCCGATGTCGGTGCTGCTCGCCCTGGTGTCGATCGCACTCATGATTCCCTGCGTGGTCCTCGCAATGCTCGTCATGGGGGTGCGCCCCACCGGGCGCGTGTGGTCGGTGGCTGGGAAGATCCGCTGGGGATTCCTCATGCGTACGGCCGGAATCGCGGTCCTCGCCGTTGTCGTGATGAACCTCACTGGCGTCGTGCTCGAGATCGTGCTGAATCCTTCCTCCCTCTCGGAGTCCGTCGAAATTGCGGCGGCCCCGGGGTTTGACAGCCGCGCGGCCCTCCTCTCCCTCGTCTTTATCATCACGCTGGTGCCGCTGCAGGCCGCAGCGGAAGAGGTCGCATTCAGAGGACTGCTGATGCAGGTGATTGGGTCGTGGTTGCGCAGTACGTGGTTCTGGATCCTCCTCGCCGTCGCCGTGCCAGCACTCGTGGGTGGTATTTACGTGACGTCCGGCATCGATGGGCTCATCGAATATGGTTTGAATACGCTGATTGTGGCGACAGTCATCTTCGCCATCGCCGCGGTGCTGCGATGGAAGACCGGAAGCCCATTCATTGCAGTGGCTCTCCCGACCCTGCTGTTCGCGGTCATGCACATCTATGACGTCTGGGGCATGCTCGTGGTGAGCCTCATGGGGCTTGTTGCGGCCTGGCTGACATGGCGCACCGGTGGTCTGGAAGCTGCGGTTGCGATCCATGTCGTGAACAACCTTGTGGCGTTTGGGTTCATGACCGCCGGGTTTGGTGGTGAGACCGCACAGACGGAGAGTGCCGCTGGGCCTGGTTCGCTCGTCGGGGAGGTCGTTGGGCTGAGCCTCTTCACGTGGCTCGTGCTGAGATCCTTCAGAAAGGGCGGGTACGGACGCACCCGCATTGACCTCATGCAGGTCCCAGTCCCACCTCAACCCGCACCGGTCGCGACGCCGCTCGTCTCAGAGCCGGCCGTGGAGACGGCGCCGCAGCCCACCACGGATGTGCCACCCGCGCAGGCACCCAGTGAACACAGGGAAGGCCCGCAGTCGTGAGTGATCACCCGCGCCTCTACGACGTCTTCGTGACCGGCGGAAGCCTGCCTGCGCTCGCCGCCGCATTGGATCTCGCGGAGCTCGGCCTTACGGTCGGGGTGTCGCTCGCTGAGGATGCAGCTACGGATGACGAGGCATTGACGCTGCCCAACTGGCCGACACAGCCTGTACTGGACCCTGACGGCACGCTCGCGGCACTGATGCAGCGACTGTCTGAACCGCTGAGCGAGGGTGGGAGCCCCGATCCAGGCGTATCTCCGGTCACAAGTACGCCAGACCCACTGCTGCTTGCGGGAGTATCGGGCGAGTGGCATGTGCAACCGACGCCGGCGGTGCTCGGCATCCCAGCGGTTCCCATGTCGAGCGAAAGTACCGAGCTGCTCGGGAGTAAAGCTGCGTTTCGTGCCTACCTGGATCGCGTCAAACCACTCCTCACCATCGGGAAGACGCGCGAACTTGCGCCACTGGTGAATGCCCGGATGGGACGGGAGGTGACTCGGTTGCTGGTCGACCCAGTAGTGCGTGAGCGATACGGTGTACCAGCGTCGAGCATCGACGTCTCCATTGCCGCGCCAGGGCTCAATGAATCAATGACGCGGACGGGTTCGCTCAGCGGAGCGGTGCTCGCATACTCCACTCGGAATGTTGCACGTGAAACCAGAGTGGTGCCTGCTGAAGGGTGGCAGTACCTGCGTACCGCGCTGCTGAAGCGACTTGCTCTCTATGGTGCGGTGATTAGTGAAGAATCGGCAGTAGTCGCAGACGCGGATGAAGCGAATGGTTTCTGGGCAATTGAGTTGACCAGTGGCGACGTCGTGAATGCACGGGCCGCGGTGTTCGACCTCGGGCGCGCCGTACAGGGTACGGATGGAACTCCAATTATTGACCTCACCGAACGGACCGAGGAAACGAGGACGTACGCCGAGGTCGGCGTCATGCACCCCGAATGGTGGCCAGTAGACGAAACCGGCCCCGCACTCATCACTGTGCAGCTGGAAGACGGTGCGCACTGGTCCGTCCGTATCGAGAAAGAGGGCGGCGACGAATGGCGCGCGTCACTCGCTGGCCCCGCACAGTCCACCTCATCCGAGATTGAACCCGGCGTCGCAACCGATGCATTGACGACTGCGCAGATAGCCGAAGCGCTCGAAGCCGCGCAACTCGTGCGGGGCGACAGTGCGTCGCCCCGGGTCCACACCGTTGCAGCCCCCTTTGCCACGGAGGCGCAGCATGATGAAGCGCACGCCTGGCTCGAGAGCGAGCAGGACCGGCTGGCTGCGGCTCTCATTGGTGAGCGGTTACACGGCAATGCAACCGCAGCCGCGGTCGCAGCCGCGCACGCCGCCGCCGTCACGATGCGCCGCAGACTCACTGGAATTGCGGAGTGATTACGGTCTCTGACTTGATGCCGACACCACGCCCGACACGGTGAGCCACATGACGCATATGATGATTTGAGAATATGAATGCACTGTAATCGGCTGTAGGCTTGCCAGAGTAAGGATAGTCACCACCGAAGTCTGGAGGGAACATGAAAGGCAAAATCGCATTCGTTCTCGGAGCAGCGGTCGGTTACGTTCTCGGCACGCGTGCCGGACGTGAACGCTACGAGCAAATCAAACGTGGCGCGCAGGCTGTGTGGGCCACCCCAACGGTACAGCGGGGGGTCCAGTCAGCTCAGGACGCGGTGGGTGACCGAGTAGATGAGTTGAAATCAACCGCATTCCGCGCAGGGAAAGATGCGTTTACCGCATTCGCCCGCGGGAGTTCCGGTGGCAGTCAAAATGAGTCAGCTGCCTCAAAACCAGCTACCTCAAAGACGACGGAGTCTAAGGCGACCGCGTCGAAGACGTCCAGTACGAAGTCTTCTGGCTCGAAGTCGTCTGGCTCGAAGTCGTCCGGATCCCGATCGTCTGGATCTAATTCGAGCTCGACGAAGCAGGGTGGCTCGCGTTCGGGTGCGAAGCCTAAAGGCGGTGACGCATGAGTCGTCGATCGGACCAGGCAGGGACGTTTGAGCTTCTGGCGAAGCTGCCCCATCAGATTGTCACACTCGCCAAGATCGAGTTTGAGAACGCCAAGCAAGAGGTTGTCAAGAAGGCGAAGAAGGCCGGCATCGGTGCGGTGGCGATTATCGTCGCGCTCTTTTTCGTGTTCTTCGCACTCGAGGCATTCGTGGTTGCCGCGATCGCGGGTATCGCGGTCGCGCTACCGGTCTGGCTCGCCGCACTGATTGTTGCAGGCGGACTCCTGGCTCTCGCCGCCGCAGCGATTCTTGCGGGAGTGCTCCTCATGAAGCGGGGGAACCCGATTCCCGGAGAGACGCTTGGACGGGTCGAGGGTGACCTGCAGGCCCTGTCCGAAGTTCGCGTGAACGCGGAAGACGCGCCCCGCCGCTCGAATACAGACATGCCGCAAGCCGGCGGGGAAGGAAACTGGCGATGACAAAGCAGGATCCGCGCGCTGGCGTAAGCGAGGCTGCATTGGCCCGCGCCGAGCTGTACGACACACTCGGCAAACTCAAGGACAGACTGAACTATGCGCAGCGTGTCGATAACGCGGTGGAGCGCGCGAAACTCCGCTTGAGCGAGCAGCAGCGTGAAGAACCAGTGAAGTTTGTGACGCTCGTTTCGGCGGTAGCAGCTGGGGCTGGGTTAGCGGCGTGGGGGATTGCTCGGGTCGTTGCCCGCCGGTTCGAATGAACGCTGATGTAGGTTCGGAGCAGTGTGCCATCAAGGGTCACAGTTCGGCCACGATGGACGTGAATTGCCGCTCTGTTTTGCGTCTTGCGCGTGACAGGGTAAGAATAGGGAGCACGCAACGTTCGCTACCTGTCCGGGACAAAGGAAGATCTGAGTCTCAAGGCGGGTTCATCGTGTCTATATTGAGTAAGTGGGGTCTATGACGGCTGACGCCAAACCGCTCAGCGGCTTGAGGGTGCTCGTGCCCCGAGGCGGTGTTTGGGGTGACCTCGTGTCAAAAGCCCTGCGACAGCAGGGTGCGAGTCCCGTGGTTGCTCCGCTTGTGGACTTCGCCCACACCAGCGAGGAAGACGTTCTCGTCGGCGTGCTGAAAGACCTAGAGTCGGGTAAATACGACTGGATGACCGCGACGAGTGCCACGGTGGTTGATGTGCTCGCCCACCACGACATCAAGATCCCCACTGAGACCGAGGTCGCAGTAGTTGGTCAATCCACCGCCGCAGCCTTTACGGACGCTGGCTATTCCATCAGTCGAATGCCCACTGGCGAAAACCACACGACCAAGGGCCTGCTTGAGGTATGGCCTGAGATCGACACCGGTGACGTACTCAAAGTGCTGACGCTACGCTCCGATGTTGCGAAGCCGGTACTGACTGAGGGGCTCATTGGGCGTGGACACGATGTGACCCAGGTCGTTGCGTTCCGCACGGTCGGTGTCCCAGCATCTGTGCACATTCGTGAAGATGTGACGTCTGGACGTATCAACGCGATCCTGATCGGATCGCCAAAGATTGCCCAAGAAGTTGCCTCCCAATTTCCGGATCTACCGGAAGATACGCTCGTCGTGTGCGTTGGACCGCACACCCACGATGCTGCAGTGGCTGCGGGGGTACCTCACACTGCAAACACTGCAAATAGTGAGTATGGGCGAGCCCTGATTGAAACGGTTGAATCGGCGCTCCACCAGAGCGACATGCTCGACTAATTTCTGCTGTATCCCGTTTCACGGAGTAACGATTTAGGGTCATCCGGTGAGGTATGCCCTGAACAGACTGGTGACGGGGCAGACTAGAGGCATGGCGCGGATCGAAATTCACGAGGATCGGGTAGTAGTGCAGCTCACCGCGGCAGAGAAGATTCTCGCCTTACGCCGCCAGGACATCGTGATTGATCGAGACGCCATTAGCTCTGCGGTGATTACAAACGACCCGTGGGTGTGGCTCAGGGGTGTGCGATCTCCAGGCACCCGAGTGGCAAGACGCCAAGCCTACGGAACCTGGCGGAATCTCGCGGGTCGCGATTTCGTGCTCGTGAGGAGTGGCCGTAAGGCGGTTGTCCTCGACCTCGACTCACCGGAGGACACGGGCAAGAAAGACGAGTCGGGGGAGTTCGACGACTACGCGCGCGTGATCCTCTCCACCACGCACGCAGCCGAGTTCGTGAGCGCACTGCGCCTGACGGGCGACCGGTCAAGCGATGAGGTCTTCACCGACTGACGCCGGACTGCGCGACACTCATGCGCGCAGTAACACGATTTCGTCGAGGTCCAGGCGGGTACGCGGTGCCTGTTCGCGCTCTTTCAGAGCGTCGGGCAGCGAGTGTGCGGAGCCGAGCTCGCCGATCGCGGCCACTGAAACTGGCTCGAAACGCTGCTCGAGGGCGAACGAGTCGCGGATCGCTGAGGCGTCGAAACCACCCATCTGGTGGACGTAGAGCCCCTCGCTATGGGCCTGCAGTGTGAGGCTCGCGACGGCTTGGCCGAGGTCGTACTCCGCCCAACGCTGCGGGTTGCCGTCGGCGTCGGAGAGCACCGCGATGTTTACGACGAGCGCCGAGGCGTGCTGTGCCCATTTCTGATTGAAATCTACGAGGCTAGCTTGAATCTTTGCGAAGTTCTCACTGCCCCTGCGGGCGAGGATGAAGCGCCACGGTTGGGTGTTGCTCGCGCTTGGCGCCCAACGTGCGGCCTCAAACGCACCACGAAGTTTCCCGTCGGGGATGGCGTGGTCCGTGTCGAACGCGCGGGGGCTCCAACGGTTCGCGATCGTGTCAATGACTGGGGCGCTCGTCACAGCTGCACGCGGGTTCATGCGGATCTCCTTGAATGGTTGTTACGCGTTGGGTGCGGTCGATACGTTCGACACGCAAAATTCAGTACCGCCGGAGTGCAACACGGCCATGGGTATAGATATTCCCGACTGGGTTATCCGGACAGCAGCCAGGCGATTGCTGCGATGATGGGGAGCGATGCGAACGTTGTGAGAAACACTGTGTCGCGAATAAACACTTCTGCGCGCTGGTACGTGGCGGCGTAGTTGTACATGTTTTGCGCGGTGGGGAGTGCTGCAATCGTGGTGGCCACGAATGTCTCGTGTGCGGAGAGGCCGAATGCGAGGCAGAGTGCCCAGGTGATCAAGGGCATCACCAGGATCTTGATGCTGGACGCGGTGAACACTGCGGCTCGACCGGTGCCGCGGCGGAGCGTTGGTTGACCGTAGAGGGAGATGCCAAAGCTGAGGAGTACCAGGGGGATTGCCGCGGCTCCGATCATGTCGATCGGAGCGAGCACCATTTCGGGCACCGAGATGTCGGCGAGCGCACACGCGAAGCCGAGAATGGAAGCGATAATGATGGGGTTAGAGGCGGTGCGTCCTAGCGCGCGCAGCACGCCCCGCAGTGCGCCTCCCGCCGTGGTTTGTGTGGCTCCGCGGATGGTGTCACGCGTGTTCTCCAGGATCGCCAGGATAATCGGGGAGAACACGAGAAGCTGCACAAGCATGAGCGGGGCTACGTAGGCAGCGTCGCCCAGAATGTAGATGGCAACTGGCAGGCCCAGATTGTTTGCGTTCACGAATCCGGAGGAGGAAGCGCCGAGGGTCGTCGTCGCAAAGTCGCGCCGAAACCAGAGTCGCGAGGCCACGATAAACATGCCAGCGGCGAGGAGTGCCGCGATGGTCGTGACCACGATGACGGGGGACAGCAGCACACTGGGTTCTGCATCCTGCAGCACGACGAACAACAGTGCTGGGGTCGCCACATAGAATGCTACGCGATTGAGAGTCAGTCGCTGTGATCCTTTGACAACACCAAACATGGCCGTGAGATACCCCGCGCCGATCACTCCGAGGATGAGGCTGAAGCCGTGCAGTACCCCGATCATGCATCTCCCATCAGTGGCCGAAAGCCTCAGCGAGCCACCAGGAGCCTCCGTCAGATGCGATGCGGGCGTCGATGACGAGTGGGCGATCGCGACCCGACGCGAGCCAATCAGTGACGCCAGAAAGGTCCGATACTTCACGAACGGTGATGGCTTCCGCTCCGAAACCGCGGGCAATACTCGCGATATCGACTCGGGGGAATGTCACCGTGCTCATGTCTGGGCCCTCAGGCCCAGTACTAAAGTGGTGCACCTCGGCTCCATAGGCGTCGTCGTTATACACAATCGTGACGAGCGGGAGCTGCAGACGTACGGCAGTCTCGAGGTCCGCAATGGCCATGAGGAAACCGCCATCTCCTGTGCCTAGTACTGGGAGACGGTCGGGCCTCGCGAGAGCCGCGCCGATGGCGGTGCCGAGCCCAAGTCCGATCGCTTGGAATGCTTGCGTGAAGCAAAAGCCGTTCTCGTCGGGCACCGACAGATAGGCGGAAGGGTACCCCATGAAGTTGCCGGAGTCGATCGACACGATGCGTTCTTTCGGTAGCAGCACGTCGAGCTCGCGGCTGAGAACTCTTGCATCGATCCGAACTTCACCATCGGCAGCTGGCCCGCTGAGGTCGCCACCCTGTGTATCGAGCTGCACACTGTTCCACCGCGCCGCACCTGCGATGCGTTCAGCAATCTCGGGCGTGCGGTAGCCCAGCCGCCCAGGGGCGCTTCCCACCTCTCGGAGCTTCGCCCTCGCCGAGTCCGCTGTCGCAGCCGCGTCCCCCACAACCCCGAGGTCAATCGGCCGGTTGGCGCCGAGGGCGCTCGACTCAAGGTCGATCTGTGCAACCCGGGTGTCCGTGCCAATGAGACGACCGTGCCGCATCGTCCACATATTGAGAGCGCAGCCGACCGCGACGATAAGGTCGGCGCCCGCGATCAGTTCGGCCGCGAGCGGGGAGGAAAACCCGCCAGAAATGCCGATCGAAAACGGGTCCCCCTCAAAGAGGCCGTTAGCGACGGCGGATGTCGCGAGCAGCGACCCGCTCGCGTCTGCAAGGGCGCGAAGCTGAGGCCCAGCTTCTCGCGCCCCACGTCCCGCCACAATCACAGGGCGCTCTGCGCGTGCGAAGAGCTCGGAGAGCTCCGATACCGCGGCCTCACCCGCCTGAGGAGGGACCGGCACCGGTGGTGGGACGAGGCTGCCGAGCGCTGCAAGCACTTCGGGAGGTACTGGCTGTGCCTGCACATCAAGCGGGAGGTTCAGCACGACCGTCCGCCGTTCGTCCCTGGCCGCACGAAATGCCCGCACAATATCGGTGAGTGCGCTCGCCGCAGAGTGCACTCGGTGAGACTCTGCAGTCACGGACCTCGCAAGCCCCGGCTGATCCATTGCAAAATTCGCACCGACGGCCGCACCGCTCGCCTCCGCTGCCAACACCAGCATCGGCGTGCGGCTCTTCGCTGCCTCCCCGATACCCGTAGCGGCGTTGGTGAGCCCGCATCCCTGATGCACGGACACGAGCCCCACCTGCCCCGAGATGCGCGCGAATGCGTCAGCCATACTTGCCGCGCCACCCTCGTGCCTGGCCGCGGTAAACGGCACTCCGGCCGCACGCAGTGCATTCGTGAGTGCGAAGTTACCCGATCCGACGACCCCGAAGCAGTGCCCTGCCCCGAGGCGGGCGAGCGCGTGCCCAACCAGCTCAGCTATGGACTGCGGTACGGGAGGCAGGTGTGCATGCAATGTGGTTACTCCTCGACGAGTGCGTAGACGCGAGCGGGGCTTCCGGTGCCACCGACGATGGGGAGCGGCGCAACGATGATGGCGGCACCAGTCGCGGGGAGCTGCGCGAGGTTCTGCAGCGAAGTGATGCCGTACTTGTCGGCCCCGAGCAGGTGGTAGTGCACGGGAAACGGCGGGTCGAACTCAGCGCCGCGACCCCAGTCAATGCCGACCGTTTCGACTCCGATGCCCGAGACCTCCGCGCGCTCCGACAGCCACTTTGCACAGTCAGCGCTGAGGCCTGGTGTGTGTGATCCGGTGTCGTCCGTGTTCAGAAATGCATCTTGATCGTGTGCGTACTGATCCCACCCGGTACGAAACAGGAGCCAGCTTCCCGGCGCAAACGCTCCGTGCTGCGCCTCCCACGCTTGAATGTGCTCGATCTCGATGAGAAAGTCGGGGTTGGCCGCTGATTCCTGCGCGAAGTCGAGGACCGCTGCCGGACCGATGAGGCGGACGGGCGGAATCTCGGAGACATCGTGACCGTCGCGGCCGCTGATCCAGTGCACCGGTGCGTCAATGTGTGTACCTGTGTGTTCGCCGGCGTGTATGTTCGCGTGCTTCCAGAACGGACCCGGTTCGTTGTACTCGCTCACGGTCTCAAGTGAGAAGTCGATGAGATTTGCGAATGGCTCGGGCAACTTCAGTGTTGGAGTCGATGCTTGCAGCTTGTTGGTCAGGTCGACCACGCGCAGCGATCCTGTGCTGACGCTCTGGAGCAGGTCTTGAATCAAGGACATGGGGATCCTCCTCGCTGAGGAATAAAAGGGTTACGGGACACGACAAGATTATCGAGTCTTCGGGTTCGGGGCTGAAGAGCGGGGTAGTGACGCGGTAGCATCGGCGTGGGATCACGGATCTCGCAATGGCGCACCACGAAAGGGACGAACGTGACCGGAGAAATCTACGGACAGTCGGCAGACGAGGCGCTGAAGCGGGTGGGCGCACTTCGCCAGCTGGCTTCCTGTGAAGAATACACGGTGTCGAACGGGCCGGAGGCTGGGTCACGTCGGATCCGCATTTCGGCAGGCGACATCGATCTCGAGCTGCTCCCTGACCGCGGCCTTGATGTAGGAGCTGCCCGCGTTGCGGGAGTTCCCGTGGCGTGGGTCTCCCCGACGGGGTTCCCGGTCCGTAGCGTCACCGATGATGGGGCCTTTACCCGCACGTTCGGTGCAGGGCTCGTCACCACCTGTGGGCTGCAGAACTACGGCCCCGCGAGTGTCGACGGAGACGAGGCTCACCCCATGCACGGCCGGTATACGGCGCAGCCAGCGACGATTGTTCGTGCTGAGGCGACGATCGATGAGGTGACGGTCGAGGCCATCATCCGTGAGACGGACGCGTTCGGTGTCCATCTCGAGCTGCGGCGCACCGTCACCGTGTTGGTTGCCGAACAACGCATCAGTATCCACGATGAGATCGCAAACCGTGGAGCGACTGCCACTGACTGCATGGTGCTCTACCACGTGAACTTTGGATGGCCGCTTGTCGATGCAGGCACTGAGCTTCGGACCGGCGCTGACCAAGTTGAGCCTCGTGACAGCGAGGCAGCTAAGGATCAGGACTCGTGGAACCGATTCCCCGAGCTTGCGGATAGCTACCCTGAGCAGGTATTCGTGCACAGTCTGCCGGAGGCCTCACAAGCTGACATCGAGGTGGTTCACGCTTCGGGGTTCACGGCGCATGTCCGCTACGACACCCGGCAGCTACCTGGGCTGTTTGAGTGGCGCGTCTCGCGGCCGGGCTGTGTCGTGCTCGGTGTTGAACCGGCGAGTGCACAGACAATCAGCGGACGCGCAGATGCGCGAGAACGTGGGCTCTTGCGTGAGGTAGCGCCCGGCGAGAAAATCGAGTTTGCACTCGAGATTGGCTTCAGCGGTCAGTTCAACTGAGCCGTACAAGAAACCTGGTGCGCAGCGTCACATGGGGGCGGTGCGCGTCGATACACTAACGGAATCCAATGATGGATCAACAAGAGAGAACAGGTGTGCAATGAGCCGTTTTGAGGGTCAAACAATACTCGTGACAGGTGCTGGTGGCGGGATCGGGGCTGCGACAGTGCGCATTTTGGTCGCGCGCGGCGCGAACGTGATTGCGGCCGCACGGAAACCAGAACAGATCGCTGAACTCGTCGAAGAGACCGGGGCCAGCTCACTCACGTTTGATCTGGAGAGTGAAGACTCCGTCCGCGAGGCACTCGAGGGCAAGGACATCTGGGGAGTGGTGAACTGCGCAGGCTTCGGGGGCGAGATCGCAACTCCCCAGGACACCGACATCTCGGTGTTCGACAAGGTCATGTCGGTCAATGCGCGTGGGGCCCTGCTGGTCACGAAGTACGCGTCTCGCGAGATGATCCGCGTGGGGAACGGTGGGTCGATCGTCAACGTCTCGAGCCAGGCAAGCCTCGTGGCGCTCCCCGGACACATTTCATACGGGTCCTCGAAGGCGGCGCTCGACAACATCACGCGGGTCTCCGCGCTTGAACTGGGACCGCACAACATCAGGGTGAACAGTGTGAACCCGACCGTCGTCATGACGCCGATGTCCAAGTGGTATTGGGGGCGCCCTGACATCGAGGGGCCGTTCCTCGAGCAGATGCCACTCGGACGCTGGGCCACCGAGGAAGAGATCGCGGCACCGATCGCATTTCTGCTGAGCGACGACGCTTCGATGATCTCGGCGATCTCAATGCCGATCGACGGCGGATACACTAACCGCTAGTCGAGACCCTGTGGCCAAAATGTGACTTGACAACGTTGGACTGCGCTAGCCAAGATTAGGTTGTACGACGGAGGCTTCCGCCGGAATGGCGAGATGACAACGATGTCAGGAGAACGCAGTGCGTGGAAACACTGGCCCCCCGGGGCCATCGGGTGAGACCGCTGCGGCACGCCTCTCGGACGTTGCGGCCGCAGCGGGTGTCAGCATCAAGACTGTGTCTCGGGTCATCAACGACGAGCCGAGCGTACTTCCCACAACGCGCGAACGTGTCGACGCAGCGGTTTTACGCCTGGGGTATGTGCCAAACGGAATGGCGCGATCACTGAAAACCGGCAGTCAGCAGGCAATTGGTGTGCTCGTTGATTCGATCGCTGACCCATTCTTTGCAGAGATTGTCAGTGTCATCGAAGGGCTCGCGCTGAACCACGGGTTGAGCGTGCTCTCTGCTAGCACTGGCATCAGTGCAGGCAGAGAGCGTGAGCAACTGCATCGCCTCGCGGGCAGCGGGGTCCGCGGTATTATCGCGGCGCCCACTGCCGACGGCGACGCTGAGATGCAGCAACTCCGCAAGCGCCTACCCATCGTGTGTGTTGACCGCACCGTCGACGGACTCGATGGGGTCGTTGTCAATGATTTGGAAGCAACAGCCAGTGCGGTCGGCGGATTTATCTCGGCGGGTCACACGCGGATCGCTTTTCTCGGTCGGGAGGACTACCAGCCCAGAACTGTGGGGCGGCGACTGGAGGGGTACCGCGCAGCACTCAGCGACGCGGGCCTTCGTTTTGACCCAGCGCTCGTCGTCACGACCGCGCGTTCGCGCGAGGAAATGGCGGCGGCCGTACATGAGTTGCTCGGCAGCGATGAAGCTCCGACCGCGCTCTTTTGTTCCAGCGGTCGGACCGCGAGGGCCGCAATCGACGCGCTTCGGAGCGGCGGCCACGTCGATATCGCCTGCATCTCATTCGGCGACCTGGAACTCGCGTCTGCGCTGACTCCGGCCTTGAGCTGCATCGACCACGACCCGAAAGCGGTTGCTACGCGTGCTTTTGAGCGGCTCATGGAGCTGCTGGAAGCGCCAAGGAGCGGACCCCAAGAGGTCGTGGTGCCGGTCAGCTATATTCCGCGGGGCTCTGGTGAGCTCCCACCCAAGACACGTACCCGACGAGGCAACTGAGCCCCAGATGAAGAGGATCCCTACACAGATGAAACCACTGTTACTTCCGCCAAACCCGGTGCAGCACTTTTACCGTGGTGGTGACCGGATTGGTGCGTTGCGTGGCTTTACGCCAGAAACCGACCACCAACCTGAGGAGTGGCTCGGCGCCACGGTGCCGCGGTTCGGCGAGAAGACCATCGGTCTCGCACCGACCGCCGACGGCACTTTGCTGCGCGATCACGTGGCGGCGAACCCCGAGCAGTGGGTCGGCGGCGCCGGGAGCGACGAGGGCGACACCGGTATTCTCGTGAAGCTCCTGGATGCAAGGCAGCGACTTCCAGTCCACGTGCACCCAGCGCGTGACTTCGCGGTCACCCACCTCGACTGCCCATACGGAAAAACTGAGGCATGGTACGTGCTCGATGCCGAGCCCGACTCCGCCGTCTACGTTGGCTGGAAAGCAGACGTTGACCGCGACGAGCTCGATCGGCGCCGGGACGCACAAGACAGCGAGTGGATGCTCGAGCACATGAATCGGATCCCGGTCACCACGGGCATGAGCATGATGTGCCCGGCCGGAACCGCGCACGCGATTGGTGCAGGTGTGTTTGTTGCTGAGGTGCAGGAGCCGACGGACTTCTCGATCCTGCTCGAGTGGTCCGTGACGACCTCCACCCGAGAAGAATCACACCTCGACCTCGGTTTCGACACCGTCATGCCGTCGGTCTCGACCGCCCACATGACCGCGACCGAGCTTGAGGCGCTGCTGTCACACGAAGGCACGCGGCCCCCCACGACAGAACCCGCATCATTGCTTGCAGCCCAAGCTGACCCCTACTTTCGGGTGCTCCGCGCAGGCGACGCTGCACGAACCGGTGTCTTTCCACAGAGCTTCGCAGTCGTCGTCGCCCAGAGCGTGGACAGCGCGGACGGCATCGCCCGGATCGTCTCCGACCAGGGGACCGTCGAGCTCACGCAAGGGCAGGCGTATGCGATCCCACACGCATTCGGGCCCTGGCACTTCGAAGGCGGCACCGTGCTTGCCTGCTTACCGGGTGCCGGCTGGCCAGCGAGTCTCAGCGCCGGAGGAGTGCGATGAACCACAACTATTCACCAAACGGAGGGAATTGACATGCCCACGCCCGCATTAGAAGCGAGGGGGTTGTCGCGCCAATTCGGCAACGTCAAGGCGCTCGACAACGCAGACTTTGAGGTCTACCCCGGAGAGGTTGTCGCCCTCATCGGCGATAATGGAGCTGGAAAATCAACGCTCGTCAAAGCACTGTCGGGCAACCTTGCCGTTGACAGTGGGGCCGTGAAGTTTGACGGGAAGCCCGTAGAGCTGACACAGCCCAGCCAGGCAAGTGAGCTTGGCATCGAGACGGTGTATCAGGATCTTGCGCTGGCCCCGCATCTCAACCCGGTACAGAACATGTATCTCGGGCGCGAGCTCTCGGCCGGCGGCCTCGGACGCCTCTTCGGGTTCATGAAAACAAAAGAAATGCGTGAGCGATCACGCGATGCGTTCAACGATCTCGGCGCGACGGTGCGTTCGCTCACAGCTCCGGTTGGGGAGATGTCTGGTGGGCAGCGGCAAGCGATCGCCATCGCACGTGCGGTGCACTGGGCGAGCCGAGTCGTGTTCCTCGACGAGCCAACGGCTGCCCTTGGTGTGCGGCAGACGAAGAACGTGCTGGAAACGATCCGCAAAGTGCGAGATCAGGGCATGGCCGTGGTGTTCATCAGTCACTCGATGCCCCACGTCATGGAGGTTGCCGACCGCATTCAGGTGATCCGGCTCGGAACCCGAGTCGCGACGCTCGACGCAAAAGATACCTCCATGGAAGAGCTGGTCGGTTACATGACGGGCGCCGTCTCTGCGAACGGGGGGACCAAAGAATGACTACACCACGCACCGAAACCGTCGCAATCGGCGTGCCGGATGACGAAAAGGTGAGCTTCATCAAGCAGATCCTGAAAGCGCAAGCGTTTCAGATCTTCATCGTCCTGATCGGCATCGTGATTGTCTTCTCGGTCCTCGCACCTGACAGCTTCGCGACAACGTCAAACTTACGCCTCGTGGTGCAGAACGCATCGATCCTCGCGGTCATCGGTGTCGGTATGACGTTCGTCATCGTCACAGCGGGTATCGACCTCTCGGTCGGATCCATACTGGTCTTCTCGGGCGTCGTTTCCGCAATGGTGATGCGTGCCATTGGCGGCGACGGCTGGGGTGTGGCCACCATCGGCATCATTGCGGCGATCCTCGCTGGACTTGCCTGGGGTCTCATCAACGGATTCTTAGTGGCGAAAGCCAAAGTGCCGCCCTTGATTGTGACGCTCGGATCCATGGGTATGGCACTCGGGTTCGCGCAGATTCTCACCGGAGGCGTGGATATCCGCCAGGTGCCGAGCGTGCTCACCAACACCATTGGATACGGAAACATTCTAGGTTCGGTACCGATCATCTCAGTCATCGCACTGGCTGTCATCGTCATCGGTGCCGTGGTACTGCACAAGACTAAGTTCGGCCTCCACGCGTACGCGATCGGCTCGAGCGAGGTTGCCGCACGCCGGGTCGGTGTGAATGTCGACTTCAAGCTCATCATGATTTATGCGATCGCCGGCGGGCTGTCGGGGCTCGCAGGACTCTTGTCTTTGGCACAGTTCAGCACCACAGCCATTTCAGGACAAACCGAAACCAACCTGAACGTCATTGCGGCCGTGGTTATCGGCGGTACGTCACTGTTCGGTGGCGTGGGCACGATCTTCGGCACCGTCGTCGGCCTGTTCATACCTGCTGTGCTACAGAACGGGTTCGTCATCACCGGCGTGCAGCCGTTCTGGCAGCAGGTTGCGGTGGGCGCCGTGCTGATTCTCGCAGTCTACGTGGATCAGGCGAGACGTGCTGCTGCTGCGAGAGGACAGAAACCAAACCCCTGGCGAAAACTGCTTGGGCTCGAACGAAGCCGTGAATGATGCGTCCGCCAGTGCATTCGGCAATACATGTGTACACCAACCCCGAAGTAAGTAAAGGAAAGAGAGAACAATGAATACCAAGAATTGGAAGAGGTCAGCCGTCGGCATCGCAGCCATCGGCGCGGCCTTTGCCTTGACCCTGAGCGGTTGCAGTTCATCTGGTGGCGGAGAAGAGGGTGGCGGAGATGCAGCTACCGATGAGGGCTACTCATTTGCGTTTGCCCCCGGCGTCTCTGGTGATGAGTTCTACATCAGTATGAGCTGCGGCATCCAGGCTGCAGTTGAGGAAGCAGGCGGCACGCTCACTGAGCAGGCACCTGAACAGTTTGACCCCTCACTGCAGAAGCCCATCATCGACTCGATCACAGCGTCGAGCCCTGATGCGCTTCTCGTAGCAGCGACCGATCAGACGGCAATGCAGGCCCCGATCAATGCGGCTGCAGAGGCCGGTATCGAGGTCGTGCTCGTCGACACCACGCTCGACGATCCATCGATCGCAGCGTCCCAGGTCGCCAGCGATAACGTCGGTGGCGGAGCGGCTGCGTTTGAGGCGATTCAGGAAGCACACCCCGACGGAGGTAAAGTGCTCATGATCGGTCTCGATCCTGGCATCTCAACCCTTGAACTGCGTGAGCAGGGCTTTGGTGAGGCTGCCGAGGCCGACAGCAACTTTGAGTACCTTGGCGTCCAGTACAGCCACAATGAGCCCGCCGAGGCCGCACGCCTCGTCACCGCGGCACTGCAGAAAGACCCCGACATTGTTGGCATCTTTGGCGGAAACCTGTTCGCCTCCGAGGGCGCTGCGACCGGTGTACGCCAGGCTGGTGCTGATGGGGTGACCGTCGTCGGTTTCGATGCAGGGCCCGCACAGATCCAGCAGCTCGAAGACGGTGTAGTCCAGGCACTCGTTGCACAGGAGCCCGCTACGATCGGTACCGCCGGTGTTGAGCAGGCTCTCCTCGCGCTGAACGGCGAAGAGACGGAAGAGATCATCCAGACCGGCTTCACCATCATCACCGAGGAAAACCTTGAGGGTGAGGGTGGCGACGCCGCGTACGTGTCATCCTGCGAATAACGGGTATGCTGCGGACCTCTAAGGTTGGCGGCTAACCACATGAGGTGGGCCGATGAAAGTTTGTCGGCCCACCTCATTGTGCGCCCTGGGGGCATGCGCGCCCGGCGTGTGTGTGCTCTGCGTTACTGTGGGGCCTAGCCAATGTGAGGTTGAGCAAAAGATTTGGGAGAGGGCTGAAGATGGCAACGACGCTTGATGGAAAAGTGGCTGTGATCTCGGGAGCAAGCTCGGGTATTGGGTATGCGATGGCGCGTGCGCTCATTGACGAGGGGGTGCGCGTGGTGGCGGTTGCTCGTTCAGCGGAGAAGCTCGCACAGCTCCAAGCGACTGCCCCAGACAGTGTGCACAGCGTGGTCGCGGACATCGCAGACCCGGCGAGCGCCGACCGCATCGTGGCCGCGGCACTCGAACACTTTGGGCGGCTCGACATCGTGCTCCCGAATGCCGGGATCTATCTCGACGGCGACCTTGCAGAATCAGCGCAGGAGGATATCGCCGCCGTCGTTGCGACGAACGTTACCGGTGTCATGTGTCTCGTGCGTGCGGCGCTCCCGCATCTGATCGAGCAGGGCGCAGGCGACGTGGTGGTTACGGGATCAGTCTCTGGCGCCCAAGACATCTATTGGGAGCCGGTCTACTCCGCGACCAAGCACGCCGTGCACTCGTTCGTTCACTCCGTACGGCGGCAGACCGCGCCGACCGGGGTGCGTATCGGCGCGGTCGAGCCCGGAGTAGTGCTGAACCCGCTCTGGGGATTCAATGAGGGGTCCCCTGAAGAGGCAGCACAAGTTGCCGAGCGCACAGGCATTCGGTCCTCGGACGTCGCTGAGGCGGTACTCTTCATGCTGACTCGCCCACCACACGTCGCAATTCGCGACCTCGTCATTTTGCCGACGGGGCAGGAAATCTAGGCGTTTACTCCGCGTAGTGTGAGGACAAGAACCAGCGATCCTTATCGAGCTGCTGTGCGATTGCGATCACGATATCTTGGCTCACCAGGTCGATATCGTCGAGGCCATCAACCGCTGCGTACAGGGTAGCGAGCGTTGCGTCGAGCTGCGCGACGATCTCACGGACTGTGGCTTTTGACTGCTGAAAGCCGTCACTGAGTTCGGGAGTAGAGGTGCGGGCCGCGACGGTGCCGATGCGTGCGTCGAGCGGCATGCCGAGAGCAACGATGCGTTCTGCAACGGTGTCGGATGCAGCTTGTGCGTTTTCAACGACCACGTCGAGAAACTCGTGTACTCCGATGAAGTTTGCACCACGTACGTGCCAGTGCGCCTGCTTGCCATTCACGGCAAGCGCGACGAGGTCGTGCACGACGGGAGTGAGGTAGTGGGCAACGCCGGTTGGGCGGTTGATATCGCCTTGCGCAGCGGGGATCTGGGTCAACTGTGTAGTCATGACTCGCCTTCCTATATCGCTAGCGGGCGAGTGATGGCTCAGCGGGGTTCTCCCGCAGCAAGCCTCCACAAGCCCTAGTGGATACGATCAACGATACGCTCAATTTTTCGGCCCGCAAGCAAGGTAAGCATGTCCTAAATGCCAGATCAGACCTCCGAAACTCCTCAGTTTTCGAGGTCGGAGCGATACGGCGGGTTGGCGCCGGCCACCGACACAGCGATAGCTGCCGCCCGCGCTGCGCGATCCAGTACGTTTTCGAGCTCCTCAATTTCGAGGTCGATTCCACGCTCAAGGAGACTCGAGATGAGGCTCGCCATAAAAGAGTCGCCCGCACTAATCGTGTCGACGACGGTGACGGGCTTGGCGGACACCCGGACGGTCCCAGCCGGGTTTGTGGCGAGTGCGCCGTCGGCTCCGAGGGTCACGACAACCACCGTGGGTCCAAGGGAGCGCACGTGTGTGGCGGCGGCTTCCGGGGTGAGATCAGGGTAGAGCCAGGCCGCATCTTCATCACTGAGCTTCACCAGGTCTGCTGCAGCGGCACAGTCTTCAAAACGACGAAGTGCAGCCGGCCCGTCAGGCAGGAGCGTGGGACGAATATTGGGGTCGAGAGTAATCAGCGCGTTGTCTGAGTGCTCACGCAGGGCTCGCAATACTTCGGTTCCACCAGGCTCGAGGTAGAGCGCGATTGACCCGGCGTGTACGAGAGCCACGTCTCCAGCGTCAAACGCGTTGATCTGCCAGTCAATATCAAATGTGTAGGTTGCGGCACCATCGGGGGCAATGTGGGCGAGCGCAGTTGGCGTGCGGGCTGCGCCCCATGACTCAGAGAGTAGTTCCACGCCCTCACTCTGGAAGTGAGTGGCAAGCTGCTCGCCTCGGTCGTCGCGTCCGATCCAGGTCAGCAGGCGCGTAGTGTGCCCCAACCGTGAGGTGCCAACCGCCACGTTCGCTGGGCTACCACCGATGTGTTCCTCGGCCTCAGCATCACCACCAACGGATGTCTCGTGCTCAATGATGTCAAAGAGCGCTTCACCAATAATGAGCGCAGCGTGAGACGGGCTGGCGGTCTGATTCACGAGTGCCTCCTGGCGGCGCTGGCGGGGTGCGGACAGTCTCCTATTTAGCGTAGTGGATCACTGCCGCAGAAAATTTCTTGCTGAGATGCTTGACAAACTATTTCGAGGTGCATAGGTTCATTAGTGAAGTAACTAACCAAGTAACCCAACTGCAGGAGGTGCGCCCGTGTTTGACGACACTCGCCCCATCTTTCTGCAGCTCGCGGATCGCATCGCAGATGACATCCTCCGCGGAATCTATGCAGAAGACACGCAAGTCCCGTCGACCAACGAGCTCGCTGCCTTCATGCGCATCAATCCCGCGACGGCGGGAAAAGCGTTGAACCTCCTCGTCGACAAAGAGGTGCTCTTCAAGCGGCGCGGCATCGGCATGTTCGTGAGCCCCGGGGCCAAAGCGCTCATCTCGGGTGACCGGAAGCAGGGCTTCGTGGACGGGTTTATCGCCCCGCTCCTCACAGAGGCGAAAGCTCTCGGCCTCGAGACCGAAGAGGTGCTCAGGCTCGTGGAGTCCGAGTCTCACCGAGAGTCAGCAGGCACACCAACCATGGCCGGGGGAGATACCGTGCCGTGATCCATTAACTACGCCAGTCGGCACTTTCCCAACAGCATTCACGACCGAACCACACATACGGTCCACTCAGACGTACCCGAAATCAGGAGGGAACATCATGACCATCGCCATAGAAACTAGCGGACTCACCCGCACGCACGGCCAGATTCGAGCACTCGATAACGTAAGTGTCTCAATTCACAAAGACACGATTACGGGTCTACTCGGCCGCAACGGCGCAGGCAAGACGACACTCATGTCGCTCATCACAGCACAGGATCAGCCGACCTCGGGCAGTATCACCGTGCTCGGCGAGCACCCGTTTGAGAACGGCCGTGCACTCGAGCAGATGTGCTTCCTCCGCGACAATCAGCGATACCCAGACGACTACAAGCTCGTGCATGCGCTGCGTGCAGCCAAGATCTTCTACCCCAATTGGGATCAGGAGCTTGCGGATGAGCTCGTTGGGCTCTTCCGGATACCGGCGAAACCAATCATTAAGAAGTTCTCTCGCGGTCAGTTCTCGGCACTCGGTATCGTTCTGGGGCTCGCCTCACGATCGCCGATCACGTTCTTTGACGAGCCATACCTGGGCCTCGACGCCACGGCGCGCACACACTTCTATGATGTGCTGCTTCGCGACTATGCGACGCACCCGCGCACCATCGTGCTCTCCACACACCTCATTGATGAGATGGATCGATTACTCGAACGAGTTGTAATTCTCGACCGAGGACGCGTCGTGCAAGACTCCTCCACCGACGAGATGCGTGGCATGGCGCACCAGGTGTCAGGGAAAGCCGATGCGGTGGCCAACTATGTTAGTGGCCGCAGAGTCCTCAGCCGCCACGCCGTTGGCGGTCTTGCGACTGTCGTCGTCGAAGGGCGCCTCTCCGCTGAGGATCGTGGCGATGCCGCGGCAGGCGATCTCGAACTCGGAAATGTCAGCCTGCAAGAACTCGTCGCAGCCTACGGATTCGACGGTGCAGATACGCCCACGCATCGCCCCGAACCGATCAGCGCGAACGGCCACGTCGCGCGAGCTGAGACAGGCCTCACTGAAACGCTTGATGCTGAATCGTCTGCAACCACTTCGTCACAGAAAGGAGCATGATCATGAATAGGATCATGAACGTCACGCGGCTCCACCTGAACAAGCCCACCGTTGCATTCGGGGTGCCCCTCATGATCATTGGGTTGGTCCTCGTCATCACGTGGATTATTGCTGCGATTCTGCAGCGCGCAGGCCTCGACCCGCTCGACCCCGGATACGCGGAAAGCTCACGAGCAGGCAACCAGGGAATGCTCTGGTCGATGCCCGGATTCTTGATCTACCTGGGAGTGCAGGCCATCGCCACGACCTTCCCGTTCGCACTCGCGCTCGGCACCACCAGGCGCAGCTACGTGGTTGGCACAGCGCTCGCGAATCTCGTCCAGGCTGCGTACATCACGCTCATCATGGCGGTGTTGCTCGCTATTGAACTCGCCACCAACCACTGGTTCTTTGGGGCCTACGCCCTCGACACGTGGGTTCTTGGGTCCGGCAGCTTCGCTGTATTGATCCCGACCGTATTCATTGGGGTGTTTGTCTGCCTGAGTCTCGGTGGTGTGTTTGGCGCAGTATGGGTGCGATGGGGGTCCAAGGGGCCGACAGTACTCGCCCTGGCGCTCGGACTGGTACTCGTCACGACGCTCCTGATCCTGGTCCCTCAAATCGGCGACATCGTCGCGGGGATCACACGATTCCGCGTCGCACTGTTCGCAATTGCGATCGCGGTCCTTGCGCTCATCGGAACCTGGTTCTGCATGCGCCGGACCGCGGTGCGGTAGCCACGTACAGAAACGGACCCGGCCGGGGCTTATGCTATATGCGTGAGTCCTGAAGCCGGGTCCGCGGCTGTCAGGCCCGCCACCACCCAACCCATACGACACCGCGTGGCGTTCTGGGACAACTCCCGGTTCATCCTTCTGGTGCTCGTCGTCGTCGGCCACACCATTTCAACGGTCCGCACCGACAGTGAACTGGGCTTCGCGCTCTACGCATACATTTACATCTTCCACATGCCCGCGCTGATCCTCCTTTCCGGGGTCTTCTCGAAGCGCGAGGTGTCGCCCAAGGCGATCCATTCCACCGTGCAGTTGCTAGCGACCTGGTTGTTGTGGGAAGGCATCTGGGCACTCATCAGATACGTTGTCGATGACAAAGACTTGTCCAGCGGTTTCCTCGTATCTCCTGCCTGGACGCTCTGGTTTCTCGTCTCCCTCGCCACCATGCGCATCTTGCTGCCCTACCTTGCGCGATTGCGTCACCCACTAATGGTGTCTATTGGACTGGCGCTCCTTGCCGGGCTCAGCCCATCGATTGGCACCGATTTTTCAGCGTCACGCACGCTGTGCTTTCTCCCGTTCTTTGTGCTCGGGTGGATGGCGCGAGAGCACGGCTGGCTCGAACAGCCCTGGTTTACCGCCCCGACTGCCCGGGTCAAGGCGGCTGCTTGGGGTCTACTTGCGGCCGTGGCCGGCGCGTTCGTCGTGTGGCACGGCGTGGGCGACCACTGGCGCATCGATCGCTGGGTGGGCTGGAAAGAGGGGTACGAGTCGATCATGGAGCGTGCCCCCATCGGGTCGTTTGACCCGAGTGAGCCGTGGGCGATCCTGCTCACGGGCGCCACGGTGCGGGTGTTGCTGCTTGTTCTGGCAGCACTCATGACGCTCGCCGTCATTCTCGTGAGTCCGCGCGGTACGAGCCTCATCACTACATGGGGAACGCGGACCCTCTATGTGTATCTGCTGCACGGACCGATTGTTTGGACCCTCAGGCACACCGGGGTGGTGGATGCAATTGATGCGTGGGGCACAGTTGGAATGCTGACGCTTGTGGCGATGGGCGTCGCGATCGCCGTTGTGTTGTCGACCGAGATCGTGACAAAGATCTTCAGGCCGATTATCGAGCCACCGCTTGATTGGATGTTTCGGCGCGATGACTCCTAGCTAACGGCTGTAAGGTAACGATTTGGGAACACCGACCTCCCGCAATGCAACAACTGTGCCACGTGGCACCGGAAGTTGATATCTTCAGAAGAAGTCGCGTGCGATGGCGCATGCTCCCTGTCTAAAACCGGAGATTCACGTGCCGAGACGGCCCTACGCGGGCAGACCGCGGCAATTGGTCGGTGTGGGACCGAGTGTGATGAGTGCTGTGGTAATCGCAGCACTGACTGCTGCAGATCTCACGGGTTTGGCCACGCATGGTTCGCCCGCTCAGGCGAGTTGGCAGCCGCCCGAATGGCCAAGCATCGGTGCCGAGCTTGTGATGCCGGGGAGCCAAATGGTCACGAGCGAAGTCGACACGGCAGACACTGCTCTTGTCAAGGTGGGCCTTGGAGCGGAACTGGGTCTTGTTGGTGGGAGGCTCCGCAACGACGCTCTGCCGATCCAAGCGCGGTACGCGTATATCCCAGGGGATCATCCGGTGAATGAACGGGTCACCGAAATCGTGCGCGATGCAATTGCTGCATCAGGGAAGAACTACACGCCAGAGGCCTTTCCGCTCGGAACCGGGCTTCAGGATCGCGGTTGCCTGGCTGGGGTGATGGACTGGGCCGGCGAAGAAGTGCTGGCTGACCCTCAGACCGGGCCCGTGGGTGGCTCAGGAACGGCTGTCGTATGTGAGGTGACCGCAGCATTCAACGAGACGATCGGCATCACGATGCGAGTCGTCACCGGCGATGCGGACAAGGTAGCCACGGATACCCGAACGACCTTGTACGCGAACCTCTCAGATGGATCGGTGATGAGCGATCCTCACCCATGGTCTGATGAAGCCGCTGACGCAGCCTGGCGGACGGTTATTGAACTGATTCGTCGCGATGCAGGAGGCCTGAGCACTGCCGCACTCGAAGCACCCGATGAGGAGCAGCTGGCGCTCACCAGTGAAGCGCTCGGCCTCGCCTATTCCACGCCTGAGGGTCATACGACCATCACATTCCCGGCGGGGCTTCGCGCACCTGAGCTCGAGCTTCTCGGAGTTGACGCCACCGTAGATGAGACCGTGCTTTCGGTTGCGCCGGAGACCTTGGCGCTGTGGCAATCAGATGAACTTGTGGCCCTGAACTCGCAACTAGCTGAACCGTTCACTGGCGCCATCACGTGGAATGCAGGAACCCCGGTTGATTGCGATTTAGTGCCGTGTGTGGCGGTCACCTATGACGATGGACCGACTGAATTCACGCCAAGACTCCTCGATACGCTCGCGGCGCATCACGCTCCCGCAACATTCTTTGTGTTGGGGCCCTCGGTCCGAGGACATCCTGAAACTGCTCAGCGAATTGTGGAGGAAGGGCACGAGCTCGGCAGTCACACGGTGCATCACCCGGACCTCACGACTCTCTCGGCCGAGGGCGCCAGGAATGAGGTCCTGGGCGGGGTCACCGCTGTCGCAGAGGTGACAGGAGCGCAAGTAACGATGTACCGTCCGCCGTACGGAGCCGTGAACGACGCCGTGATCAATGCGGTTGGGTTGCCCGCGATCATGTGGTCGGTCGACACCAACGACTGGACGAAACCCGGCGAGGCAGCACTCGTCGAGCGTGCGGTCGAGTGGGTATCGCCGGGCGGAATCGTACTCTTCCACGACACCCATGAAGAGTCGGTCGCGGCCGCCGCTGCGGTGTTCGATGGGCTCGCTAATCGGGGGTTCACACCGGTAACAGTTTCACAGTTGTTTGACGGTGCGGTGCCGCAGGGAATCGTGCGTCAGCGATGAGCTCAAAAAAGCCGCGCACGCGGTCGCAGAGATCGGTGCACGTCTTGGTCATTGTCAGTGTGACGCTCGTGGTGCTGGGTCTTGTTGCGGTGTTTGCTGTGTGGCCGGTCGCGCGCTCGATGCTGTCGGCGCATACCGCAGACGGGGGCGAGCCCGTGTCGATTTCAGAGGCGAATGATCCCGTTGCGAGCGTCACCCCGGGCGAGGGATGGGACGTTCGCAGAACAGTCGAATCTTGGTGGCAGCCCTGGAAACCAGACGGGATCCTCAACATCGTCTCACCCGACGAATCTCTCGTCGTAACGGTGACTGTCAGCGACACGGCCGGTGATTTCGTCACTGACGATGAGCAACAGGCTGGGCAGGGCGAACTCCGAACCGAAACTCTTGCCTCGGGGCTCACCGCAGACCACTTCGTGGTGGATGACACCCTCATTGTGATCGTGAGTGGTGGTGAACGTGATGAGCGCGTCTTCATGCAGGCGACAGCGGACGACCTTGGCCCGTACCTTCCCGCGCTCTCTGGTCTCGTGGAGTCGGTCACGCTCGCGCAGTAGTTCGGGTGCGCAGTAGTTCGGGCGCGTGCGGGCCTCAGCCAGCGTCGTCTGAAACGAGCAATTGGTGCTGGGCAAGCTCGCGATAGAGGGGCACCGACTGCACCAGCTCTTCGTGGGTGCCCTCACCGATTACGCGCCCCTCGTCGAGCACCACGATCTTGTCTGAATCAACCACGGTCGAGAGCCGGTGCGCGATCACGACGAGCGTGCGCCCTGAGGACACCGAATCGAGGGCCTCCCGCATGAGCCGCTCGTTCACCCCGTCAAGACTTGCGGTGGACTCATCAAGTAGCAGAATCGGGGGCGCGGTGAGGAGTGCGCGTGCAATCGCTAGCCGTTGCTTCTCGCCGCCAGACAGCATGAGACCGTTCTCCCCCACCTGCTGGTCGAGCGCGGAAGCGAGTTCATTTCCCGAGCGGTCGAGGATCCCGCCCAAGTTCACTGACCGCAGCACGCGCTCGCAGGCTGCGTCACTCGCATTCGGGGCAGCAAGCAGCAGGTTGTCGCGGATCGTCCCGGCCAGCACGGGAGCATCTTGCTCAACATAGCCCAGTTGTGCCCGCAGCTCGCGGCGGTCCAGCGAACGCACGTCGGCACCGTGGAGGGAAATGCTGCCACTTTCAGCGTCGTAGAATCGCTCGATGAGTCCGAGAATTGTTGATTTACCGGCACCTGAGGGCCCGACAAGCGCCACGCGGGTGCCGCGCTGCACGTCGAAGCTCACCCCGTGCAGCACAGGTGTCTCAATGATCTTCGCGGGAGCCGCCTCTGCGTCGCGTTTCGCGCCGCGGCCAGACCGGACCAACTCGCGAGCATCGGCCCGCTCGGGAGCCGCAGAACGGTAAATAAAGTGCACGTCGTCGAACGCAATTGCGGGCGCATCGTCGCGGCGAACTTCGGTGAGTGGCACGATCCTGCCCTCGGGCGAACGCTCCGCGTCTCGCTCAGTCTCGGCCTCGAGATGTGAGATCTCCTGGATACGGCCAAGTGCACCAAGCGCCTGGTTCACCGCGGAGATAGCACCGAATGCCTGCCCGAGCGGCATCACCATGAGGAACAAGAAGATAATGAACGTGACCAGCTGCGCGATCGTGATCGATTCGGTTGCGACGCGATATCCCCCGAGGCCGAGCACCACGAGGAACGAAAGCTGCAGTGCGAGGAACGACACCGGCACGATGAACGCCGAAATCTTCGCGACCTTGATGCCCAGCGTGTACGCCTCGACCGCATCTTGTTCCGTCGCTGCCTGCTCGCGTTCGGCCGCGCCCGCCGCGCGGATGGTGCGAATCGACGAGATCGAGCGGTCGACCTGCGACGCGAGGTCGCCGACTTTCTCTTGTGCCTTGGCGACGGCTGGACGGATGCGTGCCGAGACCATCACCACGACGACAATTGCGACGAGGATTACAGCGAACGTGATCGCAAAGAGCACCGGGTCGATGATCAGCATGCCGATGAGCGCACCGAAGAACACCAGCAGTCCACTCACGGCCTCCACGAGACCCTGGGTAAGTACTGCCCGCAGCAGCGTCGTGTCGCTGCCAATGCGTGACACGAGGTCACCCGTGCGGCGGCGATCAAACTGTGCGATCGGGAGGTGCAGAATTTTGGCGATAAGCCGGCGCCGGCTGGTGAGCACCACACCCTCACCCATACGCTGCAGCACGTAGTGCTGGAGGCCGCTCAGTACGGCACCTACCACCACGATGATGGTCAGCAGGATCAACAGTGCGGCGAGCGGCTCGGCAGCCTCCACGCGGGTGATGACCTGGCCAAGGATCGGCGGCTGCGCGAGCGACGCCAGGGCAGCGAAGACACCGATGACGAGCGCGATGATGAGCAGCTTGCGCTGCTCAAAGAGGTACGGGACGAGCTCTTTCAGTGTGGCGCGGGGGCCGCGGGGCGCATCGGAAGTCTTCTTGGTTGCCACGCACCTACTGTATGCCAGTGTTCCTGGCTGAACGGTGCGAGTGGGGGCGCTATTGACCCCGGATCGACCGCAGCTGAACGGCGAGGTGAAGTGCTGCCTCGACGGCCTCTTGCCCCTTCGACTCGATCGAGCCTTGAAGCCCCGCGCGATCTAGCGCTTGCTGCTCGGTGTCGGTGGTCAGTACGCCAAACCCGACGGGCTTGCCGCTGTCAAGCTGCACTCGAGTGAGCCCCTCAGTTACTGCGTCACACACGTACTCAAAGTGCGGGGTGCCGCCTCTGATGATGACACCGAGGCACACCGCAACGTCGAAGTGCCCGCCGCTGGGCCCATCGGCGAGGGCGACCTGCGCAGCGAGAGGAAGCTCAAATGAGCCCGATACGCGGAAGAGTTCGTATGTCGCACCGAAGCTCGTGGAAGTTTCTTCGGCTCCCGCAACAAGTCCGTCCATGACTTCGGTATGCCAGCTGCTCGCAATAATGGCGACGCGAAGCCCCGTGGCGTCGACCGTAAGATCGGGGGCGCCTGATCCTGCCATGAATGTTCTCCTTAGGAAAGTTGAAGTGATGGTTAGTGGACATCGTCTGGAAGCTCGTGGCCCATCCGGTCTCGTTTAGTTTCGAGGTAGGGGAGATTGAACTCTGTGACCCCGACGACAAGCGGGACGCGCTCGGTAACGGTCACGCCGCGGCGCTCGAGTTGCATGGATTTGTCGGGATTATTCGTAAGCAGACGCACGTGTGAGATGCCCATATCGGCCAGAATCTCGGCCGCGGCAGTGTAATCGCGGGAGTCCGCCGGGAGCCCGAGCTGGAGGTTGGCGTCGAGCGTATCGAGACCCTGTTCTTGCAGCTGGTAGGCGCGAAGTTTGTTTGCGAGGCCCACACCGCGCCCCTCATGCCCGCGCAGGTATACGAGTACGCCGCCTCGCTCCTGAATGAGCTTGAGGGAGGCATCGAGCTGGGGGCCACACTCACACTTGAGTGAGCCAAATGCTTCGCCGGTAATGCACTCGGAGTGCACTCGAACGAGTGCACCGTCGGTGGGTAGCGCGCCGTCGGGATCCGGAGCGATCAGCGCGACATGATCAACACCGACTCGACGGTCACGGTACGCGCGGGCACGGAAGTCGCCGTGCTCGGTCGGCAGCAGAGTGTCTGCCCGTGCGCTGACGCCGCGCGACACAGGCCGCGCTGGCGACCCTTCCGGGTCGCGCTCGTTTAAGTGCTTGATCAACTGCTCGATTGTGATCACCGGGACACCTTCGGCGGCCCCGAGCTCGAGCAGCTCAGGGAGTCGCATCATCTCGCCGTCGTCTGCGACTACCTCGGCGATCATCGCGACCGGGTGCAGGTCAGCGAGCTGCATCAGCTCGACTGCGGCTTCGGTGTGACCGTCGCGCTTGCGCACACCTCCATCGACTGCACGAAGTGGCAGCACGTGTCCGGGACGCCTCACATCGGTCGGCTTTGCGTTTGGATTTGCGAGCGCACGCATTGTGGTGGCGCGATCGCTTCCGCTGATCCCAGTGGTGATTCCCTCGGTGGCGTCGACGGTCACGGTGTACGCGGTGCTGCGGGCATCTTCGTTGCGTTCGACCATCATGGGGAGGTCGAGCTGGTCGGCGACCGCATTGGTCATGGGGGCGCAGAGCAGCCCGGAGGAGTTGCGGACGGTCCATGCAACCCATTCCGCTGTGGCCAACGCACCCGAGAGGATGATGTCCCCTTCGTTCTCGCGATTCTCGTTGTCAGCGACGATGACGGGGCGCCCCGCTGTGATCGCGGCGACGGCTTCCTCGATCGTGGCGATGCTCGGCGTGCTCATGCGCGTGCTCCTTCGTGAGGGGTTGATTTCGAATGAGAGTGATCGAACGCTCGCATCCGAGCCAAGTGTCTGGCGAGTATGTCGGTTTCAAAATTGACAAGATCCCCGGGCTGCAGACTGCCGAGGGTGGTGGCCGCAAGGGTCTCGGGAATCAGCGAGACTTCACACCACTGATCGGACTCAGTAGGGTCAGCGATTGCCGAAACAGTAAGAGAAACCCCCGAGAGTGTGATCGATCCCTTGTCGACAATCAGGGGGGCCAGGTCACGCTGCACGGCGAAGCGCAGCACGCGCCATGCGTCGCCGTCGTGCATCGTGAGCAGCCTCGCTGTCCCATCGATGTGCCCCTGCACAATGTGGCCGCCAAGCCTGCTGTCGACCCGCGCGGCGCGTTCAAGATTCACCGCACTGCCGTGGGTGAGGGTGCCGAGCGTCGACATACGCAGCGTCTGCGCCATCACATCGGCAACAAACACGTCGGCACTCTGGTCTGCGACGGTCAAGCAGACACCCGACACTGAAATTGAGTCGCCGTGGGATGCGTCGCTGGTTACTTTTGGTCCGCGCACGCTCAGGCGCAGCGAATCGCTCCCCGGTTCGATCGATACGATCTCGCCGATCTCTTCGATTAGTCCCGTAAACATCAGGATCCTTTCTCAAGCGAAGCACCTGTGGCCACCACAGAGTCAGATATGAAAGCTCGAAATAGGGTGTCGGGTCCGAGGGGTATAGTTTCGACGCCATGGAGCCTCTGGATGTCCGAAATGTCCTGGAACCCCAGGTCGCCCACGGCAAGGCCCGGACCTCCGAGTAATGCTGGCGCCACGTACACCAGGAGCTCATCGACGAGACCCGCCGCGAGCAATGAACTGATCACAGTGGGCCCCCCCTCGACAAACACGGAGATGATGCCGTGTTGCCCGAGCGCCGCGAGCTCCGCGGCGAGGTCAGCACCCGCGAGGCGGAGTGGCTGATCAAGCCCGTGGGCCGACAGCGCCGGGTGCTGCAGCACTTTCGCGTCGTGTGGGATCTCGCGCGCCCCCAGGATAATCGGAATCGGCTGATGTGCGGCGGAGA
>JBQDBM010000005.1:0-4774 GCA_052090925.1 Leucobacter sp. | reverse complement strand
TGTGGGATCTCGCGCGCCCCCAGGATAATCGGAATCGGCTGATGTGCGGCGGAGACCAGGAGCTCCCCGCCATGCGCACGCGCGGTGAGCGCGGGGTTGTCGACAACAAGCGTGCCAGTGCCGATGAGGATCGCATCCGCTTCGGCGCGGCGACGGTGCACATCGTGCCGAGCCTCCGTTCCGGTGATCCACTGGCTCGTCCCGTTTGCTGCTGCAACGCGACCATCGAGAGTCTGCGCCCACTTTGCGATGACGCGTGGCCGAGAAGCTGGGGAGCCGGCCGCCTCGTCAAGACCATCCGGCCTGCCGAGTTCACGCAGCACGTTCGTAAGCCAGGGACGCAGAAAGGCCCGCACCTCATTGACGAGCACACCCCCGGTTACCTCGACGCCCGCATCTCGAAGGGTTTGTGCCCCTCCGGCCGACGTGACGTTCGATTCAGTCCCGTATGGTCCGGTTCCGTCCGACACCGTGCCGCCGGGATCGTCAACGGAGTACACGACAGAGCCAATGCCAAAGTCGCGGAGCGCGATCGCGCAGGGGCCGGTGTGCCCGACGTGGTTACAGGGTTCGAGCGTGACGACGGCGGTGAGCTCCTGAGCGCGCCTGTGCCACTCCTCGGGCACTCGAGTAAGTGCATCGACCTCAGCGTGTGGGGATCCCGCACCTCGGTGCCACCCCTCGGCGACAATTCGCCCCTCAGGGTCGAGGATGACGCAGCCGACCTGCGGATTCGGATTCCCAGCGGGTCCGCGGCGCGCGAGCGACAGCGCACGACGCATTGCGTCGGTGACGATGTCGTCCTGCAGCATTCCCGCTCTCCCTGTTCGAGGGTGCGCCGGGGACGACCGCCCCAAAATACTGGGACCGTCGTGCTCCTCCCATCCGGACTAGAGCGGCTGATTGCCACTCATCACCGTCGGTACCGGAATTTCACCGGTTCAGCCCCGCGGAAGCGGGGGTCGCGGACTTTCACCGCCGGTTCGGATTCTCACCGACCCCGGAACACGCCATCATTCTACTGCTTATGTCTCAGACCTGAAACTCCGGTACAATCTCGGAGATGAAGAGCTCGAGTGAGTGCTTCTGGCGGTCTGCGATCGCGCTGCGACGCCTGACCTCTCAATCGGTCCCGAGCGGCGCGAGCCGCTGTTGCGGGCGGCCCTGCGTAGCGCCGGCAAGGGCCACCAGAATCTCGTTGGGGTGCGGTGCATCCGCGACCCGTACTTCGAAAGTCTGGTGATGAGACCGAATGGTCGCATCCGTGAAGTGTTTCAGCGGAATATCGAATGTAACACCCGCTGTGCCACGTTTTTCTACCGCAGGGAGCAGCGTGGTGGCGTTTGCTGCGTTGCGAAAGTGGTTACCGAAGTTGAGGTTGTGGATCAAGCCAGACCCGTGCTCAATCTCACCGTTCAACCCGATAATGGCGGCTTTTCCATACGCTTCGAGCGGTGCTCCGAGTGCTTCCATGACACGGGGTGCGAGCAGCGCCCCAAGGTCGGAGGCTACTGAGTTGATACCGGGGAGTAAATCCTCGACAAACCCCTGCCCCGCCCACGGATTATCAATCACGGCGCCGACCACCACGACCCGTGTGGCTGGCTCGACTGCTCGGCCACCCTCATACGCGGTTTCATCAATGATGGTGACGAGCTTACGGAACTTCAGTACTGAGGTGCCCACAGTGTGATCTCCTTGACGATGTTGAGCGAACGAACTGATTCCGACGGTAGCCGGTGATTGCTCATCATGCGAACAACACCACAGATTGGCGTGAACGCATTCTCGATGACGATAAGCTCTGCGAGTGGCAATTGAACAGCATGAACAGCAACTCGTCGTCTTCACACCAGCAGAGCGGGTGGAACTCGCCAGGCGCACGCACCGCTCCGTGAAACGCACGCTCGGCATCACCTTTGTGCTACTGGCCGCGGTGATCTTGATTGCCGGTGTCTACCTCTCTCAGAGCGGCCAAGCGTCGTTCTGGGGAGTGATCGGCGTCGCAGCGGTGTTTCTTGCGGTGCCATTCGCCATGGCTGCCACCATTTCAAAGACTGAGCGTGACGCTGAGCGGTTTCTCGCGGCCGACGAGTCGACGCAGTTCGTAGTCGGCCCATCATCGCTCGTCGTCGGTGACACGGTCGTGCCGTATGAACGCATTACCTGCATGTACGCGAACGCGGAGAGCGAGCAATATTCGTCGGGAGGCATTCGCCGGCGAGGCCATGGCGTACCGCATGGGATTGAGCGAGAATCAGCCGACGGCCGGGCGTGCGGTGGGCGCCGCCATTGGTACGGGGCAGCGGCGAAAAATGTATCGCGAAGGCGCGAAGAGCGCGATTTCGCTGACAATTGGGATCGACCAGAAATCGACGATTGCGGCCCCGGCTGGAATGGTCAATCAGCTCAAGACGCTTCCGAAACGTGGTGATGATCCTGGACGTATCGATATCCCGTTCGGTGCGTACCTCAGCACTGACGACCTCGAGGTTCTCTTGGGGGCTGTGCACCGGGCGACCGGGGGTACCGCGTTTCCAATCGCAATCGTCGCGGGCGTCATGAATTGGTCAGCTGCACAGGCCGCGACGTGCGAGACTCGCGAAAAGATTTGGGAAGAGCTCCCGTCGCTGGTGCCGGGCGCGTAGGGCTCCTGGGTCGGCGGATCGCGAGTCCAAGCTAGCGGCGCAGCAGACCGAGCGCGTCGTACACGCGGTTCAGGGTGTCCGTTGCCACATTGTTCGCGCGCTCAGCGCCGACGGCGAGCAAGCGGTCGAGTTCTGCCGGGTCAGAGAGCAGCTCCTCAGTGCGCAAGCGGATCGGCGCGAACGTCTCTTCGACGACCTCGGCGAGCCCTTTCTTCAGGTCGCCGTATCCCCTGCCCTCGTACTCGCGCTCGATCGACTCGACCATGCGGCCGCTCAGCACCGAGTAGATCGTGAGCAGGTTCGAGACGCCCGGCTTGCTCGCGCGGTCATAGCGGATCTCGCCGTCATCGTCGGTGACCGCACGCATAATCTTCTTGCGTGTCACGCCCGCGGGATCCAGCACCTTGATGAGCCCGGCCTCGCTCTCGGCCGACTTCGACATCTTCGCGTCGGGGTTCTGCAGGTCGTACACTTTCGCTGTCCCGCTCTGGATCATCGCCTCGGGCACCGTGAACGTCTCGCCAAACCGGGAGTTGAAGCGAGCCGCGAGGTCGCGGGTGAGCTCGACGTGCTGTCGCTGATCTTCACCCACGGGGACCATGTCGGCCTGGTAGAGCAGAATGTCTGACGCCATCAGGATCGGATACGTGAAGAGGCCCACCGAAGATGCATCAGCGCCATGCTTCTGCGATTTGTCCTTGAACTGTGTCATGCGCCCGGCCTCGCCAAAGCCCGTGATCGTGTTCAGCACCCACGCAAGCTCGGTATGCGCCGGAACCTGTGATTGCACAAACAAGGTCGATTTTGCAGGGTCAATGCCCGCCGCAATGTACTGGGCAGCCGTGCGACGCGTGCGGACCACAAGCTCCGCTGGATCCTGTGGAACCGTGATCGCGTGCAGGTTCACGACGCAGTAGAACGCGTCGAAGCTGTCTTGCATCGTGACCCACTGGGTCAGCGCGCCGATGTAGTTTCCGAGCTGGAGTGAGTCGCTCGAGGGTTGCATGCCTGAGAAAATGACAGGCTTCTGTGAGGTGTTCATGGAGGTCCTTGCGGGAAGTTCAGGCTGACAATTGGTAGTCGACGATTACGGGAGCGTGGTCAGACCATCGTGTGTCATAGGAGGGGTACCGGTCGACGCGGTAGTTCGCGACGAGGTCGGAGGTGGGAGGGGTCACGACGTGGTAATCGATGCGCCAACCCGTGTCGTTATCGAATGCTTGGCCGCGGTTCGACCACCACGAATACGGGCCGTCGACTTCGCCGGCCCAGCGGCGTCCCACGTCGACCCAACCAAAACCTTGGCCTTCGCTGCCGTCGACGCCCACGACCGTCTCGCCGCGCGGCCCAAAATACCGGTCGAAGTACGCGCGCTCGCGGGGAAGGAACCCGCTGCGCTTCACGTTCCCCTTCCAGTTCTTGATGTCGAACTCTCGGTGGCCGACGTTGAAGTCCCCCACGATCGCCGCGAGCTCTCGCGACTCCGCGAGCTCGGTCATGCGAACCCCGATCGCGTCGAGGAACGCCCACTTGGCTTCCTGCTTGGGCGTATCCACCTCGCCCGAGTGGGTGTAGTTGCTGACGATGGTGAACGGGCGGCCACCGAGCTCGAACTCGGCTTCGAGCCAGCGGCCCGAGGACTGAATCTGATCCTGTGCGTCTGCAGCACCTAAGCCCACCTTGTGAGTGAGCGCGGGGGCGCGGCTGACGATAGCGACGCCGGCGCGGCCCTTGATATCGCAGGGGTCGTGCAGAATATGCCACTCATCCCCGAATAGCTGCTCGAGGTGCTCGTCTTGAGCCCGCACCTCTTGCAGGGCGAGCACATCGACACCGCTCGACTCGAGCCAGTCGCCCATACCTTTGCGGAATGCGGCACGGATTCCATTGACGTTAACGGACGCGAGACGCAGGGAATTAGCCATGTACTCCAGTCTATGGCGTCGGTGGCGGAGCGGTAGCGCGCGGGTGAGTTTAGGGCGCCCGCCAGTAGAACTCTTGTACAGTGGCGGCCGTGACTGACACAGCTGCATCCGCGACCCCCGTCCCCGAACGCACAAGCGTCGTCGTTGTTGGGGGAGGGTATGCGGGGCTCGCCGCGGCACTGACGCTGCAAGATGAGGGAG
>JBQDBM010000004.1:0-130592 GCA_052090925.1 Leucobacter sp. | reverse complement strand
CAGACACTGTCATCCCGACCAAAATTTTGAGTCGCGACATCTGTACGCATGTGGTGTCGCGACTCAGAAATTTCTGTTATTTCTCCGCTTGTCTGGCGTGACGGATTGAGCCCGCGTGTTGATGACATTCAACGTCGGGAAGAAGAGATCGATTCCGCTGGAAGCGTCGCCTGTTCAGACTCGCGCTGCATTCGCGGCAGGATGCGGCGAACATCTGCGATCCGCAGGAAGTCTTCGTGTGTAATGCTCGTAAAATTGCATTTCCAGGGCTACTGTATCTACTAAGAGTGGGCAGCACCTGTGGCATTTGGTGTTCTGGCAGTGCTCTCGTCTTGCACACCGAAACCTAGAGGAGAAATGCCATGTTGCGAACCAAGATCTACACACGGGTGCTCGCTGCAACTTTTGCGGTCGCAGTATCCGTGACGCTCGTTGGGTGTTTCTCAAACCCTTTTGACGCGCTCACGGATAGGGTCGCCGAAGGCACCGCTCAAGAGGGTGCAGAGGAGCTTGTGGAGGGCCTTACTGGTGAAGGGTTGGACATGGAGTTTGGTGAGATGCCCGCCGACTTTCCGAGTGAAGTTCCACTCGTTTCCGACAAAGTATTGAACAGTGCCTCGATCTCCGGTGAAGATGGAAAGAAGATTACCTCCGTCATCGTCGTCGACCCTCGCAGTCCCTCAGAGGTTGCTGAGGAAGTCAAAGCCGACTTTGCTGACTGGGAAGAAATCATGGCCTCAGACATGGGTGGGGAGATGTACACACTCCAATATGAGAAAGACACGTTGCGCGTGATTATCGGAGTGCTGCCGGGGCCAGAAGACGAGGGTAGTGCGGTCAGCTACGCAGTGCACCCCAAGTAAGACTCACCTGCTCGCGTCTAAGTGATATCGGCCACTGTTGCTTCGTAAGCAGCAATCAAATCATCGGCACTGACCCACGCGGTGCGGGAGTGCTCGCCCGAACCCATTGCGATCCGGCGCCCCGCAATTGACTCATCAGCGACGACAGGCCAAGCCGTAACCGATCCGATCGGAGTGATGGTGCCGCGTTCGTAGCCGGTTGCAGCCAACGCTTGATCTGGGTCGGGCAGTTGTAGTTTGTTCGCGCCCACGACTGCGCGGAGCTTCTTCCACGCAATCTGGCGATCGCCAGGTACTAGCGCAAAGAGAAATGTCCCGTCGCTGCGTTTGACCACCAGGGTCTTGACGATATCGTGTGGTTCGATACCTTGCGTGGCCGCAGCTTCCTCGAGTGAGGATGCTGGTGGTCGATCTCGCAGCTCTACGTGCAAGCCTCGAGCGTCGGCATCAGCGAGAAGTCTGTCCGCGTTACTCATCCCTTAATCATTGCAGGCATTACTCCGCGTAGTCAGGTGCCGGAGGAAGTTCAAAGAATTCTTCAAGTGTCGTCACACCGGTGTTCTGCATTTCAAGGGCGAGCTCAGGCCCCACGTAGCGGAAGTGCCAGGGCTCGGGCATAAAACCAGTGACGTCCTGCTTGCCATCCGGGTAGCGGACAATAAATCCATACTCAGCCGCATGCTCCGCTAACCAAGATCCGGCCGGGGTATCACCGAAGCAGCTTGAGAGGTAACAGTCGCCGTGGTTGTCAAGGTCGACTGTGAGACCAGTCTGGTGCTCGGAATGGCCGGGGCGCGCTGAGTATGTGTCGGCCGCGTCTGCACCGTCTCGCGCCACGTAGTTGTTGTAGAGACCGACCTGGGTCGAGTAATCCCGGTACGCACTAATGATCCAGACTGAGTGGCCTGCCTCGGAGGCCGCAGCTACGAAGTCTTCGACGGCGCGTGCGGCTGGCTCTCGTAGGGGTTGAGCGAACTCATTGCTGACGTTCTCAGGCATGACGAGATCTTCGGGCGCGAAATCAGAGGGGTCAAGTGGGCGGAGTTTGTTGCTGACCACCCAAATTGATGTCGGGTCGTCTAACGAATGCTGCGAACGATTAAATTCGGGCTCCGGGGTCGGAGTCAGCGTAGGAGTAGCTGCCGGGGTGGGCGTCGGCGCCTCCTGCTCGGTAGCACATGCCGTGAGCACCAATGGCAGCGCAAGACACAGAGCCGCGATACGGCGGAGCGGACCTGCGGCCGAACGGTGCTTCACACTCTTCACGCATTCATCGTAGCGTTGCAGTGAATGATTCGTTATCCAATCGATTTCTAGATCAAACGACGCTCGGGCGGAAACTCCGTGGGAAGCAACGGAGCGGCATTAGGCTAATCTGCATGGTGGATCACGAGGGACCGACTGGGCCCAGTTCGAACGAGTCGGACGGGCTACCTGAATTATCTGATTCAGGGGATCCCTCGGACCAACATCACGCACCGGATGACGGCGTCCCTGCGGATGAAGCATCCGGCGAGTATGAGCCGATCGCCGTGACCGGGCGCAAACGCATGTCAAGGCGTACGAGGCTCATCGCTGCCCTTGCAGTGGCCTGCTTGGTAGTCGCTGGCGGTGCCTGGGGAGCATTCGCGCTGCTCGGTGAACAAGAGCCGCTGCCACTCGCGGCCGCACCATCACCGAGCCCAGCCCCAACGCCGACCCCGGAGCCCGAAGAGCCCGAGCCAGTTCATGTCATCGCAATGGGCGATATGTTGCCCCATGACTCGGTTCATCAGAACGCGCAGTCCGAAGCTGGCTGGGATTACACCAAGTTCTTCAATGGGGTCCGCACTGAACTCGACGAGGCAGATGTCACGTTCTGTAATCAGGAGGTGCCGAGCGCCGGTGAGAGTTTTGGCGTTACCGGGTACCCGACATTTAACGCTCCCACCGAGTTCGCACGTGACCTCAGAGAAGGGGTCGGGTGCGATCTCATAAATCTTGCGACTAACCACACCGCAGACAAGGGAACGTCCGGTATCACCGCCACACTCGAGGCGTGGGATGGGTTGGGCCCCGCAATCGTCGCTGGAGCGAACCGGTCGCCCGAAGAACAGCGGACAGTTCCTATATATGAAGCCGATGGGATCAGGATCGCACTCGTTTCGTTCGCCGAGTACTCGAACGCGCCAGTCGACGAAGTTTCGCTCAATCTCATGAACAATGACGCGCTCGTTGAAGAGTTGATGGGGCAGGCACGAGAGCGGGCCGATGTCGTCATCGTCTCCGCACACTGGGGTACCGAGTACGCTCACGAGGTGAACGATCAGCAGCGTGCATTTGCGCAGCGGGTCGCTGACCTCGGGGCGGACGTGATTGTGGGCACGGGCCCCCACGTACTCCAAGCAGTGACCTGGCTGGACCGAGCTGACGGTGGCGAGACGCTTGTCTGGTACTCGATTGGGAACATGTTGAGCACGCAGCTCACCTTGCCGCAGCGCACTGGCGTAATCGCAGGCTTTGATCTCGTGCAGCAGGAGGAAGACGGTGCCGTTCTGGTTGAGAATCCCACGGCCGAGTTCACCTACATGCATTATGACTGGACGGCAGAAGAAGAGGCGGCGGGCAATCTTGCCGCGCGTCACACTTTGAGCTTGACGCCGCTGGCGGTGTCACAGGAACTACTTGATCGCACACGGTTTGGAGTGACGGCAGAGGAGCAGGTTCGAGTATCGAGCGATATTCTCGGGCCAGACGTGACCGTCGTCACCGACTAGCTACATTCTGCTTAGTTGTGTGTGGCCTCCGCACCACTTGCCGGGGAGAGAATCGCGTAGTTCGTTAAACGGTCAGCGATGGCAGGAAAGTCCTGACGAACCCGAGAAGTCAGTGCCGGCTCGATGCCGACGATTGCGATCTCTTCGCCTGCGCCACACTCGACGAGTACCCGGCCGAAGGGATCGACAATACGGCTGTATCCGCCGAGCTCGACACCGCGCTGCACGCCACCAGCATTGCAGGCGAACACCCACACCTGGTGTTCGACTGCGCGAGCCTCGGTGAGGATTCGCCAGTGCTCTCGGCGGGCGGCCGGCCACGCCGCCGGTACCACCACCGTCTCTGCGCCTCGCTCGCTGAGCTCTTGCCACAGTCCGGGAAAGCGGAGATCGTAGCAGGTCGTACTCGCGAGAGCTCCGGCTGAACTACCCACAACGCTGAGCGTTGTTCCGGGAGTGAGGAGCTGAGACTCCAGAGACTCATACCCAAACACATGAATTTTTCGGTAGACCTGTGCGATCTTGCCTGTCGGATCGATCATCACTGCGGTGTTGTGAAGTTTACCTTCAGTGTCGCGCTCGATAATGCTGCCCGCGTGGACGGTCGCACCGAGGTCTCTGGCGACACTGCGACACATCCGGATTGTGGGTCCGTCAAGGGCTTCTGCACGTGCTTCATATTCTTCAAATGAGAAGTAGCCGGGACTCCAGAGTTCAGGAAGCACAAAGAAGTCAACGTCGGCGTGCGCGCGAAGCAGTTCCTCTACCCGAGTGATCCTCTCAGCAGGTGTTTCTTCATCTGGGCTTTCCACCTGCACGAGCGCAACACGGAGATGCTCAGAGACACTGACGGGAGTTGCGTCGGGAGTGGTCATGCATCCAGCGTAGCGGCCTTCGAAAGATTATTGAGTGGTATTGTTCTGACGCTCGAGGCCCTCAGCGTCTCGCGCGAGTGTTGCCTCACGGTGTGCACGCATCACCCGCTCAATCTCACTCGCAGCCGCGCCCGCCGCGATCATATCGATGAGATCGACGTGCTCTCGGGAGAGCTGCGGTGCAATAGTGCTTCGGTAGCCGACGACAGCTGCACGCACTGCAGCGACCCGCAACTGACCGCGCTCGAGCGTGTCTCTGAGATAGTTGTTTGGGCATCGAGAGCTGAGCAGCGAGTGGAATTCGAGGCTGTTTTCGTTGTACGTGTGGAAATCCTCGGCTTCGAGGGCCGCGTCCATGCGTACATTCAGCGTTCGTGCGTGGTCCAGCTCTGCCGCCGTGAGGAATGGAGCGGACTTTGACACCGCCAGCGCTTCGAGCACCGCGAGCGTCTGCATGATGTCGCGATAGTCGGAAGTTTCGAGCTCCGCGACACGCACCCCGCGATGAAACACAAACTCGACGAGCCCTTCGGACTCGAGCCGGCGGAGTGCTTCGCGAGCGGGGATGAGGCTCACCCCAGATTCCTTTGCGATCTGGCCAATATTGAGTGGCGTGCCGCTCTCATATTCGCCCTCGACGATGCGTTCCATCACGAAGTCATAGACCCGTTGGGTCTTGTCTCGGGGAGCAGTAAGAGAAGCCATGCGCCACAGCCTAGCGACCGAGCGGATGGCGAACCAGATGTGAAGTAATTCCGAGGGTAGGCTCAGTTATTGTGTCGCGCTCTTGAGAGGCGGCTGGCCTATAACGACGATGACGACGAGGGGCAGTATTCCTGAGATGTTGAGACTTCAAAGTAAAACCGCGCTAGTGACCGGATCCGCAACAGGGATTGGATACGCCGTCGCCGCAAGGTTTGCCGCTGAGGGTGCCCGTATTGTGATCGCCGACCGTGATGCCGCTGCGATCGACGCGGCAGTTGCGGCGATTGGTGAGACCGCTATCGGTGCGGTGATGGATATTTCCGATGAGGATCAGGTTGCCTCAGCTTTCGAAAAGCTGGCGGGTGAAGGGTGGGCACCCAACGTCGTCGTTGCTAACGCTGGTGTGCAGCTATTCGGACAAGACGCCATGATTGCCGACCTGGATCTCGACGTGTGGCGCCGCACCATCGACATCAATCTCACGGGCACATTTCTGACCGTAAAGCACGCAGTCCGCTCGATGCTTCGTACGGGAGGAGGATCAATCATTCTCACGGGCAGCCCCACTGGGGTCAACGGTGAGGGGAAAGACTTTACTGCGTACAGCTCGTCGAAAGCCGGCATTCATGGAATGGCGAGGACGGCGGCTGCAGCATATGCCGACCACGGAATCCGGGTGAACTCGGTCGTACCGGGGTATACAGAGACGTCGCTGGTTTCCGCAATCTCTTCGAACCCTGAACAGCGTGAAGCAATCGTAGGGCGGATCCCGATGGGCCGAGCAGGGACCCCGCAAGACGTCGAGGGCATCATGGTGTTTCTCGCGAGCGATGACAGTGAGTTTGCGACCGGTGCAATGTTCCGGATCGACGGCGGAATGACCACGCTGTAGGTTTTGATGAGTGTCGCGGTATGGGGCGGGTATCCAGAACACAGTCGTGCATTTCAGTGTGGAGCCTGGTCGTGGCAACTACGTGGGTCTGAGATTGCGGACCTCACGTATCAGGGCCGGCAGGTGCTGCGTGCGGTTCGGCCGATCGTTCGTGACCACGACTGGAACACTCCTGATGTCCAAGTGCGTGCGGTGGATGAAACCAAAAACGGAGTGAAGCTCCGACTTGCGGTCACTGATCGCGGAGCCAGCTTCGAGGGCGAAGTAATAGTGTCGGTCACAGGTGCCCGCTGTACAGTCGCGCTCGACATAGTTTCAGACGACGAATTCTGGACGAACCGAACCGGGCTCGTAGTGTTGCATGCTCCGAGTGTCGCGGGTGCGCCGCTCACGGTGACCCATGCGAACGGTGACGAACTCCGTACACACTTCCCGCAAAGGATCTCTCCGCACCAGCCCGTGCGAGACGTGCAGTCGCTGTTGTGGGAGAGCGCTGAGGCGGATGCGCGCGGGACGTTCCGTGCGACGTTCGACGGTGATGTGTTCGAGATGGAGGATCAGCGCAACTGGACGGACGCCTCGTTCAAGACGTACAACAGGTCACTCAACCTGCCGTTTCCCTATCGCATCGCCGCGGGTGAACGGGTGCAGCAGTCCATCTCGATCGAAGCGCTCTCCGTCACGGGTGATCTGGCAGGGTCGCAGCCGATTCGAATCGCACTACACCCGGCAGGCGTGTTCCCGAACGTTGGAACGGGCGCAGCGACTGCCCCGGACCCGGCACCTGACACACCTGGAAAAGCGGGCCATGTGCTCGTGGAACTTGATCTTGCGACTCCGAACTGGCGCGCGGCCCTGAGGCGCGCAGTGAGCACCGGTGCGCCGCTGGATGTGCGGATCATCGAAGCGGAGACCTCCATGGAACTCCACGATGTCGCACGCGCACTGCAGGGCTGCCGGATCCTTCGTGTGGCTGCCTACGACCGCACCCGACACATAACGCTCCAAAAGTCTCGAGAGGCACTGGTCAGAGCAATGGCGAACGCCAGTGTGCAAGCACCGATCGTGGGTGGGTCGCGAGCACACTTTACCGAGTTCAATCGCGAGTATGATGCGATCGCGGAGGGTCTCGATGGAATTACATTCAGCTTGACGCCACTCTTTCATGACCTGTCTACTGAGCAACTTGAAGAGTCGATCGCGATGCAACGAGTTGTGGTGCGTCAGGCTGTGAATATGGCGGCTCCGCTGCCGCTGCACGTGGGACCCATCACCCTGCGACCGCGCTTCAACAACGTGGCTACCGATTCCGTGCCAACTCCCTCCCTCACCACGCTTGAGGGTGGCTACGGTGCGGAGTTTACGGGCGAGTTTGATCCGAGACAGGCAGCCTTCGAGCTTGCTGCTTGGACCGCGGCGAGTATCGCGGCGCTTGCGATCGACGGGGTATCGAGCCTCAACTACTTCGAAGAGTGGGGGCCGCGAGGGCTCCACGACTCAGCGGGACACGCGCACCCGACCGCCGAGATTATCGCGCTCGCCGCATCGTGGAGCGGGCGAGGTTTGCTGACTGCGGAGAGCCCGGATGGCGTCGTGTGGGGGGTCGGGGCCAGGTCACCACAGGGAGATACAGTGCTTCTCGCAAACCTTGGGGAGCAGTCCCGTGAGGTTGAAGTCAGTGTCCCTGCGCAAACGAGTGACGAAAGCGATCCCCGGGCCGAGGACACGCGAGTGCGAGTACCTGCGCGCAGCTGGACCATTGTGGAACTCGGCTGACGTTACGCCAATACGAGGTAGAGCGCTCCCGCGACGGTAATGACGAGGATCAAGTAGTCGAAGAGTTTCTGGGAAATTCGGCTGACGATCCAGCGTCCAGCGAATGCGCCGGCAACGACCCCGGGTGCGAGAAAGAGGTCGAGGAGTAGCCCATCAGGGGTGATGAGCCCTAGGCCGATCGAGAATGGCACTTTCGCGACGTTCACGATCGCGAAGAACCAAGCTGCGGTGCCGAGGAACACCTTGACCGGAAATCGCGCCGCTAAGAAGTACATTGACATCACGGGTCCGCCGGCGTTCGCGACCATTGTGGTGAAGCCCCCCATTGCGCCGTACCCAAACCTTGAGAGCGCACCTGCTCGTCCAGTGGGTTCGGTAGTTGAAGCGGTTCGACGCCACAGGGTAATCGCGACGAGCAACAACAGGATCACACCGATCACGCGTCGCACGCCCGAGTCGTCTGCGAGCGCAAGAAACACGGTACCGAGAATGAGGCCAACAACGACGGCGGGCGCGAGGCGCAGGATCGCTTGCCAGTTGGCGTGCTGCCGGTACATCCACAGAGCAAAGGCGTCGCCCAGGATCAGCAGCATCAGCATGACGCCGGTCGACAGCTTCGCAGGGACGACAGAGGCGAGAATAGCGATGGGGATGGTGTTTGCACCGGGGAGAGCGGTTTTTGAGATCCCAATGATTACCGCACCGCACACAAGCATCGCCCACACGGGCACGGAGAAGTCGAGGGAAATGTCAGTCACTCGTTCACCCTATGGGAATCGGCGCCCGTAGAGTATTCGTATGAACATCGACACCGCGGATCTGCCAGAGCCGACCGATCCTGACGATCGTCCGACCCCCGGCTCGAACCCGGGTTGGTTGAGTGAGGATGAATTGGCGTTTGTGAGGCGGAGGATCCCCGTCGTGTACGTCGAAGCGGTCCCCGTGCGGCTCGACGGATACGGGAGAGTCACCGAAGTCGGCTTGCTGTTGCGAAGTACACCTGACGGGGTGATGACTCGTTCGCTTGTTGCGGGACGGGTGCGCTTTGGCGAACCATTGCGCGATGCCCTGTTCCGGCACATCGAGAACGATCTCGGGCCAATGGTATTCCCGCAAATACCCCCGTCTCCGGTTCCAGCGCAGGTCGCTGAGTACTTTCCGATCCCTGGAGTCTCGCCCTACGTTGACGAGCGTCAGCACGCCGTGTCCCTGGTATATGTCGTACCAGTGACAGGAACCTGCAACCCAAGGCAGGATGCGCTCGAGGTGACGTGGATGACACCAGAAGAAGCACTCGAGGCAGGCACGCTCGATGAACTCATTGGTGGGCGCGGCAAACTCCTCCAGCAGGTACTCGCGACCGTCGGCTGTTAACGCGGCGCTGCGACCTATCGCCGGTTCCAGGTAATGAGGTGCTCACGGGAGAACGCTCGTGTGCAGGTGCCGCACGAGCTTGGCCTCGTCGGCCGCCGGAACCGGAAGTGCTCATGCCCGCTCGGGCACGCCCCTACCCAGGGGGCAAGGTCACCCGCAATATCACCGTCGTGTGTGCGCCCGCCAACGTATCCCAGTTCTTGTGCGATGCGCTTCCATGAGCGGCCGTGCCCTGCGGTGGGGCCAGCGATTGCGTGCGCAACCTCGTGCAGCAGCACTTGATGAATCTCATCGTCTTCAAATCTTGCGGCCAGGTAGCGCGACACCGTGATGCGCTGAGCCGTGAAGTTGCAGAGGCCTGCCCGCCGCTTGGCGTGATCAAATTTGAATGACCACTCTGGAGTGAGGTGCATGCGAATTAGCGCCTCGGCCCAGACGCGCACCCGCTCAAGCTCAGCCACGTTCGAACAGCTCCCTGGCCGGCTTCGGGGAGTCTTTCGCGTTGGCATCTGTGATTGGGGAGCTGCCGCGCAAAAATTCGCGAAACTCGCGTCCCGTTAGCATCCGAGCAGGGTGGGGGCCGCCGGCGAGCAACCTGGGGAGCCACTCGAGGTTGGGAATTTTCTTGCTTGAACTTGGTGACCCAGTTTTGGGGCTAGAAGCCACGAAGACTACGTTTCCGAACCGTCGTCCTTTGAGCACCTGCGGTTCGCCGATCGCCGCAACCTCGGTGAACAGCGACGCGAGGGTGGCAGCCTGTCCCCGAACAAACGGGAGGCCGGCCCCGTCGGCGGCATTCACCACGACGACGGCGCCGGGCGATAAGAACGGTGTGATGAGTTCGTAAAACTCTATGCTCGAGACGTGGGCGGGGGTCTGGTCGCCAGCAAAGATATCGATGATGACAAGGTCCATCGCACCGTGCATCCCCGCTGGCAGCCGTTCAAGCACCGAGCGCGCATCCCCACGACGGACCCGAATGCTCGCGCGTTTGGGAAGCGGCGCCGCCTCACGCACCAGGTCGACGAGCGCCCCCTCGAGTTCGACGACTTGCTGGCGGCTCCCCGGCCGAGTTGCTTCAACGTACCGTGGCAACGTGAATGCTCCACCACCAAGATGCAGCGCAGAAATGGGCTGGCCAGGGCTCCGAAACAGGTCGATGACGTGACCGATGCGGCGAATGTACTCAAAGAACAGGTCGGAGGGGTTGCGCAGGTTTACATGCGACTGCGGGGTTCCGTCCACCAAGAGTTGGACCGCGCCAGGGACCCAGCGATCCTCTTCAATCTCGGCAGTGAGCTGAGAACTCAGTGTGACGGGCTCGGGCAAGATCATGACCCCATTCTAGGTTGGGGGTCCGACACTCCTGACCCAGAGTCGACGCGACAGGATCGCGATCGCTGCACCGAGCAGCGCACCTGCAAAGGTATCTGTGATCCAATGCACATGCAGAGCTGTGCGGCTCCACATCATCAGCACGATCAGTCCAGTCGCTGTGATCGATGCTGCGCGTACGACTATGGAGCTCGCCGATTCAGTCGCTACGAATACGAGCGCGAGGGATACAAAAAGTGCACCAGCTCCCATTGAGTGGCCAGACGGGTATGACTGTCCAGCGGTAGCAACCATGGGGTCGGGTGGCCTGGGACGTAACACGAGCACTTTGATGAACTCTGATGAGAGCACACCAATGATGAGCGCAAAAGCAACCGCGGCCGCCTCTCGTGGGCGTCGAAGCACAAGTAAGAGGGCGGCTGCAATGGCTCCGCATGTGGCTGCACCGATCGCGCCTCCTACATCAGCAAGCGCAACCGCCACCGCATATGCAGTAGACCCCCGGCTCACCCCGACGGCAGAGTGCCACCAAGCGTCGATGGGCAGGGGGCCAGTGTCTACGAATCTCAGATAGACGCCAAAGGCGAGCACAGCGAGAATTGCCAGTACTGCCCACACCGTGGGGGCTCCGACCAGTGGGGGCCCCGGTTGTGTGCCACGATTCGGGCGGGAAGTCGGGGAGCCTGCGAGCATCGTTCCAGACTAGCGAGGCTAAATTACAGGTGGCTCACAGGCTGCTGACTAGACAGACGTTGAAACACAGGTTAGAGTAAATATTTGCACTTCGGACACCAGTATGCCTTCATATAGCGGTTGGCCTTGGGATCAAATTGAATCTCAACCCGCGTGATCCGAAGCAACTCACCGACACCTGGTCAACCGGCCCGACGGGGCCCACGGAGGTAGTTTCCTTGGCTGCTGCGCCCAACGCATCCACCCATTCACCCAAGAACGGTCGCAATCACGAGCGGCTTTCGTTCGCGAAGATTTCTGACACGCTGTCAGTGCCTAATCTACTGGCACTGCAGCTCGAAAGCTTTGACTGGCTCATCGGAAGCGACGCTTGGAAAGAGCGCGTTACCGAAGCTCAGACAGAGGGACGCACTGACATTGCGCTCAAGAGCGGACTTGAAGAGATCTTCGATGAGATCTCGCCGATCGAGGACAATGCTGGCACGATGCAGCTCTCGTTCGAGAACCCGATCCTCGATGAACAGAAGTTCTCAATCGACGAGTGCAAGGAACGCGGTAAAACGTTCTCCGCACCCCTCTACGTTGAGGCAGCGTTCTACAACACTGAGACGCAGGTTCTGAAGAGCCAGACGGTTTACATGGGTGATTTCCCCATTATGACCGACAAGGGCACGTTCATCATCAACGGCACGGAGCGCGTCATTGTCTCGCAGCTCGTTCGTAGCCCTGGCGTGTACTTCGAGCGTACGCAGGAGAAGACGAGTGACAAAGATGTCTTCACCGCGCGTGTAATTCCGAGCCGTGGTGCTTGGCTCGAATTTGAGGTTGACAAGCGCGACCAAGTGGGCGTGCGTATCGACCGCAAGCGCAAGCAGTCGGTCACGGTCTTCCTCAAGGCTCTCGGCATGACGAGCGAGGAGATCCTCGAAGAGTTTGCTGGCTATGAGTCAATCGCGCTGACGCTCGAGAAAGATGCCGTCCTCACGCAGGAAGAAGCGCTTAAGGATATTTACCGGAAGCAGCGTCCGGGTGAGCAGGTGGCCATCGAGGCAGCTCGCGCTCTGCTCGACAACAGCTACTTCAACTCCAAGCGGTACGACCTTGCAAAGGTTGGTCGCTACAAGATCAACCGCAAGCTTGGCCTTGACGCACCCATTACTGATTCGGTGCTGTCGCTCGAGGACATTGTTTCGACAATCAAGTACCTCGTTGGTCTGCACGCTGGCACCAAGTCGCTGCCAGGTATTCGCGATGGCAAGCCCATTGAGAACAACCTGGACACCGATGACATCGACCACTTCGGTAACCGACGCATCCGTGCAGTCGGTGAGTTGATCCAGAACCAGGTTCGTACGGGTCTCAGCCGCATGGAGCGTGTGGTGCGCGAGCGCATGACGACGCAGGACATCGAAGCGATTACGCCGAACACCCTAATCAACACGCGCCCGGTACTGGCAGCGATCAAGGAGTTCTTCGGAACATCGCAGCTGTCCCAGTTCATGGATCAGAACAACCCGCTCGCGGGCCTCACGAACAAGCGCCGTCTGTCAGCGCTTGGCCCCGGTGGTCTGTCGCGTGACCGCGCAGGTGTTGAGGTGCGAGATGTGCACCCCTCTCACTATGGCCGTATGTGCCCCATTGAGACTCCCGAGGGTCCGAACATCGGTCTGATCGGCGCACTTGCAACGTTCGCCCGGATCAATGCATTTGGCTTTATCGAGACCCCCTACCGTCGGGTACAGGATGGGAAAGTTTCCGATCGGGTGGATTACCTCACGGCACACGAAGAGGACGAGTACCTGATCGCACAGGCCGGAGCCCCGGTTACCGAGGACGGCAAGTTTGCTGATTCCCAGGTGCTGGCTCGTCCCCGCGGTTCCGAGGTGCAGATGGTCGACTCGGGATTGGTCGAGTACATGGACGTATCGCCGCGCCAGATGGTGTCGGTTGCCACGTCACTCATTCCGTTCCTTGAACACGACGATGCGAACCGTGCGCTCATGGGCGCCAACATGCAGCGTCAGGCTGTCCCGCTGCTTCGCAGCGAAAGCCCGGTCGTTGGTACCGGTATGGAAGGGTACGCAGCCATCGACGCTGGCGACGTAGTAGTTGCGGACAAGGCTGGCGTTATTGCCGATGTTTCCGCAGACTTCGTCACTGTGCAGAACGACGACGGAACCCGTGGCTCCTACTACCTGCGCAAGTTCGACCGCTCGAACCAGGGTACGAACTACAACCACCGCGTCATTGTAAAGGCCGGGGAGCGCATCGAAGAGGGCGAGGTCATCGCTGATGGTCCCGCGACCGAGAACGGTGAGCTCGCGCTCGGCAAGAACCTGCTCGTTGCGTTCATGTCGTGGGAGGGTCACAACTTCGAGGATGCGATTATCCTCAGCCAGAACCTGGTGAAAGATGACACCCTTTCGTCGATTCACATTGAGGAATATGACGTCGACGCGCGCGACACCAAGCTCGGCAAGGAAGAGATCACTCGTGACCTCCCGAACGCCAGCATGGAAGCACTCAAGGATCTCGATGAGCGCGGCATCATCCGCATTGGCGCAGAGGTCAATCCTGGCGACATTCTCGTCGGTAAGGTCACTCCGAAAGGTGAGACCGAGCTTTCGGCTGAGGAGCGTCTGCTTCGCGCGATCTTCAACGAGAAGAGCCGTGAAGTTCGTGACACGTCCCTCAAGGTGCCGCACGGTGTCTCGGGTACCGTCACCGCTGTAAAGGTGTTCGACGCTGAGAACGACAACGACGACGAGCTTGGCTCAGGTGTGAACCAGCGCGTTGTGGTGTACATCGCACAGAAGCGCAAGATCACCGAGGGTGACAAGCTCGCCGGTCGCCACGGCAACAAGGGCGTCATCTCGAAGATCTTGCCGGTTGAAGACATGCCGTTCCTTGACGATGGCACGCCGGTTGACGTGATCCTGAACCCGCTTGGTATTCCTGGCCGAATGAACTTCGGCCAGGTGCTTGAGATTCACCTCGGGTGGATCGCCAAGCAGGGCTGGAAAGTTGAGGGTATGCCGGAGTGGGCCGCAAAGCTCAGCGAGAACGCGCTTGAGGCTGCGCCAAACACGAAGGTCGCGACCCCCGTGTTCGACGGTGCATCAGAGGCAGAGATCGCTGGTCTCCTCGACTCGACTCTCCCGACCCGTGATGGCGATCGCCTGATCGACTCGACCGGTAAGACACGCCTGTTCGATGGCCGCTCGGGTGAACCATTCCCGTACCCGGTATCGGTCGGCTACATGTACATCTTGAAGCTGCACCACCTCGTAGACGACAAGATTCACGCACGCTCGACGGGCCCGTACTCGATGATCACCCAGCAGCCGCTGGGTGGTAAAGCACAGTTCGGTGGCCAGCGCTTCGGTGAGATGGAGGTGTGGGCACTTGAGGCCTACGGCGCCTCCTACGCGTTGCAGGAGTTGCTGACCGTGAAGTCCGATGACATCCTCGGTCGTGTGAAGGTGTACGAGGCGATCGTGCGCGGTGAGAACATTCCCGAGCCCGGCGTCCCCGAGTCGTTCCGCGTACTCATGAAGGAAATGCAGTCGCTCTGCCTGAACGTTGAGGTGCTCGGTGCAGACGGTAACGCCGTCAGCCTGCGCGACAACGACGACGAGGCCCACCGCACCGCGGAAGAGCTCGGCATTAACCTGTCCACCCGCTTCGAATCTTCGTCAGTCGACGAGATCTGATCCGGCGCCGCGACGTTTTAGACATCTACCAAGGAGATACATTGCTCGAGGGTACGAGTTTCAATGAGCTGCAGATCCGTCTGGCGACCGCCGATGATATTCGCAGCTGGTCATTTGGCGAGGTAAAGAAGCCAGAGACCATCAACTACCGCACACTGAAGCCCGAAAAGGACGGTCTGTTCGGCGAACAGATTTTCGGTCCTAGTCGGGACTGGGAGTGCGCCTGTGGCAAGTACAAGCGTGTTCGTTACAAAGGCATCGTGTGTGAGCGCTGTGGCGTTGAGGTCACGAAGTCGAGCGTGCGCCGTGAGCGCATGGGACACATCGAACTGGCTGCACCCGTCACACACATTTGGTACTTCAAGGGGGTACCTTCACGCCTCGGGTACCTGCTCGACATGGCGCCGAAGGACCTGGAAAAGGTCATTTACTTCGCCGCATACATGGTGATCGATGTTGACGAGGAAGGCCGCCGCGAGGATCTGGCTGAACTTGAGAACGAGGTCCGCCTCGAGCTGAAGAACCTGGAAGAGCAGCGCGACATCTCAATCGCACAGCGGCAGCAGCAGGCTGAGTCTGATCTCGCAGCTCTTGAGGCTGAGGGTGCAAAGGCTGAGCAGCGCCGCCGAGCAGAGGCTTCCGCCAAGAAAGAAATGGAAGCCATCCGCAAGGAGTACGACGACGACATCGCCCGCCTCGAGCGCGTGTGGGAGGACTTCCGTGTCCTCAAGGTTGGCGATCTGAGGCCTGAGGATGCAACATTCGCAGAGCTCCAGGACCGTTACGGTGACTACTTCGACGCCTACATGGGCGCCGAAGCCATCAAGAAGCGGCTCGAGGCGTTTGACCTCGCTGCAGAGAGCGAAGCACTCCACCTGCAGATTGCTGAAGGCAAGGGTCAGAAGAAGATCCGTGCCATCAAGCGGCTGAAGGTAGTGAACTCGTTCTTGCAGACCGAGGGGAGCCCAGCCTCGATGGTGCTCGACGTTGTTCCGGTGATCCCGCCTGAGCTGCGTCCGATGGTGCAGCTTGATGGCGGTCGCTTCGCGACCTCTGATCTGAACGACCTCTACCGTCGTGTGATCAACCGCAACAACCGTCTCCGCCGTCTGCTCGACCTCGGTGCGCCCGAGATCATCGTGAACAACGAGAAGCGCATGCTGCAGGAAGCGGTCGACGCACTCTTTGACAACGGTCGTCGCGGCCGCCCAGTTACGGGCACCGGCAACCGTGCACTCAAGTCGCTCTCCGACATGCTCAAGGGCAAGCAGGGTCGATTCCGTCAGAACCTGCTCGGTAAGCGTGTTGACTACTCGGGCCGTTCGGTCATCGTGGTCGGCCCGCAGTTGAAGCTGCACCAGTGTGGTCTGCCCAAGCAGATGGCGCTTGAGCTCTTCAAGCCGTTCGTCATCAAGCGCCTCATTGACCTGTCGCACGCACAGAACGTGAAGGCTGCGAAGCGCATGGTTGAGCGCGCACGCTCTGAGGTTTGGGACGTGCTCGAGGAGATCATCCGCGAGCGCCCCGTCATGCTGAACCGTGCACCGACGCTGCACCGCCTCGGCATCCAGGCATTCGAGCCACAGCTCGTAGAGGGCAAAGCGATCCAGCTGCACCCACTCGTCTGCACAGCGTTCAACGCTGACTTCGACGGCGACCAGATGGCGGTTCACCTGCCGCTGTCCGTTGAGGCACAGGCGGAGGCACGCGTCCTGATGCTTGCCTCCAACAACATCCTGAAGCCCTCAGACGGTCGCCCGGTGACTCTGCCCACGCAGGACATGATCATCGGTCTGCACCACCTGACCACGGTCAAAGACAGCGCGATTGGCGAGGGCCGTGCATTCGGCTCGACTTCAGAAGCGATCCTTGCGATGGATGAGGGCACGCTTGACCTCGGCGCAAAGGTGAAGATCCGTCTCACGGACTACACCAACGCGGCGGGGGAGACGTCAGAGCGTCCGGTACTCGTTGAGACGACTCTTGGCCGTGCGATCTTCAATGAAGCGCTGCCAGAAAGCTACCCGTACTTTGAGCGCGTCGCCGACAAGACCACCCTGTCGAGCCTTGTGAACGACCTCGCGGAGCGCTACCCGAAGGTCGAAGTTGCGACCACGCTCGATGCCATCAAGGACGCCGGTTTCTACTGGGCTACCCGCTCGGGAGTAACTGTTGCGCTCTCTGACATCGTGACGCCGCCGAACAAGGACGAAATCCTTGCTGCGCACGAGGCCTCTGCGGCTGCGGTGCAGAAGAAGTTCGACCGCGGCATGATCAGTGACGCTGAGCGCCACTCAGAGCTCGTGAGCATCTGGACCGAAGCTACCGACGAGGTAGACCAGGCCACACGGTCAAACTTCCCTGCGGACAACAGCATTTTCCGCATGGTGTCTTCGGGTGCTCGCGGTAACTGGCTGCAGATCCGAAACATCGCGGGTATGCGTGGTCTGGTGAGCGATCCGAGCGGTGAGATTATTCCCCGCCCGATTCTCAACTCCTACCGCGAGGGCCTGTCAGTGGCTGAGTACTTCATTGCCACCCACGGTGCTCGTAAGGGGCTTGCAGATACCGCACTCCGTACAGCGGACTCAGGGTACCTCACGCGTCGTCTGGTTGATGTGTCTCAGGACGTCATCATCCGCGAGGATGACTGTGGGACCAAGCGTGGGCTCGATATGCCGATCGCCGAAGCTGATGCGAACGGTGTGCTCGTCCACGACGAGAACATCGAGAACTCGGTGTACGCGCGTACGCTCTCCTCCGACGTAGAAGCAGCTGACGGCACAATTGTGGCCACCTCAGGCGAAGACGTCGGTGACGTACTCATCGACAAGATTGTCGGGGCTGGCATCACTGAGATCAAGGTTCGCTCTGTGCTGACCTGCGAGTCTGCAGTTGGTGTGTGCGCGACGTGCTACGGGCGCTCACTCGCCACCGGCCAGCGCGTTGACATCGGTGAGGCAGTGGGCATTATCGCTGCGCAGTCCATTGGTGAGCCGGGTACCCAGCTGACGATGCGTACGTTCCACACTGGTGGATCGGCTTCGGCGGACGACATCACGCAGGGTCTGCCCCGTGTGCAGGAGCTCTTCGAAGCTCGTACCCCGAAGGGTGCTTCTCCAATCGCTGAGGGCGCAGGTCGGATCACGATCGAAGACACTTACAAGGGTCGCCGGATCGTGCTCGCGCCAGATGACGGCACCGAGGAAAAGATTTACCCGGTGCTGATGCGCGCTACGTTGCTCGTCGAAGACGGTCAGCAGGTCGAGCTCGGGCAGCCGTTCATTCAGGGAACTCTCGACCCGAAGGACATTCTTCAGGTCGGAACGACTGAGAATGGCAAGCACGTTCCGGGCGAGCGCGCCGTGCAGCGGTACCTCGTCGAGGGCGTGCAGAATGTCTACCGCTCACAGGGTGTGCCGATCCACGACAAGCACATTGAGGTCATCGTGCGCCAGATGCTGCGCAAGGTCACCGTGGTTGACCACGGCGAGACTGATTTGCTGCCTGGTGAACTGGTGGACCGTGCGAAGTACCAGCGCGTCAACCGCGAGGCACTTATCGACAGCAAGCGCGCAGCAACCGCGCGTCCCGAGGTTATGGGTATTACCAAGGCTTCGCTTGCGACCGAGTCCTGGCTGTCGGCTGCATCGTTCCAGGAGACGACTCGCGTGCTCACACAGGCCGCGATGGAGGGATCGAAGGATCCGCTCATCGGGCTGAAGGAGAACGTCATCATTGGTAAGCTCATCCCAGCCGGTACCGGCCTGAGCACCTACCGTGACGTCGACGTCGAGGCGACCGAGGAGGCAAAGGCGGAGCGTTACCCGAACCGTCTCTTCGCCACCGAAGGCACGTTTGACGAGAACGACCTGTCGTTTGTGGACTTTGACAGCTTCACCGCTGATGAGTTCAACCCGGGCAACTACAGCTAAGTTGTAGCAGTCTGAGTTACTCAGGGGTGTCCGCTTTTCAGCGGGCGCCCCTGAGCTCGTTGTGGCCTTGAAGTGCGAGCTGTTGTGGGGAGCCACCTGGCCCGGGATTACAGACCTTGCAGACCCACAGTCCAGCACACGGGTGATCCCAGAGGTCACCGAACGCGTCGGTACCCCGACGTCAGCGTCCCCGCGGAGTCACTGTCAACGCGGTGTCTCCACACTTGTGGAGACACCGCTCGGCAAGCACGCCTGGGCTGGTGAGAAAGGCGAGCGAGTCAGGATGCAGATTCCAACTGGTCGATTCGCCCAGCCCGAAGAGGTTGCGACTCTGATCGGTTTTCTCGCTGGCGAGCACGCTGCGATGATGACGAGCAGCAATTACCTCATCGACGGTGGCTACACATTGGTGTAGTGTCTCCTCCGTTCAACGTTCGATCTGATCGATCTTGAGCATCTTCGTGAGCACCTCGTCGAGGGCGGAGTCGTCCCAGATGCGCTTCCAATCATCTTTGATGATTGCTTCGCGGCCGTAGTCCATGGCCAGGAGGCAGGCTTCCGAGAATGGGTTGGACCCACGCAGTGCATTGGTGAGCGCGATGTAGATGTGTCCGTAGAAAATTGCCTGAACTGCGTCTTCTGGGATCCCGACCTCTTTGACCGCGTGATCCATCGAGTCCTTGAGGAATTGCCCAATCATCGTTCCGGTTGTTTCAACGAGTGTGGGTTCGAGCTGAGCGAGCTGCTTGATCGTTACCCAGTAGACCTCGATGACGGGTGCGTAGATGGCCTTAACGACGGCCTCGGTGCGTAAACGGGCCTCGGTGTTCTCTCCCTCAAACGCCGCGACGACGTTCTGCGGGGCGGCAATGCCTCCGAACGTGTCTGCGTACTCTTCCGGCGTGGTGCGCTCAAGAAACACCGACGGATGGCACGGATGTGCACTGGCATGAAAGACGTCGTCACGCTGCAGCAAGAGGCCGGCGTACGCAGCAGCCGGGTCGAGCGTGAGGAGCACGGAGCCTGGCTTCATTAGTGGCACGACGAACTCGGAAACCTTGCCAAGCACCACGTCTGGGGTGGCTAGAATCACGACATCGGCCTGCGCCGCCGCATCCTCAATCGAAGTGACGGCGCGCCCCAGCTCCTCCACGCGAGCTCGGCCCTCTTCGGAGGCATCGCAGTAGAACACGGTTGCGTCCGTCAAGTTGAGATTATTGGAGACACGCATACCCATCTTGCCCGCAGCGCCGATGACGGCAACACTGATCGACGGGTCGAGGTCTACCTGCTTACCAAAGAGGGGGTTGAGTTCTTTATTTGACACGGAGTTGCTCCTTAGCGTGGACGGATTTGCGCATCGCGGTAGTCACGAAGTGCGCTGAGGGTTGAATTGGTCCAGTCACGCTCGATGGCAAGCGTGGTTTCGAGGTCGCCCTGCCAGGGTAACCAGTGTTCGACAATGGCCGAGGGAGAACGCCCATCGCGGTACACAGTGTTGAGTTCGTGATGGAGATCGAGAAGCCCGTCACCCATGCGGGCACCATTCAGAGTGAATCCGATCCAGCCAGCTTGTCGGTCAAATCGAAAGTCTTTGACATGCAAATTCTTGACGTGGAGGGCCGTGGTGTTGATGACATCGTTCGGGTGCTCCAGCGCTGAGACGCAGTTGGCTGGGTCCAAGCAGACTCCAACGAACGGCGAGGCCAATGCGGTCACGATCGACACAAGCGTCGCGGTGGGAAGTTGCTCGTATGTTTCGAGTGCCAGCGTGATGCCGGTGGCTTCGAGACGTGGGAGCGTGTGACGCAGTGTCGCGACTACGTGCTCGTGGCCCTTCGTGACATCTGGCGCTTGCACCATCGAGCGCAGCGTGGTGACGCCGAGAGCCTCGGCAATGTCCAGATATGTGGTGAGGTGGGCAGGATCAATACCGCGCGTCCCGAGTTCCAGACGCAGGCCACTGGTGGCCGCGTGTGCTCGCAGCTCGGACAGTTGCTGTGCACTGAAAGTCTCGATGGCAGGGTAGTCGCAAATCTGAAAGACATCGCATTTGAGCTCGGCAGCGCGGTCAAGGAGTGCAGTGAGGGGGAGTGGGTGCGGGTTCTTCTCGTGCCATTCCCACAGCAGGGAGTAGGTTCCAATGCCGATGTCCATAGTGGTGCAACTGTACCCAAACCTCCCAAAGTGTGCAATCGGTTGACCAATTATTGTCACCGTATGGAATACGCTGAGGGTGTGCCTCACGAATCCCAACTTGATCAGTTGCGCCGCGCTGCGAGTGAATCGCGGGCTGCAAGTGACTCGGTCACCCACCATCTTTTACAGCTTCTCCTGGGAGCAAGCATGCGGCCCGGTGACAGGCTGCCATCTGAACGCAACCTGACCGAAGCCCTCGGGGTCGGCAGGTCTGCGGTGAGGGAAGCAATCGCGACGCTTGGAGTGCTGGGGATCGTGGAGACTCGGGTGGGATCCGGAACATACCTCAGGTCCACCACCTCCGAGCTCCTGCCGCAAACTCTTCAGTGGAGCATGCTCGTAGATCACGACCAAACCGCCGACCTGTCGTTCGTGCGCGGAGCACTCGAACGAGCCGCAGCCGGGCGCGCAGCTGAACTCGCGGACGCTGCAGGTATCGCGTCCCTCCAGGAATACGTGGCGGCACAGCGAGACGCGAGCGACGATGTGGAACGGTATGTGGATGCCGACGTCGGGTTTCACGAATGCATCGCACAGATTGCGCAGAATCCGATCCTCAGCGAACTGCTTTCAACGACCAGGTCGCTCCTCAAAGTCTGGTACGAGAACGCGGTCGAGCGGTCAGAAGATGTTGCACAAGCAACGCGAGAACACGCCGAAATTGCTGACGCGATCGCAGCGAACAATGTTGCTGCAGCACAGAGCGCAATGGAGCGGCACATGCAAACTGCTGCCACACGGATCACGGGTGCCGCACATAAGCGTTGAAATCCGACCCGAACCAGTGTTAAGGCTGACTGTACCCCTGCTGATCCATTGAAATTCTTTTGCAAACACAGCGCGGGAGCGAAAGACCCCAGATATTTGCTTGTACTGTGACGAGCAAATCAGAATTTTGTGTGCCGCGACGAGAGGTGAAGCGATGAATGAAGATCGCGAAGCGCAGGCGGCGGGAGCCCCCGTCGAGGAGACTGAGGCGAGTCGCACTGACGTGCTTGCCGCGGTCGAACGCGCCAAGGGGAACGACGAGTCCGTGGCAGGCGATCCGAACGCTGCTGTGCCAGTGACTCCGATGCCAGGCGCCGCTGCGCAAGACCCTGCCGATGGGGTCGCAACGCACTCCGCCAACGCGAGCGAGGCGCCCGGGAATGCTGGCTCGCCGGCTGGCTCAGGCGTGGTTACAAGCGCATCGGGCGCACCCGTGGCGCCCGAAAGTGCCAACCACGAGACGGCAGTTGGCCTGGAAACCCAGCCGCACATTGAGCGTCCCGTTGTTACTGAACGGCAGGAAATGCCAAGCGCAGGTACGACGGGCACAGACGGTACTCCTGCTCCAATTACGGAAGCCGCAGCGCAGCCTCAGCCGAGTACTGGACCCCCGGTGCGCGATGGTGAAATCAGGATCGATTCCGATCATCCGATGGCGGCACTGTACATGCAGACGCCGATGCCACCTGAGCTCCGAGGGAACCGCGGTGCCGGGGTCTTGATCGCCCTGCTCGCCACCGTCGTATTTGCTGCGGTGTACGCGGGCGTCATTGCGTTGAGACTCGCGCCCGTCTACCCACCCTCTACATTCCTCACGGATGGATTGCTGCCGTACCTCGTCTCATGGGGGTTCATCGGCGCGACAGTCGCATTTTTCATCGGGTTGATGCTAGTGGTGCTCATCGTGGGACGTGCTGGATGGTGGGCATATGTGCTGGGAGGGTTTCCCATTGGACTCCTTGTGTGGGCGGGGGCAATTGTTGGCTACGCATTCTCAGACGGAGTTCTGGGAGGCCCCACTACCTCGTGGGCGATTCTCGACCTCGTACGCGACTTCGCACTGACGCTCCCCACGCTCGGGGCGGCGGTCGTGGCACGTGAGGTCAGTATCTGGTTTGGTGCGTGGATAGGCGCACGCGGTCGCAAGATGACCGCGAAGAACGCTGAGCTTCTCGACGAGTACGAGACCGCCCTCGCAGAGGTGCGGTCTAAGCAATCGTGAGCGAGGGCTTCCGGCGCGGGGTAACCCGAGGGTACGTCGGGGGCCTCGTTGCTGCGACCGTGATTGCCACAGTCGCAGCAACCGTGGCGGTGTGGGGATTGCTCGCGCTCTGGATGGGCCGCGATCCAATTTCTGAACAGGATTTCCCACGCTGGCTGGGACCCGCATCGATCGTGTTCGCACTGGGACTACTCAGTTTTATTCTGTGGCGGCAGGCACTGACGCTGTTGTATGGGCGCCGGCAACCTCACTGGGGGTGGGTATCGTTCGCCGCGATCCAGGGGTACCTGGTGTGGAGCTTGCTGGGGATGCTCGCGGGTCTCCCAGACTCTGATACCTGGGTAAGTCCGTTCGCCTGGGCGTTGGTCCCGGTTTGGGGTGTGGCAGCCCTGTTGTTCTGGGCGGTGCTTGCTCGTCGGGTGTACACGAGACGAGGCACACCGCAGTGGCCGTGGGAGAAAGACGACGACTTGGGCCCCGATTGGTCGAACTATGGTCTCGATCCGTGGCAGTCAGACGATAGTCCTGCCGGAAGTGAGCCGCGAGACGTTCCCGGAGATCCGTCCGGTGTCGCGGACGACGACGCCGAAGATTCTGACGACGATAGGCGCGGATGACCGTGGCAGCCGAGGAGACGATGACTGACCGCGTGTCTGCAGGCGTGGATGCCTGGCTCCGGTGGCTCCCCAAATGGACGCCGGGAACGCACCGTGGCAAGTCACGGCTGTGCCGCCGGTGCACCGGTTCCCCGGTTCTTGCCGCTGCGGGAATCACCGGCGACACCCCTCACCAAGTGACTCACGCCCTCGTTTCACGCATGCATCGCATCATTGATAAGCGCGTCGACGAGTACACCGCGGATGAACTTCCCACATTGCATGCCGAGCTGACTGGCGCGGAGATCTGGCGCGCTGGAGGATTCGACCCTTCAGCGGGGCTGGATCCTGAATTTGAAGGGATCGATCCCGACCCGGAGTTTGAGAGCGGTGAGCAGCCAGTGCTCTTTACAATGGCAGGCCTCGCAGAAGAAGTGAAGCCCGACCCACCTCTCCCGCAACCCCCTTTGAGTCCCGAAGAGAAGAGGCGGTTGCGTGCCGAGATTGATCTTGCTGACCGTTGCGCGGCCGAGGCAGGACGCGAGGTCTGCTTCGCGCTCGTTGAGCATAAGGGGGAGATCGGAGCGGCGCTGCAACGTTTTGTCGAGCCGCAAGTGCAAGCAATGCTCGAGGACCTCAGCAAGTATCTCGAGCCACCGCAGTAGCTGACACCGTGATCTGGCACACATTTCTTGCGGAACATTACGCAAGCACGTAAGATTGCTTCTTGGTGTGTTCCATATCCTTGAGTCGTGCCTGCACGATATGCAAGGGGAGCGCGTCGAGGGTTACTCACCTTGATGTTTCATCGCGCTCGCGCGGTGTAACTTTGAGCGTGATGCCCCCACGGCATAGCTGCACTCGGTAGCTAGGCGCCACGTTCGCGTGGGGTCAGCCACAGCAGCTCGTGGATGCGAAAGCGTTCACACATGCTTGTTCATAATGAAGCATTCCTGTCACCGTGCAGGATTACATAGGAGAATCAGTGCCTACTATTCAGCAGCTGGTTCGCAAGGGCCGGAAGCCGAAGGTTACCAATACCAAGGCTCCCGCTTTGAAAGCGAACCCACAGCAGCGCGGTGTGTGTACCCGTGTGTACACCACCACCCCTAAGAAGCCGAACTCGGCGATGCGTAAAGTCGCTCGTGTGAAGCTCTCCAACGGAACCGAGGTGACGGCCTACATCCCTGGTGAGGGCCACAACCTGCAGGAGCACTCGATGGTGCTCGTGCGCGGCGGTCGTGTAAAGGACCTCCCCGGTGTTCGTTACAAAATCGTGCGCGGCGCGCTCGACACGCAGGCGGTCAAAGACCGCCAGCAGGCTCGTAGCCGCTACGGTGCGAAGAGGGAGAAGAAGTAATGCCTCGTAAAGGTCCTGCTCCTAAGCGCCCCGTTATTGCCGATCCCGTATATGGCTCACCCGTCGTGAGCCAGCTGGTCAACAAGATTCTTATCGAAGGCAAAAAGGGCCTCGCTGAGCGCATTGTCTACGGTGCTCTCGCGAACGTCGCCGCGAAATCAGATCAAGATGCAGTGACGGTTCTCAAGAAGGCGCTCGACAACGTGCGCCCCACACTCGAGGTTCGTTCACGCCGCGTTGGCGGCAGCACCTACCAGGTGCCCGTCGAAGTGAAGCCGCACCGTGCGAACACACTCGCATTGCGCTGGTTGACCAGCTACGCAAAGGCTCGGCGCGAAAACTCGATGACCGACCGTCTAACCAACGAGATCCTCGACGCATCCAACGGCCTCGGTGCCGCTGTGAAGCGCCGCGAGGACACTCACAAGATGGCGGAGTCGAACCGCGCGTTCGCCCACTACCGCTGGTAGTTCGGTAGAACCTCAAGCGGTGGGCCGGATCACGAACATCGATCCGGCCCACCAGCTGTGGAGCAAAACACTGTTCCACAATCCCAAACTTTCACCCCCGTATCGGAGGAGACCCCGTGGCACAAGACGTGCTCACCGACCTGAGCAAGGTCCGCAATATCGGCATCATGGCGCACATCGATGCTGGCAAGACGACGACGACCGAGCGCATCCTGTTCTACACGGGTGTCAACCACAAACTGGGCGAGACCCACGACGGTGGTGCGACAACCGACTGGATGGAGCAGGAGAAGGAACGCGGCATCACCATCACTAGTGCCGCGGTGACCTGCTTTTGGGACGACAACCAGATCAACATCATCGACACCCCCGGGCACGTCGACTTCACCGTTGAGGTGGAGCGTTCGCTCCGCGTGCTCGACGGTGCCGTTGCTGTGTTTGATGGCAAGGAGGGTGTTGAGCCACAGTCTGAGACCGTATGGCGTCAGGCTGACAAGTACAACGTGCCCCGCATCTGCTTCGTCAACAAGATGGACAAGATGGGCGCCGACTTCTACTTCACGGTCGACACGATCATCAACCGGCTGGGTGCAAAGCCCCTCGTCATGCAGCTGCCAATCGGCGCTGAAGCTGACTTCACCGGTGTCGTAGACCTGCTGTCGATGAAGGCGTTTGTCTGGCCCGGCGACTCAAAGGGTGACGTTGCACTCGGTGCAGCCTACGAAACGCAGGAGATTCCCGCAGACCTACAGGCGAAAGCCGAGGAGTACCGCGCGAAGCTTGTCGAAACCGTTGCTGAGGTAGACGACGTACTGCTTGAGAAGTACTTCGGCGGCGAAGAGCTCACCATTGACGAGATCAAGGGTGGCATCCGCAAGCTGGTGCTCGAGGGCGATACGTTCCCCGTGTACTGTGGCTCCGCTTTCAAAAACCGCGGTGTGCAGCCCATGCTTGACGCGGTCGTTGACTTCCTTCCGAACCCACTCGACGTGGGCTCGATCAAGGCCATCGACCCCCGCGATGAGAGCATTGAGATCGAGCGTAGGCCAGTGGCTTCAGATCCATTCTCAGCTCTCGCATTCAAGGTTGCAGTTCACCCATTCTTTGGTCGCCTCACCTACATTCGCGTGTACTCGGGCCAGATTCCTTCCGGCTCACAGGTCATCAACTCGACCAAGGGCAAGCGCGAGCGCATCGGCAAGATCTTTCAGATGCACGCCAATAAGGAGAATCCGGTCGACGAGCTCATGGCGGGTAACATCTACGCCGTGATTGGTCTTAAGGACACAACCACCGGCGACACGCTGTCTGACTCGAACAACCAGGTTGTCCTCGAATCAATGACGTTCCCTGAGCCCGTGATCGAAGTGGCCATTGAGCCGAAGACCAAGGGTGATCAGGAGAAGCTCTCCATCGCGATTCAGAAGCTCGCTGAAGAGGATCCCACGTTCCGCGTGAGCCTCAACGCTGAAACTGGCCAGACCGTCATCGCCGGTATGGGCGAGCTGCACCTCGATATTCTCGTTGACCGTATGAAGCGCGAATTCAAGGTCGAAGCAAACGTGGGTAAGCCACAGGTTGCCTACCGCGAGACGATCCGCAAGGTTGTCGAGCGCTACGACTACACGCACAAGAAGCAGACCGGTGGATCAGGCCAGTTCGCGAAGATCCAGATTGCAATCGCACCTCTTGAGGTCGAGGGTGACAAGATCTACGAGTTCGAGGACAAAGTCACGGGCGGTCGCGTGCCGCGCGAGTACATTCCGTCAGTCAACGCGGGTATTCAGGATGCCATGCAGTACGGCATCCTCGCCGGGTTCCCACTTGTTGGCGTGAAGGCGACACTCGTTGATGGCCAGTACCATGACGTGGACTCATCTGAGATGGCGTTTAAGATTGCCGGCTCGATGGCGTTCAAGGAGGCTGCACGCCTCGCGAAGCCGGTGCTGCTTGAGCCGATGATGGCCGTTGAAGTTCGTACTCCTGAGGAGTATATGGGCGACGTAATCGGCGACATCAATTCCCGTCGTGGCCAGATTCAGTCCATGGAGGATGCAACAGGCGTGAAAATTATCAACGCGCTGGTGCCACTCTCCGAAATGTTTGGGTACATTGGTGACCTACGGTCAAAGACCAGCGGTCGAGCAGTGTTCTCGATGACCTTCGATTCCTATGCCGAGGTACCGAAGGCCGTGGCCGATGAAATTATTCAGAAGGTCAAGGGCGAGTAACTTCGTTCCCGGGTTGACGGTAGAATTTGTTTCTGGCGTCAACCCGAATGCTCGGGTCGCATGATGAGACCAGAGCAAGTAAGATAGACAGAGCAAATCGTACTCGTGCCTTTCGAAAACTTCGGGGGGAAGCGGTACTCGACGTCCTGAGGAGGACCATAGTGGCGAAGGCCAAGTTCGAGCGGACCAAGCCGCACGTAAACATCGGAACGATCGGTCACGTCGACCACGGTAAGACAACACTTACTGCGGCGATTTCGAAGACTCTCGCGGACAAGTTCCCAACTGACGTAAACGTTCAGCGCGACTTCAGCACGATCGACTCGGCTCCTGAGGAGCGTCAGCGCGGCATCACCATCAACATCTCGCACGTTGAGTACGAGACTGAGCAGCGTCACTACGCGCACGTTGATGCCCCAGGCCACGCCGACTACATCAAGAACATGATCACCGGTGCTGCTCAGATGGACGGCGCGATCCTCGTGGTCGCCGCAACTGACGGCATGATGGCGCAGACCAAGGAGCACATCCTCCTGGCGAAGCAGGTTGGCGTTCCCTACCTGCTCGTTGCACTCAACAAGTGCGACCAGGTTGATGACGAGGAGATCCTTGAGCTCGTTGAGATGGAGGTCCGTGAGGAGCTCTCCAAGCAGGGCTACCCCGGCGACGACGCTCCAGTTGTCCGCGTTTCCGGTTACCAGGCGCTGCAGGGCGAAGAGAAGTGGGTCAACTCGATTCTGGAGCTCATGGAAGCAGTTGACTCCAGCATCCCCGACCCCGTACGCGACAAGGACAAGCCGTTCTTGATGCCAGTTGAGGATGTCTTCACGATCACCGGTCGCGGTACCGTTGTGACCGGTCGCGCAGAGCGTGGCACGTTGAAGATCAACTCTGAGGTTGAGATTGTGGGCCTGCGTCCGACGCAGAAGACCACCGTCACCGGTATCGAGATGTTCCACAAGCAGCTCGACGAAGCATGGGCTGGCGAGAACTGTGGCCTCCTGCTTCGCGGCACCAAGCGCGAAGACGTTGAGCGTGGCCAGGTCGTGGTTGCACCCGGTTCGATCACCCCTCATACGAAGTTCGAGGGCACCGCTTACATCCTGAAGAAGGAAGAGGGCGGGCGTCACAACCCGTTCGAGACCAACTACCGTCCGCAGTTCTACTTCCGTACAACTGACGTCACCGGTGTAATCTCGCTTCCCGAGGATAAGCCCATGGTCATGCCCGGTGACACCACCGACATGTCGGTGGAGCTCATCCAGCCCATCGCCATGGAAGATGGCCTCGGCTTCGCAATTCGCGAAGGCGGCCGCACCGTTGGTGCTGGCACGGTCACCAAGGTGATTGAGTAATCTCTGACGAGTATTATTTCAACAGCTGGTAGCTGAAGCTACTGACGGAGAGCCCCCGAGAACTATTCTTCGGGGGCTCTCCCTTTTTGTATCTGGGGGGATGATTCGCGACTCGAGCCTCGGCAGTGAGGGTTCCGATGAGTAGAAGCGGGCCACGCGCTCTCATGGTGCCTGAACTGGGCCTCGGGCGCGGTATTCTCAGGAGAGACAATTGCGACTACGGACCACGTCGCTATAGGGAGTAGATGTGTCGAAGAGTCAGCCGAGTCGGTTCTCACATTTCGTGAGCCAGTATGGAATGCTGTTTCTTTTGGATGCGCTCGCTTGGTCACTTGCAATCTTTGCGGCCCTCGTGCTCAGGTTTGACTTCAACCTGCTTCGCATTCAGTGGGGCTGGACACTCACTCTGATCGGCGTCACTGCGCTATTGCAACTCTTCGGTGGTTGGGTGTTCTGGCTGTACCGCAACCGGTACGAGGTCGGAAGCTTTGATGAGGTCCGCGCACTCGTCGTGAACATCACGTCTGTGATGGTCGTGGCCTGGATCTTTGCCTACCTCGTTGGGTATGGGAATGGGATTCCGCGAAGCACCATGATTATTGCGGCTCCGATCGCATTCAGCTTGATGGGCGTCGCACGGTATTTGATGCGGCTCTTTGCTGAGCGGCAACTCAAGCCGGGGGAGGGAGCGGAGCGCACACTGTTGTACGGTGCTGGCTATCTTGGTGTTCAGACCGCAAAGCGCCTCCTCACTGACGCCAAAGCATCTTCCCTCCCGGTCGGGTTTCTCGACGACAACGGGGTGAAACGCAACCAAGAGGTGCGTGGCGTACGGGTGCTCGGGGGCCTCAACGACCTGCAAGCGGCAGCGCGTCAATCGGGGGCAACGACCCTCATGGTGTGTATCGGGGATGCCGATTCTGCACTGATGCGCCGTGTCGACGAAGCCGCCGAACAGGCTGGGCTGCGTGTGCTCGTTTTGCCGCCGCTTGAGCGGATCCTTCGCAACTCCTCTGCCATCAGTGACGTACGCGAACTTTCGATCGAAGACCTTATTGGGCGCCACCCCGTGCGCCTCGAAACTGACTCGATCGCCGAGTACCTGCAAGACCATGTCGTGCTGGTGACCGGCGCCGGCGGGTCGATTGGATCCGAGCTGTGCCGCCAGCTCGCACGGTTTGCCCCGCGCGAGCTCATCATGCTTGATCGGGATGAGACCGCGCTACAAGAAACTCAAATCTCTATTAGTGGCCATGGTCTCCTCAACACTCGCGATGTGGTGCTCGCAGACATCCGTGATGACGTGGCACTCACTCGCGTCTTTCAAGAACGGAAACCAGATGTGGTCTTCCACGCGGCTGCACTCAAGCACCTGCCGATGCTCGAGCAATACCCAGACGAAGCCTGGAAGACGAACGTGCTTGGCACGCTCAACGTTCTCAACGCTGCCCGAGCCTCCGGCGTCGGTACATTTGTGAATGTGTCGACCGACAAGGCAGCGAATCCCACGAGTGTCCTGGGGCATTCGAAACGTGTGGCGGAAAAGCTCACGGCTTGGATGGCTCGCGAGACCGGCCAGCGCTATCTCTCGGTTCGGTTCGGAAACGTGATTGGAAGCCGGGGGTCAATGCTCCCCACGTTCCGTGCACTGATCGCAGCAGGTGGGCCGCTGACGGTGACGCATCCTGACGTCACCCGGTACTTCATGACGATCCCAGAGGCTTGTCAGCTGGTGATCCAGGCCGGCGGTATTGGGCGCCTTGGCGAAGTGTTAATCCTCGATATGGGCGAACCTGTTCGCATTATTGACGTCGCGAAACGGATGATTGCTCAGTCCGGGAAGCCTGTCGATATTGTCTTCACCGGACTGCGCCACGGTGAGAAAATGCACGAAGAACTGGTTGGGTTGGGCGAGGGCAACGAGCGACCATTTCATCCGAAGATCTCCCACGCGCAGGTTGATTGGATCTCACCGGAAGTCCTCGACCACGCGGGATGGGTCGCACGGATGAACCTCACGGATGAAGCGGGGGAGCGAGTTCAGTGACCGCATCCCTCATGCAGATCGGTGCTCTGGTCGCCGGTCTGACACTTCTGCTGAGCCTCGTGCTGCCGTTCGTCGTGCGACCGCTGCTCGTGAAGCTCGGAATCATGGATGTGCCCAATGAGCGCTCGTCTCACGACCGACCAGTACTGCGGGGTATCGGTCTCGCAGTACTCCTCGCCATGGTTGCTGGGGGAGGCGTGGGTGTTTGGCTGTTCTCCGCGGTTCAAACACTCGATGGGGTTCCGGGCGCGGGCGCCTGGGAGGCGTTGCCGCTCGTAATTGTCGCATCCCTTGCAGCAGGGCTACTCGGGCTCGGCGAAGACCTCAAGGGCGTGAGCGTTGGAGTGCGAAGTGTGCTTCTGCTCACTATTGCGGTGGGTGTCGGACTCGGGCTCGTTTGGTACGCAGGCGCTGCGTGGTGGCTGGTGATCTATGCGGTGCTTTTTGTCTCCGGGTACATCAACGTCGCGAACTTCATGGATGGCCTGAACGGCATCAGCGGTTTCCACGGGGTTGTAGCAGGCGTGACATTTTCCACTGTGGGCTGGTTGGTTGGATACCCCTGGTTGGTCGTTGCGGGACTCGTGCTTGCCGCGGGCTTCGCAGGTTTTTTGCCGTGGAATCTCACGAGGCCCGGAGCATTCCTCGGCGACGTCGGCAGCTACCTGCTGGGTGGCGCGACCGCGGCAACGAGTTTGTTTGCTCTCGTGAGCGGTGCTCCTATCCTCGCGACTATTGGGCCGATGGTGATCTATTTCGGTGATGTCGCAGTCACACTGGTGAAGCGGGTACGCATCGGCCATAAGTGGGACGAGCCACACAAGGAGCACGCCTACCAGCGCATACACCAGTTGGGCTACTCCCATGTGGAGGCCTCAGGCATGGCTGCAGGGTGCACTATTGTGACTTCCGCGTTGGGCGTTGCCTCCATATATACGGGCCTGCTGGGTACGCTTGCGCTGCTTGCTGGAGGACTTGCGGTCCTCGTCTTCTACCTCGCACTCCCACGACTCCTTCCACGCCGCGCGTGAGGATTCTGAGTGGCTTGAGGCCGATCGGGGAGTGCTTTCAGCCTCGAGCATGGTGTGATTTGCGACACGCGACACGCCCGGGTTGCACGAACTCCCACGCGTGTGCCAAAATAGACAAGTTCAGTACTCCCCGTATGTACGTGGGATCACTGCCAGGCAGTGCATAGCCGTTCGGTTTGATCCGAGTCGTGAGCTAGGCCGCAGGCAGCGAACACCCACCCTCGGTTCGACGTAGTCCGACTCAGTCGGATCGCTTCGATGTGCCGAGGGACCGTAACGTGAGTTCCGGTTTTGACAGGTGAACAGAGACCCAGCACTCTTCATGAGAGCCAGGGCGCTGATACGCAAGACGTCCAATGCTGCCAAGCCACAAGTTTGCGCAGTACGACGCGAGAGAAAGAGAGAAAGTCACATGGCGGGACAAAAGATCCGCATTCGACTGAAGTCGTATGACCACGAGGTCATCGATACCTCGGCACGTAAAATCGTCGATACGGTGACCCGCGCGGGTGCAACCGTCATCGGTCCCGTGCCGCTCCCCACTGAGAAGAACGTGGTCGCAGTGATCCGTTCACCTCACAAGTACAAGGACAGCCGGGAGCACTTCGAGAAGCGCACCCACAAGCGCCTCATCGACATTGTCGATCCCACCCCGAAGGCCGTTGATTCGCTCATGCGTCTCGACCTGCCTGCTGATGTCAACATCGAGATCAAGCTGTAAGGAGGATCCGAACATGTCGAACGCAGTGAAGAGTGTGAAGGGTCTTCTGGGCACCAAGCTCGGTATGACTCAGGTCTGGGATGAGAACGGCAACGTTGTTCCCGTGACAGTTATTGAGGTGGCCCCTAACGTGGTCACCCAGATCCGTACCCCCGAGGTCGACGGCTACAGTGCCGTGCAGATCGCCGCGGGTCAGATCGACCCCCGCAAGGTGAACAAGCCATCGGCTGGTCACTTTGAGAAAGCCGGGGTTACCCCCCGCCGCCACCTCACCGAGCTTCGCACCAGCGACGTGGCCGAGTACGAACTTGGCCAGGAGCTGACCGTGGACAGCGCGTTTGAGGCTGGCCAGAAGGTCGACGTCGTCGGCACTTCAAAGGGCAAGGGTTTCGCAGGCACCATGAAGCGTCACAACTTCAAGGGCGCCAGCGCCTCGCACGGCGAGCACCGGAACCACCGTAAGCCAGGTTCAGTTGGTGGAGCAGCGACCCCCGGTCGTGTGTTCAAGGGCCAGCGCATGGCAGGCCGCATGGGCGGCGATCGCGTGACCGTTCAGAACCTCGTCGTGCAGGCGATTGACGCGGAGAAAGGTCTCATCCTGGTAAAGGGTGCAGTTCCTGGTGCGCGTGGTCGTCTCGTATTCGTTCGCAACGCAGTGAAGGGGGCGTAGTTCATGGCTACCGCTACCAAGCTCGAGGTCGTTGACGCGGAGGGCAAGAAGGCAGGCTCAGTTGAGCTTCCTGAGGCTATCTTCGGCGTTGAGACCAACGTCCCGTTGATCCACCAAGTGGTCACCGCGCAGCTCGCAGCCGCGCGTCAGGGCACCCACGACACCAAGGGTCGTGGCGAAAGGCGCGGATCAGGCGCCAAGCCGTTCAAGCAGAAGGGCACTGGCCGTGCACGCCAGGGCTCGGTGCGTATGCCGCAGCACCGCGGTGGTGGAATCGTTCACGGCCCAACGCCGCGCGATTACTCGCAGCGCACCCCGAAAAAGATGATCGCTGCCGCTCTGCGTGGCGTTCTCTCTGATCGCGCACGCGGCAGCCGCCTGCACGTCGTCGAGTCGTTCGGAATCGACGGCAAGCCCAGCACCAAGACGGCTCGCAACTACCTTGCCTCCGTCGCACCAGGCGTGCGCGTGCTCGTAGTTGTTGACCGTGACGACGAGCAGACCATGCTGAGCGTCCGTAACCTGCAGAACGTGCACGTGCTCACTCACGATCAGCTCAATGCCTACGACGTGGTCGTCAGCGATGATGTCGTGTTCACCAAGGCGGCCTTTGACGCATTCGTCGTTGGCCGTGCCGCTAAGGAGGTCTCGAAGTGAGCCTGAACAAAAACGCGCATGACGTCGTCATCCGTCCTGTCGTCTCGGAGAAGAGCTACGCGCTCATCTCCAACGGGCAGTACACCTTTGAGGTGGCATCCGACGCGAACAAGACTGAGATCAAGCTCGCTATCGAGCAGGTCTTTGACGTGAAGGTCGCAAAGATCAACACGCTCAACCGCAAGGGCAAGACCCGCCGTACTCGCTTTGGTATGGGCAAGCGCAAGGACACCAAGCGCGCCATTGTCACGCTGAAGTCGGGTTCCATCGACATCTTCACGGCTGCGCTGTAGAAGGGGCGAAGAGGAAACAACATGGCTATTCGCAAGTACAAGCCGACGACCCCCGGTCGTCGCGATTCGAGCGTGGCAGATTTCGTAGAGATCACCCGTTCAACCCCTGAGAAGTCGCTACTTCGCCCGCTGCCGAAAACTGGTGGCCGAAATAACCAGGGCAGGATCACCACTCGCCACATCGGCGGTGGCCATAAGCGGCAGTACCGTGTCATCGACTTCCGTCGTAATGACAAGGACGGCGTAAACGCTAAGGTTGCGCACATCGAGTACGACCCGAACCGCACCGCGCGCATTGCGCTGCTGCACTTCATGGACGGCACGAAGCGCTACATCCTGGCGCCGAACAAGTTGAAGCAGGGCGACGTTGTAGAGTCAGGCGCTTCGGCTGACATCAAGGCCGGCAACAACCTGCCACTACGCAATATCCCGACCGGTACCGTCATTCACGCGATTGAACTGAAGCCGGGTGGAGGAGCGAAGCTCGCTCGTTCCGCCGGGTCATCGGTTCGCCTCGTGGCAAAAGACGGTCCGTACGCTCAGCTGCGTCTCCCATCGGGTGAGATCCGCAACGTCGATGCGCGCTGCCGCGCGACCGTTGGCGAAGTTGGAAACGCTGAGCAGTCGAATATCAGCTGGGGCAAAGCAGGCCGCATGCGTTGGAAGGGCGTCCGCCCAACCGTCCGCGGCGTTGTGATGAACCCCGTCGATCACCCACACGGTGGTGGCGAAGGCCGCACCTCTGGTGGACGTCACCCGGTTAGCCCGTGGGGTCAGAAGGAAGGGCGTACGCGTCATCCGAACAAGGAAAGCGATCAGCTCATTGTGCGTCGTCGTTCCGCTGGCAAGAAGCGTTAAGCGGCAGGTAGGAGAGAAGTAGAAGATGCCTCGTAGTCTCAAGAAGGGCCCCTTCGTCGACAACCACCTGCTGAACAAGGTGGCTGCTCAGAACGAAGCTGGTTCAAAAAACGTGATCAAGACCTGGTCGCGCCGCTCGATGATTGTCCCCGCCATGCTGGGGCATACCATCGCGGTGCACGATGGTCGTAAGCACATTCCGGTGTTCGTCACCGAAACCATGGTTGGTCACAAGTTGGGCGAGTTCGCTCCAACACGGACTTTCCGTGGTCACGTGAAGGACGACAAGAAGGGCCGTCGCCGCTAACGCGGTGACGTGAAGGAGGAAGAGAAATGGTGGAGTCGATCGCACGCGTGCGTCATATCCGCGTCACCCCCCAGAAAGCCCGTCGCGTCATCGACCTGGTACGTGGGAAGAATGCTCAGGAGGCCTTGGCCATCCTGAAGTTTGCCCCGCAGTCAGCGTCGGAGCCCATATTCAAGCTCGTTGCGTCGGCAATCGCGAATGCTCGCGTAAAGGCCGACAACGAGAACCTGCGCCTCAACGAGGACGAGCTGGTTATCGCTCGTGCCTATGTTGACGAGGGAGCTACGCTGAAGCGTTTCCGTCCCCGTGCACAGGGCCGCGCATTCCGAATCAACAAGCGGACAAGCCACATCACGGTCGTTCTTCAGACCGAGGATGAGCTCGCCACCGCGAAGAAGGGAGCCAAATAAATGGGCCAGAAGATTCATCCCTACGGCTTCCGCCTCGGGATAACCACAGACCACGTCTCACGCTGGTTCTCGGATTCGACGAAGAAAGGCCAGCGCTACGCTGACTATCTCGCCGAAGACGTGAAAATCCGTGAGCACCTGCAGAAGCAGCTTGACCGTGCTGGCGTGAGCCGCATTGAGCTCGAGCGCACACGCGATCGTGTCCGTGTGGATATCCACTCGGCACGTCCCGGTATTGTTATCGGGCGCCGCGGTGCTGAGGCTGAGCGCATTCGTGCTGACCTCGAGAAGCTCACGGGCAAGCAGATCCAGCTGAACATCCTCGAGGTGAAGAACCCAGAGGCTGACGCTCAGCTCGTCGCGCAGGGCGTCGCGGAGCAGCTCGCTGCTCGTGTGGCTTTCCGTCGTGCGATGCGTAAGGGCCTGCAGGGCGCTCAGCGCGCAGGCGCAAAGGGCATCCGTATCCAGGTCTCCGGCCGCCTTGGTGGCGCCGAGATGAGCCGTTCGGAGTTCTACCGCGAAGGACGGGTGCCACTGCACACGCTTCGTGCGAACATCGATTACGGCTTCTACGAGGCAAAGACCACTTTCGGCCGTATTGGTGTGAAGGTTTGGATCTACAAGGGTGACCTCACCAACAAGGAGCTCGCTCGCGAGCAGGCGACTCAAAAGCCGTCGCGTGATCGCGGCGACCGTCGTCGTGCGCCTCGTGGCGCTCAGGCCGAGGCTGCGCCAGCCGCAGCAGGAGCGGAGAAGTAAGCATGCTGATTCCCCGTCGAGTCAAGTACCGCAAACAGCATCACCCCGGCCGCAGCGGCGCTGCGAAAGGTGGCACCACGGTGTCCTTCGGTGATTACGGTATCCAGGCACTGACCCCCGCCTATGTGACGAACCGTCAGATCGAGTCCGCTCGTATCGCGATGACCCGTCACATCAAGCGTGGTGGCAAGGTGTGGATCAACATCTACCCCGACCGTCCCCTCACCAAGAAGCCCGCGGAAACCCGCATGGGTTCCGGTAAGGGTTCGCCCGAGTGGTGGGTGGCCAATGTCAAGCCGGGCCGCGTCCTCTTTGAGGTCGCCGGTGTCGATGAGGAGCTTGCTCGTGAGGCGCTGACACGCGCCATTCACAAGCTGCCACTCAAGGCCCGCATTATTAAGCGCGAGGAGGGCGACGCGTAATGGCGATCGGGACCAAAGAACTGGCCATCATCGAGCTCGATACGTTCGAGAACGAGCGACTGGCAGAGGAGCTCAAGAAAGCGAAAGCTGAGCTGTTCAATCTGCGTTTCCAGTCGGCCACCGGTCAGCTGGAGAGCCACGGCCGCGTGCGTCAGGTGAAGCGCGACATTGCTCGCATCTACACAGTGCTGCGCGAGCGTGAGCTAGGGATCAGGGCAACTCCTGTTCCTGTAGAGAAGACGCCGGCTAAGGCTAAGAAGAGCAGCAAGAAGACCGAGCAGGCGGACAGCTCCACTGATTCGGCTAGCACCGAGACAAAGGAGGCCTAGGGATGACTGCTGAGGTCGAGAAAGAACAGCGCGGATACCGCAAGGCACGCCGTGGCTATGTCGTGAGCGACAAGATGGATAAAACCATCGTCGTCGAGGTCGAGGATCGCGTGAAGCACCCGCTGTACGGCAAGGTAATGCGCCGTTCAACGAAGGTACACGTCCACGATGCCGAGAACAATGCAGGTATCGGTGACCTCGTGGTCATTCATGAGACGCGTCCGCTGAGCGCAAGCAAGCGTTGGCGTCTCGTCGAGATCCTCGAGAAGGCGAAGTAAGCCCCCGGCTTACGGAAGAAGGAGTAACAAGTGATTCAGCAGGAATCCAGGCTTAAGGTTGCCGATAACTCCGGTGCCAAGGAGCTGCTCGCGATTCGTGTGCTCGGGGGATCGGGCCGCCGTTATGCGGGGCTCGGCGACACCATTGTCGCGACCGTGAAGGACGCAATCCCGGGTGGCAACGTCAAGAAGGGCGAAATCGTGAAAGCGGTTATCGTTCGTACCCGCAAGTCGACCCGTCGCCCCGACGGTTCGTACATCAGCTTTGACGAGAATGCTGCCGTCATCCTGAAGTCGGACGGGGAGCCTCGCGGCACCCGTATCTTCGGGCCAGTCGGTCGTGAGCTGCGCGATAAGCGGTTCATGAAGATCGTCTCGCTCGCACCGGAGGTGATCTAGTCCATGGCTAGCAAAATCAAGAAAGGTGACCTCGTTGAGGTCATCTCAGGCCCCACGCAAGAGCGCGGCGGCTACAAGGGCAAGCAAGGTCGTGTCATCGACGTGCTCACCGACAGCGACCGTGTCGTTGTCGAGGGCGTCAACTACGTGACTAAGCATGTGCGTCAGGGGCAGTCGTCCAGCGGCACGAACGAGGGTGGCATCGAGACTCACGAGGCTCCGCTCCACATCTCGAACGTCGCCATCGTCGACCCCGAGACCAAGAAGCCGACCCGCGTTGGTTTCCGCCTCGAAGAGGTGGAGAAGAACGGTGTCAAGAAGACCGTTCGCGTCCGCTACGCGAAGAAGTCTGGGAAGGACCTCTAATGACTGAGACTGCTGTGGCGTCAGGCACTGCGGCTGTGAACACCGGCCTGCCGCGTCTGAAGCAAAAGTACCGTTCCGAGATCGTTCCAGCCCTCGCTGAGGAGTTTGGCTTCAAGAACGTCATGCAGGTCCCTGGCCTCGTGAAGATTGTGGTCAATACCGGCGTCGGCGAGGCAGCTCGTGACAGCAAGGTGATTGAGGGCGCTATCGCTGACCTCACGAAGATCACCGGCCAGAAGCCCATGGTGACCAAGGCCCGCAAATCCATCGCGCAGTTCAAACTGCGTGACGGGCAGGCCATTGGCGCTCACGTCACCCTTCGTGGTGATCGCGCCTGGGAGTTTATGGACCGCCTGGTCTCGCTCGCACTGCCCCGTATCCGTGACTTCCGTGGGCTTTCACCCCGTCAGTTCGACGGAAACGGTAACTACACGTTCGGTCTGACCGAGCAGAGTATGTTCCACGAGATTGATCAGGATAAGATTGATCGGGTGCGCGGTTTCGACGTAACTGTCGTAACCACCGCCAAAACCGACGATGAGGGCCGTGCGCTACTTCGCGCACTCGGCTTCCCGTTCAAGTCGGAATAACTGAATAGTCCATTCGGGGTAGGCGCTTCGGAAAGCTCCGCGGCGCCTGTACCCGAGTCACCCAGGTCGCCAGTCGTGTAACGGCTGCGCGATACCAGGCGAGAAAGAAGAGTCACTCATGACGATGACTGATCCGGTCGCAGACTTGCTGACCCGGTTGCGCAATGCAAATGGCGCACATCATGACGACGTTTCGCTTCCAGGCTCAAAGCTGAAGGAGCGGATCGCGGAGATCCTCAAGCGCGAGGGCTACATTCAGGATTGGAAAGTGGAAGACGCTCGCGTCGGCACCACGCTCCACATGTCTCTGAAGTATGGCCCGAACCGCGAGCCCTCAATCGAGGGCCTGAAGCGCGTGTCAAAGCCCGGTCTCCGGGTTTACGCGCGCTCCGCTGAACTTCCGAGCGTGCTCGGCGGTCTCGGCATCGCGATCCTGTCCACCTCCTCGGGGCTCCTCACCGACCGCGAGGCTGAGCAGAAGGGCGTTGGCGGGGAAGTCCTCGCTTACGTGTGGTAAAGCGTTATGTCACGTATTGGTAAGCTTCCCATCACCGTTCCCGGTGGTGTAGACGTCAAAATCGATGGCCAGCAGGTCACGATTAAGGGGCCGAAAGGCGAGCTCTCGCTCGTTGTCGCTCAGCCTCTCAGCGTCGCTCTCGACGACGGACAGGTGCAAGTCACCCGTCCCGACGACGAGCGCGACTCGCGCTCCCTCCACGGCCTCACCCGGTCACTGCTCAACAACGACATCATTGGTGTCACCGAGGGCTACTCAAAGCAGCTCGAGGTTGTTGGAACTGGTTACCGCGTGCAGCAGAAAGGCCAGGGCCTCGAGTTCGCCATCGGCTTTTCACACCCGGTGAGCTTCACTGCTCCCGAGGGCATCACGCTCGAGGTTGAGGGCACTAACAAGATCACCGTTCGCGGCATCTCGAAGCAGGCAGTCGGAGAGACTGCCGCTAACATCCGCAAGCTGAAGCGTCCTGAGCCTTACAAGGGCAAGGGCATCCGCTATGCAGGAGAGAATGTCCGCCGCAAGGCAGGAAAGGCAGGTAAGTAACCCATGGCCGTTTCAGTTTCACGGGCTAAGGGTCGGTCGGCAGCACGTATTCGCCGCCACGCCCGCCTGCGTAAGAAGATCGTCGGTACGGAAACTCGTCCACGTCTCGTTGTGACGCGCTCAGCTCGTCACGTATTTGTCCAGGTCATCGACGATTCCAAGGGTTTCACTCTTGCATCGGCATCGACGATGGAAGCAGACCTGCGCTCGCTTGATGGCGACAAGACAGCCAAGGCCCGCAAGGTCGGTGAACTCGTTGCCGAGCGTGCAAAGGGTGCCGGCATCGACGCTGTGGTCTTCGACCGCGGTGGAAGTAAATACGCTGGTCGCGTCGCCGCAATCGCCGATGGCGCCCGAGAGGGAGGGCTGTCGCTGTGAGCGAAGAGAAGAAGGAGCAGCAAGTGACTGCAGAAGCAGCAGCGACCGAGACGCAGAACTCGGGTGCTCAGGCTCAGGCCCAGGATCACCGCAATGAACCTCGTGAGCAGCGTCGCGGGAGCCGCGACCGTGGCACGCGAGGCGAGCGAGGTGGCCGCGATCGTAGCGATAGCCAGTTCCTCGAGCGCGTTGTCACTATCAACCGCGTGTCGAAAGTCGTCAAGGGCGGCCGCCGATTCAGCTTCACCGCCCTCGTGGTGGTCGGCGACGGCAACGGCACCGTAGGCGTTGGATATGGCAAGGCCAAAGAGGTTCCGCTCGCGATCTCGAAGGGTGTTGAGGAAGCAAAGAAAAACTTCTTCCGCGTACCCCGTGTAGCGAACACCATCCCGCACCCGGTACAGGGTGAGGCCGCCGCAGGTGTCGTACTGTTGCGTCCGGCAGCTGCAGGTACCGGCGTTATCGCCGGTGGCCCTGTGCGTGCTGTACTCGAGTGTGCAGGTATCCATGACGTCTTGAGCAAGTCGCTTGGCTCGTCAAATACCCTGAACATCGTGCATGCGACCGTCCAGGCTTTGAAAGAGCTCGAAGAGCCTCGCGCAGTCGCGGCTCGTCGTGGGCTTGACTTCGATCACGTTGCCCCAGCGCGCCTGGTGCGTGCTGAGGCGAAAGCGGCGGCTAAAGCTGCCGACAAGGCGAAGGCAGGTGCGTGATGGCTAAGAAGCAGAAGAGCCTGCAGATTACGCAGACGAAGTCCGTCATCAGTGAGAAGCAGAACCAGCGAGATACGCTTCGCAGCCTGGGTCTGAAGCGCATTGGCCAGTCGGTCGTGCGTGAGGATACTCTGGCCAACCGTGGCTACATTCGCGCTGTCGCTCACCTGGTAGAGGTTGAGGAGATCGACGCATGAGTGAGAAGAGTACGGAGAAGCGCGAGCAGGTGTTGAAGGCACACCACCTTCGCCCCGCTCCCGGTGCAAAAACGGCGAAAACCCGTGTGGGCCGCGGTGAGGCCTCAAAGGGCAAGACCGCTGGTCGTGGCACCAAGGGCACCAAGGCAAGGTACCAGGTCAAGGCTGGTTTCGAGGGTGGGCAGATGCCGCTGCATATGCGCACTCCGAAGCTGCGCGGGTTCAAGAACCCGTTCCGCACTGAGTACCAAGTCGTGAATGTGGCGAAGCTCGCAGAGCTATACCCCAAGGGTGGCGATGTCACTGTTGAGGATCTCGTCGCGAAAGGTGCAGTTCGCAAGGACCACCCAGTCAAGGTGCTCGGCAACGGCGACATTCAGGTCAAGCTCACCGTGCAGGTCGACAAAGTCTCAGCTTCTGCTGAGGAAAAGATTGTCGCTGCCGGCGGAGCGATCAAATAGGCCTGATCCAGGGTCTTATTGGACGCGGGGGACGAACGAGAATCAGCTGATCCTGATTTCGCTCGGCCCCCGCTGCCATTTCTCATCTGTCGTAAGATAGGTTTCAGTAGGTTCCCGTTTGCCATGTAGGCTGGGGAATTGGTTTTCGTCGTGCGGCGAAGCCCACCACGACGCTTCCAGGAGGCAAGATTTTGTTCAGCGCCATCGGACGGATCTTCAGAACGCCCGACTTGCGGCGGAAGATTGTCTTCACGCTTGCGATCGTCTCCCTGTTTCGGCTCGGATCGTTTGTTCCGACGCCATTTGTGAACTTCGACAACGTGCAAGCGTGCCTCGTCGCAAACCAGGGAACATCCGGCGTGTACGAGATGATCAACCTGTTCAGCGGTGGCGCACTCCTGCAGCTTTCGATTTTCGCGCTCGGCATTATGCCGTACATTACGGCGTCGATTATTACGCAGTTGCTGCGTGTCGTGATCCCTCACTTCGAGGCGCTCCATAAAGAGGGGCAGACCGGGCAGGCGAAGATCACGCAGTACACGCGTTATCTGACGATCGCTCTCGCGATCCTGCAGTCCACCACGCTGATCACGGTTGCGCGATCCGGCATGCTCTTTGGCGCATCCGCCAACCAGGCGTGCCAGAACTTGGTGTCACAGGAATGGTGGGCGATCCTCATCATGATCCTCACCATGACCGCGGGCACCGGTCTCATCATGTGGTTTGGTGAGCTGATTACTGAGCGCGGTATCGGCAACGGTATGTCGCTGCTCATCTTCACGTCGATCGCTGCCACGTTCCCGAACGCCCTCTGGGTTATCAAGGAGTCGGAGGGCTGGGAAGTCTTCTTCCTTGTGATCGGTGTCGGCCTCGTGATTGTCGCGGCCGTAGTATTCGTGGAGCAATCGCAGCGACGAGTTCCCGTGCAGTACGCCAAGCGTGTCGTTGGGCGCCGCACATACGGTGGCTCAAGTACCTATATTCCCATCAAAGTGAATATGGCGGGTGTGATCCCGGTGATCTTCGCCGCGGCGATCCTGTACCTGCCAATGCTCATTTCGCAGTTCAACCAGCCCGGTATTGGTGAGGAACCACGCCCCTGGGTGGTCTGGATCTCGAACAACCTGGTGCAGGGCGACCAGCCGTTATACATGCTGGTGTTCTTCCTCCTCGTGATCGGCTTCACGTTCTTCTACGTGCAGATCACGTTTAACCCGGAGGAAGTGGCCGACAACATGAAGAAGTACGGCGGGTTTGTGCCGGGGATCCGCGCGGGTCGCCCCACCGTCGAGTACCTCAACTACGTTCTCACACGGATTACGAGCGCGGGCTCCCTGTACCTGGGACTCATCGCACTGATCCCATTGATTGCGCTCTCGTTCTTCGGTGCGAACCAGAACTTCCCATTCGGCGGCGCATCGATCCTGATTATCGTCGGTGTTGGCCTTGAGACGGTGAAGCAGATCGACGCGCAGTTGCAGCAGCGCCACTACGAAGGGCTCTTGAAATAATGCACACCACTCGACTGTTGATCATCGGCCCTCCCGGAGCGGGGAAAGGGACGCAGGCGTCGAAGATTGCGGAGCGCTATGGCATTCCCGCAATCTCCACCGGTGATATTTTTCGCGCGAATATCAAGGGTGCCACCGAGCTCGGCAAGAAGGTGCAGGCGGTCATCGATCGCGGTGAGCTTGTGCCCGATGCGCTGACGAACGAGATTGTCGAGGATCGGCTCGCGCAGCCTGACGCCAAAGCTGGCTTCTTGCTCGACGGATACCCGCGCAATGTTGAGCAGGTTCGCGCTCTTGAGGGGATGCTCGATGGCGACGCCCTCGACGCAGTCGTGCTCCTTGCGGCTGATACCAACGAGGTGGTTGCGCGGCTCCTGAAGCGTGCAGAGACTGAGGGGCGCTCCGACGACACTGAAGAAGTGATCCGTCACCGCCAGGCCGTGTATGCAGAGCAGACCGCGCCGCTTATTGAGTTGTTCACCGCTCGCGGGATTTTGGTCGCAGTCGATGGTCTGGGCAGCATTGATGAGGTAGCAGAACGCATTTCTGAGGCCCTTGACGCTCATCTCGAGGGCTCCGGCGCGAAACCAGGTGCCGAATAAATGGCTCGAGGGATCCTGCGTCGCTCGATCTATAAGTCTCCCGCCCAGCTGCGCCTGATGCGTGAACCGGGGGCCCTGACTCGTGCGGCACTTGACGCAGTCCGAGGCGCGATCCGCCCTGGGGTGACACCTCTGGAGCTTGACGCACTTGCGGAAGAGGCAATTCGCTCCAAAGGGGGAGCTCCGAACTTCATGCTCGAACCCGGATACCGGCACACAATTTGCGCAAACGTGAATGAGCACGTGGTGCACGGAATCCCGGATAACCGCCCGCTGGAAGCGGGCGACATTGTCGCGATTGATGCTGGTGCGATCGTGGATGGTTGGAACGGTGACGCCGCATTCACCGCAGTGTTGCCCGATTCGACGCGCCCCGACCACACCTCCGAAATTGAACGACTGAGTTTCGTCACCGAACAAGCGATGTGGCGAGGTATCGCGAAGCTCGCTTCGGCCTCGCACGTGAACGAGGTCGGTGACGCCGTCGCAGAGTACGTCCATTCGCAGAGCGACTTTGGGATTCTCGAAGATTACATTGGGCACGGCATCGGTCGACGGATGCATGAAGATCCACCGGTGTTTAACGTTCCGGTGGGGCGCCGCGGGCCTGAAGTGCGCCCGGGCCTTGTCGTAGCGATCGAGCCGATCATTTCGACGGGTGGCATCGATACGGTGATCGAGGACGACGATTGGACGGTCACGATGGCCGACGGATCGATGAGTGCGCAGTGGGAGCACTCGGTCGCAGTACACGCAGACGGTATTTGGGTACTCACGGCACAAGACGGGGGAGCGAGTGGCCTCGAGCCATTGGGTGTGACCCCGGTGCCAATTCCGTAAGCTCAGTTTTACTTTCTAGGTGTTTCGGAGTAAGCTTGCTCCTTGGTGCTTTGTGCCTGTTTTTTGCGTTCGCAAATGTAGTTTATTTTGTGTGCGCGGGGCAGGAGCTGAGCATTCGCAAGACCAGAGATCATTTACTCAAGCGATAGTGAGGCTATGGCCAAGAAAGACGGCGTCATCGAAATCGAGGGCCACGTACTCGAGGCTCTGCCCAACGCGATGTTCCGCGTTGAGCTCAGCAATGGGCACAAAGTTCTCGCACACATTTCGGGCAAAATGCGCCAGCACTACATCCGCATCCTCCCCGAGGACCGCGTAATTGTGGAGTTGACGCCCTACGACCTGACCCGCGGCCGAATCGTTTACCGCTACAAGTAAGTAGATCGCTGGAAAGTAACGGCTCGCGGCGCCCCGCGAGTACGAGGACAGCGAAATGCATAAGGAAACAACATGAAGGTCAAGCCCAGCGTTAAGAAGATCTGCGATAACTGCAAGGTCATCCGCCGCCACGGCCGCGTCATGGTGATTTGCACGAACCCCCGACACAAGCAGCGCCAGGGCTAACGTCCACACGCTGCTCGGATCACGAGCAGAACACAGAACTAAATATACGAATCCAGCGCATTGAAGAACCCGTCCGGCCATATGGCTCAGGGCGGGGGACACCTCGGGTGGAGGCCCGAACCCCCAGTGCGCACCATACCTCCACTACCCGCAAGGAGAGCCAACTCATGGCACGTCTCGCAGGAGTCGATATCCCTCGCGATAAGCGCGTAGAGATCGCACTCACATACATTTATGGGGTTGGACGCACGAGCGCCCTGAAGACCCTCGCCGACACTGGGATCGACGGCAACGTCCGTGTGAGGGATCTCACGGACGACCAGCTCGTTTCACTTCGTGATTACATCGAAGGCAACTTCCAGGTTGAGGGCGACCTCCGCCGTGAGGTTGCAGCTGATATCCGCCGCAAGGTCGAGATCGGCAGCTACCAGGGAATCCGCCACCGCAAGGGCATGCCCGTGCATGGTCAGCGAACCAAGACGAACGCTCGTACCCGTAAGGGACCGAAGCGCACCGTCGCCGGCAAGAAGAAGTAACCGCGGGTTACGCGACCATCACTCGAGTTTTTCAGGAGATTAGCACTCATGGCTGCACCTAAGACCGCGGCTCGCAAGCCGCGTCGCAAAGACAAGAAGAACGTTGCAGTGGGCCAGGCCCACATTAAGTCGACGTTCAACAACACTATCGTTTCCATCACGGACCCCAGTGGATCCGTGCTCAGCTGGGCCTCCTCAGGTGGCGTCGGCTTCAAGGGTTCGCGTAAGTCGACCCCGTTTGCTGCTCAGCTCGCCGCAGAGTCGGCTGCCCGCAAGGCGCAGGAGCACGGCATGAAGAAAGTCGACATCTTCGTGAAGGGCCCAGGCTCAGGCCGCGAGACCGCGATTCGTTCCCTGCAGGCTGCTGGCCTCGAGGTCGGATCGATCACGGATGTTACCCCGCAGACGCACAACGGCTGCCGTCCCCCGAAGCGTCGCCGCGTCTAAGGGGCGGGCGCTCGCCCGCTGAGTGCGAATGCAGGTTGTATCCGCGGAAATGACACAAATCATCCAGGAACAACGTAGCGTCGCACCTCGGCTTGCGTTCAGACCACCGACTCAGACGCCACCTCGGCTGCTGAGGCACCAATAATCCCTACACCGCATGAGTCATATAGCGGACTCCAGCGAAAGGACAACATACCGTGCTCATTGCACAGCGACCCACCTTGACTGAAGAGTCAATCTCAGATTACCGTTCGCGATTTGCCATCGAGCCTCTTGAGCCAGGTTTCGGTTATACCCTTGGAAATTCACTCCGCCGCACACTGCTGTCCTCTATTCCGGGCGCTGCAGTCACGAGCGTTCGTTTTGAGGGTGTTGCTCACGAGTTCACGACGATCTCGGGTGTGACCGAGGATGTCACCGAGATCATCCTGAACATCAAGGATCTTGTTGTTTCGAGCGAGCATGATGAGCCCATCACCGCGTACCTTCGCAAGACGGGCGCCGGCGAGGTCACAGCTGCCGATATTTCAGCTCCTGCTGGCGTTGAGGTGCACAACCCTGAGCTCGTGATTGCGACACTCGGTGATGATGCTCAGTTCGAGCTTGAGCTCACCATTGAGCGTGGCCGTGGCTACGTTTCCGCGGCGCAGAACCGTAATGAGGACGCAGAAGTTGGCCGGATCCCGGTCGATTCAATTTACTCACCGGTTCTCAAAGTGACCTACCGTGTTGAGGCAACTCGTGCGGGAGAGCGCACCGACTTCGACCGACTGGTGGTTGACGTCGAGTCCAAGCCTGCGATTACTCCGCGCGATGCTATCGCATCGGCTGGTTCGACGCTGGTGGAGCTGTTTGGTCTCGCTCGCGAGCTGAATACCGCTGCTGAGGGTGTTGAGATCGGGCCCGCTCCGGTCGATGTGGTGACTGACGGCGAGCTGTCAATTCCGATTGAGGATCTCGACCTATCTGTCCGCAGCTACAACTGCCTGAAGCGTGAGGGCATCAACACGGTGAGCGAGCTCGTCGCGCTTTCCGAGGCGCAACTGATGAACATCCGCAACTTTGGCCAGAAGTCAGTCTTCGAGGTGCGCGACAAGCTCACCGAGATGGGACTGTCGCTGAAGGACGCAGTGCCCGGCTTTGACGGTGCACAGTTCTACAGCTACGAAGACGACAACAACTAACGGTTCGGCCGGCTACGCGCTGACCGCACATTCACTGGAGTAAACAATGCCCAAGCCCACTAAGGGTAATCGCCTCGGAGGCGGCCCCGCCCACGAGCGCCTGATGCTGAACCAGATGGCGTCCCAGCTCTTTGAACACAAGAGCATCCAGACCACGGAGACCAAGGCGAAGCGCCTGCAGCCTGTGGCTGAACGCCTCGTTACGATCGCCAAGCGCGGTGATCTGAGTGCTCGCCGTCGTGTGATGCGTCAGGTCCTCGACAAATCGGTGGTACACGAACTCTTCACTGAGATCGCGCCGCTCGTTGAGAACCGCGAAGGTGGTTACACTCGCATCATTAAGACCGGTTACCGCAAGGGCGACAATGCTCCCCTCGCAGTGATTGAGCTGGTACTCGAGCCTGTGACTCCGAAGCAGAAGCCCACGAAGGCTGCTGCGGCTGAGGAAGTTCCTGCTGAAGAGGCTCCCGCTGAGGAAGCTGCGGTCGAAGAGACTGCAGATGCTCCCGCAGAAGAGGCTGCTTCGGAGGAAGCTGCTGAAGCTCCCGCAGAAGAGAACGCTGAGGAGAAAGCCGAGTAACGCTCGACTCTCTCGTTGTATTGTGCCCTGCACTGGTTATCCAGTACAGGGCACATTGCTGTGTGCGGGAGGTAGGTGGCCTGACTGGGCCTCGGCTCTGGAAGCTGTGTGCCTAGCGACGGGGTGTGTCGTATCCGACAGCCTCACTCGGGTCTTCAAGCTCGTCGATTGCTTGTTGCACCGCGTCCGCGTAGACCTCTCCGCCGCTTGCGTGCGGATGAATGCCGTCGCCCGCGAGCACTTCCGGTTTCGATGAGACGGCTTGGTCCCAGTCTGCCAGCACGACGCCCGTGTGCGCGGCCGCATACTCTGCAAGCTCAGTGTTCACTCCGGGAATCCAGTCCCGCTCGCCGTGCGCGTTGATGAGCACAATCGGACGATCACCCGCAGTTTGCTTCAGCGCGTCAAGGTCAGCGCGCTGAACTGGTCCATTCGTGCCGAGCCCGACGAGAAGGACGCGGCGTAGTTCACCGCTTTGAGCTTGAACGCCGTACAGTTGTACGCCTGCTCCGAATCCGCGCGACACCGATGCATCCACGTTGATGCCAGGGAACGCACTCTCAAGCTCGGGGAGGCTCGCCAGCATCACTGAGTCACCAACAGCGCTAATATCGCGCCCCTCAGGGCTGACGACTGGTGGGGGTGTTGATGCGTCGCCGCCCGAACTATTGGCACTCGCATTATCAGAAAGTGTGCTCGTCGAGTCCTCATCTGATTCTGCCGATTCGGCGTCGGAGCGATCGAGTGCAGCTTGTCCGCGTGCAATCGCATCTGCAGCAGAACTTTGCGCGGGTGCCGTCGCGACTGCGTAGGCCGTTGCCGGAACGCATGTGATCATCAACACTCCAAGTGCGGCAGCGACGTATCGTTTGCGCGGAGTATTGAGTCGCCGGGGATGCAGCAGAAGGGTACACGACCTCATCAGGCCGAGCTTCCGGATCGGTTGCTCAACATACCGGTACGAAAGTGTGGCGAGCGCTACTGTGGCGACGAGAGTGACCGCACCTACACCCCACGTGTGCCACAGAGTTCCTCTGGTCGGTGCGGCGGCCGCACTGACGAGCACGAGGAGAGGCCAGTGCCACAGGTAGATGCCGTACGAGCGCTGGCCGATCCAACGCATCGGCGCAGTATCGAGAGCGCGGCCAATCGTCGCACCCGGTCGTGTGACCGCCCATACCAGTGCCAGTGCCGCGAGGGTCGCGAGCTGGAAGCCACCTTCGAAACTCTGAGCGCTGCCCTCTTGGAGGAGTAACGCGAGCCAGGCGAGTACGAGAAGACTCGCCACCGCAACAGTCGTATACCACCACTGAGGGGCTGGCTTTGCAGAGTGGGGGACTGGTGCGTCGCCTCGTGAGACCGTCGCGAAATCGCCGTAGTTAGGGCGAGACACCAGCGACGCAAGCGCTACTCCTAAGAGCAGTCCGAACACGTGGGTGTCTGAGCCGAAGTATATGCGGGTGGGGTCAGCATGGGTCAGAGACAGATGCCACATTTGTGCAGCAGAAGCAGTGCCGAGGACGACGGCCACAAGTGTGAGCGTCAAGCGAGAGCGGGTCACGGCGAGCAGCGCGATCAATAGCAGTGGGAGCAACAAGTAGAACTGTTCTTCGATCGAGAGAGACCAAGTGTTGCGGAAGAGCTCAGGGTTGTCTCTCGCAAAATAGTCAGCACCCGTGACGATGTAGACCCAGTTGTTCATGAAGAATGTTGCACCGGCCAGCTGTGCACCTATCCCGACCAGTACATCACCGCCAATAGCCAGCCCGAGTGCAATGCTCACGAGGAGCACGAGTCCCAGTGCGGGGAGTAGGCGCCTGGCCCTACGTCGCCAGAACATCCCGAGCCTGATCTTGCCGTTGACTTGGTATTCGTGCAGCAGGAGCGACGTAATGAGGAAGCCACTGATCACAAAGAAGACGTCTACACCAAGGAAGCCGCCGGGCAGGATACCTGGGAAGAGGTGGTAAATCAGTACCAGAAGCACTGCGATCGCGCGGAGTCCGTCGAGGCCACCGAAGTGCGGGCGCGGTTGGGTCGCCTGGCGCGCAACTGGTGGCATACGGGACTCCTGGGCGATGAATTGGCAGCGCAGAGCGGGTTTGAGTGCGCACTGCAAAAGTACCGTTAATTCTAGGTCAGCAGCGTGGGTATCAGATGAGTCCGGTAGCCGGTGGCCCCCGGGTCAGCGGCAGGAATCTGGCAAGATCGAAGTGTGCATGGAGAACAACAAGCCCCGGGTAACGTGTCGCGGTTGCGCCTTGATATTGCGTACGATGGCACGAATTTCCATGGCTGGGCGAAACAGCCAGGATTGCGCACCGTGCAGGGGGAGTTGGAGGCGGCGCTTGCAGTGCTCACACGCGAGTCGACCAGCGACATTTCCCTGGTGGTTGGTGGTCGTACCGACGCGGGCGTGCACGCACGCGGCCAAGTCGCACACCTCGATGTCCGCGATGATCAGCTCGACAAGCTCGTGAGTGGCACCCGCGGAGCCCGGAGAGTGAATGGAGTGTTGCGGCGATCTGCGCCTGATGTGGTGGTGCACGCGGTCGGTGAGGCGCCAGACGCCTTTGATGCGCGGTTCTCGGCGCTCCGTCGTCGATATGAGTATCGTTTGCGTGCGGAATCGTCACGCCGCGACCCGTTGACCGCCCGGTTCACAGCAGACGTGCCTCGTGACCTCGATCTTCACGCGATGCGCCGCGCTTCGGAGTCGATGCTCGGCCTGAACGACTTTACAACTTTCTGCAAGCCTCGTGAGGGGGCAACGGCTGTGCGTACACTGCTCGATTTTTCGTGGCGCGAAACGGAAGACGGAGCGCTCGCCGCTCGCATTGAGGCAGACGCATTCTGTCATTCCATGGTGCGGTCGCTCGTGGGCGCCGTCGTCGCGGTCGGGTCGGGCAGGATCACCGACACCGACCTCAGTACGATCATGGACGCTAGGCAGCGGACAAGCACATTCACTGTGATGCCTGCCCACGGACTGTCACTCGAGGAGATCGCCTACCCACCGCAGCATGAGCTGGCTGCGCGCGCTGAGCAGACTCGAGCTCGACGGCCGTCCCTTCAGTGATGCACGAGTAGTGTTCGTAATACTGTGCTAAAGTAGACCCTTGGTGCGTTCGGACAAGTCGAGCGTACCGAAATGTTGAGCCCTCCACCCGCTTGAGCACTCTCCGGAGACCAAGCACGGAGCGGGATTCACGAACACCTCCATTTCGACAGAAAGCAGCACACCAGTGACTCGCACATATTCGCCGAAAGCCGCTGATAAGCAGCACGATTGGCTCGTCATCGACGCCGAGGACATGGTTCTTGGCCGCCTCGCCACCCACGCAGCAGCATTGCTCCGTGGGAAGCATAAGACTACGTTTGCCCCCCACATGGACATGGGCGATCACGTAATCATCATCAACGCCGACAAGGTGGTCCTCACCTCGAACAAGGCTGAGCGGAAGAAGGCTTACCGCCACTCGGGTTACCCGGGTGGGCTGAAGTCGGTCACATACACCGAGCTGCTCGAGAAGAACCCTGAGCGCGCTGTTGAGAAAGCCATCCGTGGCATGCTGCCGAAGAATTCCATCGGCGCAGACCAGTTCCGGAAGCTCCGGGTGTACCGTGGCGCTGAGCACCCTCATGGTGCACAACAGCCGACCGCATACGTAATCGGCCAGGTCGCGCAGTAGTCGCGGCTCTTAAAGACTTCACCGACTAAGAGAGAGACTGCAAGTGACTGAAGAGCAGACCGTGGCCACTGAGAGCTACACCACTGAGACACCAGCCGGTCAGGCGACCGCCGAAGCAACACCACGCCCGGCACTCACCGTGCCCGGCGCCGCCGTGGGCCGCCGCAAGCAGGCAATTGCCCGCGTGCGTCTGATCCCCGGCAGCGGCACCATGACCGTCAACGGTCGTGAACTCGCCGAGTACTTCCCGAACAAACTGCACCAGCAGCTCATCACCGACCCGTTCACGGTGCTTGACCTGGGCGGCTCGTACGATGTGATCGCACGCATCATTGGCGGCGGACCTTCGGGTCAGGCAGGTGCGCTTCGCCTCGCGATCGCTCGTGCACTCAACGAGATCGATGCAGAGCACAACCGTCCGACGCTGAAGAAAGCTGGCTTCCTCAGCCGCGACGCCCGCGTCATTGAGCGCAAGAAAGCTGGCCTCAAGAAAGCCCGCAAGGCTCCTCAGTACTCGAAGCGCTAATCGCGCCTCCACGTACAATGGCACGCCTGTTTGGCACCGACGGGGTTCGGGGTCTAGCCGGGGTCGATGTGACCGCCGAGCTGGCTCTGAACCTCGCCCATGCAGCGGCTCTCGTACTCGGGCGTGAAGCTCGGGGCGAGAGCCGACGTGCAACCGCTGTGGTTGCACGCGATCCGCGGGTTTCCGGTGAGTTCATTTCAGCGGCGGTGTCCGCTGGACTCGCCTCCGCGGGAGTTGACGTACTCGATGCTGGCGTGATTCCCACACCCGCGGCCGCATACCTCGTCGCAGACACTGGCGCCGATTTTGGTGTGATGGTTTCGGCCTCACACAACCCTGCCCCCGATAACGGGATCAAGTTCTTTGCTGCAGGCGGCCGAAAGCTCGCTGACCGCATCGAAGACGAGATCGAGACGGCGATGCAGGGCCCCCCAATTGCCGTAACTGGCCGGCAGGTGGGACGCATACGTCGCTTTGCAGACGCAGAAGATCGCTATCTCGTGCATCTTCTCGGTTCCCTTGAGGGGACGCGTCTCGACGGAATTCATGTGGTGCTCGATTGTGCACACGGCGCAGCCGCTGGAATCTCGCCCGACGTGTTTGATGGCGCGGGAGCCAAGGTGACGGTCATCGGGAACGATCCCGACGGATTCAACATCAACGATGGTATTGGTTCCACGCACCTGGAGAAGCTGATCGAGACGGTCCGCAGCACTGGTGCGGACCTTGGTATTGCCCACGATGGTGATGCGGATCGCTGCCTCGCGGTTGATGCCAACGGTGACGTGGTGGACGGCGATAAGATCATGGCGATTCTGGCCCTGTCGCTGTCTGCTCGCGGCAAATTGGCGGAAAACACTCTCGTTGCGACGGTCATGTCGAACCTCGGGTTGAAACTCGCGATGGCAGATAACGGTATCGACGTTATTGAGACGGGTGTCGGTGACCGGTATGTGCTCGAGGCGATCAACGCCCACGGGTATTCGCTGGGCGGTGAGCAGTCTGGTCACGTCATTATGAGTGAGCACGCCACGACGGGCGACGGAATCTTGACCGGGCTGCATATTGCCGCCGAGGTCGTTCGTACCGGTCGGTCGCTCGCGGAGCTCGCCGAGTGTATGACGGTGTATCCGCAGGTGCTCGTGAACGTGCGTGGGGTCGACCGTGCCGGAGTCCACGATGACACAGTGCTGCAGCAGGCGGTGACCCAGGCTGAGCTCGTTCTCGGCGGCAAGGGTCGCGTGTTGCTACGCCCCTCCGGCACCGAACCCGTCGTGCGCGTGATGGTCGAAGCTGAGCATGAAGAGCAGGCTGAGCAACTGGCCGCGGACCTTGCAGCGATCGTGAAAGATCGCCTCGCGGTCTAACACGCGCTACGAGATTCGGGGGAACTCCTCAGTCGAGAAGACGGTCTCGACGGATACCTCGAAGTACTGGGCGATCCTGAGCGCAAGATGGAGGCTCGGACTAAACTCGCCGCGTTCGAGGTACCCAACGGTCTGGTAGTGCACGCCGAGTGCCTCAGCAAGCTCTCGGCGAGACACCTTGCGTTCAGCCCGTAGCATCGCAATGCGATTGTGCACGAACTCGGATGCGGCCATTACACGCCCCACTCGCGCTGCACATCGCGCCGACGCGCAGCCATGGCAGAACCGGACTCACGCCTGGCCATGCGTGCGAGGAGCTTCGGTGCGAGTACGAGGGCGAGGACGGCCCAGGCGATGAGTACGAGAAATGTCCATTCGAGTCGCCAGGAACCGGCTACCTCCACGGCAGCCATCGACTCTGGCAGCAGCGAGGAGCGCATGCCGAGGCCGAACCAGTACAGCGGGAATGCTTGCGCAACCCACTGCACCCAGAGGGGGAGCGCGACGAGTGGGTAGAAGATCCCTGAGATGCCGATCAGGATCATCATCGGCATGAAGACGAGCCCCATGTACTTCGGACTGCTGATGAGGGATCCGAGTGCTGCGCCAATCGCGAGCAACGCTATGAGACCGAGGAGTAGGACCAGTGTGAACTGTAGCCATCGGCCAACAGTGCCAAACTCCAGTTCGCTGAAGACGACGAGGCCGGTCACCAGGATGAGGGCAGCACCGATGATCGAGAGCACGGCGTTCGCAATGATTTCTCCCACCAAGTAGCCGGTCGTACCACCCGGGACCGACTTCGAGCGCAGAAGCGTGCCATTTGTTCGATCCATCGCGAGGAGCGAAGTGATCCCCATGACGGTGCTGAACAGTACGCTCATGGCGATGATGCTCGGCAAATTCATGGCGCCCATACCGATGGGTGCATCGCCAAACGTGCCGCGCTGCATCAAGATAAGCACGACAATGAGGATAGCGATCGGAATCAGCGTGCCAAGAATCTCTGAGGTGCTCGCCAGCATGATCCTCGTCGAGACCATGCCGCGACGAAAGCCGGTGCGGTACGCATGCAGCTTCGGGTTCGTTCGGGGTACGCGGCGCTGCACTCCTGTCGAGTCGACGGTGTTTTCGGCGCGGCGCGGTTGCTCGGTCATGATGCGACCTCCTCAAATTCGGCGATCTGTATCGGTTCGCCTGCCTCGAACTGGGCAACGATCGACAGGTAGGCGTCTTCGAGCGTTGACCTCTGAATCTCGAGGTCTGTCACGTCGGCATGATGAGACAGAAGATCTCGCGCGAACTCCGTCGCGTTCTCACTCGCGTGAACTTGGCGTTGCCCATTTTGCATCCATCGAACTTCGGCGGTGCCTGACACTGCGTGGGTCAGCTCAACCGGCGAACCGTTCGCAATGATTCGCCCTCCCGCGAGAATCAGGATTCGGCTTGCGAGTTTTTCTGCCTCGGCGAGGTCATGAGTGGTAAGCAGAATGGTCACGTCCTCGAGATCGCCGAGCCGGTGCACGAGTTCGTGGAATTCCCGTCTCGCGTGCGGGTCGAAACCTGTTGTGGGCTCGTCAAGAAACAGCAGTGAGGGACGTCCAACTACGCCGAGCGCGACGTCGAGCCTGCGGCGTTGACCGCCCGACAGGGACTGCACTTTCTGGTTCGCCTGCTCGGTCAGACCGACGATGTCAAGCAGCTCATCCGTCGGCCAGGGATCAATGTAGGGGCGGTAGTAGTCGGCAATGTGGGTCAGGAGCTGGCGTACTTTCCATTTGCCGTGATCTCCCGAATGTTGCAGGACAACCCCAATCTGAGAGCGCCAGCCGTCGTCGCCACGCGCCGGGTTGACACCGAGCACTGAAACCTCGCCCGCAGATGGCACGCGGTAGCCTTCGAGGATCTCGACAGTCGTACTCTTTCCCGCGCCGTTTGGCCCGAGCATGGCGACCACCTCGTCGGGGTAGACCGTGAGGTTCAGTCCGTCGAGTACCTGTTTGTTGCCGTAGCGCATGTGCAGATCCGAAACAGAAATCACAGGATGATTCACGCTCTCCTCCTCTTCCTATGTCGCAACTCATTACCTTTTTATAGTAGAGATGCTACATTCCGTAGTTGGAAGATGTCAACGACTAATCGGTAACGCTCGGATACAGGGTCACGCGTCTGCGCCCTAAAGCCCCTGCGCCAAAGAGGATGAAGATCGCCGCACCCATAACGATCCAGCCGGGAGCACCGAGTAGTGTCGCGAATGCTGGGTTCCCGTCGCCTGCCATCCAGAGCAGCGTGAGTGGAGTTGCCGCGTTCAACGCACCGTGGCCAGCGACTGCTGGCCACACGTTCCGAGTCCAGTACCTCGACCACTGTAGAAGCACACCGACAAAGAGTGTGAACCCACACATCCAGGCAACGCCAGTCCAGTCAGTGACCCCGTAGTTGTATCCGAGCAAGATGAGCGGAGCGTGCCAGGCACCCCACATGACGCCCGAGATCGCAGCGGCGGGCCAGAAGCCGAGCGGGGAGAGTGCGGTGGTGAGAAATCCACGCCACCCAAGCTCCTCCCCAAATGCTGCCAGGCTCCCAAACAGCGCGTTCACCGGAAGAACCGCAAACGAGATAATCACATACATCTCGGGAGTGACGGAACCGGGCACGAGCTCTTTAATGGCAGTGAGACTCCAGTCTGCTTCGGTCCACCCGAACCACACCGCGAGAAAGAAAGCGGCAAAGCCGAGTACCAGCCAAATGAGTGGCCACAGGAGGAAGAGTGCGATCTTCTTACCGATTGGACGGAACGGGACCAGGCCGAGGTAGTGGGCTTTCCGTTTCGGGCGGACAATCGCGAAGACGACGAGCAGTGTTGCAATCGTTGGTGTGAACATCATGGCCGTCGCGACGAGCAGAAAGAGCGGTGATGCCAGTCCGTCGCCCAGCCAGAGCGGCAGCGTGACGAGCCAGGCGAGTCCGAACGCGGTGACCGCGTAGACGATCACCGCGAACCACGGCACACGCGTGAGCGCAGGAGCTGAAACCGCAGGGGAAGTTGTCGCAGAGGAGGTAGTTGCGGCTGCATCCGTCGAAGTGTTCATGTCACCAGACTGGCGCCCTGACGCGTGTGGCGGATCCCCCTGGCGACGGAAATGTACGCTCCGTCTCCCTCTAGCGAGGGAGCACTCTGCCCCTATAGTTTCCGCAGGAGTACTTTCTGCACCCGGTGGTCGGCCTCTTTGCGGAGCACGAGCGAAGCCCTGGCGCGCGTCGGGCGGATGTTCTCAATCAGGTTGGGCTCATTAATGTTCGTCCAAAACTCCTCGGCGAGCGCGACTGCTGCCTCATCGTCGAGATTGGCGAAGCGCCGGAAGTGCGAGTGAGGGTTGCTGAACGCGAACTCTCGCAGCTTCAAAATTCGGTTCTCAAACCAACCTTTGATATCGCGAGTGCGGGCGTCGACGTAGATAGAAAAGTCGAACAGGTCGCTGACTGCGAGCGGATGATCCATTGAGGCTGGCTGCAGCACATTGAGACCTTCGATGATCAGAATGTCGGGGTGACGGACGGTCGTGTACTCCTCGGGAACAATGTCGTACGTGAGGTGACTGTAGTGCGGTGCGCGGACCTCAGGCATGCCCGCCTTGACTCGACTGACGAACCGCAGCAGTGCGCGGCGATCGTAAGACTCAGGGAAGCCCTTGCGGTGTGCGATGCCGCGACGCTCAAGTTCGGCGTTGGGCATCAGGAAGCCGTCGGTGGTGATGAGCTGCACATCCGGTGTTTCGGGCCAGCGCGCGAGCAGGTCGCGTAGGATCCGCGCCACCGTCGACTTTCCAACGGCGACGGAGCCGGCGATCCCGAGTACGAACGGGCTCTGTTTTTCGCCGTTGTGGTGGAGGAAGCCTCGCGTTCGCTGGTGCATCTCCCGTGTGCCGATCGCGTATAGATTGATGAGTCTGCTGAGCGGGCGGTACACCTCACTGACCTCAGCGAGGTCGAGGGGCTCATTGAGGCCGCGAAAGAGCGAGATCTCCTCTTCGGTGAGAGGCATGGGTGTCTCGCCGGCAAGCTCGGCCCACTCAGCCCGCCCGATCTCGGTAAAGGGTGAAGAATAGTCTGGCTGGGTCAGTGCCTGGGTTTCTGGTGAGGACTCGGAGCTCGTCTCATTCATTGTTCAACCATCGTGCCACTAAACTAGGACGCATGTGCGGAATTGTTGGTTATGTCGGCCCAAATGACACGGTCGAGGCTCTTATCAGCGGTCTACGGAGATTGGAATACCGGGGGTATGACTCCGCGGGGATTGCGACGCTTGAGGCGTCAGGGGCGGTTGCCGTGCGCAAGCGCTCAGGCAAGCTCGCGAAGCTCGAGGAACACCTCCAAGAGAACCCACTCACAGCGCTGACCACTGGAATTGGACATACGCGGTGGGCGACACATGGCGGCCCCACCGATGTCAACGCTCATCCCCACTTAGGTGATGACGGCAAGCTTGCGTTGATTCACAACGGCATCATTGAGAACTTTGCAGAAATCCGTGAAGAGCTCGGTGACCTCAAGGACTCGCTGCTGAGTGAAACTGATACCGAAGTCGTCGCGGCTCTCATCGGGAAGAAAATTGCGGAGACTGGCGACCTGGAAAGCGCGTTCCGCGCGGTCGTGGGGGGTCTCGAAGGGACATACACGCTCGTTGCAATGCATCGCGACGAGCCGGGCAAGGTAGTGGCCGCTCGTCACAACTCCCCTCTCGTCGTGGGCCTCGGAGACGGCGAGAACTTCCTTGGTTCGGATGTGGCTGCATTTGTGAGCTACACACGTCGTGCCGTCTCGATCGGCGAGGACAACATCGCGGTGATCACTGCCGACGGAGTGACCGTCACCGACTTTGAGGGCAATCCGGTTGAGTTCGACGAATTCGAGGTGTCTTGGGACGCTGGAGCCGCGGACAAGGGCGGCTGGTCGTCATTCATGGCGAAAGAGATCACGGAGCAGCCGAAAGCTGTTGAGGACACGATTCGTGGTCGCTTGGTGGACGGGCAGGTGGAGATCCCTGAACTCACGGCGCTTGGCGATGACCTGCTACGGGGTATCGACCGCATCATCATCATTGCCTGTGGCACCGCATCGTACGCGGGCATGATTGGTGCATACGCGATCGAACAGTGGGGTCGCGTACCGGTCGAGGTGCAGTTGAGCCACGAATTTCGGTACAAGGATCCTGTGCTGTCGGATCGCACGCTCCTCATTTCGGTCAGTCAGTCGGGCGAAACGATGGACACGCTCATGGCCGTCAAGTACGCACTGGCGCGCGGTGTCACCGCCGTGTCCGTGTGCAATACGCAGAGCGCGACGATTCCTCGGGAATCGGATGCCGCGGTGTACACTCACGCAGGCCCAGAGGTCGCGGTTGCTTCAACGAAAGCCTTTGTTGCGCAGGTCACTGCGCTCTATCTCATCGGGCTACATCTTGGCCGTGTGCGCGGAACGCTGACACCTGAAGACGCGGCGGCTGCAGCCGAGCAGCTCACACTGCTGCCTGACCATGTGAAAGAGGCGGTGGAGACCCATGAGCAGGTCCAGCAGCTCGCACACTGGATGGCTGACACGCGTTCAGTGCTGTTCCTTGGCCGCCACGTGGGCTACCCAACAGCACTGGAGGGCGCGCTCAAGCTCAAAGAGATCGCATACATCCACGCCGAGGGCTTTGCCGCGGGCGAGCTGAAGCACGGACCAATCGCGCTCATCGACCACGGTCAACCCGTCTTCGTATTGGTGCCGAGCCCACGCACGTCGAAGGTGATTCACTCGAAGATCGTGTCGAACATTCAGGAGATTCGAGCACGTGGCGCACGCGTCATCGCGATCGTCGAGAAGGGTGACACCTCCGTGCTGCCGTATGCCGACGAGGTGATCCGTTTACCTCTGTCGGATGTGTTCTTCGAACCGATCCTGCAGGTCATCCCCATGCAATGGTTTGCGCTTGAGCTCTCAACGGCGAAAGGGCTTGACGTTGATCAGCCTCGCAACCTCGCGAAGTCGGTCACGGTCGAGTAATGATCGTAGGCATTGGCGTGGATACGGTCGATATTGACCGTTTTTCACGCCAACTCGACCGCACGCCGGCGCTGCGAGAGCGCCTGTTCACCCCGGACGAACGAGCGCTCCAGATCGCGTCGCTCGCAGCCAGGTTTGCTGCGAAAGAGGCGTTGATCAAGGCGTTGGGCGGCTCGGGCAACCTCGGGTGGCAAGATCTCTCGGTGCAGCGAGACGCCTCGCGCGTCCCGTCATTTCGCGAGACACCCGGCCTTAATCGAATGCTTGCCACGTGCGGAGGGGGACGTGTGCATCTCTCAATGACGCACGATGGGGGGACTGCAACCGCGTTCGTGGTCGTGGAGCAGTCGGAGTAGTCTCGAACAATTGAGGCGAGAAACCCAGGTACGAGGTGCGGCAAATGGGAGTGAGACGATGAGAACCGGTGCGATGCGAACCGCCGAAGTGTCATTACCCGCGATCCGGCATAACGTGCGGCATATTCGCGAACTCACCGGCGGAACGGTGATCGCGGTAGTGAAAGCGAACGGGTATGGACATGATGCGGTAAGTTGCGCCCAGGCTGCGGTGGAAGCGGGCGCGGGCATCATCGCGGTCGCAGACCTCGAGGAAGCGTTGCAGCTACGGGCCGCCGGAGTGTACGGGCCGATCCTGTGCTGGCTCCATGGCACGCGCGTGGATTTTGAGGCCGCAGTTGCCGAAGGCATAGAGATCGGGATCAACGGCGTCGCTCAGCTGGATGCGCTTGCCGCAGCGGCTCGCAAACTCGACCGGCTCGCGGTAGTACAAATCAAGGTTGACACAGGCCTCAGTCGAAACGGTGCGCCGCAGGACACCTGGGGTGATGTATTCGCTCGTGCGGCAGAGCTCGAGCGAAGTGGCGTGATCCGCGTGCGAGGCATCTTTAGTCACCTTGCCAATGCCGGAGCAAACAACGACCGCGCGCAGGCAGCGGTGTTTGACCGTGCGGTCGAGGAGCTGCGTGCGGCTGGTATTGATCCTGAGCTTGTGCACCTTGCTGCAACCGCCGCAACCCTCTCGTCACCGCATCTGCACTACAACGCCGTGCGGGTGGGTGTGGGAGTATATGGACTGAGCCCATTTCCTGACCGCACTTCCGCGGACCTCGGGCTCATTCCCGCGATGACCCTGAAGTCAGAGATTATTTCGCTCCGCGACGTACCAGCTGGCACGGGGGTCTCGTACGGGCATAACTACGTCTGTGCGGAAGACACCACACTCGCGCTCGTGCCGATGGGCTACGCCGACGGTATGCCTCGTGCGCTCAACGGTGCAGGTGCTTCGGTAGCCATTGCTGGGCAACATCGACCAATTGTGGGGCGCATTGGCATGGACCAGTTCATTGTCGACCTGGGGACCCTGTCGGGTCAGGTCGAGCTGGGAGAGGCCGTCGTGCTCTTTGGAGACCCCGAACGCGGAGCGCCACCCGTTGAAGTGTGGGCTGAACTGATGCGAACGATCAACTACGAAATTGTGGTCGGGATCGGGGCTCGCGTCGTGCGGGTACCTGTCGAGGACCCCGCATGAAGCATTCGGGTACTCCCACGCTGGAGAGCCACCTTCACGTGCCAGACGCGGACGCAATGCACAGGCATGGCATCGACCTCGGGCGCAGCCTTCGCGCCGGCGATCTCGTGATTTTGACCGGGCCACTCGGCGCCGGAAAGACCACTCTCAGTCGAGGCATTGGCGAGGGACTTGGCGTGCGCGGACCCGTCACCAGCCCGACGTTTGTGCTCGCTCGCACGCACCCCTCAGAGAGTGGTGGGCCACCGCTCGTGCACGTCGATGCATATCGAGTTGGTGATGCCGCGGAACTCGATGACCTTGATCTCGATTTCGAACGCTCCGTCGTCGTTGCGGAGTGGGGTGCGGGGCTCGTTGAGACGCGAGACGCGTGGCTTGAGATCATCATTGAGCGGCCGGTGGGTGGAACCGAAGACACGATTGACTGGTCTGAAGAACCCGTCGAGCCTCGCACGCTCACAGTGAAAGGCTTCGGGAAGCGTTGGGCGGGGGAAGCATTCGGATGACGCAGACCAATGCGAGAAATATTGACACTGAGATAGCTGCAGACGCTGAGCTTCCGGCGGAGTTGCGTGCAGGCAGCGACGGCGAGCGCGTGTTGGCAGGCAACGACCTTGGCGCCGCGCTCGCAGCCGATCACGTGCTGTTGGCGATTGATACCGCACTGGGAACGAGCGTCGCGCTCGGCGTAGGGGACCACATCTATGAGGTCACGAGCGACGACCCGCTGAGCCACGCCGAGGTCATCGGAGACCTGATTGAGCGCGTACTCACACTCGCCGATGTGCCAGCAGCGATGGTAACCGGTGTCGTAATGGGGGTTGGGCCTGGGCCGTTCACCGGGCTACGTGTCGGGATCGCGGCAGCGCACGCGTTTGCTCTCGGCGCAGCTGCTCCGCTGTACCCGTTGCAGGGCCATGAAGCGGTAGCTCTGGCAATGCAGGGCGTCGAGGCGCCAGTGCCACGTCTTCGCGTCGTGCAAGACGCACGGCGACGCGAGTTATTCATTACCGAGTACGCCGGGCTCGATCAGTTCGGGATCCCCGTGCGCACGACCGACCCCGCGCTTTGGGCGCGCGCCGAGTATGGGCACTCACAGCAACCCAGCAACCCGGACGGGCGCCAAGATGTGTGGCCTGAGCGAATTCCCGCAGCTCGCCTCGTGCAGTTAGCTGCACGTCGTCTCACCGCAGCACACTCCGAGGCCGACGCCACGGACCTTGAGCTCGTGCGTGGATTCGAGCCCGACCGTGCACTGTATCTTCGAGCCCCAGACGTCAAAGCACCCTCCGCTCCGAAACGGGTCAGCACGTGACCGTCGCAGTGTCTGACGCGAGGCTCCCCGTGTTACGAGAAGCGTCCGAGGATGACCTCGACGCAATTTGGGGACTCGAAACGACGGTGTTCGGCGCCGAGGCCTGGACACTCGGGATGATGCGGGAAGAACTGACCGCGGATCACCGGCACTATCTCGTGCTCACGAACGAGGAAGACCAACTGGTCGGGTACGGCGGCCTCCTCGCGATTGGCCCGGACGGGGACATCCAAACGATTGCCATCGCGCCTCAGGAGCGTGGTGCGGGATACGGACGGCGGATCCTGAACGCCTTGATTGATGAAGCCGAACAACGCACCGTTCGAAACGTATTCCTTGAGGTTCGCGCCGACAACCCACGAGCCCTCTCGCTCTATGCATCCATTGGGTTCGCCGAGATCGGCGTGCGCCCGCGCTATTACCAACCGGGAGATGTGGACGCTGTCGTCATGAAATTGGAAATGAGGAATCGCCGATGACCGTCAGTGAACCGCTCGTTCTTGGCATCGAGACGAGCTGTGACGAAACCGGAGTGGGCATCGTCCGCGGTCGCGATCTCCTCGCGAACACGATCGCCTCCTCAATGGACGAGCATGCGCGCTTCGGAGGAGTGGTCCCAGAGGTCGCCGCGCGTGCGCACCTCGAAGCGCTCACGCCCACGATTCATCTGGCTGTCGCCGACGCAGGAATTCAACTGCGCGATATCGACGCGATCGCAGTGACGAGTGGGCCGGGACTCGCAGGGGCACTCATGGTGGGTGTCGCAGCCGCCAAGGCGCTCGCGGTCTCCCTCGATAAGCCGTTGTATGCAGTGAACCACCTAGTAGGTCATGTTGGCGCGGACCTCCTGCAGAGTCAGTCCCTCCTCGGTGATGCTGGTAATGCCGGGGAACTCGAACTCCCGACTATCGCCCTACTGGTGTCGGGTGGGCACACGTCGCTCTTGCTCGTACGAGACCTCGTGAGCGATGTCGAGATGCTCGGCGAGACGATTGATGATGCGGCGGGGGAGGCGTTTGACAAAGTAGCGAGGCTGCTGGGGCTGCCGTATCCGGGAGGGCCACACATTGACCGGGTCGCAGCCGACGGGGACCCTGCGGCAATTCGCTTCCCTAGAGGCCTTACCCAAGCCAAATACCTGGACCGCCACCGCTACGACTTCTCATTCTCGGGGCTCAAAACGGCCGTCGCCAGGTGGGTGGAAAAGCACGTTGCGGCTGGCGGTGAGATCCCGGTCGCAGACGTTGCCGCGAGCTTCCGTGAGGCAGTCGCTGATGTGCTCACAGCGAAAGCGCTCGCCGCCTGTCGAGACCTGGGTGTGCCGAGACTCCTCCTCGGCGGCGGAGTTGTGGCAAACGCCAGGGTGAGACAGCTTGCCGAGGAGCGGGCAGAAGCTGCCGGAGTCGAGCTGCGCGTCCCACCACTGTCTTTGTGCACGGATAACGGAGCCATGATTGCGTCCCTCGGTGCGCAGCTTGTCGCGGCCGGACACGAGCCCTCTCGATTGAGTTTTGGAGCGGATTCGACACTCCCGGTGACCGAGATCCAGGTCTCAGCCTGACACCGGAACCGGTATCCCGCTATCGTTGACTACTACGCGAGGAGGTCTCGCAGCATTTTGCCAATTGAGGAGGACCATGTCCGACAATCAGCCCGGCAACGCGCCGGATCCGAATAGTCCACAGCCAGGAGCACCAGTACCCCCTGCGGCTCCAAACGGTCAGCCGGTTCCGCCTGCGGCTCCGCCGGCCCCACCTGCTCCGCCAGCACCCCCGGCACAGCAGGCTCCGCCTCCCGCTGCTCCGCAGGCTCCGCCTCCGGCTGCTCCGCCGGCTGGCCAGCCGATGCCGCCACAGGGGTATGGTGCGCCCGCTCCTGAGCCCAAGGGGCTCGCAATCACCGCACTGATACTCGGCATCATCGGTCTGGTGTTGCTTTGGGTGCCGATCCTTGGAGCACTCCTGGGACTCGTTGGTCTCATCCTGGGTATCGTTGCCCTGAAGAAGCGTCAGTCGAAAGGCCTGTCACTCACCGGCCTCATCACTGGCGGTGTCGCACTCATCATCGGCGGCATCATCACTGTCGCGTTCTTCATTACTCTCGCGTTTGCCGGAGGCGCGGTCGGAGGCATAGCTGACGCACTTGAGCAGTGTGAGCAGGGCGCCACAAGCGTCGAATTCATGGGCGAGGTCGTCCCCTGTTCCGACATTGCTCCGTAAACCACCTGGGCAGTCTCACTGAGAGACTCAAGTTACTCACGCGCCGAGGGGTAAGCAGCGTTCCGCAAGAAATGCGACGTGCTTCCCCTCGGTGCGGGTGAGAAACAGCGTGGCGTGTTTGTGTCCACGCAACTTTAGGCGTTTTCTGAGCGCGGCCGGGTCAACGTCCGCGCCACGCTTCTTAATCTCAAGAGTTCCGATATCGCGTGACGCGAGCGCGCGGCGGAGCTCTTTTTCTTTCACCGGCACCTCTTCCATGACCCGAAATGCGGTGGCAAACGGCGTGGCCACACGGTGGTCAGATACCAGGTATGCGATGCTCTCGCTGAGCATGCCCGCACCAATATCGCTCGCCAGTTGGCCGATGAGGCGGGCTCGAATCACCGCGCCGTCTGGTTCGTAGAGGTACTCTCCCAAACCTCGAGTCGGGGCGTCACCGGCATCTTTCGCAGCAGTGAGCTCGTAGGCGTCGCCCAAGCTGGTCAGCACGAGTGCTGCCCGTCCGACGCCGTTTCGTTTCGTGGCACCGAACCACAGCCCAGTCTCGACGACCTGACCATCGACGGAGACCCACTGCGCCTCTGCATCGTCAGGAATGAGCTCTCGGTCAAACCCTGGCCCGAGCTTGATACCTGTCGGAAACTGGTTAGCGAGTGCAAATGCATAGTCGAGGCTGGGCGAGTAACCCTGTGGAGACGCGACCCGCCGGGTGTCGCGGTGCCCCGCGGTACGCCGCGCGGGGTCAAGAAACACGCCGTCAACTCCATCAGCCGCCAAGTCATTCGCGCTGATGCGCTCAGTGTCACCGACGCGAACGTGGGCCGCCTCTGTGTGACGGGTCGCTGCTACGACCGCGAGATTGTGTTCAGCGAGCTGGGCCGTGAATGGGTCGAGTTCAACCGGGAGAACGGTCAGTCCGGCGGCAAGGAATGCGAGAGATTCTGCTCCGATCCCGCATCCCAAATCGGCCACTGAATGGCAGCCCGCGGCAACAAACCGTTGGGCGTGCAGGGTGGCAACTTGGCGTCTAGTAGCCTGCTCGAGCCCAGCGGGGGTGAATAGCAGTCCACCCGAACCGGTAAGAAACTCCGCACCAAACTTGCGTACTGCTTTCTGGCGCAACTCTGCCTGTGTGAGAGTGGCGGAGGCCTCTTCTGGGCTTACGCCTGCTTTACGCAGAGCCGTGTTTACAGCTAGAGGAGTAGCTCCTGCGTCGAGCTGCGACTGGGCCTCAGCGAGACGCGCAAGCCCTTTCGGTGTCAGTAGCGCTTGCCATCCCTCTGCCGCTGTCACCGATTTAGAAATCGAAGTCTTCACCCGTGTACGAATCTGGTTCGAAACTGGAACCGAACTGTGTGAGCTCGCCGATGAAGGCGATGAACCCCGCCAGCATCACAAAGATCCACACGACGTACAGGATGATGACGCCAATGAGTGCGTACCCGATGATGGTTCCCGCGAGTGCGAGGCCGCGGCCACCATCTCCGTTGCGCTTGATCTGACCGAGTGCGAGATGGCCGAAAATGATGCCGACGAGCGGCATGATGAACGCCATGATGAATGCCACCATGGCATACGCGTTCATGTAGGCCATCGTGGTCGGAGGCTGAGACGGGAGTTGTTGCGGCTGTTGTTGCTGAGCAGGCGGTTGATGTTGTTGTTGCTGCTGCACGGGTTGCTGGTAGGCACCCGGGTACGGGGCCTGGGGGTGCGACTGTTGGGTAGGCTGATCCTGCGGATTCGGGGGCATCGACATGTCGTGGCTCCTCAGTATGAATTGCGATGGACCTGCGCGCTAACTTCGACAGGTTCGAGGTCCGGAAACGCTCTTTAGTATCCCACAGCACAGCGATGAAGCGGCGATGGAATTGGTCTCGCGTAGCGCGACGTTCGGTCGCATCGGTCGTGTTGTTCGCTAGCCGCGAATATCGGAGCAAAAGAGTTGGCACTCGCCTTGCGAGAGTGCCAACTGAGAGCCTAGACTGCCTTATGAGCACGCTCGGATCGAGTGCGCTCGACAAGTTCTTTTTTCACCATCACGTTAGAAAGAGGTCAACCGTGTCGGTCGCCATCAAGCCGCTCGAAGATCGCATTGTTATCAAGCAGGTCGAGGCCGAGCAGACCACCGCGTCTGGTCTGGTTATCCCTGACAGTGCTAAAGAAAAGCCACAGGAGGGCGAGGTCGTTGCAGTAGGCCCCGGCCGCGTTGCTGACAGCGGCAACCGAATTCCCCTCGACGTCAACGTGGGCGATATCGTGATCTACTCGAAGTTCGGTGGGACTGAGATCAAGGTAAGCGGCGACGATTACCTTGTGCTCTCGGCTCGCGACATTCTTGCGGTCGTAACTCGTTAACAATTGTACGGACATCCGTCCGTACAACGCATAAACTCGTGGGGTCAGTGCCAATGGTGCTGGCCCCACGAGTTTTTGTAATATTAGAAGAGCGAAGGCGGAACATGCTTGGGCCGGATGCAGCGGGAAAGCTGCGCAAGGGACTCGGGTTCGGAGTTTCAGCCTATTTTCTTTGGGGTGTACTGCCCCTGTACTTTGTACTCCTCACGCCGCTCAATCCGTTTGAAATCGTCGCATGGCGAATCCTGCTCACCCTGATTTTTTGTGGGCTCCTCTTGACCGTAATGCGACAGTGGGCCCAGACCGCTGCGCTTCTGCGTGACCGAAAGGTTTTGCTGAAACTTACCGCCGCTGGGGCCGTCATTTACGTGAACTGGCAGGTATTTGTTATCGCGTCAACGTCCGGCCATGTAGTGGACGCGTCGCTCGGGTACTTCCTCAATCCTGTGGTGACAGTGCTTCTCGCCGTACTTTTTGCTCGTGAACGGCTCACGGTGATGCAGTGGATCGCTATTGGTACCACCGCGGTCGCGTTCGTCATAATTGCGATCGGGTATGGCACATTCCCCTGGATTGCGATGATCCTCGCACTCTCTTTCGGGCTCTACGGATACTTCAAAAGTTCAGTTGGTGGTGGAGTCCCAGCCCTTCCCGGATTGTTTGTCGAGTCGATGGTGTTGACCCCGCTCTCGCTCGTAATTCTTGCAGTCGTCGGCTCGACCTTTGGATTGAGCGTTCTTCACGCAGATGCGTTCACCATTGGAATGCTCGGTCTGGTGGGTGCAGCGACTGCCATACCACTGATCTTCTTTGCTGCGGCTGCTCGCCGAATACCGCTGAAAGTCCTGGGATTCCTCCAATATCTGGCTCCATCAATTATGTTCTTCATCGGGTGGCTCGCGCTCGACGAGCATGTGCCGCCAGCGCGCTGGCTTGGGTTTGCACTTGTGTGGACCGCGCTGGTGCTGCTGTCGATCGATAGTCTCCGTCGTGCGAGGCAGAGGCGCCACGTCCTCCCGGTCGCACCCCTCACGTGACACAAGGAGATTGAGCCCAAGCTGCCAACTTGAGGGGCAGGCATAAAAGTCCGCGTCTCAGCGTTTACGATAGATATACCTGCAATCCACCAGAAAATGAGGTCTCATGGAACAGCGTGATCCGTTTGCGTTCACCGGGCTAACTTACGACGATGTGCTGCTGCTCCCGTCGCACACTGATGTCATCCCGAGCGAAGCAGATACCTCGTCGCAGCTCACACGTAGGATCCGCCTGGGAATTCCGCTCGTCTCAGCCGCAATGGACACGGTTACGGAGACGCGTATGGCAGTCGCCATGGCGCGCAACGGCGGCCTCGGTATTCTGCACCGCAACCTCTCCATTCAGGATCAGGCGGAGATGGCGGACCGTGTGAAGCGAAGCGAAGCCGGGATGATTACGAACCCGGTCACCACGACTCTCGACGCCACGGTCGCTGAAGTTGACGCGCTGTGCGGGGAGTACCGCGTGAGTGGCCTGCCGGTGGTAGACAAGCAAGGAACCCTGCTCGGCATTATCACGAACCGCGACATGCGTTTTATTGACGTCAGCACCCGCGCAAACGTGCGTGTAGCTGATGCGATGACGCCGATGCCGCTCATCACAGCGCCGGCTGGCATTAGCCGTGAGGCGGCCGCAGCGCTGTTCCAGACGCACAAAATTGAGAAGTTGCCACTGGTGGACGGTGCTGGGAAGCTGACCGGCCTGATCACGGTCAAAGATTTCGATAAGGAAGAGGAATTCCCGAACGCAACGAAGGACGATGCTGGGCGTCTCCGAGTCGGCGCCGCGGTTGGATTCTTCGGCGACGCGTGGAAGCGTGCCACGGCGCTGCTCGACGCTGACGTTGACGTACTTGTGGTCGACACGGCGAACGGCGATAGCAAAGGTGTGCTCGACATCATTGCGAAGATTAAAGCGGACCCTGCGTTCTCGGGGGTTGATGTGATCGGCGGCAACGTGGCCTCACGAAGTGGCGCCCAGGCACTCATTGATGCTGGCGTCGACGCGGTGAAGGTGGGCGTTGGGCCCGGTTCGATCTGCACGACTCGTGTGATCGCTGGAGTCGGTGTGCCCCAGGTGACCGCGGTCTACGAGGCAGCGAAAGCGGGCACACCAGCAGGTGTGCCCGTGATCGCAGACGGTGGACTGCAGTACTCAGGTGACATCGCGAAAGCTCTTGTCGCCGGTGCGTCATCGGTTATGATGGGTTCGCTCCTCGCAGGCACCGACGAAAGCCCCGGAGACTTAGTGTTTGTCGGTGGGAAGCAGTACAAGAACTACCGTGGTATGGGTTCTCTTGGCGCGCTGCAGACGAGAGGCGAGCGGACCTCGTACTCGAAAGACCGGTACTTCCAGGCAGACGTGCCGAGTGAAGAGAAGCTCATCGCAGAAGGCATCGAGGGCCAGGTGGCATACCGTGGCCCGCTGAACGCGGTAGCGCACCAGATGATCGGCGGCCTGCGCCAGTCGATGTTCTACGTTGGTGCGCGCACAGTTGAGGATCTGAAGGAGCGCGGCAACTTTGTCCGCATCACTTCGGCGGGGTTGAAAGAGTCACATCCGCACGACGTGCAGATGGTGGTCGAAGCGCCCAACTACAAGCGCTAGCGCCCGCACCGCTCGAGAAGACTTCTGAATGACTGACAGATAGGGTAGATCCGTGAGCAGCGAGATCGAGATCGGCCGGGGCAAACGCGCCCGGCAAGTGTATACATTCGATGAGATTGGCATTGTGCCGACGCGACGCACGCGCGATCCTGAGCTCGTGTCGACAACGTGGAGCATCGACGCGTTCAACTTTGACATCCCGGTACTCGGTGCCCCAATGGATTCCGTCATGTCTCCGGCAGCGGCAATAGCACTCGGAAACTTGGGTGGCCTCGGAGTGCTGAACCTCGAAGGGCTGTGGACGCGCCACGAGGATCCGCAGGCATTGCTCGATGAACTCGCAAGTCTTGAAGATAATGCCACGGCGCTGAAACGGATGCGCGAGATGTACTCGGCACCCATCAACCCTGAGCTGATTCGCTCGCGCCTCGGTGAGATTCGCGACGCAGGAGTCACCGTTGCGGGTGCGCTCTCACCCCACCGAACCGCAGAGTTCTGGGAGACCGTCGTCGGTGCGGGCGTCGACCTTTTCGTCATTCGTGGCAACACCGTGTCAGCCGAACACGTATCGGTGGAGGGGCGCGAACCGCTCAACCTCAAGCAGTTCATTTATGAGCTTGACGTTCCCGTCATCGTCGGGGGTGCCGCGACCTACCAGTCTGCGCTGCACCTCATGCGCACCGGAGCCGCGGGCGTGCTCGTTGGGTTCGGAGGTGGCGCTTCTTCGACCACCCGTGCGACCCTCGGTATCCGCGCACCTATGGCGTCTGCGATTGCCGACGTTGCTGGTGCGCGCAGTGACTACCTCGATGAGTCGGGCGGGCGTTATGTGCACGTCATTGCGGATGGCGGTCTCGGTACCTCGGGTGATCTCATCAAGGCAATTGCCTGTGGCGCAGACGCCGTCATGCTCGGCACCGCACTTGCGCGTGCGACCGACGCGCCAGGGCAGGGCTGGCATTGGGGTCAAGAGGCACACCATGATGACTTGCCACGCGGCAAGCGTCTGCGCGCTGGGGGAGTGGCACCACTCACAGAGGTCGTCAACGGCCCCGCTCACGTCGCCGACGGCACCGCAAACCTCATGGGCGCACTGCGGCGCGCGATGGCCACAACCGGATACTCTGACCTCAAGGAGTTCCAGCGCGTTGATATCGTGCATGCGCAGCGCTAAGCACTGAGGCTGAACGGGACGGGATATCCAGGAACCGTCGATTCTGCATCGATAGACTCTGACCATAATCCCCGCCTCGGAGCACCAGCCTAGGAGCAGCGCCATCAGCACGAATTCGGCGAAGCCTGAATATCTTGGCGAGCCAACGCTCGGCCAGGTCATGCGGCGTCCGTTCTGGATCCTCGCCCTCCTGCTTGCCATGGTGGTCGCCGGGGGGTTTGCGTGGCTGGGGCAGTGGCAGATGGGGAACGCGATCCGCATCGATGCAGACAACGCGATTGATACGGAGACTCCTGTGGAACTCACAGAGGTCACTTCTCCGGGTGTGGCCCCGATGGAGGCCGCAGCCGGCAAAGTGGTAACACTCGAAGGCTCATTTGTGCCCGATGACTTCCTCATCATGGAACAGCGCATGAACCAGGGAGAGAACGGGTACTGGGTCGTTGGGAATCTGCTCGTTGATGGAACCACCGATGCCCCGACCGATAGTCATCTCGCCGTGAGCCTGGGGTGGGCAGCAGACCGCGAGGTCGCCGAGCGCGCGCTTGCGCAAGTGGAACGAGACGATGCGCTCAGCGCCACCCAGCACTATGAGGGGCGATACATGCCGACGGAAGGGACGCATGTTCCCGCTCCAGACGAGGACCCTCATGTTCTCGACAGCATGGCACCCGAGTATCTCGTGAATCTTTGGGAGGGCGGCAGCGAGCCCGCATACTCGGGATTCCTAGTGATGCACGCGGAGGCTCCGACATCCATAACGATCGACTCCTACGGGCTTTCCCCGATTGATTCAGTCACACCGGAGCCACCCGAGAAGGTGAATTGGTTGAACGTCTTCTATGCCATCGAATGGGTCGTATTCGCGGGTTTTGCATTGTTCTTCTGGTACCGCCTCACCCGCGACGCCTGGGAGAAAGAGCACGAGCTCATGCTGCTGGCGGAAAGTGACGCCGAGGCCGATCCCAAATCATCACAGTCCTCACCCGAATAGAATGGAAACCATGGTCCTGCAGCCCAAGCCCGCCGATTATCCGCGTATCCGTAAGGCGCTGAAGTGGTACAAGGTCACCTCCGTGGTGACGGGCGTGATGCTGTTGCTGCTGCTCACAGAGATGATTCTGAAATACTCGCCAACTCACGTGGAACTGTTCGCGGGTGGCTCAGGTGGGCTGCGGTTCACTCCAGTTGTGGTGGGGGAAGCGTGCCAGTGGTTTTCCATGTTTAATCCGTTCCAGGAGACGTGTGAGATCACGTCGACTGGCGAGGGCGCGAACCTCTCGTTGCTGATCTTGATCGCACACGGTTGGTTCTATGTCGCATACCTTATCTCGGCATTCATGCTGTGGAGCCCCATGCGGTGGAGGTTCTCGAGGTTCCTGCTGCTGGCACTCGCTGGCGTGATTCCATTCCTCTCATTCATTCTTGAGGTCAGGATCGCCCGCCAGGTGACCGCGTTCCTCGAATCTCGAGAGGCCGCACTGTCAGCCCAATCAGCTCAGTCTGTTCAGCCGGCACAGTCGAGCGGATCCTCGGGGCCACCTGTGGCATCTGATACTGCAGCGTCAGCTGCGCAGCAGCAGCACTAGAATTTATATCGAGATTTCCTTTGATGAAAGGTAGCCACTAGCAACCATGGCGACACAAGACCAGCAACCAGCAACCGGGTACCGTCCGGTTCTCGTCGTGGACTTTGGTGCGCAGTATGCGCAGCTCATTGCACGTCGGGTACGTGAAGCCGGCGTTTTCTCCGAGCTTGTACCGCACACGATCACTGCTGAGGAAGTCAAGGAGCGCGACCCGCTCGGCATCGTGTTGTCTGGTGGACCGTCGTCGGTGTATGCAGACGGCGCGCCAGCTTTTGACCCTGCCATTTTTGAGCTTGGCATTCCGACCCTGGGTATTTGCTACGGCTTTCAGGTGATGGCGCGTGCGTTGGGTGGCGAGGTTGCCAAAACTGGTGCGCGTGAATATGGAGCAACCGAGGCCTCGGTGGTCGGTGATGGTGGAGCGATCCTTGGCGGTCAGCCGCCAGTGCAGAGCGTGTGGATGAGCCACGGGGACGTCGTGCAACAGGCTCCCGAAGGGTTCGAAGTACTCGCTCGCACCGCAGTGACCCCGGTCGCCGCGTTCGGCAGCGTTGCCAAGCGTATGTATGGCGTGCAGTGGCACCCCGAGGTCAAGCATTCGGAGTACGGCCAGCAGGTGCTCGAGAACTTCTTACACACGGTCGCAGGGATTTCATCGGACTGGAACGCCGGCAACGTCATTGCGGAACAGATTGACCGGATCCGTGAACAGGTGGGGTCTGCACGAGTGATCTCGGCGCTCTCCGGCGGAGTTGATTCCGCAGTATCGACCGCGCTCGTGCACGAGGCGATCGGTGACCAGCTCACTGCAGTCTTTGTTGATCACGGACTGCTGCGCGAGGGCGAGCGCGAGCAGGTGGAGAACGACTATGTCGCCTCAACTGGCGTCCACCTCATCACGGTCGATGCGGCCGACATCTTCCTCGGTCACCTCGCAGGCGTCACAGACCCTGAAGAAAAGCGCAAGATCATCGGCCGCGAGTTCATTCGTGCATTCGAACAGGTGCAGCGCACCCTCATCGAAGAGGCGAAAGCCGAGGGCGAACCTATTAAGTTTCTCGTGCAGGGCACGCTCTACCCCGATGTGGTTGAGTCGGGTGGAGGATCAGGGACGGCGAACATCAAGAGCCACCACAACGTTGGCGGGCTCCCCGAGGACATGACGTTTGAGCTCATCGAACCGCTGCGCGACCTCTTCAAAGATGAGGTTCGTGCCATCGGGCGGGAACTTGGATTGCCCGAGGCGATTGTGGGACGTCAGCCGTTCCCTGGCCCGGGCCTCGGCATCCGCATTGTGGGTGAGGTGACTCAGGAGCGGCTCGAAACGCTGCGCGCGGCTGACGCGATTGCCCGTGCCGAGCTGACAGCAGCCGGCCTGGACGCTGAGATTTGGCAATGTCCAGTTGTATTGCTTGCCGACGTGCGCTCCGTGGGCGTGCAAGGTGATGGACGCACGTACGGACACCCCGTCGTCTTGCGACCCGTATCGTCGGAGGACGCGATGACGGCCGACTGGACACGAGTGCCGTATGACGTGCTGGCGCGCATCTCAAACAAGATCACAAACCAGGTGCCCGAGGTGAACCGAGTCGTGCTTGACGTGACGTCAAAGCCACCCGGCACGATCGAATGGGAGTAACGGGTGACCGCGGCATGCGCCGCGGCCACCCGGCTCGCTAGTCTCCGCGCAGAATCGCGAGGATACGCAGGATCTCGACGTAGAGCCAGATCAGCGTGACCATGAGGCCGAACGCGGCTGCCCAGCCCCACTTCTCGGGCACACGGTTGCGCACACCGTTCTGGATGAGCTCGAAATCCATGACGAGGGAGTAGGCGGCGAGGAAGACGGCGAGGACGCCGATCGCGATGCCGATCCAGCCTGAGCGCATCCCCCATGGATTATCAGTGAGACCGAACATCATCATGCCGAAGTTAATGAGCGAGAACACGAAGTAGCCGGCCATCGCGATCATCACGATCTTCGTCATACGTGGGCTCGTGCGCACTTTGCCACTCCGGAAGAGGAGCAGCGTCACGCCAAAGACTGAGAGCGTGCCGATGATCGCCTGCGAGACGATGCCTGCCCACTGTGCCTCGAAGATGCCGGAGATTCCACCAAGGAACACGCCCTGGAACACTGCGTAGAGCACGATGAGCGGTACGCTCGGCTCCTTCTTGAACGCGTTGACGAGCCCGAGTACCAGGCCGATAATCGCGGCGGGGAGTGCAAGTTCCGGCATCTGCCAACCAACCGCTGCCGTGACGAGCACAATGACGAACAGCATCACGGTCTTCACGATCGTGTTTTCGTAGGTCATTGGGCTTGACGACGGCTCCACCGGTGGCTGCCCACCTATGCCGTGTTGCTGTGGCTCGGGGTCAACACCGGGGCGTTGAGTCTTCGCTGCCGGTTGACTATAAATGCGCTCCAACTCCTCGGCAGTCAGAGTCTTACCATTCAGTGCCGGGTTACGAGAGAGGGCGGGGTTGCTCATGCGTCGAGTTCCTTACAATTGTGTGCTCGGCGGACATTCAGGGCCGTGCATTTGGGGTCGATACCGAATGCAGATCCTTTGCATACAACTGTAGCTGGAAGACACCTTGCGGGACCTGCGAATCTCCAGCGGGTTCGCCATCAGCGCAGGGATGCCCGCTCATGACGGACACAGTGTTCAGCCCCACGCAACCAGGCGGGTCTAGTGTGGCAATATGCCTGCAACCGCATCGACGACTGCTCGGAGTGAATGGGCGCTGCACACGCCGCTCGTGATTGGGCACAGGGGGGCTCCGGGGTATCGACCCGAGCACACCGCAGAGGCGTACCGCCTGGCTTGCGAACTGGGTGCTGACGCCGTGGAACCCGACATCGTGGTGAGCCGCGATGGCGAACTCGTGGTGCGGCACGAAAATGAGATCTCGGGTACTACGGATATCGCCGAACGCCCTGAGTTTGCGCACCTGCGCACGACGAAGATCGTCGACGGCGTGCAACTCACGGGCTGGTTCACCGAGGATCTCACGTGGGCGCAGTTGCAGACGCTCTACTGTCGGGAGAGGCTTCCGAAACTCCGCCCGAAGAACGTGCGGTATAACGACCGTGAGCAGATCCTGCGCCTCAGGGACGTGCTTGACATCGTCGACAATTGCAGCCGCGACCTGAGGCGTGACATCGGCGTGGTCATCGAAATCAAGCACGCCCAGTATTTTGCGGATGCTGGGGTGCGTATTGAGCAGCTGCTGCTTGATGAACTGGCTGCGATGGGGTGGGCTGATCGACCTCGCCGTGTGGTCATTGAGTGTTTTGAGCTCCGTGTGCTCGATCAATTGCGGGAGGCCGGGGCGCCGGGTGCGCTCGTGTTTTTGACCGAGCACGCGGGTGCGCCAGCCGACGAAGTGGCTGAGCACGGTAAGCGAGCGCGGCCGTTCAGTTGGTTTCGCAGTGAAGAGGGGCTCGACTCCCTTGTCGGCAGGGTTGAGGGAGTGAGCGTCGCGAAAGCTGATGTGCTGCGGCGGAATGCGGTGGGTCAGGCGGTCGGTGTTTCTGATGTGGTGTCGTTCGCACAGGATCGCGGGTTCCTCGTGTACACGTGGACCCTGCGGCCCGAGAACCGCTATCTCAACATGCGGTTCCATTCATCGCGGAAGCCCTCCGAATGGGGGAACTGGCGCGCAGAATTTTCGCTCATACTCGGCACCGGGATAGACGGGATTTTCGTGGACCACCCTGACCTGGGCGTTGAGGCACGAGCCGCATATCGCGAGAACGACTAACCCACTGTGCGTCTGGTCGTATCCCGGCTCCTATGGGCGTTCGACCGTGCGGCACTCGCCAATCAGGTTCGTTCCCATGAGGGCGCGGAACCCCTCACGGTCGCCACTGTTCCAGTGGTGTCCCGAGTCAAGTAGGTATCCGAGCTTTGCAGTTGCGGCTTCGACTGTCAGGTCGGACCCGTCGATGACGCCGGTCGCAGCGAGTGCTGATCCTGTCGCGTAGCGGGCGAAATCGATCCCGCCCTTGGCACACTGACTGACTGCCACGACTGGCATAGCGTCGGTGATGCGCCGCAGTGCAACCTGCATGCCGGGGTGATCGACTGGGCCAGTGCCGCTCCCATAACACTCGAGCACGAGCCCGTCGGGCCCGCCTCCGACAGCGGCCAAGAGATCGTCGGCAGTTACACCCGGAACGAACCGGAATGACAGGATTCTCGCGATGCTGCGTGTTGCTGGTTGCTCAGGGTCTTGCATCGTGGCTGGTGCAGGTGGGAGGCCTCGAGGGTCAGCTGCGATCTCGCTTTCGGCCCGGAATGCTTCAATCGCGGAGCTGTCGTGCTTTCGCGTACGAACCGCCGGCACAAGCGTGCCACCGAACGCCACACACGCCGGGGCCTCGCGGGAAGCGAGCACGGCGGTACGGATCGCGAGGGCCAGATTTGAGCGGGCATCTCCGCCCTCCGCACCATGCGGGAAATGGCTGCCCGTCACGACGACTGGCGCATCGAGGTTTGCCAACTCGAACGCGAGCCTCGCGGCAGTGAATGCGAGAGTGTCGGTCCCGTGTGTGACGACGACCCCGCGCGCCGGGTGTGCCCGCATGCGAGCACGGATTGCGCGTGCGATGCGCGGCCCCGTCTCTTCGTTCGCGTTTGCGCTATCGATCGGTGGGTGGAGGTGATTGATGCGCCAGCCAGTGCCGAATGGTTCGCAAATGCTCGCCACCAGAGCGTCGAGTGCCTCGGGAAAGTCGGGGTCGGGAGCGAGCCCCGCATCCGTTTCTCGCATGCCGATCGTTCCGCCGGTGGCGAAGATAAGGATCTCGGGGGCAGTCGGGCCAGTTGCACTCATGCACCCATTCTGACCTACAGCGAGGTCAGAACCTGGCGGCATCGAAAGTGCGGGCAGGCCCTCTTCGCCGCCGATCGTCGGTGGTGGCTCGTAGACTGGGTGCACAATGAGCGACTTTGAACTTTTGGACCCTGCTGGTGTGCCGATGGCCGGGCCGGGCGCGGAATCGGCCGGGGCAAACAATGATCCGCTGCTGGCGGGGCTGAACCCGGCGCAGTTGCGCGCCGTTGAGGCTCGCGGACCCGCGCTGCTCATCGTTGCCGGTGCAGGTTCAGGTAAGACCCGCGTGCTGACGCACCGCATCGCGCATCTGATTCGGAGCCGCGAGGCGTGGCCGAGTCAGATCCTCGCGATCACGTTCACGAACAAGGCAGCATCCGAAATGCGTGAGCGCATTGAGGGGCTGCTTGGTGAAGCGTCTCAGGGCATGTGGGTATCGACATTTCACTCTGCCTGCGTCAGAATCTTGCGCCGCGAAGCCGAGCGCTTTGGCTACGTTTCCGGCTTCACTATTTATGACTCGGCCGACTCACGAGCGCTTCTCAAACGCATCATCAAAGGGGTCGACGCCGATAGTTACGGCTTCACCCCAGCAAACACGGGGGCGAAGATTTCGCGCCTGAAGAACGAGCTTTCTGACGCCGACGAGTTCGCGAGATCGATGAATGAAAGCGACCCACGGGATCGCCTCTTCGCTGAAATGTTCAAGATGTATGAGCAGGAACTGCGGCGTGCGAATGCGTTCGACTTTGATGACTTGATTGGGCAGACGGTGCACCTGTTCCGATCGCACCCCGACGTGGCGGCTCAGTATCAGCGCCGGTTCCGTCACATTCTGGTGGATGAGTATCAGGATACGAACCATGCACAGTACTCGTTGATTCGCGAGCTGACGAAGCCGGTCGACCCGAGCGAAGTGCAGGGACTGGTGCCGCCGGTTCGTGACCGCGAAGTGGACAATGCAGGGAGTATCCCTGCCGCGAGCCTCACCGTCGTCGGTGACTCCGATCAGTCCATCTACGCGTTCCGCGGGGCTGACATCCGCAACATTGTCGAGTTCGAGCGCGACTTTCCCGGCGCTGAAACGGTGAAACTCGAACAAAATTACCGTTCCACCCAGAACATCTTGAGCGCTGCAAATGCCGTCATCGGCAACAACTTTGACCGCCAGGAGAAGAATCTTTTTACTACGGAGGGCGACGGCGCGAGCATCGTCGGCTTCACTGGCTACTCGCAACACGACGAGGCCCGGTTTGTTGCGGAAGAGGTGGAGGATCTTCGCGGTGCGGGAGTTGCCTACAACGACATCGCGGTGTTTTACCGCACCAACTCGCAGACACGCGCGCTCGAAGAGCTGCTGATTCGCTCCGCGGTGCCGTACCGCGTACTTGGTGGCACGAAATTCTACGAGCGCGCCGAAATCAAGGACGCTATTGCATACCTCACGAGTATCGCGAACCCGTATGACCCGATCTCCTGGTCGCGAATGCTCGGCGCGCCAAAGCGCGGCATCGGGCCAATGGCGGAGGCGCACCTCGCGAACTTTCAAGAGGGACAGGGTGTGTCGTTCCATGAGGCCATGTTGCACGCGGATGAGGTGGCGCAGCTCGGTCCGAAGCTCCGCACCACCGTGCGCGAGCTTGCGGAGTTGCTGAGCCGCGCGACGCGAATGGCCGCAGGCGGCGGAGCGACGATCGTCGTGGACCCCGAGGCCGACGAGGAGAAGAAGCCCGCGCCGGTCGCGGACGTGTTGAAGTTGCTGCTCGATGAAACCGAGATGATCGAGAAGTTGCGTGCAAAGCATGACCCGCAAGATGATGCTCGAGCAGAGAACCTGGAAGAGCTCATCGCGGTGGCACGGGAGTTTGACGTCAAGAACCCCGGTGCGGGACTCGTCGCATTCCTGACCGAGGTGAGTCTGGTCGCGGCGGCTGACGACCTGGACGACACGAGCGGCACGGTCTCTTTGATGACCCTGCACACGGCGAAGGGGCTGGAATACGACTCCGTGTTTATTACGGGGGTGGAGGAAGGCCTTATTCCGCACCAGATGTCGGTCGACGAGGTGGGGGGAATCTCGGAGGAACGGCGACTCATGTATGTGGGGATCACGCGTGCCAGGAAGCGTTTGTACTTGACGCTCGCGAGCACGCGTGCACAGTATGGAGACATTTCCGTCGCCATGCCGTCGCGCTTCTTGCAGGAGATACCGGAGGGGCTCATCGACTGGCGGCAGTCTCCAGGTGAAGTCACCGGAACCGCGCGCCTAGGGTCCTCTGGGTACGGTGGTGCCGCATCACCAGAGCGCGTGCAGTCGAGGGCGCTGAATGCGGCACGGGGTGCGGGGGGTGCTGCAGCGCGGTCATCACGTGCTCGCGGAGCCGATTCGAGCGTCTCGTTCAACAGAAACGGCGGGTCCGCTGCAGTGAGCGAGCCCGCGAGTGGCAACATGCAGTCTGCGCTGGACAAGTGGCGTGAGCGCAAGCGCGCGGCGAAAGAGGCGCAGCAGGCTGGAGGCGGATTCCCCAACATGGTGGGTGCTGGCATGCGTGACAACGGTGAGTTGGAGCTCGCACCCGGTGATCGGATTCGCCATGATGACTACGGCGAAGGGCGCGTCGATACCGTTACGGGCATCGGCTCCAAACGGATCGCGCACGTCATCTTTGAGTCGGTGGGCGAGCGCAAGCTGCTGGTGAAGCTGTCACCCATCACGAAGGTTGAATAACTGCGCCACACAGGGCCGGTACAGTGCCCGTTCGGCGTCGCTCAGGTGCTCTGATTTCAGGTGGTAGGCTGAAACTTGGTCGATATATTACTCCCGACAACGAGACTTTTCGCCTCGGAATCCCACGAATCCAAACCGTAAGGACTGTACATGGACCTGTACGAGTACCAGGCACGAGACCTATTTGAGCGATACGGAGTGCCGGTGCTCGCCGGCCTGGTCGCGGACACTCCCGAGGAGGTGCGCGCAGCCGCCGAGAAGATCGGTGGCGTGGTCGTTGTCAAGGCTCAGGTGAAGACCGGCGGGCGTGGCAAAGCTGGCGGCGTGAAAGTCGCGAAGAACCCCGATGAGGCGTTCGAGGCAGCGCAGGCAATCCTCGGCCTCGACATCAAGGGGCACATCGTGACGCGCGTGATGGTAGCTGCCGGTGCGGACATTGCGCAGGAGTTCTACTTCTCAGTGCTGCTGGACCGTGCCAACCGCTCGTACCTGTCACTCTGCAGCGTCGAGGGCGGCGTTGAGATCGAACAGCTCGCAGTCGAGAAGCCCGAGGCGCTTGCCCGTGTGGAGATCGACCCTATTGGCGGCATCGATGCTGCAAAGGCTGAAGAAATTGCTCGCGCCGCGAAGTTCCCGGAGGAGCTCGTCGCCAAGGTGATCCCGGTGTTCCAGAAGCTGTACGACGTATACACGGGTGAGGACGCGACGCTCGTCGAGGTCAACCCGCTCGTACTCACGGGTGAGGGCGACATTATCGCCCTTGACGGCAAGGTCTCGCTCGACGAGAACGCTGACTTCCGTCAGGCGGGGCACGCGGCTCTTGCGGACAAGGCGGCGGAAGACCCCCTTGAGGCGAAAGCCAAGGCGCAGGATCTGAACTACGTGAAGCTCGATGGCGAGGTGGGCGTCATCGGAAATGGTGCTGGTCTCGTGATGTCGACGCTCGACGTTGTTGCATACGCCGGCGAGGACCACGGCGGAGTGAAGCCCGCAAACTTCCTCGACATCGGCGGCGGAGCATCGGCTGAAGTCATGGCCGCAGGGCTCGATGTGATCCTCGGCGACCCCCAGGTGAAGTCCGTATTCGTTAACGTATTCGGTGGAATCACTGCGTGCGATGCGGTCGCGAACGGTATTGTTGGCGCGCTTGAGAAGCTTGGCAACGCCGCAAATAAGCCGCTCGTCGTGCGACTCGATGGTAACAACGTCGACGAGGGGCGTAAAATCCTCGATGCGGCCGCGCATCCGCTCGTCATTCAGGCTGCCACGATGGATGAGGGCGCCGATAAGGCTGCCGAACTGGCGCACACCAGATAACCCGCGACGAGACTACAAACTTAAGGAACAACGAGAATGTCGATCTTCCTCAACAAGGATTCCAAGGTCATCGTCCAGGGCATCACCGGCGGCGAAGCGACCAAGCACACTGCACGCATGCTTGCGGCAGGCACGAACATTTTGGGTGGGGTGAACGCGCGTAAGTCGGGCACCACCGTCACGCACAAAAATGCTGCTGGCGACGAAGTAGAATTGCCCGTCTTTGGTTCCGTCGCGGAAGCGATGGAGCAAACTGGCGCCGACGTCTCAGTGGCATTCGTGCCGCCAGCGTTCACGAAGAGCGCGGCCATTGAAGCGATCGATGCCGGCATCGGGCTCCTCGTGATCATCACCGAGGGTGTGCCAGTGAAAGACTCGGCGGAGCTGTGGGCGCACGCAAAAGCTACCGGCAACAAAACCCGCATCATTGGTCCAAACTGCCCCGGCATTATTACCCCCGGTGAGGCGCTCGCTGGAATCACCCCGGCCACCATTACGGGGAAAGGCCCCATCGGCCTCGTGTCAAAGTCGGGTACTCTCACCTACCAGATGATGTTCGAGCTGCGTGATCTTGGCTTCTCGACGGCAATTGGTATTGGTGGCGACCCGGTCATCGGCACCACCCACATCGATGCGCTGGAGGCGTTCGAGGCGGACCCCGAGACCAAAGCGATCGTGATGATTGGTGAGATCGGTGGCGATGCGGAAGAACGTGCGGCCGAGTACATTAAGGGCAACGTGACGAAGCCCGTGGTGGGTTATGTCGCAGGGTTCACTGCTCCTGAGGGCAAGACGATGGGCCACGCTGGCGCCATTGTATCGGGCTCAGCGGGAACTGCTCAGGCGAAGAAAGAAGCGCTCGAGGAGGCCGGCGTGAAGGTTGGCAAGACTCCGTCCGAGACGGCCCGACTGTTGCGCGAGGTGTACGAGGCGCTGTAACGGTACGTAGAGCACCACATCACGCGACCGTTTAGTGTCGCGGCTGGGTGCGATTTCTGCGGGTCCACTGGGGGAACAATAGTCCCAGGTCGGCACACGTTGAGACGTGGCGAGCCATACAGGGTCGCTGGGCGACGGCCACTACGATTATCCCAATGAGACCCATTCTGACGGCAGTGATCGCGGCTCTCGAGTCCGCGTCTGTCGCGCTGCTCGGGCTTGCCGTCATTGCCGTACCGGCGGTGTTGCTGTGGGTGGTGACATTTGATCTGTCGGCTCAACCTTCAGAAGTATTCGCGGGGTCTGTCGCCGTGTGGTTTCTCGCACATTTTGTGCCGCTGACATTTGAACTGAGCGCTGAGGCGGCTCTCGGATTCGGCCTCCCCCCAGAGGTGCTCAGTGTGCCAATCTCACTCGCTCCGCTCGGCATCACGCTGATTACGGCCCTGCTTGCCGCGCGAAGTGGGTGGCGCTTTGGGCACCGCGGCGGAGTCGGGGCAGCGGGTGTGCTGGGTGGTGCGCTGGGGTTTGCGGGGGTTGCGTTGATTGCTGCACCAGTCGCCGGTGAGCTCATCGTGTGGCCGCTGTGGCTGATCGGTGTGACCACTGGACTCACCTACGGAATACCCGCTGTGCTCACCTTTCTCACCCGTGCAGCCCGCGACGAACAGGACTGGTGGTCTTCGCTCCTGCGTCAAGTGCAACGAGGGCTGCTGTTCCTTGGGTTTCAGAGTTTTGGCGTCGTACGTCGCTACGGTGCCGAAACCATACGGATTGCAGCCGCAGCCGTGATGGCGCTGATTGCTCTCAGCGGCCTCGGTGTCGCTATCGCGCTCACCGCAGGGTACGTCGATATTACGTCACTCTCGCAGGGGCTGCAGATGGACCCGTTCGGTGCGATCCTGATGTTTGTGCTGCAGCTCGTGCTACTCCCCATCGCCATCATCTGGACAATCGCCTGGTTGACGGGTGAAGGGTTTGCCATCGGTGCGGGAACGTCCGTCTCGCCGTTTGACACGCTGCTCGGCCCCATGCCGAACCTGCCACTTTTTGGTGCGCTCCCTGCGCAGGGGTGGGGAAGTTTCAGTTTGCTGGCGCCCGCAATCGTTGTCGTTATCGGTATCGTGGTCGGCCTGCTTGCGACCGTCCGCGACCAGCTGCGACGCGGCCCCTGGGTAGCGGCGCTGGCGGTTCCGGTACTCGGCGCGGCGGTGGCCGGGCTCGTCATCGCTGGGCTCAGCGTGCTCGCCAGTGGGGCGATCGGCCCTGACCGTCTCGCGGTCACTGGTGCTCATCCGTGGATTACGGGTGGACTCGCGGCGGCCGAGATAGGGGCAGGCATGATGCTCGGCATTGTGGGGGGTAGGATCGACCGCTCGCGTCTCTACACAGCGATTGAGTCTGTTCCCATTCCTGGTCGAGGGAAGCTCACGCTGGGAGCAATTGCCGAAAGAAGACATCAGCCTGCACCTGACACGAGTGAATCGCCGAACGATACAAACTCCGAGTTGTTCGTCGGCGAACACCGCTACCCCGCAGAATATGCCACAGGTCTCCCTACTGAGGCCGACACTGTCGATTTGAACGACGGAGTGCATAACATCGGCCGTGAACCGGAGCTCAACACAGACGCCGCAATCCCTGATGAAACGATCGCCTACGGTGAGGTCGACGCATACCGAGACTTTGACACCTACAGCAAGTTGGTAACAGGGGAAGACAGCGAACTTTCTGAAGCATCGGCCATGGACGCAGGTGAGGGCCACGAGGGTGGAGCAGAGCCCGGTTCTGACGCAGACGGCGATGTCGAAACCGACGAGCTCCTCCGCGCATACTCGTGGGACCAACTCCCAGACCCGATCGAAGAACCTGAGAAAAGACCACGTAAATGGCGGGGTTGGCGGAAACCGGGCCGGTAGGGCTAGGCTGGAGCCCTATCCACGGGAGCCCACACGCGATGGGCTGAGATGAAGTACGCGTACTTCGACCGTTCAACCTGATCTGGGTAATACCAGCGGAGGAAGGAATCTCTCGATGACGCATGCATATAGTTTTTCATCACGCACGCCCACACCAGCGAGTGGGCGACGCACGCTCCGGTTCACAGCTCTCGCTCTGGGGGCTTCTCTAGCGCTGGCCCTCACCGGCTGTAGCGGCGGTGAAAATGCAGCGGTCGACGAAAGCGCCGTCACGTTGATCGTGCACGATTCGTTTCCCAACGACGAGTTTGCGGCAGCCGCGAGTGAAGCAACCGGTCTCGACGTTGAAGTCATCAGTGCCGGCGATGGCGGCGAACTCACCAACAAACTGGTCCTCACGAAAGGTGCTCCGCTCGCTGATGCGTTCTTTGGAGTCGATCAGATTTTTGCATCGCGCGTGATCGAGAGTGACACTGTCGATCCATACATTCCGGAGAATCTGCCCGCGCAAGCTGCCGACTACCTGGCTGACGACACAGATCTCCTCATTCCGATCGATATGGGCGCAACCTGCATCAATATTGATCCTGCATGGTTTGACGAGGAAGGCCTCGAAGCCCCTGAAACCTATGAGGACCTGACCTCGCCGGAGTATCGCGGTCTCACTGTGCTGCTCGATCCAACCGCATCATCGACGGGTGCTTCGTTCCTTGCTGGCACCGTCGCATACTTCGGTGAAGACAAGTACCTGCAGTACTGGGAAGACCTCATGGCGAATGATGCACGTGTCGAGCAGGGGTGGAGCGACGCCTACTACGGTCAGTTCACTCAGGGGGGCGAGGGCGGAGTAAAGCCGATCGTCGTCTCATATAGTTCCTCCCCCGCAGCGACCCTGACTGAAGACGGTGCAGCAACGACAACCGCCGCACTCCTCGAGACGTGCTCGAGCCAGGTCGAGTACGCCGGAGTTCTTGCGGGAGCAGAGAACCCCGAGGGAGCGCAAGCTGTCATCGATTACATGCTCGGGACAGAGTTCCAAGACACCATCGCGGAAACCATGTACATGTACCCCATTCATGAGGATGCGGAAATACCAACCGAATGGGAAAAATTCGCGCCCACACCGACCAACCCTCATGATCTGTCAGCGGCCGAACTCGGCGCGGGGCTCGACGGCTGGCTGAAGACGCTGAGCGAGACGATCGAGCAGTAGTGCTGTACCGGGGGTCGACCGTCACCCCCACCCGAACCCATCGGCCAGGCCCACGCCTGGCGGAAAAACTCGGGTGGGGGTCGGCTGCCGCGCTCCCACTCGCCTTCCTCACCCTATTTTTTGTTTGGCCCGTCATCGCTCTGCTCGCGATCGGCTTCATCACCGATGGACGGCTTGATCTCAGCGGGATCCCCGAGGTGTCCGGCGACGCGCGCACGTGGAGAGTGATTGGCCACACTCTGACACAAGCCAGCGTTGCGACTCTCATCGCGCTGGTACTCGGTATCCCGGCCGCTTTCGTACTCTACCGATTGACGTTCAAGGGCAGAGGAATATTGCGGGCGCTCCTCACGGTGCCATTCGTGCTGCCCACCGTCGTGGTCGCGGCAGCATTCATGGCGTTGTTTGGCCCGGGCGGACCATTCTTCTGGACCGGGCTGGACCGCAGCATGGCCGCGATTATTATCGCGCTCGTGTTCTTCAACGTGACGGTTGTGATGCGCACCGTTGGGGGCTTCTGGTCACAGCTCGACAACAGGCCCGAACAGGCGGCACGGATGCTCGGCGCTTCCCCGATGCGAGCGTGGGTGACGGTCACACTGCCCGCACTCGCTCCAGCAATCGCCTCGGCAGCGTCACTGGTGTTCTTGTTTTGCTCCACGTCGTTCGGAGTGGTGCTGGTGCTTGGAGGCCGCCGATTCGGCAACATAGAGACCGAAATCTATCAACTGACCGTGCAATTTCTTGACTTGCGTTCTGCGGCGGTGCTTTCTCTTGCGCAGTTCGCAATTGTTGCGCTCGCGCTGATCGTCTCATCGCGAATGCGGCGGAGGCGGGAGAGCGCCGTCGCGATGGTGGGCGTCCGGGACCGCGGCACCAAAGCTGCAAAGCAACACGCTCCCATCATCGCGGTGTTTGGGATGACGGTCCTGCTGCTCCACGCCGTGCCGATCCTGACCCTCATACTGCGGTCATTTCAAACCTCAGGCGGCTGGACATTCGTGAACTACATCAACCTGGTGGCGCCTCCGCCCGAGTCTCCCATTGACGGCTCTGTGTTCGACGCGATCGGGTTCTCGCTGCGAATCGCAGTGGTCGCCACCCTGATTTCAATGGTGCTCGGGATTCTTGTTTCGCTTGTGGCCTCTCGAAGACCAAAATCACCGACGCTTCTCCGCGGCATCGACCTTTTCGATGGGCTCGTCATGCTGCCGCTCGGGGTGTCAGCGGTGACCGTTGGTTTTGGTCTCTTAATCACGATGCATCAGCCGCTCGGAATCGGGTTCGACCTACGGACATCAACGATACTGATCCCGGTTGCCCAAGCGATTGTGGCCCTGCCACTTGTGGTGCGCACGCTGCTGCCGGTGCTGCGTGGCATCGACCCGAGGCTCCGCGACGCCGCGGCCACGCTCGGCGCGTCCCCACTCAGGGTGCTCGCGACGATCGACCTGGCCTTGCTCGGCAGATCAGCAGGCCTTGCCCTCGGCTTTGCGTTTGCGGCTTCACTCGGAGAGTTTGGGGCGACCGCATTCCTCGTGAGACCGGGGGAGCAGACGCTGCCCGTCGTCATCGCCGAGCTCATCGGACACCAAGAGCTGGGCAGCTACGGGACGGGGCTCGCCGCAGCTGTTGTGCTCGGCGGTCTGACCGCTGGCATCATGATGGTAGCGGAGCGGTGGCGAACTGAGGGAGTTGGCGAATGGTAATGGGTCTGAGCGTGCGCGGCGTCTCGGTGCAGTACGGGACACACCAGGCCGTGTCACAAGCCTCATTTGAGGTGGACCAGGGTGAGGTCGTTGCGCTCCTCGGTCCATCGGGGTGCGGAAAATCGTCACTGCTGCGCGCCGTCGCGGGACTCGAGTCGCTTGCTGCAGGGGCGGTGAGCTGGGACGGTGAGGATCTCACGTTCGTACCACCGCATCGCCGCGGGTTCGGGCTCGTATTCCAAGACGGCCAGCTCTTTGTGCACCGCAGCGTCGCAGAGAATATTGCGTATGGACTCCGAGTGAAGCGCATGCCTCGTTCGGACAGGGACGCGCGGGTACACGAACTCCTCACGCTCGTCGGGCTCCCCGACGCGGGTACGCGCCCTGTCACCGAGCTCTCGGGGGGCGAACGCCAGCGTGTTGCACTCGCCAGGTCTCTCGCCCCGAAACCCAAGATGTTACTGCTCGACGAGCCACTTTCCGCACTCGACCGAGAGCTGCGAGATCGACTCGCCGCCGACCTTGCGCACCTGCTTCGCGACACCGATACAACGGCGATCCTCGTCACACATGACGAGAGCGAGGCAACTTCTATCGCCGATCGCACGCTGCGTATGCGTGACGGGCGCCTGCTCAAATCAGAGGGAACTCGTGCCTAGCAGTCCCGGTCACAACGGGCCGGCTCCACGGGAATCCTCGAATGATGCTGATGGAACGACCAGTGTGTCTGCCGCGGCAGCGCGACTCGTGGCCCGTGCGTTGCGACGCCCAGGCGGACAGTTGCCGCAAGCCCTGCTGATCGATGGGCGTTCGGGCTCAGGAAAAACCACGCTCGCAGCTGCGCTCAGGCAGCACTACTCCGAGCACATGGGGGAGTCGCAGCTGCTACCCGTCGAAGATCTGTACCCCGGGTGGGACGGCCTCGCTGAGGGATCACGGGCACTCGCCGCGGTACTCGATGCGGGCGAGTACCGGCGCTACGACTGGCACGTCGGAGCGTTCACCGACACTGTGGAAATCACTACCCATTACCCTCTGATCATCGAGGGCTGTGGCGCGATCTCCCGTGAGAACCTGGCGGCGCTCAAGCGCTGGAGTGCACGTGCGCAAGTGCCTGCAGACTCTGGCATCTGGACGGTGTGGAGCGAAAGCCCAGACGAGCTGCGGCGACGTCGCGCGCTCGCTCGTGATGGTGAGACGTTCCGCCCGCACTGGGACCGCTGGGCTGAGCAAGAAAACGCAGTGTTTGCGACCAATCGCCCTCTATCGCTTGTGCACGAGATCCTGCACATCCCACCGCGAAGCGGCCCACATTCAGCGTGACTTGCAGGGCGGTAGACTGTTCTGGTGCTGAAAGTTGCAGTTCTCATCTCTGGCGGCGGGAGTAACCTCCACGCGCTGCTTGACGCCGCTGCTGCACCAGACTTTCCAGCCCAAATTGTCGCGGTGGGGTCTGACACCGATGCTCCCGGTCTCGCATACGCGGAAGCCGCGGGTGTGCCAACGTTTGTCGTGCGTCCCAGGGAATCCAGTAGCCGTGAAGAGTGGGGGCAGCTACTTGCCGCCGCAATCCGCGAACACGGTGTGGGTACGGGGGAAGACACCTCGAGCCACCCCGGACTCGTAGTCAGCGCCGGGCTCATGCGGATCTTGCCCCCCGGTTTCGTGCGTGAGTTCTCACCGAACCTCATCAACACGCACCCCGCGCTATTGCCGCTCTACCCCGGAGCACATGCGGTCCGTGACGCGCTCGCCGCGGGCGCGGCTGAGACCGGGGTCACCGTGCACATCATCGACGATGGCGTCGACACGGGGCCGGTTCTGCGGCAGGCGAAAGTTGCGGTGCGCGCAGGGGAGACCGAAGCTGACTTGCACGAACGCGTCAAGCTGATTGAACGTCCGCTGCTCGTCGAGACCGTACGCGACATCGCCACGGGCACGCTAAACCTGGCTTGACCCGTCACGCCGATCATCCACTCACCATGTTGTTACCCGACCCGAGGAGCCGCACCTGATGGCAGTCCAGAGCCATGATCCCAGCCTGTACGAGCAGCGAGACCGCATTCCGGTGCGTCGCGCGCTCATTTCGGTGAGCGACAAGACACGCCTCCTTGACCTGGCTGGCGCACTCGCCGAGGCAGGCGTCGAATTGGTGTCGACCGGTTCCACGGCGCAAACCATTCGTGATGCGGGCCACGCAGTCACCGAAGTGTCAGAGGTGACCGGATTCGCTGAGGCACTTGATGGGCGTGTGAAGACACTCCACCCGGCCGTGCACTCCGGGTTGCTCGCTGATTTGCGACTTACTTCGCACAGGGACCAGCTCGCAGAGCTCGGCTATGCACCTTTTGAGCTGGTCGTCGTGAATCTGTACCCGTTCGACGAGACGGTCGCCGCGGGCAAGCCTGCCGCTGACGTCATCGAGAACGTAGACATCGGGGGGCCCGCGATGGTGCGTGCCACGGCAAAGAACCACGCGAATGCCGCGATCGTCGTCTCGCCCGCTCGCTATGAGGAGGTCATCTCGGCAGTGCAAGCGGGCGGAACGACGCTCGGGCAGCGCCGTTCATTCGCAACCGAAGCGTTCGTGCACACAGCGCAGTACGACGCATCGGTCGCCAACTGGTTCCTGGAACAAGAAGACGCAGCATGGTCGGAATCGTCCGAGCCCACCGTGCCCGCCGAATCTGATGCGGCGTCGATTGATGCGATCTTCGAAGCGACCGACGGGTACGTCAATTACCTCATGAGTGGGTTCCGTGAGTCAGTGCTGCGCTACGGTGAAAACAGCCATCAGCGCGCCGCGATCTTCACAGAGAATGACGGGATCGGCATCGCCCAAGCCACACAGTTGCACGGTAAGGAAATGTCGTACAACAACTACGTTGATGCTGACGCAGCGCTGCGTGCGGCATTCGACCATGACCGACCCGCGGTTGCCATCATCAAGCACGCGAACCCCTGTGGCGTCGCCGTAGCTCCCAATGATGCCGCTGACCCGATCGCTGCAGCACACGAGAGCGCTCACGCTTGTGACCCCGTGTCAGCGTTTGGGGGAGTGATCGCGGCGAACCGCACGGTCACCGCGAAGATGGCCGACACCGTGTCGGGCATCTTCACCGAGGTGATCGTGGCACCAGGCTTCGAGCCCGAGGCGCTCGCGATTCTCACGCAGAAGAAAAACATTCGCCTCATCGTACTCCCGGAGAACTTCACCCCGAATCCGGTTGAGTTTCGACAGGTCTCCGGAGGGTTCTTGCTGCAGGACGCTGACCGTGCATTCAAACCCGCGTCGGAGTGGGAACTCCGGGCGGGTGAACCCGCTGATGCGGAGACACTCGCCGAGCTCGAGTTTGCGTGGCGGGCCTGCCGTGCTGTGAAATCAAATGGAATTCTCCTCACGCAAGGCGGCGCCTCGGTCGGAGTTGGTATGGGCCAGGTGAACCGGGTCGACTCGTGCCGTCTCGCCGTTGAGCGGGCAGGGGAGCGCGCAACGGGTTCAGTGGCTGCATCCGACGCATTCTTCCCGTTCGCCGACGGCCTCCAGGTGCTCCTCGATGCGGGAGTGCGTGCGGTGGTTCAGCCGGGTGGATCGATGCGAGATGCGGAGGTCGTCGAGGCCGCAAAGGCCGCCGGTGTGACCATGTACTTTACGGGCGAGCGTCACTTCTTCCACTAGTAATTCCACGAGGAGTGCAGCAACGCCCCAGATCACAGTGTGTGAGCCTGGGGCGTTGCTGTGTTACTGATGCGCCGCTGTCGTCCCGAGAATGCCCGCTAGTCGTCGAAGCGCAAAGCCTCTGAGATCAGCGATTCCTGCTCGATGGCGTGCACTTTCGCCGAGCCCGTCGACGGCGCTGCCGAGGAGACACGCGACACGACGCGAATGCGATCACCCTTCAGATGCTTTGACAGCTCAAGTGCGATGAATGGCCACGCCCCTTGGTTCTCAGGCTCGTCCTGTACCCACACGAGCTCCGCGTTTCGGTAGCTCGTGAGCATGCGCAGCATCTCAAGTGCTGGGATCGGGTAGAACTGTTCAACACGCACGATGGCGATGCGCGGATCCGGCTTCTTATCGAGCGCAGCCCGCAGGTCGTAATAGACCTTTCCCGAGGTTAGGATCACCCGCTGTACGTTGGACGAATCCTCGATCGTCGGGTCATCGATCACCGGCTGGAAGCCGCCGCGCGTGAAGTCTTCCACGCTGGAGGAAGCGCCGCGCAAACGAAGCATCGACTTCGGCGTGAACACGATGAGCGGCTTCCGTGGACGTGCGTACGCTTGACGACGCAGCAGGTGGAAGTAGTTCGCTGGCGTCGACGGGCGTGCCACCGTCATATTGTCTTCCGCACACAGCTGCAAGAACCGCTCAATGCGTGCTGATGAGTGGTCAGGTCCCTGGCCCTCATAGCCGTGCGGGAGCAGCATGACCACAGACGAATTCTGATTCCACTTCTGTTCAGCAGCGGACACAAACTCGTCGATCACGGTCTGGGCGCCATTTACAAAGTCGCCAAACTGCGCCTCCCACAGCACGAGTGCGTCGTCGCGTTGCAGGGAATAGCCGTACTCGTATGCCAGCGCCGCATACTCCGACAGGAGCGAATCATAGATCCAGAACCGAGCCTGGTTGTCCGAAAGGTTGAGTAGCGGCAACCACTCCTGCCCATTCCCACGATCGTGAAAGACTGCGTGCCGCTGTGCGAACGTGCCGCGCCTCGCGTCTTGTCCGGCGAAGCGCACGGCAGTGCCCTCCATGAGTAGCGATCCAAGCGCAAGCAGTTCGCCGAAACCCCAGTCAATGCCGCCTTCGCGGCTCATCTCTACGCGCTTGTTGAGGAGCTGCTGGAGCTTCTTGTGCACGGTGAATCCGCTTGGTTTGTTCGCGTGGGCGTCGCCGATGCGCTCGACGATACTGCGATCCACACCGGTCTCAAGCAGCATGAGCGGACCTGCTGCAACCTCTTCTTTGCCGATCCCGCTCTGGTCAATCACTGGAATCGAACCAGTCTGCGCGGCATGGGTTTCTTGGAACGCCAACTCCAGACGAGACTGGAAGTCTTCTTTCGACTTCTCATACTCTTCCTCAGAGATGTCACCGCGACCGACCAGTGCACTCGTGTAGAGGCGACGGGTGGACCGCTTCGCCTCGATCAGGTCGGTCATCAGCGGCTGAGTCATCGAGGGATCATCACCCTCGTTGTGACCGCGACGACGGTAGCAGACGAGGTCAATAATGACGTCTTTGTGGAATCGCTGGCGGAACTCATACGCGATTCGTGCCACGCGGACGACAGACTCGGGGTCGTCGCCGTTGACGTGGAAAATCGGTGCCTGAACGACCTTGCCAACGTCTGTCGAGTACACTGACGAGCGAGAATCAGTGGGAAGCGTCGTAAAGCCGACCTGGTTATTAATGATGATGTGCAGTGTGCCACCCGTACGGTAGCCACGTAGCTGCGACATCTGCATAATCTCGTAGACGATGCCCTGGCCAGCCATTGCGGCATCACCGTGGAGAAGTACGGGCAAAGTCGTGAATGACCCAATCGGCTTGAGATCCTGCTTCGCGCGCACGATGCCCTCAAGAACGCCGTTCACCGTCTCGAGGTGAGAGGGGTTCGCGGCCAAGTGCACCGGCACTTGCGTGCCGTTTGGTGCGGTGAATACCCCGGTGGTGCCCAGGTGGTATTTCACGTCACCGGAGCCTGAGGTGCGTTGGGCACCCTCGAACTCACGGAAAATCTGTCCGTAGGTTTTACCCGCGATGTTTGAGAGCACGTTGAGGCGCCCACGGTGTGCCATGCCAATATCGACACTGTCAACGCCATCTTCCGCGGCGTCAATGAGCATCGCATCCAACAGTGGAATGACCGACTCGCCACCCTCGAGGCTGAACCGCTTCTGGCCGACGTATTTGGTCTGCAGGAACGTCTCGAATGCCTCGGCCTCGTTGAGCTTCTCCAAGATGCGGGTTTGCTCGTCGTGGCTGGGCTTCGCATACGGGACTTCAAGCTGATCTTGCAACCAGAGACGCTGCTCAGGATCCTGAATGTGCATGTACTCAATGCCGATCTTGCGGCAGTAAGAGTCACGCAGTACACCCAGAATGTCTCGCAGTGGCATCGTGCGCTTGCCGCCGATGCCACCCGTGACGAACTCACGGTCAAGGTCCCAGAATGTGAGGCCGTGACTCTCAATCTCAAGGTCGGGGTGAGTGCGCTGCACATACTCGAGCGGATCAATGTCGGCCATGAGGTGGCCGCGCACACGGAACGAGTTGATGAGCTCTTGCACGCGAGCCGTTTTATCGACGGCACCACGGTTGTCAACGTGAATGTCAGACGCCCACTGCACCGGCTTATAGGGGATACGGAGTGCGGCAAAGATCTCTTCGTAGAAGCCATGTCCACCAATGAGGCGCTCATGAACTTTCTTCAGAAACTCACCTGAACCTGCACCCTGAATGACACGGTGGTCGTACGTGCTCGTCAACGTGATGGTTTTGGAGATGCCGAGCTCGGTCAGCATCTCCTGGGACGCACCTTGGAACGCCGCCGGATACTCGAGTGCTCCGACTCCAATAATGCACCCCTGGCCTTTCATGAGACGGGGCACCGAGTGCACCGTACCAATGCCGCCGGGGTTGGTCAGTGAGAGCGTGGTCCCCTGGAAGTCAGCGGCGCCCAGCTTGCCGGTGCGTGCACGCTTCACAAGATCCTCATACGAGGCCATGTACTCGTTAAAGTCCAACGTTTCTGCACGCTTCACCGATGGAACCATGAGTGAGCGGGTGCCATCAGGCTTCGGCAGATCAATTGCGATCCCAAGGCCAATGTGTGCTGGCACAACAATTGAGGGCTTTCCGTCGACCTCGGCGTATGCAACGTTTTGGCTCGGAAACTCTTTCAACGTTTGAATGAGCGCCCAGCCGATGAGGTGCGTGAACGAGACCTTGCCTCCGCGGGAGCGACGGAGATGGTTATTGATGACGATGCGGTTGTCGATCATCAACTTCGCGGGCAGCGTGCGCACACTCGTCGCAGTTGGCACCGTCAAGCTCTGATCCATGTTCTTCGAGAGCGTGCGGGCCATCCCCTTCATCGGGGTGACGTTGTCCTGATCATCCTCATCAACCGGAACCACACCAGTGACAGGTGACGTGCGTGGCGCATCAGCCGGAATAGGGGTGACCCTCGGGGCTGCGTTCGTCGTGCGGGCGGGTTGAGTCGCCGTTGCGTTCTGCTGTGTCGACATGCTCTGCGTTGCGCCGGCGGGTGTTGACCGCTCCGACGTCGTCGCCGCGGGAGCCGCTTGTGCTGGGGGAGCCGCGTGTGATCCGGTTTTCACCCCACTGCGCGATGTTGCGCCAGTTGTGCCAGTCGCGCCAGTCGTGGTGGAGCCCTCGCTCCCTGATCCTGCGCCTGCTTGTTGCGAGTACCGCTCAAGCACCGGCCACCAAGATCGATCCACTGAATTCTTGTCTTGCGAATATTGCTTATACAGCTCGTCTACGAGCCAAGCATTCGCACCGAAATCCTCTGCAGAGCTTCCGTGATCGGGAGCGTCCGTCCGGTCAGCCAAACCGACTTCCTCTCATTGTTGCCGCACGCGGCGAAAGTGTGGATCTGGAGCACCAACATGCGGGCTCGCACTCACGTATAACCTTACGCCCTTCCACGTGGCGTCGTGAGTATGATCGGTGACAACTTCTCCAGGCGCGGCTGATAAGATCGTGCCTGATCATGGATGTACCCTCTCGAAGACCGGCGGACCCCCCGAGTATTAGCCGTGCAATTGCGCGGACCTCGATACATTGCGGCGACCGCCGCAGGCTTCGGAGTATGTGGTGAACGACTGGATACTCCTAGCGATCGGCGTGTTATTGACCGCCGGCACTGGCATTTTCGTTGCGGCAGAGTTCTCACTCGTCGCACTCGATCGACAAGACCTTGAACGAAAGCGGGCCGCGGGCACACGTGGGCTCGATATCGTCATTCGCGGGCTCACCATCACCTCGACCCATCTGTCGAGTGCCCAGCTCGGAATCACGCTGACCACACTTCTCGCAGGGTATACGTTTGAGCCCGCCATTAGTGGGTTTCTTGACGGACCACTCGGAGCACTCGGCATCCCCGAAGACGTACGGAGGGCAGTGAGCGCGCCGATCGCTGTTGCGGTGGCAACCGTGTTCTCGATGATTGTCGGTGAGCTCGTGCCGAAGAACTTCGCACTCGCGAAACCGCTCGGTACGGCCAAAATCGTTATGCCGGCTCAGGCCGCATTCACGCTCGCATTTAAACCCGCGATTTTGGCGTTGAACGGTAGTGCGAACGGCTTGCTCCGCGCCATCGGTATCGAACCGAAAGAGGAGATATCAGGATCACGCTCTGCTGAGGAGCTGTCTTCACTCGTTCGGCACTCCGCGAGTGCAGGGTTCCTCGAGGCAGACACCGCGACACTGCTCGACCGGACACTGCGGTTCTCGGAGCACACCGCAGCGGACGTGATGACGCCGAGGCTCCGTGTTGAGAGCATTCAGAAGCTTGAGCCAGCCCAAGAAGTACTCGAGCTCGCGGGCCGAACCGGCTTCTCTCGATTTCCAGTGATCGACGACGACCGAGATGACGTCGTTGGTGTGGTGCACGTGAAACAGGCCGTGTCTCTGCCGCGTGCGAAGCGGGCTGATGTGCCGGTCGCTGCCCTCACCGAAGAAGTGATTCGGGTTCCAGAGACCATGCGCCTGGATCAGCTGCTCGAAGAGCTGCGCAGTACCGGGTTTCAGCTTGCCATCGTAGTTGATGAGTATGGCGGCACGGCCGGTATCGTGACGCTCGAGGACCTGGTCGAAGAGCTCGTTGGTGAAGTGGCGGATGAGCACGACCGGGCATCTGCTGGCGTCGTTGGCACGGCGCAGGAAATGACGCTCCCCGGGGACCTTCGCCCAGACGAAGTGCGGGAACAGACCGGTATTGAGATTCAAGACGACGACGACTACGACACCATCGCGGGCTTTGTACTCCGTGAGCTTGGTCGGATCCCAGACGTTGGCGACGTGGTCGAGATGAGTGACGGCTCCACGCTGCGTGTGGAGCGCATGGACGGACGCAGGATCGCGCGACTGCGCTACACGGGGGTCACACTTCCGGCCGACGCGCCGACGAGCGAGGAGGAGGCGACATGAGTGACTGGGCAGGAATAGCTTGGCTTGTGGTGCTGCTCGTTGTGAACGCCTTCTTCGTTGGTGCGGAGTTCGCGGTGATCTCGGCACGCCGTTCACAGATCGAGCCCAAGGCTGAGGCCGGGTCAAAACGGGCGAAGACTGCACTGTACGCGATGGAGCATGCGACCCTCATGTTGGCGACGAGTCAGCTTGGAATCACCGTGTGTTCGCTGCTGATTCTGAACGTCTCCGAACCGGCGATCCACCATCTCCTTGAGGGACCCCTAGCTTGGACCGGGCTGTCTGCGCAGGTCGTGTCGGTTTCTGCGTTCGTGATCGCGCTGCTGCTCGTGTCGTACCTGCACGTTGTGTTTGGTGAAATGGTGCCAAAGAACGCTGCGTTTTCGATGCCGGATCAGGCGGTCCTGTTGCTTGCCCCACCACTCGTCGGAGTATCGCGACTGTTTAAGCACGTTATTTGGGCGCTGAATGCGATTGCGAACGGCGTCCTGCGTCTTTTCGGGGTTGAACCGAAATCTGAAACTAACAGCACGTACACGCTGGAAGAAGTGGCGAGCATTGTGAGCCACTCGACGCGCGAGGGTGTGCTTGAAGACCGGAGCGGTGCGCTCACGGCAGCGTTCGAATTCACGACGAAGCGCGCGGAGGATCTCCTGATCCCGCTCGATGACCTTGTGACGATGCCTCCGGGCTCAACTCCTGAAGATGTTGAGGCTGCGGTTGCGAAGCACGGCCTGTCGCGGTACCCGGTCAGTGATGAAGAGGGTGGTCTCATCGGGTATGTACACGTGAAAGATCTGCTGCGTCTCGGGGAGGATCGCATTTCGGAGCCGATTCCAGATAAGCGTGTGCGAGAGATGCTGTCGCTGCACGCTGAGGCAGAGCTCGAGGATGTGCTTGCGCGGATGCAGGCACGCGGGATCCACCTGGCGCGAGTACACAGCTCCGACGGCACCCAACTTGGTGCGCTCTTCCTCGAAGACGTGATTGAGGAGCTCGTGGGAGAGGTACACGACGCGACACGGCGTCAGCGGTTCGAGTAGCTACTCCGCAGTGAGAGACACTGTTGCTTCAATGCTGCTCGGCAAATCACTGTCCTCTGAGTCGTCTTCCGAGTGCAACGTCAGCGGCGCGCCGGGCAGATTGAGACGCACATCGAACTCGATCGACTCTTCGTTACTGTGGAATCTGGGCGTGATCGCGGCTCGCGCAGTGTAGCGAACCGTGTTGGCCACCGTGAGCGTTCCTGTGGCATTGACCACGTCACCGTCACCGTCACGGCGCAGCACGACGGGTTCGGTCAACGCAAACTCGATGTTTGGCTGCCCCGCGACCGCGAGTTTCAGCGTTGCATCAGTGATGACTCCATCACTCAGTACCAGAGAGCCGTCGCTTGACTGATCAGCCAGCGCCTGAAGTTTAGAACTTGCAACGGACTCATCGGTGACCTTGATCGAGGTGACCTCGTATACCTGTTCGTTTGGCACTTCGAAGATGTCGGCACCCGATGCCGCACTCAGCTTATTGCCCAACGGAATCTCGGTACCGGCGGACGCGAACGAACAAGAAGTAAGCCCTAGAGGGAGTGTGACTACGACGGCCACGACGCCGAGCGAGCGAGCGGAGCGACGGATGCGCCAAACTGCCACCTGTTCCCTCCTCCACACTCCAAAGCTAAACCAAATTGCAGATGCAATCCGTGACGGCTTGAGCCTATGCCCGCAAAGTGGGAGAGGGGTGTGAGGGTGGTGGGTGATTGCTGGTTGCCGCGGATCCTGGATCAGATTGCGAGCAGCCGCAAGAGTTCAGCCTCCACCATCTCTGCCTCAATGAGAAATGAATCGTGGCCGAACGGTGAGTCGAGACGTTTGGCCTGTGGCCCGTCGAGGCTGCCGGGTGTGAGCCGTGCGATCTCATCTTGCCCCTCGATCGTGAAGAGTCGATCGCTTGGGATCCCGAGCACAAGTGTGGGAAGCGTCAAATGTGAAAGTGCCTCAGCCACTCCGCCTCGGCCCCGCCCGACATCGTGCGAGTTCATTGCCTGCACGAGTGTGACATAGCTGTTTGCATCGAATCGCCTCGTGAACTTGTTTCCGTGAAAGTCGAGGTACGACTCAACCGCGAATCTTCCACCTGCGCCGAGTGGGCTCACGGCGGACTGCCACGCACGACCAAAGCGATGGTCGAGCTCGGTGTTGCTGCGATAGTTCAGGAGGGCGAGTCGGCGGGCGGTTGCGAGGCCGTGGTGAGGGCCAACCCCGTCAGGTGCATCGTAGTAATTCCCGCCGCGATATGACGGATCGGACCGAATGGCCTCGAGTTGCACGAGGTTCAATCCGATCTGGTCGGCCGTCGTAACGGGAGGTGCGGCAATGACCGCGAGGCGTTCGGTGCGGTCGGGGTGGGTGAGCGCCCATTCGAGTGCGTGCATGCCGCCCATAGATCCACCAATTACAGCGGCGAAGCGTTCGACGCCGATGTTTTCGGCAAACGCTTTAGTCGCTGCGACCTGGTCGCGGATCGTGAGGTAGGGGAACCTGCCGCCCCACTCAAGACCTGTTGGGTCGAGCGAGCCAGGACCCGTCGTCCCCTGACAGCCACCCAACACGTTCGGTGCGATCACACAGTAGCGATCCGTGTCGAGTGCCTTGCCCGGGCCCACCAGGTCGCTCCACCAGCCATCGGTCGCATGGCCGGGGCCGGCCGGGCCGACGAGGTGGCTATCGCCAGTGAGCGCATGGAACACGAGAATTGCGTTGTCGCGGCGCTCGTTCAAGTCGCCAAACATCTCATACGACATGCGCACATGGGGGAGTTCTGCCCCGAACTCCGTCGTAAACGCACCGATTGACGTGAAGAGCCTGGACCCGATCGGGTCGCCATCGCGCCACCCGCCCGAAATTGGGGGGCGGCCAATGAGTGCACGCAGCTGCGCATCGGTGATGAACTCTGTGGGGAAAGAGTCCTCGGGGGTCTGCCAGTCCATAACTCCCCATTGTGCCCTGCTTGCCCCGCTCACGGGGGACTGTTACGCGCGACCGCCCTCAGTGCCCTCTCGCATTCGAAGCTCACAGGTCTGGTCATGACGGCATTCTGCGGCACGTTATCCACAGATTCGGGAAACCACCCATCTGCGGGCGCCTAGCTGCAAAGCTGAGGGAGTATGACGCGTCGGCCCCATAATCTCCCCACGAAGCTAGGTGCTGCGTTCACCGCGGCAGAAGCCAAACGTCTTGGAGTGTCAACGAGGCGGCTCTTACACGCAGACGTGCAGCGGATGTCGCGCGGAATATATGCCCGGGTGCAAGACGAATCCACAGCCGTGGCTCACGTGGGTGTGAACACGGATCACCCGGCTGACGTATGGCGACAGCAGCAACGGTGGAGTGCTCGCGTCTTTTCGTCGTTGATGTCCGAACAGCTGTTCTTTAGTGGTCGGACGGCTGCCGCATTGCTGGAGCTCCCGGTCCCTCCCGGTGACTCTGATGACTTGGAGATCGCCTGTTTTGCCCCTGCGTGTCCGCCGAGACGCGCCGGCATACGAGGGCGGAAAATTCGACCGGGTTACGCCAGCGTCATCAAAGTGAAAAGTGCTTGGGTGACCTCTCCCGCGAGCACCTGGGCGATGCTCGGTGCCGAACTAGCGCTGGATGACGCGGTCGCTCTCGGAGACGCTGTGCTCCGTGAGCAGCGGATCCCCGGTACGAGACGTTTGAAACAACCTCCACTCGCGACGATTGCGGACCTTGAACGCTTAGCGTGGCTTCCGAATCGTCGGGGAGCAGTGCATCTCCGGCGGATACTGCCACTGCTGTCGTCGCACAGTGCATCACCGCCGGAATCGCACCTGCGGTTGCGGCTCCGCGGTTGGAACGTGCCCTCGCCAAAGCTCGACTTCGATGTTTACGATGAGCGCGGACGACTGGCTGGGTGCAGTGAGTTCGCGTATCCGGAGTTTCGACTTGCCCTTGAGTACGAGGGACAACACCACCGGGTCCAGAACGCGCAGTGGAACCGCGATATAGAGAAGTATCGAAGGTACGCGCAGCTTGGCTGGGAAGTTGTTCGGGTTACGAGCGACCTGCTGTATCGCTGGCCCGATGAGCTGCGGCGGCAAATCTTCGAGGCGCTGGTGCGCAGAGGGTATCGATCGAGTACGTGAGCCCGCGCTTTTCGGTGTGAACGTGTAGTTCGGGCCGTGTGGAGTCAAGGTAGCCCGTGTGGAGTCAGGCACTACGTGGACGCATATCGCTACGATCCACGTGACGCGAACAATCGAGGGGGCAGTTTGACGTAGTAAATTGCTGCAATCTACGTCAAACCGCCCCCTCGATGCATGGACCGGGTCTGGCCGGGCCAGGACCAACCGCGTCAGGTCCTACTTACGCGTTCGAGTGTGCCGCCGCAACAACCTCGCGAGCCGCAGCAAAGCCGGTCTCGAGGTCGCCCTTGATGTCAGCAATGTTCTCGATGCCCACCGACAGGCGAACCAGGCCTGGAGTCACGCCCGCAGTGAGCTGCTGCTCGGGAGTGAGCTGCGAATGAGTGGTCGAAGCGGGGTGGATCACGAGCGAGCGAACATCACCGATGTTTGCCACGTGGCTGAACAGCTCTAGGCTGTTCACGAACGCCTTGCCGGCCTCGACGCCACCTTTCAGCTCGAACGACAGCACCGCCCCAACGCCGTCCGGTGCGTACTGGTTTGCGGTCGCGTACCAGGGGCTTGAGGGGAGACCTGCGTAGTACACGTTCGCGACATCATCGTGTGCTTCCAGCCACTCGGCAACCGACTGTGCGTTCTGCACGTGGCGCTCCATGCGCAGCGACAGCGTCTCGATGCCCTGCAGTAGCTGCCACGCACTCATCGGTGCGATGGCGGAGCCCATATCGCGCAGCAACTGCACGCGAGCTTTCATGATGTACGCGATACCGTCGCCGAGCACACCGGTGTAGCTCACGCCGTTGTATGAGGGGTCCGGCTCGGTGAGACCAGGGAAGCGGTCAGCATGCTCCGACCAGGGGAACTTGCCACCGTCAACGATCACGCCACCGAGGGTGGTGCCGTGGCCACCGAGGAACTTCGTGACCGAGTGGACCACGATATCCGCACCGAACTCGAGCGGACGCACCAGGAACGGGCTTGCAACCGTGTTGTCGATGATGAGCGGGAGGCTGTTCTCGTGCGCAACGTCAGCGACCTTTGCAATGTCCAACACGTTGACGCGGGGGTTCGCGATGCTCTCAGCAAAGAATGCTTTGGTGTTGGGGCGTACGGCGCGCTGCCACGCCGCCGGGTCATCCTGGTCTTCGATGAATGTGACTTCGATGCCGAGCTTTGCGAGTGTGTACTTGAACAGGTTGTAAGTACCACCGTAGATGGCGGGCGACGACACGATGTGATCACCGGACTCAGCAATGTTCAGGATCGCAAACGTCGTCGCTGCCTGGCCGCTTGCCAGCAGGAGTGCGCCCGCACCACCCTCGAGTGCGGCGATGCGCTCTTCGGCGGTGGCCTGCGTTGGGTTGGTGATGCGAGTGTAGATGTTGCCCACCTCGGCGAGCGCGAAGCGATTCGCGGCCTGTTCCGTGTTCTCGAACACGAAGGAGGTGGTTTGGTGGATGGGCAGGGCGCGAGATCCGGTGACCGGATCAGGTTGCTGCCCGCTGTGTACCTGCTTGGTTTCGAACTGCCAGTTGCCTTGCGCAGACATTGGGATCCTCATTTCTTGCACTGGGGTGTGGTCAGTGCGGTTGCGTGTGTGGAAAGGGTGAAAACTCAAAGGAGCCGCTGAAAGCAGCGGCACTGTGACGTCTTCGAGCGTACGAAGCTTTTCTCTGCAGCGCAAAGGGTTTTGACACGGCGCGTAATGATTATGGCGCGGTAGAGTCGGGACCAACGAAAGCGAGGATAGCCATGACAGGTCGAGTAGTAGTGACTGGCGCAAGCTCGGGGATCGGCGAAGCATCGGTGCGGCTGTTTGCGGAGCGTGGTTGGCAGACAGTCGCGGTTGCGCGGCGCGTTGACCGGTTGGAGGCGCTCGCCGCGGCGACTGGTGCCCACGTGATTGCGTGTGACGTTACAGATGAGGCTCAGGTCGCTGCAATGGCTGCAGAGGTCGCGGCGACGGGTGGAGCGATCGGTCTTGTGAATAACGCGGGCGGCGCCATCGGAGTGGAGTCGGTTGAGTCGGCCTCGAACGAAGACTGGCGCCAAATGTTCGAAGTTAATGTGTTGGGGCTGCGGACCGTCACGTCGGCAATGCTGCCCGTGCTTCGTGACGGGGCGCGCGCCGAAGGTTGGGCTTCGATCCTCAATCTCACCTCAACCGCGGGACTTTCCGCGTATCCCGGGGGCGGAGGCTACAACGCCGCAAAGTTTGCCGCGCATGCCGTCACCGAGGTGCTTCGTCTTGAGCTTGCGGGTGAACCGATCCGGGTCATGGAATTGGCACCCGGACTCGTGCATACGGAGGAATTCACTCTGAAGCGACTCCGCGGAAACTCCGAGGCCGCCGAAGAGACCTACGCGGACGTCATCCCGCTCACCGCTGAGGACGTTGCGAGAGTGCTCGTTGGTGCGTTTGAGCAGCCACCGCACGTGAACCAGGACCTGATTGTCTTGAGACCTGTCGCGCAATCGAGTGCAACGCTCACGCACCGCGGGCCGCTCACTCCCCGCTGAGGTCATTGGGGGAGTAGGTGGCGATGAATCTCACTGAGCTTGCCGAGCGCGGGTTCATTGCGCCTGATTGGGCGGCAGCTCTTGCTCCGGTCGGGGATGATCTTGCGCGGCTCGGGGGTTTCCTGAATGAGGAGCGTGCATCGGGGCAGCAGGTGCTGCCAGCGGGTGACCGGATCCTCGCGGCATTCGAACGACCGCTCGCCGATGTGCGTGTGCTCATTGTGGGTCAGGATCCATACCCAACTCCCGGGCACCCCATCGGATTGTCATTTGCGACGTCGCGTGGGGTCACGCCGATCCCGCGCAGCTTGCAAAACATCTACCGAGAGCTGAACGACGACCTCGGCATCCGTCCAGCGGACCACGGAGATCTGACGGCCTGGGCCGATCACGGGGTGATGCTCCTGAACCGTGTATTGACTGTACGTGCCGGGCAGGCTGCGTCACACCGCAGGAAAGGCTGGGAGCAGTTCACGGAGCATGCGATCCGAGCGCTGGCTGCGAGGGACAGCGCACTTGTTGCGATCCTGTGGGGCAATGATGCTCGCTCCCTCAAGCCGATGCTTGGGACCACACCGACTATTGAGAGCGCGCACCCGTCGCCGCTTTCAGCGAGGCGCGGGTTCTTCGGATCGCGGCCGTTCAGCCGGACCAACGCGCTGCTTGAGAAACAGGGGGCTCCTCCTATCGATTGGAGCTTGACCCCCTGAACCCTGTGACTCTATGCCGCACCGAACGGCGCGTCGCGTTAGGCGATCCGAGACCCTTTCGGCAGGTGTTTCGCGGGCGTGCGTAGCCGCAGATACCCGCCCCACAGCGCGGCTGCCGCGAGGAGCAATTGGAGTGAGAGTCCGATCCACCAGACCGGCACCGTCTTCGCAAGCGTCTCGTGAGCAGGATCAACTGTGTAATCCCCGTCCGCGGCGGGATTGCACTCATTCCAACCTTGATTCTGGTGTTCATCTAGCAGCTGCATGGAGCGTACGCCCACCGAGATCATGCCGAACAAATCGTCGGGCTGGGTATCGTCTGCGCGGGCGGAGACCATGTCTGCAACAACAACGTATGGGTTCAGGGAGAGGATCCACCAGCTATTTCGCATGTCAGTCACCGACATGGTAATTTTCTCGGTTTCACACGTGAGAGGGACAGCCTCTTGGCAGGCTTGATCCGCACCGCAGGCTTCGGTTTCTTGCCAATACTCGGCGTTGAGCGATCGTGTCTCAATCTCGACGTACTGTGTGGTGATGCCAAGCGATAGTGAGAATGCGATGAGCGTACCGATCGAGAGTAGTGCGACAAGCAGGTAGGCGGTAACGACTGCAAAGAGCGGCGACGAGATCAGTGCTGATAGCCCGACGCCGATCACTGTAAACAGTCCGATCTGCACGGCAAGCGCCAGAATCGCGAGAAAGAGCTGGCCGAAATCAAACTGCCCGAGCGCGAGGCTCCAGATGACGAACGGGGCCGCGATGACGAGGAAAGTGAGCCCTGTGATCCAGGCGGCGAGCGCCTTTCCAAGCAGAATCGACCAGGTGCTAATGAGGGTGACCTGGGTGGTGGCGAGAGTCGCTGATGCGCGTTCGGAACTGATGGACCCAGCGGAGATCGCAGGGGCCACGAGCGTTCCAAATAAGAGGACGAAGTAGACAATGAGTGAGAACAGCGGGTAGGCATCGACACCAGCGCCGTAGGCCGTCGCACCCGCCACGAGGATGTACCAGGACAGGGCGGTTACGGCTCCGATCACGCAGAACCAGATGATCGCGAGAATGAGGAGCGTTCGTGATCGGCGTCGCTGTGTGAGTTCGAGCGAGGCGATGATCCACGCGCCTCCGAAGAGACCAGGGCGCTTGGAGAGTGGCCGTGTGAGTGTCGGCGTGAGTTGATCGGTCACAAGGTTTCTCCGGTTGCATGTGTAGGCTGCGTGAGCCGCGTGAACGCTTGCTCGATCGCGCCGGCTACCGGAGCGAACTCCACGAGCGGCACTCCGGCGGTGGCAAGCGCTGTGAGGAGGGAAGCGGCTTGAGCTTCATCCGGCAGCTCGACGAGGCTGTAGATCCCAGCGACAGCGGTCTCGTGTTTCCAGGCGTAGCCGTTCGCAGTTAGTTGAGTTTCAAGTGCGGCCGGATCAAGTGAGCGTATGCGCCACACTGCGGTGGTGACCGGAGCATCAATTTCAAGGTCAGTTCCGCTGGAGGCAGCACTGCGAGATGCAGCACCCCCCGATGTCGAGTTACTCGAACCCAGCAGGTCAAGTGCGGGAGTGTGATCTGTGAAGTGTGGCGTGGCTCCCGGTGTTTTCGCGGCCATGCTCGTACGGCCATCTGTCATGAATACGACGTCGCTTGCCAGGTGCTCGAGCTCGTTGAGAACATGGCTGGTGACGAGGACCGCGGCACCCTCTGCTGCAAGCTCGACTAGTGTTTCCCGCTGGCTGCGGCGTGCGTCAGGGTCGAGGCCAGAGCTTGGTTCATCAAGGAGCAGCACGTTCGGTGCATGTACGAGGGCCCGCGCGAGACTGAGGCGCTGCTTCTGACCGCGGGAGAGTGTGTGGGTGCGTTGATGCGAGAGTGATTCGAGGTTGGTTTCGCGGAGTATCTTGTCGACCCGTTGGGCTGTGCGAGTGCGGGGAAACCCGTACATCTTTGACGTTACCTCGAGAGTCTCACGCACAGTGAGCGCACTCCAGGCACCGAGTGCATCGGGCATCCATCCGAGCGTAGAGCGCGCCGAGATTGGTTCTTCTAGGGCGTCGTGGCCGTTGATGTGGATTGTGCCGGTATCGGGGCGCAGCAGAGTTGCAAGCATGAGCATCAAGGTGGTTTTTCCGCTGCCGTTTGGGCCGACGAGTGCCGTGATACTGCCGGGGACCACATGGAGCGATGCATCTTGTACAACCGTGACACCGTGGAATGTGCGCGATAGTCCCACCGCAGAGATGCCGGCCGACGTAGCCGACGGGCCGAGCGGGTCGGTGCTGTGTGTGACAGCGTCGGCAGTGTGCTGGTTCATAGGCTCAGCATAGTTGCGGTGGGACTATCGCGCTGTCGAACTACTGAGCGGTGATGTTCACCTTGACCTCAGTGTTCTTGAGCTTGGGATCGTATCCACCTAGGCCCAATGGCTTCACCACCAGTTGTGTACCGAGGTAATGGACGACCCCACCAACGACGGCTGCGGGAATCGAAGCGCCGAGAAGTCCGAACGCTCCAGCTGGCTCGTAAGTCACCGGGTGCAGGAGCATCGCATACGTCATGGCTCCGGCCGCAGCGGCGATGAGTGCCACCCAGTTGAAGCCACCCCAGAACCTGTACCGCGAGGTCTTCGAGGTCGTGTACAGATCAGCCAGGCTCAACCGCTGCCTGCGCAGCAGGTAGAAGTCCACAATCATAATTCCGCACATCGGTGCGACGATAATCGCGCCCCACGACAGGAACCGGCCATAGTTGTCGTACACGAGCTCAGGCAGCAGAACGATGGCGATCACCGGGATCATGAAGAGTGCGCTGACCACCGGCCACGGCATCTTCGCGATGCGTTTCGTGGTGCCGCTCATCACCGCAGACACCCCCGAGTAGGCTTCCGACACCATGGTGGTGATGTTCGCGAACGCGATAAATCCGAGCGCGAAGACCCCCAGGAATGCTCCGCCGAGCGGGATCATCCAGACCGTCGGATCGTCCGAGCCGAGTGCGAGCGCGGAGAACGCGCCCACGACCGCCGCGACGACCGACGCGAAGAACATCCCAATCATGTTGGGCCAGAATGCGGCTCGCGGGGTATCCGTCATGCGTGACAGGTTGCCAAACACGGGCCACCATGCGAACCCGCCGGCAACATTAAGTTCGACCGCGAGCATGAATGCGAGGTGGCGATCCTCCATCGGCAGGAGCGGCTCAATTGCGGTCAGGTCCACCCATGACACGCGTGTGAATACCATCACGAGCAACACCACGGTGAGAATGGCAATGACGGGAGAAATGATTGCCTGCACCTTGCCGACTGCGCGCGCACCCCGAATAAGGATGAACCAGGCGATCAGTACCGCGAGCAGCGAGAACACGGCAATGAGCATGACACTGCGGTCGGCGAGCGCGGGCACGAACTCAATCGCGATGTTCGCACTTGCGCGTCCGAACATGATGCCGAGGAGCCCGACCCACGCAGCAATCAAGGCAATGACCAGTACAAACCCGACAATCCGCGACCCGACAGATCCAAGCACGCTCCTCAGGAGCGTGAACTGCTCGGTCCCATAGCGAGCGGTTGGGATGCATGGGGCAAATGCTACGAGTAGGCAGCCGATGCCGTACCCGATGACGGTGCTAGCAATTGCTGCCTCAGCGCCGACGTACAACGCGACGGCGCCACCCTGCAAGAACGCCCAGGTGGCGATGGCCATGCTGACGTTCACCCAGGTGAACCTGCGGAAGTTCCAGATTCGCTCGGACTTCACGAGGGGGAGGCTGTTACGACTCTGTTGCTTCAAAGCGCTCTCAGAACGCGTTTGTTCGAGGGTCATTTACCATACCCCCACAGCACCATCGCGAGGCACAGTACAACCATGCCACCGATCGCGATGACAACGTCTTTCACCGGAAGGCTTGGGAGAATGCTCTCGTCACTCTCGGGGTCTTCGAGGAGAGCGATGCGCTCTCGCAGTTCGTCGTCGTCGTATTCATAGTCGGACATCGAGTTGTCCCTTTCGTATCGCACTGAATGTGGTGACCCCTCATAGGGTCGTGTCGTAAGGAGAATCAGTGTCGATAGCTAAGGGGGCCAGTGGTTGGTGAGCGGATGGAAGATCACAGCTGTAGTGGCGTGGTTCCTCATAATTGGGTGTGTAACCCGCGCGATCTAAAACGATGGCGCAGAATCACGTGGACGTGATTGAACCCGGACGGCACGCCGAGTTCGAGATCCCTTTCCATTGAAGTTATTTGAATCTCAGCGTTGAAACGTACCGAAACGGGACGCAACGCTGAGACCACGCACCTCGGTACGGCGCGTTCGTCCGTCCAACAGTCTATGTACTGCGCGCAGCAGAGACATATGTTGTGTAGTGAGAAATCGAAACGGTGTAAGATGATACGATGCCCGATTCCGAAACTTCAGCGCCAAAGTCCGACTCACTCACTTTCGATGACCTCGGCCTTGACGCCCCGGTGTTGCGAGCACTTAATGACGTGGGGTATGAGAAACCCTCCGCTATTCAGGCGGCCACCATCCCCGTACTTCTTTCAGGCCGAGATATTGTCGGTCTAGCCCAGACAGGCACCGGCAAAACCGCCGCGTTTGCCTTGCCGATCCTCTCCCGCATTAAGCCGGGCCAGGGTGTTCCGCAGGCGCTTGTGCTGGCTCCTACCCGCGAGCTCGCACTTCAGGTGTGTGAAGCTTTCGAGCGGTATGCCGCGCACCTACCCGAGGTTCGACTGCTTCCCGTATACGGCGGTCAGGCGTATGGCCAGCAGCTGTCCGCACTTCGTCGCGGTGTTGATGTTGTCGTGGGAACCCCTGGCCGCATCATGGACCACCTGAAGCGGGGGACCCTTGATCTCACGAGCATCAAGCACCTTGTGCTCGACGAGGCCGACGAAATGCTCAAGATGGGCTTTGCGGAAGACGTGGAGACGATCCTCGCCGACACCCCAGATGACAAGCAGGTGGCGCTGTTCTCTGCGACGATGCCCGCGCAGATCAGGCGCATCTCGCAGCAGCACCTGAACGATCCTGAAGAAATCAAGATTGCAGGCAAAACCCAGACCAGTACCAACACAACGCAGCGCTATGTGGTGGTTTCGTACACGCAGAAGCTCGACGCGCTCACGCGCATCCTCGAGGTCGAGCAGTTCGACGGAATTATCGTATTTACTCGCACACGTGGTGACTCAGAACAAGTTGCTGAGAAGCTCCGTGCGCGCGGCTACTCGGCTGCAGCGATTAACGGTGACATTCAGCAGGCGCAGCGCGAGCGCACCGTGCAGGCACTGAAGAGCGGCAAGCTCGACATTCTGGTCGCCACCGATGTTGCCGCTCGCGGGCTCGACGTTGACCGGATCAGCCACGTCGTCAACTACGACCTGCCCATCGATACTGAATCATATGTGCACCGCATTGGCCGTACGGGCCGCGCGGGCCGTACCGGTGACGCGATCAGCTTTGTGACACCGCGAGAGCGGCGCATGCTGAAATCTATTGAGCGCGCTACGAAGCAGCCACTCACACCAATGCCACTGCCACAGGTTGACGAGGTGAATGCGACGAGGCTCTCACGGTTCGATGATGCCATCACCGCTGCCCTCGGTGAGACTGCGCGTGTTGACCGATTCCGCGACATCATTGACCACTATGTGCGGCACCACGATGTCCCAGAATCTGACGTTGCCGCGGCGCTCGCAGTGGTCGCTCAGGGCGATACCCCGTTGCTCCTGTCTGAAGACGACGATCGGAAGTTTTCACGCGACAGGGCGCAAGCTGCGCGCTTCCTCGAGGACGGCCCAGAGAACCGGGATCGCGATGATCGGCGTGGCCGTGAGGACGGGCCGCGCCGGGCTCCGCGTGAGCAGCGCGGGGACTATGCGATGTACCGCATCGAGGTCGGTCGTCGACAGAAAATCAATCCCGGCCAGATTGTTGGAGCCATCGCAAATGAGGGGGGTCTGTCGCGTGACGACTTTGGTCGCATTCGGGTGATGGATGACTTCTCGCTTGTGGAGCTTCCCAAGGGTCTCGACCGGAGCATTATCGACGCGCTCGCTCAAACGCGCATTAGCGGCAAGTTGATCGAGCTTCGCCCCGACAGCGGGCCTGCCCGAGGTGGGAAAGATGGCGGACGTCGCGACGACCGCGGCTCGTGGAAGGACCGCGGCGACCGTGGAGATCGTGGCGACCGTGGTGACCGTGGCTCTCGTTACGATCGCGGCGATCGAAACGACCGAGGCGGCCGCCAGGATCGCGGCGATCGCCGTGATGACTGGGGCGGACGTCGCGACGACCACGGCGGCAAGCACTCCGGAAAGCGCAAGCCACGCTGGTAATCCGCTGACTTCAACGGGTGAGGCCCGCTACCACAGGAACGGTAGCGGGCCTCACCCGTTTTACTCTCGTGAGCGTGAAGCTCGTTACTCAGCGAAGCGGAAGAGCTTCTTGTTGGCGAACTCTTCCATGCCACCCTTACCGAGCTCTCGGCCGTAGCCCGACCGCTTCACGCCACCGAACGGTACGTCTGCACCCTCGAGGCCCGCGGCACCAATAAAGACCATCCCGACATCGAGCTGATCGCCGACGCGCTCTGCGCGCTCGTGGTCGTCACAGATGACCACGGCACCAAGCCCGTATGGCGTGGCGTTCGCAAGCTCAATGGCCTCTTCTTCACTCGAGACGCTGTAAAGCTGTGCGACCGGGCCGAAGAGCTCCTGGCTGTACACATCCATGTCGGGGGTGATGCCTGTGAGGATGCTCGGCTCGTACTTGTTGCCCACCGGCACGTTGTTGCCGACGAACATTTTTGCTCCCTGGTCGACGGCCTCCTGCACCTGCGAAATGAGCGTGTCGGTCGCTTTCACTGACGACATGGGGCCGTAGTCGCCGCCCTCGTATGATTGGCCACCGATTGCGGCCTTAAACTTCTTCGCGAACTCGTCAAAGTACTTGTCGAGCACGATGATGCGTTTGGAGCCGTTACATGCCTGACCGGTGTTTTCCATGCGTCCACCCACGGCGTGCTCAACCGCATGGTCGAGATCGGCCGTATCGAGCACAATGTACGGGTCGGAGCCGCCGAGTTCGAGTACACACTTCTTGAGGTGGCGGCCAGCCTGCTCGGCAATGATCGCACCGGCACGCTCCGACCCCGTGAGTGATACGCCCTGGACTCGGTCGTCCGCAATAATCGTTGAGATCTGTTCGTGTGATGCGAAGACGTTGACGTAGGCGCCCTCCGGGAAGCCAGCCTCGCGGAGAATGCTTTCGAGCGCGAGAGCCGACTCGGGGCACTGCTCGGCGTGTTTGAGAATAATGGTGTTTCCCAGGATGAGGTTCGGCAGTGCGAACCGCGCGACCTGGTAGTACGGGTAGTTCCACGGCATGATTCCGAGAATCACGCCGATGCCCTGCTTCCGTACGAATGTCCGCAGACCGTCCTCGACACTCAGCACGTCATCCGCGAGCCATTCCTCGGCGTTCGTAGCAAATGCTGCGGCGATCTGCCCTGAGAATTCGGCTTCACCCGCGGACTGGTCCATGGGCTTACCCATTTCGCGGTTGATGATGGCGCCAAGCTCATCCTGGCGCTCGATCATGATGTCGGCAGCCTTCTGCGCGAGCACAGCGCGCTCCGCAACCGTGGTCTTCCGTGCCCACTCGCGGTACGTGCGATGTGCGGAGGCGATCGCCTCCTCGATCTGAGCGTCGGTGGCGTCTGGATACTGCTTGACCGTTTCACCTGTCGCTGGATTAATGACGGCGTATTTGCCCATGAATGAATCACTCCCTGTGAACTACGTCGTTGACTCGGTGCAGCTAGTCTCCCACACCTGCCAACCCAGCACTACCTTGCGGAATCAGAATTCAATATGAACTTTTCGGAGGATATCGTGAGGGTTACGCGCGATCAGTCGCTGAATCCGTCGTACATGATGCTGCTCGAGAGGATTGTGGCGGCGACTGTCACGTCGCGGGCGCGAGCAGTGAGCGGATCATGATCGAGGAGCACGACATCGCCCCGAGACCCGGTGGTGACGGGCCCTGCGCCGTCGGTCGAGGCAAAGAGTGCCTCTGCGGCAGTGATCCTCTCGCCGGGGTTCCATGGTGCGTCGCCCGGCTGTGCACGTGTGACGGCCGCATCGATGGCGAGCCATGGATCGAGCGGTGCGACGGGGGCATCGGATCCGAGCGCCAATTCCACACCCTCGTCAAGCATCGTGCGCAGCATGAAACTGCGGTCGGCGCGGTCGCCCCACACCCGCTCCGTCACCTCACGATCATCGAGGAGATGCGCGGGCTGCACACTTGCGACGAGTCCCAGCCTCGCCATTCTGGGAACGTCTTCACGCCTCATGAGCTGTGCGTGTTCGATCCGCCCACTGGTGCTCGTTGCTTCGAACGCGCTAAGCGCTTCGGCGACCGCACGGTCACCGATCGCGTGCAGCGCCACTTCGAGGCCCCCGTCTCGGGCGGCTGAGAGTTGCCGCTCAAGCTCGGGGCCGTCGACGTTCTGCTTGCCATGTGGGTGCGCAGGATCCGTGCCGTAGGGCTCACAACAGTACGCCGTGAGTGTGCCGAGGGACCCGTCAGAGATGATCTTAAGCGGCCCGAGGGACACGCGACCCGCCAGCTGGTCACCGGTGCGCAGCCTCCGGTCGAGTACCGAATCGAGGTCGTGTGAGTAGAACCCTGCGCGCACCCGCAGCAGGTCGAGGCCAGCAGCCGCATGCTCCTCCCACATGAGGTGGGGCGAGCCGAATTCAAAGTCGGTGATCCCGACGATGCCTCGAGACGCAGCATCTTCCAGTGCGAGACGAAGCAGTTCGTCGGAGTTCGGGGTGGCCGTGGGAAGCTCGGAGATTCTTGGGAACACGGCAAACCACTCCGCCTCGTCGAGCGGTGTCTCGCGCGGTGGAATCCTTAAGAGCGCGAGCGCTTCCGAGTTCAACCACCCACTGTGTGCGTCACCGCTGATGAGCGCGACGGGTCGGCCCTGCGTCACGGCATCGAGCGCTGTGACCGAGGCCGGCATGCTCCACTCAGAGGCGCGAAACCCGGCACCAATGAGCGCGAGGTTACGCGAGACTCCCTGCCGATCGAGCTCAGCTACTCGGCGTGCGACACGCTCCAGTGTTTCCGCTGGGCCCTGCGTCCCAGAGAGATCCAACCGCGCCGTAGTTTCGGACCACTGGCGAAGGTGCACGTGGTGATCCCAGAGGCCAGGAATCAGCCAACGCCCGTCCGCCTGAATCGTGTGGGTGGTGTTGGCGCTGGTCCGTCTCCCATGGCTGAGGAGCTCGCTCGTGTTGAGTGTGCCTACCGGCGCGGCGAAAATGACGCGCTCTCCCTCGAGGAGTAGGTCAACTGGCTCGGAGCCGGTGTGGGCCGAGGTGGGATCCGCGGCGGGAACAGGCCGTGCTCCGAGGATGAGAGTGCTGGCAATGGACACCCGGAGATTCTAATCCACGTCGGGCAATTGCAGCGGTTCCGTGTCGGGGATCGGCGATGCGCTTTTGCCTTTGAGATCGGGGATCCAGCGCAAGCAGATGGCGGCAATCGTGGTAGCGAGCAGCAGAAACAGCGTCGCGACGATGAACGCGCCGCGTGCCCCCGCCTGATCGATGACGATGCCAGCGATTGCGGAACCGGCAGCGATTCCAACGAGCTGGCCGGTGCCGACCCAGCCGTAGGCTTCAGCGGACTCGGAAAATTTCACCGTTGAGCTCACGATGGTGGACAAAGCCGCGAACGTCGGGGCGGTTCCGAGCCCGCCAATGAACAGCACCACAGAGAGCCACCAGGCCTCGAGGCTGAACAGGCACAGTGCCGTGCCGACCAACACAATGAAGATCCGCAGCAGGAGAGACCAGGGGCGCATGTCACGATGCCCAACGAGGAGTCCACCGACGAGTGATCCGGCCGCAAACACGGAGAGCACGAGCCCTGCTTCGAACGCACCGTGTCCGTAGGCGGCGACAATGCCCGCTTCGAGCGCCGCGAACGACGCGACGAAGACGAACCCGGCCAGCGTGGCGATGACGACGGTGGGGCGTCTGAGTACGGCACCGAAGCGGCGCCTGGAGCGGGGGATCCTGACCTGCCCGACGGGCCGGCTGAGGATGAACCAGATGCCACCGCCGAACATGAAGAGAGCGGCGACGAGCAGGCCGTAGGAGGTGCCGAACTGCGCCGAAACAAACACCGCAACGACGGGTCCAACCACCCAGATGATCTCTTGGGCAGCAGCATCGAGTGAGAACAGTGGTGACAGGAGCTGGCCGGGTACGAGCTTTGGGTAGATCGTGCGGACGGCGGGAGTAATTGGTGGCGTCGTGATCCCGACGAGGAACGCGATCCCAATGACCGTCGCGAGTGGCAGTGGGAGAAATGCGATTGCGCAGAGCAACACCGAACATATGAGGGTCGTCGTGCTCAGTACGGGTCGCATGCCCCAACGCCCCATCATGCGGCTGGTGAGCGGACCCGAGATGGACTGCCCAACACTCTGTGCGGCGAGCACCAGCCCCGCATACAGGTAGAGCCCAAATCCCTGTTCAATGTGCATGAGCAGGATGATCGACAGCATCCCGAATGGGAAGCGTGCGGTCAGCTGCGCAAGGAGAATACCAAAAACCCCAGGGCTGCGACCGAGTTCACGATAGACGCCCACAGCAAAAGTATAGGGGCGCCTGTCTCAGTTGCGTGCGGCGAGGGCAGCGGCCCCCACGAGGCCAGCATTGTTGCGGAAGTGGGCTGGGACCACCGGTGCGCGCACGCCCGCATGCGGCAAAAACTCGTCGCTCGACTTGCTGATGCCACCACCGATCACAAACAGATCCGGGGTGAACAGCACCTCCAAGTGTGCAAGGTAGCGCGCTACCCGGTCGGCCCATTCGGCGATGGTAATGCCCTCTCGCTCGATGTTTTTCGGAGAGGCATACTGTTCATAGTCGTGATGCTCGCCAAGATCGATGTGACCGAGCTCGAAGTTAGGTACCAGTTCGCCCTCGTAAATAAGTGCGGAGCCGATGCCGGTGCCAAACGTCAGCACGAGCGCAGCTCCGGCTTCGCTTCGTGCAGCACCGAAATCTGCCTCGGCGAGTCCCGCAGCATCAGCATCGTTCACCACAGTGCAGGGCACCCCTGCCGTATCCGACAGCAGCTGTACGGCATTCGTATTGATCCAACGATGGTCAATGTTCGCGGCCGTGAGGATGACCCCGTGCCGCACCACACCGGGCAGCGTGACACCCACGGGGGGAGTGGCGGCTCGTTCAAACTGTCCGAGATCGGCGAGTTCATCTCGGATTGTATCGATCATCGTGCTGACTGCCTCGGCAATCGGCACGGGGGAGCCTCCGGCGGGCGTGGAAACCTTGTGTCGTGTCGTGAGGAGCGCACCGCTTGCGGGGTCAACTCCCGCGCCCTTAATGCCGGTGCCGCCCACATCGATGCCGATCGCGAGACGCTGCTTCGAACTACCCATATTCGAAGCGTAGCGCTTTCAGCAAGCACAGCGTAGCGCTTTCAGTAAGCACGGCGTAGCGCTGTTAGTCGCTTCGGAGCACTCGCTGTATTCGCGTGGCGGACACGGGCTCCGCCGTACGCAGCTGCTGCGCGAAGAGGCTCACACGAAACTCCTCGATGAGCCACCGCGTGCGCACCAGATGCTCGGGCGCGTCGACGGGGAGCGGAATCACACCGCCCGCGTCCGTGAACTGGGCGAGTGCGCGGTCGACCTCGTTCTGACGGCTGCGGTCGCGCCCCGGGTTCTCCGTCAGATCGATCATTCGGAGTCGGACCGCCTCGAGGTACACGGGGAGGCGTTGGAGCTGCTCGAGGCCCGTACGCGAGACAAAGCCGTCGTAGGCGAGACTGTCGACTTGCTTTGCAGCGTCTGCCACCTGACCGAGCACATGGATCGCTTTGGCATTGTCGATGGCTTTCCGTGCCAGACGCATGGCATCTAGCACTTTCGCGACGAGTGCGATGGCTCCGTAAATTTCGTTGACGATTGATGTGGCGTAGTCGTCTGCGATCGCTTCGAACGCCGATCTCGACCACACCAGTCCGTCGGACGCGTGGCGGCGAATGACCTGGTCGGCGACCGCGAGTGAAACGTCGGCGATGGCAAAGTCGAGTGAGCGGTACGGCCCGGCGCTGAGCAGTAACTTCTCTTGATTCGACAGGTGGTCACGTACGTAAGCGTTCATTGAGGGGGAGCTCATGGCGAGGAGTCGCCGAATGCCGCGCCGCGACAACCGAGTCTGTTCCGTGGCATCTGTGACCAGCTTGATCTCCACGCTCGTGCGCCGGTCAATAATCGCCGGGTAGGCACGTACAACCCCCGCACCCGCGCCGCTACGACCCTTGGAATACGCGGCATCGACGTGTCGGGGGAGCTCCCCGAAGTCCCACTCCGTCACCCCGGACCGCTCGAGGTCGCTTGTGGGCAGCGCGGCCGTGGCGACTCGTGCGACCCCTTCGGTTGCCTGCGCCTTGTGCGCCGCCTGGAGCTCCGCGAGATTCTTGCCGACCCCCACGGTCCGCCCTCGAGCATCGACTACTCGGAAGGTCGGGGTGAGGTGCGCGGGGAGCCGCTCAGGATCAAAATCGTCCGCGGTCACCTGCACGCTGGTGCGCCGCCGAATCTCATCGGCGAGCGTACGGGTGAGGCCGTCGGGTGTGCCCCCGGCTGTTTCGAGCTTCGGGTCGACCGTCGAGAGGAGCGTGCGTGCCCAGTCGGCGGCAGGAACAACGTGCTTGCGAATCGATTTCGGCAGCGTCTTAATGAGCGCAGTGACGAGTTCCTCGCGGAGCCCAGGCACGAGCTTCTCAAAATCCGCACCATCAAGCCGGGGAAGTAACGGAAGGGGCACGTTAACGGTGACCCCGTCGTCTTCAGCGGTGGGATCGAAGCGGTAGCGAAGCTTGAGTGTTTGATCGCCGTGTCGCCACTGTCTGGGATACTCGCGCTCATCAACCTCAGGCTCGGACTCGTCGAGCAAATCCTCACGACGGAGCCGGAGGAAATTCGGGTCGGTGAGCTGCTTCTTTTTCCACCAGCCCTCGAAGCTTCGCGTCGACACGATGTCGGAGGGAATGCGGGCGTCGTAGAACTCAAAGATCTGTTCATCATCGCTCATGATGTCTCGACGCCTCGTGCGCTCCTCGAGCAACTCCAGCTCGCGGCGCAGCTGCCGGTTCGCCCGGTCAAACGCCTGCGGTGAGTCCCACTCGCCATCAACGAGCGCGTGCCTGATGAAGAGTTCGCGCGCGTGTGCTTCGTCAAACCGGGCGAGTTGCACGCGGCGGCGATCCACAATTGATACTCCGTACAGGGTCACCCGCTCGTAGGCGACCGCGGCCCCCTGTTTTTTCTCCCAGTGGGGCTCTGAGAGTTGACGCTTCGCGAGGGGACCAGCGAGCTCTTCCGCCCATGCCGGGTCAATGACAGCGTTCGACCGCGCAAACAGACGAGACGTCTCCACCAGTTCAATGCTCATCACGACCTCTGGCGGCTTCTTCGCGAGCACAGACCCGGGGTACAACACGAAGCGGGTGCCGCGAGACCCCACGAACTCCTGAGCAGGCTTACGTTTCCCGGCGCCCTGCGCACCTCGACCAGGGCGCCCCGTGCGATCTTGAGTGTCGTCGCGCACACCCAGCTGCGACAGCAACCCGGCGAGCATGCTGCGGTGAATCGCATCGCTCGAGCCACCTGTGTCTGACACAGTGGCGCGGCCTTTGAGGCCCGCGATCCTGGACAGTTGTCGGAACAGATCCATCCACTCGCGCACCCGTAAAAAGTTGATGAACTCTGCCTTGCACAGGCGCCGGAACGCACTTGATGAGAGGTCGCGCTGCTGCTTCTGCAGATAGTTCCACAGATTGAGCAGCGTCAGCAGGTCGCCGTGTGGATCAGCGAAACGGCCGTGCAGCTCATCCGCGCGGCCACGCTCAGCCTGTGGACGCTCACGAACGTCTTGGATCGTGAGCCCGGCCACAATGGCGAGTACCTCGGGGACGACGTCGTGTGTGCGAGCTTCAACGACCATGCGTGCAAAGCGGGGTTCGATCGGCAGACGCGCGAGCTCGCGACCGACTTTCGTGATGCGATGGCCGGGCTTCGACCCTGTGCGCATTGACCCTGTGCGCTTCGTCTCGCTCCGCACCGCACCGAGCTCAGTGAGGAGTCCGAGGCCGTCAGCGATACCGCGCTGGTCGGGAGGGGTGAGGAATGGGAACTTTGCGATTTCCCCCAGGCCGAGCGACAGCATCTGCAGGATCACCGAAGCGAGGCCGGTGCGCCGTACTTCGGGCTCGGTGAACTCTGGGCGTCCCTCGAAATCTTCCTCCGAGTACAGCCTGATCGCGATGCCCGGGCTCGTGCGACCCGAGCGACCAGAGCGCTGGTTGGCGCTCGCCTGCGAGACGGCTTCGATCGGGAGCCGCTGCACCTTGCTTCGAGCGCTGTAGCGGGAGATACGCGCGGTGCCCGCATCGATGACGTAGCGGATGCCGGGCACGGTGAGGCTCGTCTCTGCAACATTCGTTGCGAGCACGATACGCCGTGCGCCGGCCTTTCCACGAGTAAACACTCGGTGCTGCTCGGCGGCACTCAGGCGTCCGTAGAGGGGCAGGATTTCAAGGGGCTTTGCGGGGTTTCTTCCGAGGCGACCGTTGAGCGCGTCGGCGGCGTCGCGGATTTCGGCCTCACCACTCAAGAAGACGAGCACGTCGCCGGGCTCCTCGCGTGCGAGTTCATCCACAGCGTCGCCGATGGCGTCGAACAGGTCGCGCTCGGGCTCAGCTTTCGGAGAGGGCCTGCGCTCCCGACCGCGTTCTGTTTCCACCTCGGGTTCCGGCTCTGGGGTGAGCGGACGGTACCGGACCTCAACAGGGTAGGTGCGACCCGACACCTCGACGATGGGGGCTGGCTCGCCGGTGCGAACATCGGCGAAGTGTTTTGCGAACGACTCAGGGTCGATTGTCGCACTGGTAATGATGACGCGGAGATCTGGGCGGCGGGGAAGCAGCGTCTTCAGGTAGCCCAGCAAGAAATCAATGTTGAGGCTGCGCTCGTGCGCCTCATCGATAATGATCGTGTCATACGCGCTGAGGTCACGGTCGCGGTGAATCGCGTTCAGCAGGATGCCGTCGGTCATCAGGCGGATCCTGGTATCTGCGGACACGCGGTCGGTAAAGCGCACCTGGTAGCCGACGAGTCCGCCGAGTTCCGTTCCCAATTCTTCGGCGATGCGCTCAGCGATCGTACGTGCGGCGATCCTGCGAGGCTGTGTGTGCGCGATCCGCTGCCGGCCGAGCCCGAGTGCGATCTTCGGAAGCTGCGTCGTTTTGCCCGACCCGGTCTCTCCCGCAACAATCACGACCTGATGGTCGCGAATCACGTCGGCAATTTCGGCCCGCTTGTTGCTGACTGGGAGCTCAGGTGGGTACTCGATCTGCGCGCTCAAAAAATTAGACATGTCCCCTCCATTATTCCGGTGAATGCCTGGGGAATGAGCCGAAACTGCGACGAGATTGTTTTGAAGCCCAAAGCTGTGCCTACACTATGGCTTGTATAGCCTCTGCCTCGGCAGCCGTGAATCGTGAGGAACCAACGATGCCCGCAATTGAGACGCCACTGATTGAACTGAACGACGGGACGAAGATCCCGCAGCTCGGTTTTGGGGCCTACAAGGTGAAAGCCGGTGAAGCCGAGCGCGTTGCAGCCGAAGCGCTCGAAGTGGGGTACCGGCACATTGACACTGCGACGCTCTACGAGAACGAGCGCGAGATCGGCCGGGCTATTCAAGCGAGCGGGATTCCGCGCGAAGAGCTGTTCATCACCACAAAGCTGTGGAACACCGACCAGCCAGATCCGCACGCTGCGTTTGAAAAGAGCCTCCAACAGCTCGGACTCGACTATGTCGACCTCTACCTCATCCATTGGCCGCAGCCCATGTTTGGCGAGGCTGTTGGGGCGTGGCGCTCGCTTGTCGAGATCTTGGGTTCAGGCAAAGCCGCCTCAATTGGCGTGTCGAACTTCGAGATCCCGCACCTACAGCAGTTGATCGACGAGACCGGCGTAGTGCCCTCGGTCAATCAGATTGAGCTGCACCCGTTACACCAGCGCCGCGAACTCGTCACGTACTGTCAGCAGCACGGCATTGCGATAGAGGCGTGGGCGCCACTTGCGCGAGGGAACACCGAGCTGTTTGAGAGTCCGGAGGTTGTTTCGGCAGCCGAGGCACACGGCAAGACACCCGCGCAGATAATCATTCGGTGGCACCTTGAGCAGGGGCGCATCGTCTTCCCGAAGTCTCGGAACCGCGCGCGGATGGTCGAGAATGCGAACGTGTATGGTTTTGAGCTCAGCGCTGATGAACTGGCGGCCATCGACGGTTTGAATGAGGATCGCGCGCTTGGGCCCGACCCGTTCACATTCGATCGGCGCTAGGCGATCCTGCCGCATCATTTCTGACTCGGGACCTGAGTTCCTGCGGAGAACACGACTTCCGGAGGACCGATATCGGGAATTTGATCCTCCAGAAGTCGTGTTTTTCACAGTTGGGGATGTTCGCGTACCTCGACGTGGTTCGGAGCGCCCGCGGCGGGCTCTAGAATGGTGAGCATGTCCAAAGTTCTTTCTTCTCTTCCAGTGGGCGAGCACGTCGGCATCGCTTTCTCCGGCGGCCTCGATACCTCGTGTGCGGTGGCTTGGATGCACGAAAAAGGTGCCATCCCCTGCACCTACACGGCCGATATTGGTCAGTACGACGAGCCTGACATTGATGGCGTAGCTGAACGCGCCAAAGACTACGGTGCCAAGATCGCCCGTCACGTCGATGCCAAGCGCCCGCTCGTCGAAGAGGGTTTCGCAGCGCTGCAGTGCGGCGCATTCAATGTGCGTTCCGGTGGCAAGACCTACTTCAACACCACGCCTCTGGGCCGCGCGGTAACCGGCACGCTGCTCGTGCGCGCGATGAAGGAGGACGGCGTCGACATTTGGGGCGACGGCTCAACCTATAAGGGCAATGACATCGAGCGCTTCTACCGCTACGGTCTCATGGCCAACCCGGCACTGCGGATCTACAAGCCATGGCTCGACGCAGACTTCGTCACGGAACTTGGTGGACGTCAAGAGATGAGCGAGTGGCTTATCGAGCGTGGTTACCCCTACCGCGACTCGGCAGAAAAGGCGTACTCCACAGATGCGAACATCTGGGGCGCGACGCACGAGGCGAAGAAGCTCGAGTTCTTGGACACGGGCCTCGACTTGATCGAGCCCATCATGGGTGTGCCGGCCTGGCGCGATGATGTTGACGTGGAAACCGAAGAGGTGTCGGTGCGCTTCGAGGCGGGCCGTCCCGTCGCGATCAACGGGATCGAGTACGACGACCCAGTCGCGCTGGTATTCGAAGCAAACACCATCGGTGGCCGCCACGGGCTCGGCGTGTCCGACCAAATCGAGAACCGCATCATCGAGGCAAAATCGCGCGGAATCTACGAGGCGCCAGGGATGGCGCTGCTGCACATCACGTACGAACGTCTGGTGAACGCGATTCACAACGAGAACACGCTCGCGTCGTACCACACGGACGGTCGCAAGCTGGGTCGTCTCATGTACGAGGGCCGCTGGCTTGATCCAGAGTCGCTGATGCTCCGCGAAGCTCTGCAGCGCTGGGTCGGATCGGCAATCACTGGGGAAGTGACCCTGCGTCTGCGGCGCGGCGACGACTACACCATCTTGAACACCACCGGGCCGAACCTGAGCTACCACCCCGAGAAGCTCTCTATGGAGCGTACGGTCGGCGCGGCATTTGGGCCACAGGATCGCATCGGTCAGCTGACCATGCGAAACCTCGACATTGCTGATTCACGTCAGCGACTTGAGCAGTACGCGCGTCTGGGGCTTGTCGGCGGAGCAACCGCCGACCTGGTGGGCGAACTTGAGAGTGGCGGAGCTGAGAAGATCGCGGATGCGGTCACCGGCATTGACGAAGATGCAGATGTGCTCGGCTTGTCGGCCGCGTTCGATACGGGTACCGACTAACCGGGCGAGCGATACACGCTGAAAAGAAAAAGACCCGAGCCGCGGCCCGGGTCTTTTTCTACTTGCGCTTCGTTGGTCTTTAGGAGGCGCGGCGTGCGCGTGCGGCGCGACGCTTGAGTGCGCGGCGCTCATCCTCTGAAAGGCCTCCCCAGACACCAGAGTCCTGGTTGGTGTCCATGGCGTACTGCAAGCACATCTCCGTCACGGTGCATCGTGCACACACCGATTTTGCCCGCTCAATCTGGTCAACTGCCGGCCCAGTGTTCCCAACCGGGAAAAACAGTTCGGGGTCTACCGTTAGGCAAGCAGCCTGCTCGCGCCAATCCATCATTGTCCTCCAATAGTGCACAAATGACGCACACGAAGACCCATGGCAGTAGCCTGATCTCGCGCCGTCTCCTTAACGTGGCTGAGAATGCTCACGTCGGTGTGCGCGAAACTCGACGGAATATATAGTGTCATGGATACAGATGCAAATCAATAGCCAAGATGAAACTCTTTGGAAGGGAATGCTTCATGCAGTCGAAACCCAACGTGCCGCTTCGCTCGCGAATCGGCTGGAGCGCGCTCTCGCTCGTCCTCATTGCTGAGGCCATCGGTGGGGTTGCGGTGTTGTGGGTAGTGATCGGGGGTTTCTTCGCAGCATTGGATGAACCGATGCTCCAGCGCGTCGTGTTGCTGGTGGCGACCGTGCTCGCGTGGGCCTGGGTGTGCCTCACGCTCGGGGGAGCGCTCGTTAAGCGTGCGGGGTGGTCGCGCGGCTCCGCTCTGACGATTCACGTGCTGCTTTTTGCTGCGGGCACAGGCATCCTGCAGGGCATCTTTGACGCTCCGCTGCTCGGATGGATACTGGTGGTGCTCGCGCTCCTCGGATTCTTCTCGGCGGTTCTGGCGCAACCTGCGGAAGATCCTATTCCAGATGAGGTATAGCGACACGGGAAGATTCCCGTTGAGGCATGTGTTAAGTCATTGGGTTACACGTCGAGGAGTTTGCGCACGCGCGCGACGTGACCCGTTGCTTTCACGTTGTAGAGGGCGTGCTCGATATTGCCGTCTGCGTCAATCACAAAGGTTGAGCGAATGACGCCGCTGAGGATCCGGCCGTAGCTGTTTTTCTTTCCGTATGCGCCGTAAGCAACATGGGTGGCGTGGTCAGGATCGCTGAGCAGTGGATAGGTCAGCTTGTCACGCTCGGCAAACTGCTTCTGCTTTTCGGGGGTGTCGTGTGAGATGCCGAGCACGCGGATCCCGGCAGCTTTGAGCGGCTCAACTGAGTCACGGAAGTCACACGCCTCGGTGGTGCAGCCGGGGGTCATTGCGGCGGGGTAGAAGAAGAGGATCACTCGCTCGCCGCGTAACGCAGCGAGATCGACGGTGGCGCCGTTTTGGTCGCTCAGGGCAAATGTGGGGGCGGGGGTGCCGGGTTCGAGTTCTACGCGATCAGTCATGGGCCCACCATATCTCCGATAGGTGGATGTGCACTCAGCAAAAATATCTTGATGTCGAGATACTTCGTGAGATCCCGTAGACTGAGTGGGTATTCCGCGCCGCCAAATGACGGGAGATTTCCGAACGTGAACGACTCAACTATCATCTACACCCATACCGATGAGGCACCCGCGCTTGCGACCGCCTCGCTGCTCCCAATCGTGCGCGCATTTGCGGGCGTTGCGGGGGTTGCTTTTGAGACCCGCGACATCTCGCTTGCCGGGCGAATTCTCGCCATGTTCCCAGAACAACTTCGTGAGGACCAGCGCACTCAAGATGCTCTCGCGGAGCTCGGCGAGATCGCAAAGACACCCGAGTCGAACATCATCAAGCTCCCCAATATCTCTGCTTCCATCCCGCAGCTGAAAGCGGCAATTGTAGAACTGCAGCAGCAGGGCTTTGACGTGCCGAACTATCCGGACGAGCCGAAGAATGGAGACGAGCAGGAGACACAGGCTCGCTACGACCGCATCAAAGGTTCGGCCGTGAACCCGGTGCTTCGTCAGGGCAATAGCGACCGGCGCGCACCGCTTTCGGTGAAAAACTACGCACGCAAGCACCCACACATCAATAAGCCGTTTGCGAACGGGTCGAAAACCCGCGTTGTCACCATGGGGCACGACGACTTCTTCTCGAATGAGCAGTCAGTGGTCATGCCGCAGGCAGACACACTCTCCATTCGTTTCACCGCGGCCGATGGCGCCGTGACCGTGCTGAAAGAGAGCCTGCCCGTACTCGACGGAGAGGTTGTCGACGCGACGTTCATGTCAGCGGCGGCACTTGACGAGTTCTTGGCGGGAACGCTCGAAGCGGCACGCGCCGACGATGTGCTGTACTCGCTCCACCTCAAAGCGACCATGATGAAAGTGAGTGACCCGATCCTCTTCGGACATGCGGTCAAGGCATTCTTCACAGGTGTCTTCGCTAGGCACGGCGAGGCACTTGAGGCTGCGGGTCTGACCCCCGATGATGGCATCGGGTCGATCCTCGCTGGCCTCGAAAATGTCGTGGGTGGCGAGGCTATCGCCGCGGAGATCCAGCAGGCACTCGAGAACGGCCCTCGACTCGCCTACGTGAATAGTGACAAGGGCATCACCAACCTGCACGTCCCCTCCGACGTGATTGTCGACGCCTCGATGCCCGCGCTCGTGCGCAACGGCGGCAAAATGTGGGGGGTCGACGGTGGAGAGGCCGAGACCATCGCGGTCATTCCCGACTCATCTTATGCCGGCGTCTACCAGGCGACGATCGAAGACTCGATCGCCAACGGTCCGCTCGACCCTGCCACCATTGGCACGGTGCCGAACGTGGGGCTGATGGCTCAGGCAGCTGAGGAATACGGCAGCCACGACAAGACGTTCGAGATCGCGGCTCCCGGCCGTGTCGACGTAGTGAACAGTGCGGGTGAGGTGCTGCTCACGCACGAGGTGCAGACCGGCGATATCTGGCGCGCCACCCAAACCAAAGATATCCCGATCCGCGATTGGGTGAAGCTCGCCGTCACGCGTGCTCGCGCCACGGGCGCTCCAGCGGTGTTCTGGCTCAACAAGGATCGCGCGCACGATGCGAAACTGATCGCAAAGGTCGACCAGTACCTGGGCGACCACGACACCGAGGGCCTGTCCATCCAGATCCTGCCCCCAACGGAAGCGACTCGCTACACGCTGGAGCGCCTCCGCCGGGGCGAAGATACAATCTCCGTCACAGGCAACGTGCTGCGTGATTATCTCACTGACCTGTTCCCGATTCTTGAGGTGGGTACGAGCGCCAAGATGCTCTCGATCGTTCCGCTGCTTGCAGGCGGAGGTCTCTTTGAGACCGGTGCTGGCGGGTCTGCACCGAAGCACGTGCAGCAGCTGATTGAGGACGACTACTTGCGCTGGGACTCCCTCGGAGAGTTCTTCGCGTTGGCCGCCTCACTCGAGCACCTGGCGACCTCAACGAATAATGCTCAGGCACAGGTGCTGGCCGACACCCTCGACCGTGCGACGGGCACGTTCCTCGAGAACGACCGTTCACCCGGCCGCAAGCTCGGTACGGTCGATAACCGAGGCAGCCACTTCTACCTCGCGCTCTACTGGGCGCAGGAGCTCGCGAACCAGAGCGAGAACGCAGAGCTTGCGGCGGTGTTTGCGCCGGTGGCTGAGGCTCTTGGTGCTCACGAAGACATCATCATTGCGGAACTGCTCGCGGTGCAGGGCAAGGCAGCCGACATTGGCGGCTACTTCAGGCCCGATGCGGCCCGTGTCGCGTCCGTGATGCGTCCGTCAGCGGCTCTCAATAGGATCATCGACGCGCTCTAGCGAGTGCCGTGGATTCGCTTCGCCTACTTGAGGAGTCGGCGAAGCGAATCGACACGCTGGGCACCGCGCGCATCGAGGCGCCCATCCTCGATCGCGGCGTCGAGCTCACAGTCGGGTGCATCTTCCTGATGACTGCAGCCGCGCGGGCAGAGGTCAATAATCACCGTGAGGTCAGTAAAACCACGCAGGATCCCCTCGCTGGTCACGTGTCCGAGCCCGAATGAGCGCACACCCGGGGTGTCGATCACCCATCCGTGGTCTTCGGCAGCGTCACCGGCGGTTTCGACCCTCAATGCCACCGAGGAGGACGACGTGTGCCGCCCGCGGCCGGTCACCTCGTTCACGTGCCCGGTGGCCCGCAGCGCGTCGGGAACGAGCGCGTTGATGAGCGTTGACTTGCCGACCCCAGAGTGGCCAACAAAGACAGTGGTGTTCCCCGCAAGGATTGAGCGAATGCCGGAGAGCGGCTCGTCGCTCGGCGACGAACGAAACACGGGCACCTCGAGCGCACTGAAGTGAGCGAGGAACGGCTCGGGGTCCGCCAAATCACACTTCGTGATGCACAGGATCGGTCGCAGCCCAGCATCGTAGGCTGCGACGAGGTATCGGTCGACGAGTCGGACTCGCGGTTCGGGGTTCGCAGCCGCGACCACGATGAACATTTGGTCAGCATTCGCCACCATGACCCGCTCAACACGGTCGGAGTCGTCGGCGCTGCGCCTCAGCAGCGTCCGCCGATTCTCAATACTCACGATGCGGGCGAGAGACCCCTCGGAGCCAGTCGTGTCGCCCACGAGTTGCACACGGTCGCCCGTGACGATTGAGGTGCGCCGTAACTCGCGTGCACGCGCCGCAGTGACCGTACGTGGCGTACCGTCGGTGACGCGCGCGGTGTAGCGGCCGCGGTCCACCCCGGTGACCATGCCGGTGACCGCATCACTGTGTTCTGGTCGGCGCTTCGTGCGAGGCCTGTTCGCTTTGGGGTTCGGTCGTTCGCGCACAGAGAGTTCCCCGTACTTATCGAACGGGTCCTCTTCGTCGTATTCGAGGCCATCACCGACGCCACCATCGCCGTCGTCGAAGCTGAGCCAGCTCATGCTCAGATGGTGGGGCTGCCGGAGGTGCCCGGGAGGTCGATGAAGAACTGACCCCCCGCAGCGGACCCTTGATTGTCATTGTGGGGTCCACCCGGTGTGTCGATGCCGAGCATGCTGTTCCACATATGAGTGAACTCGGGCATGGTTTTCGACGTTGACTCGATGTCCTCGACCTGCACGCCGGGTACTCGGAGCCCGATGACCGCACCCGTGGTGGCCATGCGGTGGTCGGCGTAGCTTTTCCACTCGCCGGCATGCAGGGGTGCCGGGGCGATCGCGATGCCGTCCTCGAGCTCACGTGCGTTACCGCCCAGGCCATTGATCTCGCGTACGAGACCCGCGATCCTGTCCGTCTCATGGTGACGGATGTGCCCGATACCCGTGATCTCACTCGGCCCGTCGGCGAGCGCCGCAAGGCCCACGAGAGTGGGGGAGAGCTCGCCAGCCTCGGGCACGTGGAGCTGCACTCCGCGGATGTTCCCGTCACTCGACACGGTGAGCGACCCGTCTTCGTTGTGGGTAACCTCCGCGCCAAACTCGGGGAGGAGGCGGCGCAGCTGGTCACCCACCTGCGTAGTGTGCTCAGGCCAGCCGGGTACGGTGACGCTTCCACCTGCGGAGAGCGCGGCGGCCAGGAACGGGGCCGCATTCGAGAGATCCGGCTCGATGGTGAGGTCCAGAGCACCGATCGCGCCTGGTGCGACCCGCCACTCGTTCTCCGCTGGAGAGTCGACTTCCACACCCCTCGCTCGGAGCGCGGCCATCGTCATCTCAATGTGTGGAATGCTCGGCACTCGGTCGCCAATGTGGACGACGTGCACGCCCTCAGTAAAGTGGGGAGCCGAGAGGAGGAGCCCGGACACGAATTGGCTCGACAGGGACGCATCCACCTCGACTCGACCGCCACGGAGCGATCCTGAGCCATGCACAGTAAACGGAAGCGCCCCGCGCCCCTCGTCTGCAATATCGGCGCCGAGATCTCGGAGCGCGTCGAGGATCGCGCGCATGGGACGCTTGCGGGCGTATGGGTCGCCATCAAAAGCGACGGGGCCAAGCGCGAGGGCCGCAACCGAAGGAACAAAACGCATGACGGTGCCAGCGAGCCCGCACGCGATCGAGGTCGACCCGGTGAGTTCGTCGGTCGGGATGATCCGGAGGTCTTGCCCAAACCGCCCCCCGCCCGGGAGCTTCTCAAATGTTGTACCGAGCGCACGGAGTGCATCAACCATCAGGTCAGTGTCGCGCGAGTACAGGGGTGCACGCAGCGTCCCAGGACCATCGGCGAGCGCAGCCAGTATGAGCTCACGGCCGGTCAACGATTTGGAGCCCGGCAGTGGCACGCGCGCACTGAGCGGGCGGGGCGCAGAGGGTGCATCCCAGAGGGGCTGAATGTCAGGCTCCGCCTCACCTCCGCGCACCTCGTCGCCGTCTTTACCTGGGTTCATTTTTCCGATGAGCATCGCTGCCCAGTCTAGCCCGGGAATATTGTGCATCCTTGGTCGGTTGTATTAGCCAGACAATCGGTGAGCGGAGAGTGGGTGACAGCGGTGCTGATTTTGAAAGAGAGACCGCTGGTCGCGGAGCCCCTAGGATTGTTGACTGTGACCCGCTCTTTGAACGACACCACCGCATCCGGCCTGGAGGCACGCTTCTCACGCGACGCCCTGCCTCTCCTCGATCAGCTCTACGGGGCGGCGATGAAGATGACGCGCAACCCGCAAGACGCGCAAGACCTGGTACAGGAGACATTCCTGAAAGCCTATTCAGCGTTCTCCTCGTTTGCGGAGGGCACCAACCTCAAGGCGTGGCTGTACCGCATCATGACGAACACCTACATTAATGGGTATCGGAAGCGGCAGCGCGAACCCTACCTCGGGGCTGTCGACGAGTTAGAAGACTGGCAGATGGGCGGGGCCGAATCCACGACCGCGATGGTGTCGCGTTCGGCAGAGGCAGAGGCGATTGACCGTGCGCCTGACACGTATGTCACTGAGGCCTTGAATGGTCTGCCCGAAGATTTTCGCATGGCCGTCTATCTCGCGGACGTCGAGGGGTTTAGCTATCAAGAGATCGCCGACATTGTGGAAGTACCCATCGGAACGGTGATGAGTCGGCTGCATCGCGGCCGGGCACGACTGCGTAAGGTGCTCGGGGAGTACGCCGGCGAACAGGGCTTTGGCCCCCACGCTGAGCAGGCTCGTGAGCGCGGCAGCCGAGGAACGAAAGGAACGGCGCAATGAGTGATTGCGGATGCGAAAAGGCGAGAGCAAACCTTGAAGAGGTTATCCGCGGTGAACTGTGCGCGGCAGACTCAGCCCCGATCCGGGAACACCTCGCGAACTGCGAGGACTGTCGTGACGAGGAGCAGGTGTTTCACCGTCTCACCGAGGCCGTGCGGCGTGCTTGCGCGGCCCCTGCACCACCGTCGCTCCGGGAGGCCGTGATGAACGGGCTTCGCGAGCTCCACACCGAGTAAACGCTACGGAATTCGCACGCCCTCGAGGTTGATCCGCGAATTCGTGTTCGCGTCGGGGAAGCCCTCGACATGGTTCCCCACCACATTCGTTGGGGTGTAGTTGTAGAGCCATTTCGCAGGCGCATCCTCCGCAACCTGTCGTGCGGCGTCAGCGAGGAGTCGCTTCTCGTCCTCGGCGGTCGGCGCCGCGAGCGACTCCGCATAGAGCGCTTGCACGCGAGCGTTGTCATACCCGAAGTAGTACTCGGGGTCCGCGTAATTGCCGAAATCTCGGGCCCGGGCCTGGTCGACGTAACTCAGTTGGTAATCGTGGTTCGTGTGAACTTCTTCGAGCCACGTCACAAACTCCACCGGTTTGACCTTGACAGCGACGCCGACGTCTTTCAGCTGGCTCGTGATGAGGTCGAGCGCGGCCTGATCGTACATATTCGGGGTCGTCAGTGTGAGGCTCAGATTTGGTTGCTCGGCCTCAGCGAGCAGCTCTCTTGCGGCGTCCGGGTTGTAGGACTTGATGCCCGTAAGGTCTTCGTATCCGGGCTCGAGCTCGGTGATGGGGCCGCCCAGGGGCTGCCCGTCACCGTTTTGTGCTTCGATGATCGGGTCAGAGTTGATCGCGAGACTGAGTGCGGTGCGGACCCGTGGATCGTTCAGAGGTTCGTAGGCGGAGTTAAACGCCAGTGTGAAGACATCCGTGCCTCTTGCGCGGACCATGGTGAACTCATTACTATTCGTGAACTCCGGGCGAAATGAGGGCAAAAGGGCCGTGTGCACGTCGAGTTCGCCGTTGTGCAGTGCCGTCACCGCAGCTCGTCCATCTGAGATGAAGCGAAATGTGACGGTGTCAAGGGTGGCAGCTGGGCCCCAGTACTCATCGTTTGCGGTGAGTGAGACGCTTTCGCCAGCGTTCCAGTCGTCAACGGCGTAGGGGCCAGTGCCGTTCGCTGACGTCGCGAGATCATTGTCCGCATCTTCTTGCAGAATCAGGCCAGGGCGGTTCGAGAGGTGCCACAAAAGTTGCCGATTGGGTGAGGTGAGCTCGATGCGCACCTGTGCATCTTCTGGCTGGGAGACGGTGACGTCGGAGCCGACGAGCTCAGGAGTGAGCGTTTCGCGGAG